>JAGZRA010000006.1:0-59823 GCA_018381885.1 Parahaemophilus parainfluenzae | reverse complement strand
ATGAGTTTTCCGTTATTATAGCGGAAAAGTGCGGTCAATATTAACGATAAAATCAGGAGTTCATCATGAATTGGGTATTTTTTGCCATTGGTTCAGCCTTTTTCGCTGGACTTACCGCTATTTTGGGCAAATTAGGGGTTGAAGGCATTAACAGCAATCTCGCGACCTTTATCCGTACAATTGTGGTTTTACTCGTTACAGCAGGCATCATTAGCGCACGTAACGAATGGCAACTGCCACAACATATTGCTGCAAAACCATTCACCTTTTTAATTCTTTCCGGTGTTGCTACTGGTCTATCTTGGCTTTGTTATTATCGTGCGTTGCAAATGGCACCCGCCTCTTGGGTTGCCCCTATAGATAAACTCAGTGTCGTGATTGCCATTATTTTAGGCGTGGTATTGTTAGGCGAACCTTTAAGTATGAAATTAGTTATGGGAAGTCTATTAATTCTCTCAGGCGTTTTAGTCTTAGCCTTATAGATTGAGAAATTAGCCCTTTTTCGCTACAATACGCCACTATTTTTATTCAAGCAGAAAACTATGTCTGAAATTAAACTCATCGTGGGGCTGGGAAACCCTGGCGATAAATATGCGGAAACCCGCCACAATGCAGGTGAATGGTTGATTGAGCGTTTGGCTCGTCGCTTTAATGTTTCGCTTAATGCAGAAAATAAATTCTTCGGTTATGTAGGAAAAACACTGATTAACGGCAAAGAAGTCCGTTTTTTAGTGCCAACGACGTTTATGAATTTAAGCGGAAAAGCAGTGGGGGCACTTGCTAATTTTTATCGCATCAAACCAGAAGAAATTTTAGTGCTACACGATGAATTAGATTTACCGCCAGGCACCGTAAAATTAAAACAAGGTGGCGGACATGGCGGACACAATGGTTTAAAAGATATTGTGGCTCAGCTTGGTAACAGCAATAATTTCTATCGTTTACGCATTGGCATTGGCCATCCTGGACACCGTGATTTAGTTTCAGGTTTTGTGCTTAACAAACCCGCGCCAGCAGAAAGAGAAGCACTCGATAAAGCGTTAGACGAAGCCACCGATTGCATTGAATTGCTTTTCAAAGAAGGCATGGTGAAAGCCATCAATCGCTTAAACAGTTTTAAAATTTAACTCAAAAGTGCGGTGAAAAAACACTATAAATTTTAACCGCACTTATGCTCACAATAAGGAAAACATCATGGGATTTAAATGTGGTATCGTTGGTTTGCCAAACGTCGGTAAATCGACTCTTTTTAATGCATTAACCAAAGCCGGTATCGAAGCGGCAAACTATCCGTTCTGTACCATCGAACCAAATACTGGCGTGGTACCAATGCCGGATCCGCGTTTAGATGCATTAGCGGAAATTGTTAAACCTGAACGTGTGTTACCCACTACCATGGAGTTTGTGGATATCGCAGGTTTGGTTGCGGGTGCAAGTAAAGGTGAAGGCTTAGGGAATAAATTCCTAGCTAATATCCGTGAAACTGATGCGATTGGTCATGTTGTTCGTTGTTTTGAAAATGATGACATCGTGCACGTTGCGGGTAAAATCGATCCATTAAGTGATATCGAAACCATCAATACCGAATTAGCCCTTGCTGACTTAGACAGCTGCGAACGTGCAATCCAACGTTTACAAAAACGTGCTAAAGGTGGCGATAAAGATGCAAAATTTGAGCTATCTGTGATGGAAAAAATTCTTCCTGTACTTTCTGAAGCAGGCATGATTCGTTCTGTTGCGTTAGATAAAGATGAGTTATTAGCAATTAAAAGCTATAACTTCCTCACATTAAAACCAACCATGTACATTGCGAACGTAAATGAAGACGGTTTTGAAAACAACCCGTATTTAGACAAAGTACGTGAGTTTGCAAAAAAAGAAGGCTCTGTTGTGGTGCCTGTATGTGCGGCGATTGAAGCTGAAATTGCAGAGCTTGATGACGATGAAAAAATCGAATTCTTACAAGATCTTGGCATTGAAGAACCTGGCTTAAACCGTGTAATTCGTGCAGGTTATGCTTTATTAAATCTTCAAACCTACTTCACTGCGGGAGTGAAAGAAGTGCGCGCATGGACGGTTTCTGTTGGTGCAACCGCCCCTAAAGCAGCAGCCGTAATTCACACTGACTTTGAAAAAGGCTTCATCCGTGCAGAAGTGATTGCTTACGATGACTTCATCCAATTCAAAGGTGAAAACGGAGCAAAAGAAGCAGGTAAATGGCGCTTAGAAGGTAAAGACTACATCGTTCAAGATGGTGATGTCATGCACTTCCGCTTTAACGTATAAAAACGCTTCAGACCGCATAACTATGCGGTCTTTTTGTATTTATAAAAGGAAAAAACAATGTCAGATAAATTAAATCAGCTCATCGAATTGTTAAAATTAGAAAAAATTGATGATCTTATCTTTCGCGGAGCCTGTGAAGACTTAGGTTTTCGTCAAGTGTTTGGCGGTCAAGTAGTCGCTCAATCTCTTTCTGCCGCGATGCAAGTTGCGCCACCTGAACGCATTCTCCATTCTTGCCATGCTTACTTTTTAGCACCTGGCGACAGTCAATACCCGATTATTTACGATGTAGAAACCTTACGAGAAGGGCGCAACTTCTCTGCATTACGCGTAAAAGCGATTCAGCATAAAAATGTGATTTGCCACGTCACCGCCTCATTTCAAGTACCTGAAGAAGGTTTCGATCATCAATCCGCTATGCCACAAGTACCAGGCCCTGAGCAATGTATTGATGAACACGAAATCATGTTAAAAGTGGCGCAAACTTTGCCTGAAAGCTTGAGTGAAAAATTTGCCCAAGAACGACCATTTCAGATTCATAGCCGATATTTGAACAATCCATTTGATGGTCGAGAACTCCCCCCCGAACAATATGCTTGGTTTAAAACCAATGGAGAGGCACCATTAGATTTGCAGACGCAACAATGTCTCTTAGCGTATTTTTCTGATTTTCACTGTATTTTGACCGCACTTCACCCACATGGGAAAGGCTTTTTACAAAAAGGGATGAAAGTAGCTACAATCGACCATAGTATTTGGTTCCACCGCCCTTTCAATTTAAATAATTGGCACTTACATGCCATTGAAAGTAACAATGCTTTTGCGGGACGAGGTTTAGCGAGGGGACAAATTTTTGCTGCAGATGGCACATTAATTGCCACCACACAGCAGGAAGGTTTAATTCGTTATCAAGAATAACCGCACTTTAAAATAAGGTGCAGACTACCCTTCGTAACCGATATCTTCGAAAGTTGGGTTTTCTGCGCCTTGTTTGGCTAATTCATCACAAATTTCATTTTCTCGATGTCCTGAATGGCCTTTCACCCACTGCCAATTAATGTTATGGGTTTGAATTGCCTGATCTAACGCACTCCATAAATCCTGATTTTTTACCGCTTTGCCCGTACTCGCTTTCCAATTGTTTTTCTTCCAATTGTAAATCCATTGTGTGATGCCATTTTTCATATATTGGCTATCGCTATAAAGCGTCACATGGCAAGGCTCTTTTAAGCTATTTAAAGCCTCAATCACTGCCCGTAATTCCATGCGATTATTGGTGGTTTTGAAATACCCTTTTGAAATATGTTTTTCGTGCTGTTTATAGCGCAGGACAATCCCTATGCCACCGGCTCCCGGATTGCCTAGGCAAGATCCATCCGTAAAAATTTCAATCTGTTTTTGCATAACTAATTCGAGCTTGTGTAAAATAGGCAGTATTTTAAAGGAAACAAATAGGTAGAACAATGATAAATCCGGATCGTCAAATTGTACTGGATACTGAAACCACCGGTATGAACCAAATTGGTGCGCATTACGAAGGACATTGCATTATTGAAATCGGCGCAGTGGAAATGATCAACCGTAAATATACGGGCAATAATTTCCATATTTATATTAAGCCAGATCGTTTGGTTGATCCTGATGCTATTAAAGTTCACGGTATTACGGATGAAATGCTTGCGGATAAACCGGATTTCAAAACCATTGCACAGGACTTTATTGAATACATTCGTGGTGCTGAACTGCTGATTCACAACGCCCCCTTCGACGTGGGTTTTATGGACTATGAATTTCGTAAACTTGGGTTAGATATCAAAACAACCGACATTTGCCTCGTCACTGATACGTTGCAAATGGCGCGCCAAATGTACCCGGGAAAACGTAATAGCTTAGATGCCTTGTGTGATCGTTTAGGCATTGACAACAGCAAACGAACACTCCACGGCGCGTTACTGGATGCGGAGATTTTGGCCGATGTTTATTTATCCATGACGGGCGGTCAAACTAGCCTATTTGATGAAGATCATGCGGATAGTCCAATTATCCAAGCTAGTACCAATATGCAAGATCTCCAAAGTGCGGTCAATTTTTCGCAAAATTTAAAAGTGTTACAACCCACTGATGACGAACTCCAAGCTCATTTAGATTTCCTTAAATTGGTCAATAAAAAGAGTGATGGCAAATGTTTTTGGTCTATTCGTACGGGTGAGGAAACCTCACATTAATCGGTTATCTATTAATCAGATAAACATAAAAAAGAAAAAAAAGATTGACGGTTTTAACGTTCATCATTATTATACCCAGCACTTAGCGGAGTGGTAGTTCAGCTGGTTAGAATACCTGCCTGTCACGCAGGGGGTCGCGGGTTCGAGTCCCGTCCATTCCGCCAATTTAAAACTTGTCTTAATATACTCACGGAGTGGTAGTTCAGCTGGTTAGAATACCTGCCTGTCACGCAGGGGGTCGCGGGTTCGAGTCCCGTCCATTCCGCCAATTAAGCCGAGATAATGAAGCACCTGAAGGTGCTTTTTTTATGCCCGAATTTTACCTGCCAGCCAACATTCGCTATAATTAACCAAATTTACACTTTACAGAGATATTTTTATGACAACTCCTGTCGTTGCCTTAGTGGGTCGCCCAAACGTAGGCAAATCCACCCTATTCAACCGTTTAACCCGTACTCGTGATGCGCTTGTCGCAGACTTCCCTGGTTTAACCCGAGATCGTAAATATGGTCATGCCAATATTTCTGGCTATGATTTCATTGTAATCGATACCGGCGGTATTGATGGCACTGAAGAAGGCGTTGAAGAAAAAATGGCGGAGCAATCCTTATTAGCGATTGAAGAAGCCGATGTGGTGCTTTTCTTAGTAGATGCGCGCGCAGGTTTAACGGCTGCAGACATTGGCATTGCCAATTACTTACGCCAACGCACGAATAAAACAACCGTGGTTGTAGCAAATAAAACTGACGGTATTGATGCAGACTCACACTGTGCGGAATTTTATCAATTAGGCTTAGGTGAAATTGAACAAATCGCCGCATCACAAGGCCGTGGCGTGACTCAATTAATGGAGCAAGTACTTGCACCTTTAGCGGAAAAATTACAAGAAAACGAAGCAGAAAATGACCGCACTTCTGATGAAGAAGAAAAAGATAAATGGGATCACGAATTTGACTTCGATTCAGAAGAAGATACTTCATTGATTGATGAAGCATTAGACGAAGAGCTTGAAGAAGAACAAGATAAAAATATCAAAATTGCGATTGTAGGCCGTCCAAACGTTGGTAAATCGACATTAACCAATCGTATTTTAGGTGAAGATCGCGTGGTGGTTTACGATATGCCAGGTACAACACGCGACAGTATCTATATTCCAATGGAACGTGATGGACAACAATACACCTTAATTGACACAGCAGGTGTGCGCAAACGTGGTAAAGTGCATTTAGCCGTTGAGAAATTCTCTGTCATCAAAACATTACAAGCAATTCAAGATGCAAACGTGGTATTACTCACAATTGATGCGCGTGAAAACATTTCAGACCAAGATCTCTCTCTACTTGGCTTTATCTTAAATGCGGGTCGTTCGCTCGTGATCGTCGTGAATAAATGGGACGGCTTAGATCAAGATGTGAAAGATCGCGTCAAATCCGAATTAGATCGCCGTCTTGATTTCATTGATTTTGCCCGCGTGCACTTTATTTCTGCTTTACACGGCAGTGGCGTAGGTAATCTTTTTGATTCGATTAAAGAAGCTTATGCTTGCGCGACGCAAAAAATGACGACGTCCCTTCTCACCCGCATTTTACAAATGGCAACGGATGAGCATCAACCACCAATGATTGGCGGACGTCGCATTAAATTAAAATACGCTCACCCAGGCGGCTATAATCCACCAATTATCGTGGTGCATGGTAACCAAATGGATAAATTACCGGATTCATACAAACGTTATTTATCTAATTATTATCGTAAGAGTTTGAAAATTATTGGTTCACCAATTCGCTTGCTATTCCAAGAAGGTTCAAACCCATTCGCGGGTAGAAAAAATAAACTCACACCAAACCAATTACGTAAACGTAAACGCTTGATGAAGTTTATCAAAAAAGCGAAACGCTAATCTTAACAAACAAAGAGCGGTCAAAAATCCCTGTGAATTTTGACCGCTCTTTTTATTGAAAAATAAATTATTCGTCTATAACCACTTTGCCAATATAGCCTAGATTACGATAACGTTGAGCATAATCAATACCATAGCCGACAACAAATTCATCTGGAATAGAAAAACCAATCCATTCAACGGGCACTTCCACTTCTCGGCGAGAAGGTTTATCTAACAAGGTACAAATCGCCAAGCTTGCAGGATCGCGTAAATTTAAAATACCACGCACTTTTTCAAGGGTGTACCCCGTATCAATAATGTCCTCAACAATCAGCACATGTTCATTACGAATATCCCCTTCAAGATCTTTCGTAATTTTCACATCGTGATTACTTGTCATTCCGCTCCCATAGCTTGAAGTGGTCATAAACTCCACTTCTACCGGTAATTTTAATTCACGCACAAGATCGGCCATGAACATAAATGAACCACGTAAAAGCCCGACAACAATCAGTTTATCAATGGCTTTTTGTTGATAAAAATGCGTAATTTCCGCGCCAAGTTCAGTTATGCGACTACGGACATCCGCTTCTGAAATCATAATATCGACGTGGTGTTTTTTCATAGTCTTTCCTTTTTAATTTAATCGTTTGCGTATTCTACAATAAAAAAGGCTGAAGTTTAAACCTTCAGCCTTTTTAACCCTAACGAATTTACTTTCTACTCTACCTGTTGAAGCAACCTGCAATCGCTACGAAACAGATGTGTGTATAGTAGCAGAAAGAAAATATCTGTCAATAAGAATTATTATCATTTTTATAAGTTTATTAATTCCCTGAGATTTTCATCTTGTCGAGTAAAATTGAACCTGTTTGGATATTGGATCGATGCTCAACATCATCTGCTACTGCCACAATATTTTTCAACATATCTTGTAATTGACTGGCAATGGTAATTTCAGCAACAGGATATTGGATTTCACCATTTTCCACCCAGAAACCGGCTGCACCACGGGAATAACCCCCGGTCACAATATTTACGCCTTGCCCCATGACATCGGTAACCAATAAACCGGTGCCCATTTGGCGTAAAAGTGCGGTCAATCCCCCCGTTAAATTTGGTTTTACAAGCCAGTTGTGAATACCACCTGCATGACCAGTACTTTGCATGCCCATTTTTCTACCGCTATAACTGGTGAGCAAATAGGTTTGCAACACGCCATCTTGAATAATTTCAAGATCTTGTGTTCGCACTCCTTCGCTGTCAAAAGGTGTAGAGGCTAAACGTCTTAACAAATGAGGACGCTCACTGATTTGGAACCAATCTGGCAATACTTGTTTTCCAAGATGATCGAGCAAGAAACTGGATTTGCGATATAAGCTGCCGCCACTAATCGCGCCCGTTAAATGAGAAATTAATCCAGTTGCCACATCATTTAAGAAAATCACGGGCACTTCACGTGTCGTTAATTTTTGTGGATTTAAACGTGCAATCACTTTTTTCGCACAATTTTGCCCCACCCAATCTGCGGAAGAAAGCGCATCAAACTCACGTGAAACCGTATATTCGTAGTCATTTTCAAGTTGATCTAGCTCGCCACCAATCACCGAACAAGATAAAGAATAACGACTAGATAAGTAACTTTGTAGCATGCCGTGTGTATTGCCATAAACACGCACGCCAGTATGCGAATTAAAGCTTGCTCCATTACTATTCACGATTTTAGCATCGTATTCCAACGCCGCTTTTTCAGCTTCTAAAGCTAATTTCGTAGCCTGTTCAACATCAACACTTGCCCCATGATAAAGTGCTAAGTCTGGTGCTTCAAAAGCCATTAACTCTTTATCGGCTAGCCCTGTACAATCATCTGGCGAGGTATATTTTGCAATAGCGAGCGCGGCTTCAACGGTGTTTTTAATCGCTTCTTCACTTAAATCTGAAGTAGAGGCATTGCCTTTTTGTTGGCCTAAATAAACGGAAATACCTAATGCCCCATCGTTAGTAAATTCAACATTTTCAATCTCTTGCAGACGGGTGGAAACCGATAAACCACTCACTTTTGTCACACCTACTTCAGCGGTGGCGCCCGCTTTCTGGGCGGTGTCAATCGCAAAACTGACTGCATCACGCAATGTTTGCTCTTGAGATTTTAAAAGTGCGGTTAAATTTTCTGCTGTTTTCATGGTGATAATCCTATTAAAAATTTGCGTCATTTTATCTTATTTTGAAAGTTTATGCTAAAATGCACCAAATTTTTCATAAGGTAACAGAATGGCAAAACGTAAGAAAAAAGAAGCCTTTGATTGGGAAGATGAAGACCAAGAAGAGATTATTTGGGTAAGTAAAAGTGAAATCAAACGCGACGCTGAGGGTTTAAAACAGCTCGGCGAGAAATTGGTGAACTTAACCAAAGCAAATCTGACTAAGGTTCCACTAGATGATAGCTTGAAAGATGCCATTGAATTAGCGCAACGCCTGCAAAAAGAGGCGCGTCGTCGCCAATTACAATATATTGGTAAGCTCTTACGCTCAATTGATGCAGAGCCTATTCGTGAAGCTTTAGAAAAAATTGAAAATAAACATAATCAGCAGCAAGCGATGTTGCATAAATTGGAAATCTTACGTGATGAATTGGTTGCGAAAGGTGATGCGGCTCTGACTGATTTGTTAAATGAACATCCTTCAGCAGACCGCCAACACTTACGTAATTTGATTCGTGCAGCACAAAAAGAGAAGGAACAAAATAAGCCGTCAAAAGCTTATCGCGAGATTTATCAGATCTTAAAAACACTCATTTTAGAAGACTAAAATACAGCTATTTTTGACCGCACTTTGTGTCAAAAAAGTGCTATGATTAGCTACCCTTTTAATAAGGAAAAAATGTTATTTATGAATATTCGTTGGAATATTATTTTAGGTATCATCGCCCTCGCTTTATTAGGCTGGTATTATTCGCTTAATCAAGATCATAGCGATTTACAAAGCCTCATTAAAAAGCCTGATAGCCCAGAATACGTCGGGAATAAAATGGAAACCACTGTATTCTCACCTGAAGGTAAAAAACAGTATCTCGCGATTTCCGACAAAGTGGAATATTACACACAAGACGGTCATACGGATTTTATTTCGCCGTTAGTCTATCTTTTTGATGTCTCTTTGGACAATAAAGATAAAGAAGCGAAAACCGATAAAATTCAATTAGAAAAACAAAATTGGAAACTTAGCGCGAAAAAGGCAAAATTAACGAAAGCTCAAATGCTCTATCTTGAAGGTGGTGTGGTTGCCGAGAGCCTTGATCCTTTATCTCGCCTACAACGTGTTGAGACTGAAGCCGCAGTAATTAATTTAAAAACACAAGACATTACTTCCGATACGCAAGTAAAAATTAACGGATTAAACTTTAATTCTAGCGGATTGAAGCTCGTCGGAAACTTACGTCAGCAAGTTGCAACTCTAAAGGAACAGGTAAAAACATATTATGAAATCAACAAACAATAAAATTCTGCTTTTAACGGCGTTAATGATGACTTCTTTGTCTGCTTTTGCGTTAAAAGACGATACCAATAAACCGATTAATATTGTCTCAGATAATCAATCTTTAGATATGGAAAATAGCGTGGTGACCTTTACGGATAACGTTGTGATTACGCAAGGTTCTATTTTGATTAAAGCCAATAAAGTGGTTATTACTCGTCCACCAGAAAATTCAGGTAAAAAAGAAACCGTTGAAGCCTTTGGTAGCCCTGTTACCTTCCACCAGCAACTTGATGATGGTAAACCTGTTGACGGTAGAGCGAATAAAGTTCACTACGATTTAGGCACTGAATTCTTAACATTGACCGGTAATGCTGAATTAAAACAATTAGATAGCAAAATTAACGGTGAACGCATCACTTATGATGTGAAAAAACAACAGTTAAAAGCCAATGGTAATGGAAAATCACGCGTGCAAACCGTCTTAATTCCGACCCAATTACAACAAAAAGGTAAAAAATAACCGATGTCTGTATTACAAGCTGAATTTCTCGCAAAAAGCTATAAGAGCCGAAAAGTGGTTTCTGATGTGAGTTTAACCGTAAACTCCAATGAAATTGTTGGCCTACTTGGTCCAAATGGTGCAGGTAAAACCACTACTTTCTACATGGTCGTCGGTTTAGTGCGTCACGATCAGGGAAAAATCACCATTGATGGCGATGATATTAGCATATTACCGATGCATGAACGTGCTCGTCGAGGAATTGGCTATTTACCACAAGAAGCCTCTATTTTCCGTCGTTTGACGGTGTATGAAAATCTTATGGCGGTATTAGAAATTCGTAAAGATCTCACCGCTGAGCAACGCAGAGAGAGAGCGGATGAGTTAATTGATGAGTTCAATATTGGCCATATTCGTGATAGCCTGGGACAATCACTTTCTGGTGGTGAACGTCGTCGTGTGGAAATTGCACGCGCCTTAGCGGCAAATCCTAAATTCATTTTACTAGATGAACCTTTTGCCGGTGTTGACCCTATTTCGGTGACGGATATTAAGAAAATCATCACAGATCTCCGCAATCGTGGCTTAGGCGTGTTAATTACCGACCATAACGTACGCGAAACCCTTGATGTTTGTGAACGTGCTTACATTGTTGGTGAGGGGAAAATTATCGCGACCGGCACACCGGAAGAAGTCATGAATGATGAGCACGTTAAACGTGTCTATTTAGGCGAACAATTTAAACTATAACCTATGAAATTTACGACATTGCTCTCCCCTGATGATATTCGTCAGGGGGTTGCTTTTTCTAGCAAGAAACGATTATTTGAATCTATTGCCTCGTTCGTTGTGGAAAAACTTCACTGCGAAAATGGTGAACAAGCATGTTTTGAATGTTTGTTTGAACGGGAAAAATTAGGTAATTCAGGATTAGGCAATGGTGTCGCTATGCCTAAAGCCAAGTTACCTGCAACGGCCTCAGATAAAATCCTAGCGGTATTTATGCAATTAGATGGTCCTGTTGATTATGATGCTGCAGATAATAAACCCGTGGATATCGTTTTTGCTGTGCTTGTACCTGAAAATCACTGCCAAGAATATATTCCTGTTCTCGCAGAGCTCAATGAAAAATTAACTGATAAAAACTTAATTAAACAACTTCGTTCAGCACAAAGTGCGGATGAAATTTGGCAAATTTTTGAATGTGCTGATCATTCAGAGGAATCTGAAGACGACACAAATTTAGATAATATTGAACCTCAAGAGGTATAACCTAACCAACTAACCATAAGGAATCACGCAGATGGAAATTATTATTATCAGCGGTCGCTCCGGCGCGGGGAAATCTGTCGCATTACGAGCTTTGGAAGATATGGGCTATTATTGCGTGGATAATCTCCCTCTCGATTTACTTCCTCAACTCACCAATATTCTCGCCAAAACTCAAACGGCTGTTGCCATCAGTCTCGATATTCGAAATCTTCCCCATTCAAGTGCTGATTTAGACAAGATTCTGACAGATATTCAAGCCACTTATTCCGTCAAAATCATCTTTCTGGACAGCGATCGTAGTACACTTATTCGTCGTTACAGCGACTCACGTCGTCTTCATCCACTTTCAGCACAAGATCTCCCACTTGAATCAGCGATTGATTTAGAATATCAGCAACTTGAGCCTTTAATTCAACATGCTAATTTTATTATTGATACCGCACCACTTTCTACCCATTCGTTATCTGAACGGTTAAGAGAAGTTTTACGTGGTAATACGGATAAAGAACTTAAAATCGTGGTTGAGTCATTCGGCTTTAAATATGGTATTCCGCTTGATGCCGATTATGTCTTTGACGTGCGTTTTCTACCTAATCCACACTGGAACCCAGAACTTCGTCCAATGACGGGGCTTGATGAACCTGTTGCGCAATTTTTACTTGTGCATGATGAAGTGAATAATTTTATCTACCAAACACGCAATTACATTGAAACGTGGTTACCGATGTTAGAGCAAAATAACCGAAGCTATCTCACTATTGCCATCGGCTGTACAGGCGGTAAACATCGTTCTGTTTACATTGCTCAACAAATTGGTGAATATTTCCAAGCCAAAGGCAAGAATGTGAAAATTCAACATAAATCCTTGGAAAAGAATAAAAAGAATTAATCAAACCATAAAAAAACGCAGCGACTTGCTGCGTTTTTTATTAAACCACATATTGCTCAAAAATCTCGGGCAAATGTGCAATTAACGTTTCTTTTCCGGCCACATTTTCATTCTGCCAAACTTGCAATAGCACATCTGGCGTAAATAATCGTGATGCCTGCTCTGCCAACGGTAAATAGCTAATATGCCAAGGCTCTCGGCCTATTTTTTTACCTTCTGGTTGGCTGATAAATGGCAAAGCAAAATCAAATTGCGGTAGATTTTCAGTGAGAAATTCACTAAGTTCAAAGAAATAGCCACCGCTTTCATATTCCCAAGGTTCAAGTTGTAATGATTGACCTTGCGGCAAAAGATCAGGATCAAAAATATCGATTTCCGTTCCCCAATGATGACGACTTCCTCCTGGAAGCGCTGACCAACGTAAAATGGCTTGTGCTTTTTGCCAATCATCGAACGACGCTAAATCTAATGGATTTCCCGCATCATCATGCACTTTACGTTCGCCGTTAAATTTACCGTTCCAAATAAGTTGTTGACGCTCAAAATCACGAAAGCTACTCGCGGGCTGCAAATTAAAGCCATTTTTGACCGCACTTTGCTGCAATCCTTGAAACGCTTTCATTGCCTCTGCTTGCAAAAAATGATTTGGAGAATGAGGTGTAGGCAAATTGATCAAATGTTCTCGGGATTTGCCGGTTAACATTTCTGGCGTTAATTTCATCTTACTTGTCCAATAAATTCACTAACATTTGATGATAAATCTGACCGCACTTGGCAAGATCATCTACACTGACACATTCATTCACTTTATGAATCGTCGAATTAAGCGGCCCAAATTCCACCACTTCAGCGCCCATTAACGCAATAAAACGTCCGTCAGAGGTGCCACCGCCTGTTTCTGCCTGTGATGTAATACTGGTTGTTTGCTCAATTGCCGTCGTTAACGCATCTAATAATTTACCTGGTTTCGTCAAAAATGGTTTACCCGATAAATTCCAATCAATACGGTATTTCAAACCATGTTTTTCAAGCATTTCCGCCACTTTCTGCTTAATAATTTCGTCAGTCACTTCCGTACAATAACGTAAATTGAATTGCACATAAAGCTCACCAGGGATGACATTATTACTCCCTGTGCCTGCATGAATATTCGCAATTTGCAAACTGGTCGGCGGGAAAAATTCGTTGCCATTATCCCATTGATATGTGGTTAATTCCTGTAAGAACAGCGCAGCTTTGTGAATGGGATTTTCCGCTAAATGAGGATAAGCTACATGGCCTTGAATACCTTGAATGTAGAGGTTGCCCGTAAGCGAACCACGACGGCCATTTTTGACTACATCGCCTAATGTTTTTGAACTAGACGGCTCGCCTACCATGCAATAAGTGATTTTCTCACCGCGCGCCATTAAGGTTTCGACAACACGTACCGTGCCATCTTTCGCGGCAGCCTCTTCGTCAGAAGTAATCAACAAAGCGATCGTTCCTTTATGACTCGGATTAGCTTTCACATATTCTTCTGCCGCCACAATCATTGCTGCCAATGAGCCTTTCATATCTGCTGCACCACGACCATAAAGCACATCATCTACAATTTCGGCAGAAAACGGCGGATAAGTCCAGTGCGCTTCATCTCCTGTCGGCACCACATCGGTATGCCCTGCAAAGGCAATAACAGGCTCACCAGCACCATGTTTTGCCCATAAATTTAACGTATCGTTGAAAGGCATCCATTCAATTTGAAAGCCGAGTATTTCCAAACGCTCAGCGATTAGTTGCTGACACCCCTCATCATTTGGGCTAATAGAGGGACGACGAATGAGGTCTTGTGCTAAAGAAATCACTTTTTCTTTCATAAAAACTCCTAAGAAATACTGTTCTTTTAAGCAAATGCTGCAATATATTCTTTTTCGTCGAAGCCAATCAATGCCTTACCATCTTGCAAAATAATCGGGCGTTTGATTAACGTTGGATTTTCAGCTAATACGGAAAGTGCGGTAGATTTCGAGAGTGTATTTTTCACATTTTCATCAAGATTACGCCAAGTCGTACTACGTTTATTGACTAAATTTTCCCAGCCAAATTGTGCTTCTGCTTGTTGTAAGAATTGAGTATCTAATCCATCTACACGGTAATCATGCAATTTATGTTCAATATTATGTTCAGTTAGCCACTTCAATGCTTTTTTTACCGTATCGCAGTTTTTAATACCATAAACGATAATCATATTCTCACCTCTAAAAATAAAAAATCCTCGATTTCATTTAGAACGAGGATTTTAACTGCTACATGAATTAATCACAAATAGATTAATACGATACAAATTTTTATATTCCAAAGAAAAAGTGCGGTGAAAATCAACCGCACTTTTCAAAAGGGAAATTAGAATTCGTAACCTACGCCCACTTTAGCGCCATAGTTATTCACTTTAGTATCGTCAAAGCTACCTAAACGGTTATATTCTAAACCGCCGTTTGCATACACTTTGTCTGCTAATTTATATTTAGCACCCGCAACTACACCATAACCCACTTTGGTTTCAGAAGAGCTTTTATAACGTTGTTCTGCGCGGTCTTCAAATTTGAAACGGTTAGCCGCAAGGCGAGCACCAACATAAGGTTCAATTTGAGAGTTGGTATCGAAGTCATAGAATACTGTCGCACCTAAACCTTGAACCTGAGTACCTTGGAATTTACCGTGATGAGTATAATCACCTGCTACACGCACATTACCTAATTTGTAACCTACTGCAACACGAGGCTCAATTTTAGTTTTGCTTGAACCACCATTGCTTAATTTAGTTCTTGAAAGACCAAGATCACCTTCTGCATATAAACCTGCATTTGCAGTTGAAGCAACCGCTAATGCACCGACAACGATAGCTAATAATGATTTTTTCATTGGATAACCCCTGTTATTTGATTGAAAACGCTAGAAATATACCACACTGCTTATGAATTTTCACTATGAAAAACCAATTTTCCCTGACATTTTCGACATAAATAGGCAATTTTATCTCGTTGAATGCGATTATGCCGACGAATCGTTAAATAATGGGTCTGACATTCGCATTGATAAGCAAACATTTTACCCTGTACACTTTCCACATCGAATTGATGGCAAGTATCAGCTGGAAGATTAAATAACTGTGTCATCACCGCTTGCCATTCCTGTCCATGCGGTTTCACCCGACCAAATACTTGATACACAATAAGATGGGCTAATTCATGGGGAACAACCTGATGAATAAATTCATCTGAGTTCTCGAGTAGCAAAGTGCGGTTAAATTTAATCTCATTTTTCTGCAAGTATGCAACGCCGGCCTTTACACCTCGCAAGTCATAACTGATTGTCGGAATAGGAAATTTCTGTTGAAAGTGACGTTCAGCCAGTTGTAATGTTTCTGCAAGCTTGCGTTGCACCTGCATTTTTAAATGCCGAAACTGAGTTTGAGATGACATCATCATACTAAGTAAACAAAAACCGCTAAATTAGCGGTTTTTATCATATACATTTAATTTACTTATTTTAGACCTGCTGCCGCACGTAATTCTTCAGCGCGATCTACTTTTTCCCATGGGAACTGTTCACGACCAAAGTGTCCATACGCCGCAGTTTGGCGATAGATTGGTTGAATTAAATTTAACATTTTAATTAAACCATAAGGGCGTAAATCAAAGAATTCACGCACTAACTTAACCAATACTTCGTTTGATACTTTTCCTGTACCAAAGGTTTCTACCATGATAGAAGTTGGCTCTGCCACACCAATTGCGTAAGAAAGTTGAATTTCACAACGATCTGCAAGGCCAGCCGCAACGATATTTTTTGCCACATAACGCGCAGCATAAGCCGCTGAACGGTCTACTTTTGATGGATCTTTACCAGAAAATGCACCTCCACCATGACGAGCTGCGCCGCCGTATGTATCGACAATGATTTTACGACCCGTTAAGCCACAGTCCCCCATTGGGCCACCAATCACAAAACGACCGGTTGGATTGATGAAATATTTTGTTTGTTGAGATAACCATTCACTTGGCAGAATTGGCTTGATGATTTCTTCCATCACACCTTCATAAATTTCTTTTTGTGACACTTCTTCACTATGTTGTGTAGAAAGGACGACTGCATCTACACCCACGATTTTGTTATCTTCGTATTTTAAGGTCACTTGGCTTTTCGCATCAGGGCGTAACCATGCTAATTTGCCACTTTTACGCACTTCAGCTTGTTTTTCCATTAAACGATGCGCATAAGTAATCGCCGCAGGCATCAAGACTTCCGTTTCATTTGTCGCATAACCAAACATGATCCCTTGGTCACCCGCACCTTGATCTAATGGATTCTCACGATCCACACCTTGGTTAATATCAGATGATTGTTTACCAATCGCATTTAATACCGCACAAGAATTGCCATCAAACCCCATTTCTGAGTGTTTGTAACCAATATCACAGATGACTTGGCGAGTGAGATTTTCAATATCAACCCATGCTGATGTAGTAATTTCACCACCGACTAACGCCATCCCTGTTTTTACATAGGTTTCGCAAGCCACACGAGCTTTAGGATCTTGTTTTAAAATTTCATCAAGTACCGCATCAGAAATTTGATCGGCAATCTTATCTGGATGTCCTTCTGAAACCGATTCAGAAGTAAATAAATAGCTAGACATAAGTTCTCTTCTTTTGGATGTATTGACGTATAGACGTCTATAATACGCTTTTTTGACTAATAAGCAAGCATTCCTATCAAGTATTTTTAAAATGTGACAAGAAGAATCTAAGCTTTACGACAAAATTCAGCTCATTAATGCATTAAATGGGCGACAAGCGCCCATTTATTTACCTGATTTTACTTCACTAAATCCAACATTTCTTGCGCATTCGCCAAGGCTAGTTCTGTAATTTCACTGCCACCCAGTAATCTTGCAAGAGCTGGAACTCTCTCTTCTTGAGAAAGTGCGGTCATTTTAGTTTCTGTTTTATCATCAACGGTAAATTTCTCAACATTAAATTGATGATGTCCATGGCATGCGACTTGTGGTAAATGGGTCACACAAAGCACTTGGCATTTATCGCCTAATTGGCGCAACAATTTACCCACTACACTCGCCGTTTTACCGCTAATACCAACATCAACTTCATCAAAAATTAACGTCGGAATCGCCGATTGATCGGACGTTAAGACTTGGATCGCTAATGAAATACGAGACAACTCACCACCAGATGCCACTTTTGTTAGCGGCTGTGCTTGTTGTCCTAAATTACTGCGTAAAGTAAAGACAATATTATCTGCCCCATTTGCCGTCACTTTAGTTAAATCTGAATTCACTTCAATGAAAAATTCTGCATTTTCCATTGCAAGCCCTTTGATAGAATGTGTAACCTGTTGTGCTAATTTTCCTGCAGCTTGGCAACGGCTTTCATGCAATTGTTTTGCTGTATGTTGCATTTTCTCAAAGGCAGCTTTTTCTTCTAAAATCAGGTGTTCTTCACTTTCTGAAAAATCTAAAAGTGCGGTCAATTCTGCTTTTAATTTTTGATGCCATTCCACCAACTCTTCAGGTTTCACATTGTGCTTACGTGCAAGTTGTAAAGCTTGCCCTAAACGTTGTTCAATCTCTTGTAATAACATCGGATCTTGCTCAATGTGAGAAGCAAGATGCTGCACTTCACTTGTCGCCTCTTGCACTTGAATAAGTGCATCATTCAACATTGTTTGAACGGAAGCATAGCGAGGATCTAATTCGCTTAATTCATCAATGTACTGCGTCGCACGATAAAGCATAGAATCGATACTCACCGTCTCATTTTCACTGAGTAGCTGTAAGGCTGATTGTGATAACTGTGTCAGCTGTTCGCTATTTGATAGACGACGTTGATCCTCTTCCAATTCTAAATATTCATTTGGACGAAGTGCAAACTCATCCAACTCTTCTACCTGATATTGTAAAAGCTGTTTCTTCGCTTCATTTTCAGCAACTTTTTGTTGGAAGGTTTTAACTTGCGTTTGAAGATTTTTCCACGTGCGATAATCTTCTCGCATTTGTGCGAGCAAATCATGGTGATGTGCAAATGTATCCACCAACTGAAGTTGGTAGTCATTTTTCAATAATAATTGTGAAGCATGCTGCCCATTAATATGAATAAGATATTGACCAATTTCTTTTAATTGAGAAGCTGATACAGGCGTGCTATTAATAAAGGCTTTAGAACGCCCATCTGCATTAATGACTCGGCGTAAAATACAATCAGAGGGATTATCAGGATCTTGCAATTCTTGCTCTTGCAACCATTGATAAGCGGGGTTCGTTGGTTCAATAAAAAAGGTGGCGCAGATTTCGGCTCTTTCCTGCCCTTCTCGAACCATAGACGTTTCAATACGTTGCCCTAAGCATAACCCCAATGCATCAATAGCAATGGATTTTCCTGCGCCAGTTTCCCCCGTGATCACAGACATTCCTTTCGCCAATTCAATCTCTAATTGACGAACAATTGCAAAATTATTGATGGTAAGTTGGGTTAGCATAAAAAAATCTCCTTAACTGTATATCCATATATTATAACTGATGTAATATACAGTAAAGAGATTTTTAAACTTTTGGGATTAGAAATTTTTAAGCCAGCCTAATTTTGTGCTTAATACATTGTAATAATTATAATTTTTTAGGTGTAATAGGCGCAGTTTATGCGGGCTTTTTTCAATATGAACGATATCATCAGGAGAAAAATCTAGCGCAATTTGACTATCACAGCCTAATTCCAACTGTGAAGTATTATGTTCTGCAAAGCGAATTGAAATTTTGCTATCGCCATCAATTACTAATGGTCGAGAAGAAAGTGTATGTGGGAACATCGGCACAAGGGCAATCGCATTTAAATTTGGCGTTAAAATTGGGCCGCCTGCGGAAAGCGAATAAGCGGTTGAACCTGTGGGAGTGGAAACAATTAAACCATCTGAACGCTGAGAAAACGCGAATTTATCATTGATGTAAACATGGAAATCAATCATGTGCGCAATTTTAGCTGGGTGAATCACCGCCTCATTTACGGCATTGCTACTGGAGATAATTTCACCGTTCCGTTCAATTTTAGCTTCCAATAAAAAACGCTCTTCTACAAAAAATTCACCATGTTCTAAACACGCTTCGAGCTGTGCATAAGCATTTTTCGGGTCAATATCGGTCAAAAAGCCTAAGTTGCCTCGGTTAATGCCAATCATTGGAATATTATATTTAGCCAAAATGCGAGCACGCCCTAGCATATTGCCATCACCACCGATTACAATCACGAGTTGAGCTTGCTCTCCAATTTCTTCAACCGTTGCTAACACCTCTTCCGGTAAACCGAATTTTTCCCCCACTTCTTTTTCAACTAAAACTTGATATCCTCGCTCTTTCAGCCACTGATACAAGTTTTTATGCATTTGCAAATTAATGTCGCGACGTGGTTTTCCCATCAAGGCGATGGTTTTAAATGATTTGACTAATTCATCCATAACTATGATTGCTCCCAAGTACAGACTTCCTGATTTTTGACCGCACTTGAATTTAAAATTTTAGCCATTATATTACATAGCAATTCAGTTTTGCTAAAATAGCACTAATTTTTGATAAATGGAGAAAAAGATGTCAGAACAAGCACAAAACTTAAATGAAAATGAAGAACTTGTTGAAGAAGTTCAGCAGGAAACCACTTCAACGGAAGATCCGTTAGAAGAAGCGATTGCCCGAGTACAAGAACTTGAAGAACAATTAAAAGCACAAGTAGAAGAAACCTCTAAAAAAGAGCAAGATTTATTGCTCCGTACGCGTGCAGAAATTGATAATATGCGTCGTCGTAGCGAACAAGACATCGAAAAAGCACATAAATTTGCGCTCGAAAAATTCTCAAAAGACATTTTAAATACCATTGATAACTTAGAGCGTGCGCTTGCCACACCAGCCAATAAGGAAGATGAAAATATCAAAGCCTTATTCGATGGCGTCGAGCTGACTTTAAAAGAATTACTCTCAACAGTTTCTCGCTTTGGTGTCGAGCCTGTTGGTGCAGTAGGCGATACCTTTAATCCGGATCTTCACCAAGCTATCTCTATGCAACCAGCAGAAGGCTTTACAACTAATCAAATCACCACCGTTTTACAAAAAGGTTATACCTTAAATGGTCGAGTGATTCGCCCAGCCATGGTAATGGTTGCAGCTTAATTTCTTTTCTATGACTTAAAGAGCGGACGATTTTTCGTCCGTTTTTTTATTGCCAAAAATCTTGACATAGATCAAATTTATTAAAAAATAATTTGAGAATAATTCTCAACAAAAACACATATTCTTTCCAGATTTAGCAAGGTTTCGACTCAATTTTAAGCATCAATAAATACAAAATAACACTACATATTGTGTATTGACCGATAAATTAAAACTATATATAGTGCTTTCGTTTTTTTTAAAGTTAGCTATATAGGAGTCATAAAATGAATGCTTTCTTCGTGATTAAGCGTGATGGTTCACGAATTGGGTTTGACCTACAACGTATTACTAATGCCATCAAAAAAGCGGCAAGTGCGGTCAATATTGTTGATGAAATGTATATCCATGCTCTGAGTCAGCAGATTAATACTGAAATTTTTAGTCACTATCAGTATGAAATTGATATCAACCAGATTCAAAAAATCGTTGAAAATCACTTAATGACAAGCAAGTATCCACAAATTGCACGTGCCTATATTGAATATCGTCACGATCGCGACCTTGCTCGTGAAAAACGCAGTCAATTAACCAAAGAAATTGAAGGGCTGATTGAGCAAAGCAACGTCGAATTGCTTAACGAAAATGCCAATAAAGATGCGAAAGTGATCCCTACCCAACGTGATTTACTGGCGGGTATTGTGGCAAAACATTATGCCAAACGTCACATTCTGCCAAGAGATGTTGTTGAAGCTCATGAAAAAGGCGAAATCCACTATCACGACTTAGATTACGCGCCATTTTTCCCAATGTTTAACTGCATGCTGGTTGATCTAAAAGGCATGCTTTCACATGGCTTTAAAATGGGTAATGCTGAAATTGAACCGCCTAAATCTATCGGCACAGCAACAGCGGTTACTGCACAAATTATTGCTCAAGTCGCTAGCCATATTTATGGCGGTACAACCATTAATCGTATTGATGAAGTGCTTGCGCCTTATGTTCAACTCAGTTTTGAAAAACATTTGAAAAACGCTGCACAATGGCAAATTCCGGATGCGGAAGGTTATGCAAAAGCGTTAATTGAAAAAGAATGTTTTGATGCGTTTCAATCCCTTGAATATGAAGTTAACACGCTCCATACGTCAAATGGTCAAACGCCGTTTGTTACCTTTGGTTTTGGCTTAGGCACAAGTTGGCAAGAACGTTTAATTCAGCAATCAATCTTGAAAAACCGTATTCGTGGTTTGGGTAAAAATCACAAAACGCCAATCTTCCCTAAACTGGTCTTTACTATTAAAAAAGGCGTGAACCAAAACGAACAAGATCCGAACTATGATATTAAAAAACTGGCATTAGAATGCGCATCAAAACGCATGTATCCAGATATTTTAAACTATGATCAAGTAGTCAAAGTCACTGGCTCATTCAAAGCCCCAATGGGTTGTCGTAGCTTCTTGGGGGCTTATGAAGAAAACGGTCATGAAGTGCATGATGGTCGCAATAATTTAGGTGTGGTGAGTTTGAATCTACCTCGTATTGCCCTTGAAGCACAAGGAAATGAAGAAAAATTCTACCGCACTTTAGATGAACGCTTAGCCCTCGCGAAGAAAGCCTTGCTTACCCGTATTGCTCGCTTAGAAAATACCAAAGCCCGTGTCGCGCCAATTCTCTATATGGAAGGTGCTTGCGGCGTTCGACTAAAAGCCGATGATAATGTTGCGGATATTTTCAAAAATGGACGAGCATCAATTTCTTTAGGCTATATTGGTATTCATGAAACCATCAATGCGCTGTATAAACAAGGGCATATTTTTGACGATGAGCAACTACGTGAAAAAGGTATCGCGATTGTGCGTCGTTTAAATGAAGCGGTAAAACAATGGCAGAAAGAAACGGGTTATGCATTTAGCCTTTATTCCACACCAAGTGAAAACTTGTGCGATCGTTTCTGCCGTTTAGATACCAAACAATTTGGTGTCATTGACGGCGTTACCGATAAAGGCTACTACACTAACAGCTATCACTTAGATGTAGAGAAAAAAGTGAATCCATACGATAAATTAGACTTTGAAATGCCTTATCCTGAATTAGCTAGTGGCGGCTTTATCTGTTATGGCGAATACCCTAACATTCAACATAACCTGAAAGCACTCGAAGATGTGTGGGATTATAGCTACGATCGCGTGCCTTATTACGGCACCAACACACCAATTGATGAATGTTACGAATGTGGCTTCACGGGAGAGTTTAATTGCACAAGTAAAGGCTTTGTCTGCCCGAAATGTGGCAACCATGACAGTGCAAAAGTCTCCGTAACCCGACGAGTTTGTGGTTACCTTGGTAGCCCTGATGCTCGTCCATTCAATGCGGGCAAACAGGAAGAAGTAAAACGTCGAGTGAAACACCTATAATGTCGCAACATTGATTATGATAAAATAGCTCATCAAAAGTGAGCTATTTTTATTTCAATAAATAAGGAAGTACCATGCCAACACTTACACAAATCACGCAATCCATCATGCAAGATCCCGATAATCAATCGTTCACAGCAAAAGGAATTGAACCGCTTTTTGCCGCACCAACCACGGCTCGGATTAATATTGTCGGACAAGCCCCCGGAATTAAAGCCCAAGAAAGTCGTTTATATTGGAATGATAAAAGCGGTGATCGCCTACGTGAATGGCTAGGTGTGGATCGCGATACCTTTTATCATTCTGGTATGTTTGCTGTCATCCCGATGGATTTTTATTATCCAGGAAAAGGAAAATCGGGTGATTTACCACCGCGCAAAGGTTTTGCGGAAAAATGGCATCTAGCAATTCTCGCTAATTTACCCAATATTGAGCTGACGATTCTCATTGGACAATATGCACAAAAATATTATTTGCCAGAAAATAACCTTAATGTCACTGAGACTGTTCACCATTTCCGTGATTTTCTCCCTCAGTTTCTTCCGCTCGTTCACCCTTCTCCACGTAACCAAATTTGGCTCAAGAAAAATCCATGGTTTGAACAAGAGATTGTGCCAACATTACAAAAGCAAGTGAAAGCGATTTTATCCCGTTAAACAAATATTCCACGAATAAAGAGCGGTCAAAAATATCTGATTTTGACCGCTCTTTGCTTTAATACTAATCAATTTGTAGTACCTCCCTATTTTCTGATTAAACGCACTTATGCTAGAATCGCCAACTTCTTAAAATATATAGAAAAAATATATAGGAAAAAATATATGCAACAAACCCCTATTACGGACTCGCAATCTAAAGCTTTGAATAAAAATGCAGTAGTATTCCTTGCTGATGTGATTCTCTTTTTTGTTTTATTAAACGTCCTTCCTTTTGAGCCTGCTGCCAATAAAGGCTTGGCATTATTGGCATTCGTGGCTATTTTATGGTTAACAGAAGCAGTAAACGTGACTATCACGGCGCTATTTGTTCCTATTTTGTCTGTGTTACTCGGATTGGTAAATAGTCGAGAGGCGCTTGTTGCCTTTGCTGATCCTACCATTTTCTTATTCTTTGGTGGTTTTGCGATTGCTACCGCATTAAATGTGCAAAAGATCGACAAAATGATTTCTAATAAAATCATGCAATTAGCAAAAGGTCGTCTCTTTGTTGCTGTGCTTTACCTTTTCTTAGCAACCGCATTTTTATCTATGTGGATGAGTAATACAGCGACTGCAGCGATGATGATTCCGCTTTCAATGACCATTCTGAGTCAATTAGATCAAAAAGAAGAACATAATACTTATGTATTTGTGCTTTTAGGGATCGCTTATAGTGCGACCATCGGTGGAATGGGAACACTTGTGGGAAGCCCGCCTAATGCCATTGCTGCTTCACAGCTCCATTTAGACTTTGCTGACTGGTTAATGTATGGCACACCAGTGATGTTAATTTTATTCCCGCTTATTATTGGTTGGTTATATATTGTATTTAAACCAAAATTAGGCCTTCATTTTGCTGCTGAATTTGAAAAAATTCACATGACTAAACAACGTGTTTTAACCTTGGTCATTTTTATCACTGTAGCAATTCTGTGGATTTTTGGTGGGTACCTTAACCCAATTATTTCTCAATCATTAGGTTTACCCAAACCTATTGGCAGCTTTGACAGTATGGTGGCGCTCTCCGCAGCGATTGTCATTTGTGTAACGGGTATCGCAAGTTGGAAACAAGTGCAAGAAAATACAGAATGGGGCGTGCTATTCCTCTTTGGTGGCGGTTTAACCTTAAGCTCAGTATTAACTCAATCTGGCGCAAGCAAAATCATGGCGGATGGTATCGTCTTCATTATTGAAGGTGGCCACTACTATGTGATGGCATTAATTGTTGCAGCCTTTATCGTCTGTTTAACTGAGTTTACCTCAAATACAGCAAGTGCAGCTTTACTGGTTCCAATCTTTATTTCTATCGCACAAGCACTGAATATGCCACCACTTGGTTTTGCAATGATTATCGGTCTAGGGGCTTCCTGTGCCTTTATGATGCCGGTTGGTACCCCACCGAATGCGATTGTGTACTCGACAGGTTTTGTTAAACAATCCGAAATGATCCGCGTGGGTAAATTTATTGATTTAACCTGTATGCTAATTATCGGGACAATTGCTTATATCTTCTGGATGTAACCTTTAAAACCTAATAAGTGCGGTTAAAAACAAGATGATTTTTAACCGCACTTTTTTATTTTATTACGCAAACGTTTGCCTCAAATCAAAATTAACGTATAATTCGCACAATTTTTTTACTTAGGGAAACCAAATGAATAACAACCTGCTCTATACGGTGGAAGACAAACCACCTTTCGGATTGAGTTTACTCCTTGCTGCACAACATTTACTTGCCGCACTCGGGGGAATTATTGCTGTACCATTGGTCATTGGTAACGTCTTAAAATTACCTACCGAAGATACCATTACGCTAGTGAATGCTGCGCTTTTAATTTCTGGCGTGGTGACCGTTATTCAATGTAAAGGCTTGGGGCCTGTGGGCATTCGTTTGCCAAGTGTGATGGGAACCAGTTTTACTTTCGTTGCCGCAGCACTGGCCATTGGTTTTAGTGAATATGGCATTGCGGGTATCTTAGGCGCATCTCTGGTTGGCTCATTAGTGATGATTATCGGCAGCTTCTTTATGCCGTATATTCGTAAATTATTCCCACCGATTGTAACCGGTACCGTTGTCATGATGATCGGTTTAAGCCTGATTCCTGTTGCCGTTGACTGGTTCGCGGGTGGTCAACGTGGTGATGCGAATTATGCTACGCCAGAAAATTTAATGATGGCGAGCTTTGTATTAGTCATCGTGGTCGCTCTCGTACAATGGGGTAAAGGGATTTTCTCTGCTGCCGCCATCGTTATTGGGATGATGACTGGTTATCTCGTTTGTTTAGCCATGGGCTGGGTAAGCTTTGAAGGCGTAAAACAAGCACAAACTTTCGCGATTCCACAACCACTACACTTTGGCTTAGCCTTCCCAATTTCAGGCATTATCGGCATGTCCATTGCGTACTTAGTCACGATTGTTGAATCAAGCGGTAACTTCTTAGCGCTAGGTAACGCAACCAAAACCGAAATCACCGGCAGACATTTACGCGGTGGGGTTTTAGCTGATGGTTTAGGATCTGCCTTAGCCGCTATTATGTCCACCACACCATTCTCTTCATTCTCACAAAACATTGGTGTCATTTCTCTAACTGGCGTGGCTAGCCGTCACGTGGTTGCGCTAACCGGTGTACTTCTAGCGCTAGCGGGCTTATTCCCTGTATTCGGTGCATTAATTGTATCAATTCCATTACCAGTATTAGGTGGTGCAGGCTTAATGATGTTCGCGATGATTATCGCCGCGGGTATCCAAATGTTGGATAAAGTGGCACGTAGCAAACGCAATGGTTTAATTATCGCGATTTCCATTGGCTGTGGCTTAGCCGTGACGACTCGTCCAGAATTGCTTGATAAATTACCGCACTTTTTCAAAGAAGTGCTCGGTTCAGGCATTACCGTAGGTTCATTACTTGCCTTAATTCTTAACCTCGTGCTTCCAGAAGATAAAGTGGAAGAAACAAAAGAATAAAAATAGATAGCGAATAAGGGCAGATTAACGCTGCCCTTTTCTTTTCCTGTAAAACATTTCTAAAACTAACCGCACTTTGTTAAAATCAGGCATCATTTTCCATTTATCAAGGAATAAAAATGGCAGATTTACCTTTTTTAGTTGAACTCAACGAACAAAACCTTACCGAAACGTTGCAACGTTCCGTCGAAACCCCGCTTGTCATTAACTTTTATGCGCCAAGCCATAAAGAATCGGCAGATTTTGCCAATGTATTACAGCGTGTTGCAGAACAACACCAAGGGCAATTTATTCTCGGCTTAGTCAATTGTGAAACGGAGCAAATGATTGCTGCTCAATTTCGTATTCAAGCGTTGCCAACGACTTACCTTTTCAAAGAAGCACAAGCATTAGATGCGTTCCCAGGTGCATTAGATGAAACCAACTTATTACAACGTTTAAGCGCCATTTTGCCAAAAGAAGAAGATTTAAAATTCCAAAAAGCCTTGGATTTTTTACAAGTGGAAGATTACGACTCTGCTCTTCCATTATTGAAAGAAGCCTGGGAACTTTCGGATAAGAAAAACAGCGATGTCGCATTACTTTATGCGGAAACCTATATTGCCATGAAGAAAACGGAGCCTGCTGCAGATATTTTAGCGCAAATTCCGATTCAGGATCGCGACAGCCGTTGGCATGGCTTACAAGCGCAGATTGACCTTTTAATTAAAGCGGCTGATACACCAGAAATTCAGCAATTACAAGCGGATTATGCGAAAAATCCAACGCCTGAAATTGCGTTGAAATTGGCAGTTCAGCTACATCAAGCCAACCGAAACGAAGAAGCATTGGATTTATTATTTAGCATTCTTAAACAAGATCTTTCTGCAGAAAATGGTGAAGTGAAACAACAGTTTTTATCTATTTTATCAGCCATTGGCAATGCAGATCCTATCACCAATAAATATCGCCGATTGCTGTATTCATTGCTTTACTAATACGATCAACTATTTTTTTATGCATGAAGGCTTTATAATGAACGAATTCCAAAAGCCTCATGCTTTATTTTATAAACAAAGGATTCTTTATGTCAGACGTTAAACACAGCAAATTATTAATTTTAGGTTCAGGTCCTGCAGGTTATACCGCCGCTATTTATGCCGCACGTGCAAACTTAAAACCTGTTTTAGTGACCGGTCTTCAACAAGGCGGTCAACTTACCACTACTGATGAAATTGAAAACTGGCCAGGTGATTTTGAAATGACCACTGGTCCAGGTTTAATGCAACGTATGTTGCAACACGCCGAAAAATTTGAAACCGAAATCGTGTTTGATCATATTAATAAAGTCGATTTATCTTCTCGCCCGTTCAAACTTTATGGCGATATGCAAACCTTCACATGTGATGCGTTAATCATCGCAACAGGGGCATCAGCACGTTATATCGGATTAGAGTCAGAAACCGCGTATAAAGGCCGCGGCGTTTCAGCTTGCGCAACCTGTGATGGCTTCTTCTATCGTAATAAACCGGTTGCCGTTGTCGGTGGTGGGAATACTGCCGTTGAAGAAGCACTTTACTTGGCTAACATTGCGTCTGAAGTGCATTTAATCCACCGTCGTGATAGTTTCCGTGCAGAAAAAATCTTAATCGATCGCTTATACAAAAAAGTCGAAGAAGGCAAAATCGTGCTTCATACTGACCGCACTTTGAATGAAGTGTTAGGCGATAACATGGGCGTAACAGGTGTACGTTTAGAAAACGTAAAAACCGGCGAAAAAGAAGACGTGAAATTAGACGGTTTATTTATTGCTATCGGTCATGCGCCAAACACTGAAATCTTCCAAGGCCAGCTTGAACTTAATAACGGTTATATCGTTGTCAAATCAGGTCTTGAAGGCAATGCAACAGCGACCTCTGTGGAAGGTGTGTTTGCTGCAGGTGATGTGATGGATCACAACTATCGCCAAGCCATTACTTCAGCGGGTACAGGCTGTATGGCTGCATTAGATGCTGAACGTTATTTAGATGCTCAAGAATAAATAAATTTCCTTATTTATTTCCCCCTCTTTAGCCAAGAGGGGTTAAGGGAGATTTTAAAGAATCAATTTTGTATCAATAAACTCGCCCTTCAAGCTCCCTCTCAATAGAGAGGGAGAACTTTTTAAATACTAACTCTACAAATCTATGGACAAACTTCGCCAAAAATATTTACAAAAATGGCTTCGTGCGCAGCAACAACCTGTAAAAAAATTAATGCGCACCAATATTGCCCTTGCCACACTTTCCTCCTTAATTCTTGTGGCTCAAACCTATTTTCTTGCGACCTTGCTCGACAAGCTGATTATGCAAAATGTCGATCGCACTGAACTGATTCCATATTTTATTGCATTAATCATTACTTTTGCTTTGCGTGCGGTCATTTTATGGCTACGCGAAAAAATTGGCTTTAAAGCAGGTCGATTACTACGCAACCATATGCGCCAAAAGATCTTAGACAAAATCCACCAAGTGGGACCTGCGACTATCAATAACAAACCCGCCGGAAGCTGGGCAAGTATCATGCTTGAACAAGTGGAAAATCTGCATAACTTCTATGCGCGCTTCTTACCACAACAAAGTTTGTCTGCCATTGTACCAATGGTGATTTTAATTGCTGTATTCCCGCTCAACTGGGCAGCTGGACTGATTTTGATGGTCACTGCACCACTTGTACCAGTTTTTATGATTCTGGTAGGGATTGCGGCGGCAGACAGTAGCCAAAAAAATATGGCGACCCTTTCTCGCTTAAGTGCTCAATTCTTGGATCGCTTACGCGGTTTAGAAACCTTGCGTCTTTTCAACCGCACTTCAGAACAAACTCAACATATTGAAAGTACAACGGAAGACTTCCGTGAAACGACCATGACAGTACTTAAAATGGCCTTTCTCTCTTCTGCCGTGTTAGAGTTTTTCACCTCTATTTCCATTGCTTTAATGGCGGTGTACTTTGGTTTTAGTTATTTAGGGCAAGTCGAATTTGGTACTTATGGCACCACGCTGACCTTATTTACCGGCTTTTTCTGCTTAATTCTGGCGCCAGAGTTTTATCAACCATTGCGAGATCTCGGGACTTACTATCACGATCGTGCAGCAGGTATTGGTGCTGCTGATGCTATTGTCGATTTCTTAGAAGCCGATTATTTAATTGCCCATCAAGGCAATGAACAAATTCCAGCACAAAGTGCGGTCGAAATTCAGGCTGAAAATTTAGTGGCGCTTTCGCCACAAGGTCAACCATTAACGAAGCCTCTTTCATTCCATATTCCGAAAGAAAGCCATATTGCTCTTGTCGGCCAAAGTGGTGCAGGAAAAACCTCTTTAATCAATGTATTACTCGGTTTCTTGCCTTATGAAGGGAGCTTAAAAATTAACGGTGTGGAACTTAACCAAAGCCGTTTAAGCGACTGGCGCAAACAAATTGCTTGGGTAGGTCAAAACCCATTACTACTACAAGGTAGCATCAAAGAAAACCTACTTTTAGGTGATATTCAAGCAACTGATGCTCAAATCGAGCAAGCCTTGATTTCTGCGCAAGCGAAAGAGTTTACCGATAAATTAGGCTTAGATAGTGAAATTAAAGATGGTGGGATAGGGGTATCCGTAGGCCAAGCGCAACGCTTAGCTATCGCTCGCGCTTTACTACGCAAAGGCAATTTATTATTACTCGATGAGCCAACGGCTAGCCTCGATGCTCAATCTGAAAATCTGGTACTTGCTGCCCTTGCAGAAATGAGCCATAACCAAACCACCTTAATGATCACACACCGCATTGAAGATCTGAAACAATGTGACAACATTTTAGTGATGCAAGAAGGTGAAATTGTTCAACAAGGCCATTTCAACCAATTAAAAGATCAAGGCTTCTTTGCCGAATTATTGGCTCAACGAAAAGAGGATATTCAATAATGCGGGCTTTACTTCCCTTTTTACGTTTATTTAAATTCGCCAAGTTGCCTTTATTTTTAGGCTTGTTTTTAATGATCACAGGTCTTGCATCTAGCATAGGCTTGCTGACCACATCTGGTTGGTTTTTAGCGGCAACAGCTATTGCAGGTCTTGGCACGTTATTTAATTTCTTCTACCCATCTGCTTCTGTGCGTGGGCTTGCTATTAGCCGTACCCTTTTCCGTTATTTCGAAAAGTTGGTCACGCACGATGCGACTTTCCGCATCTTGGCTAAATTACGAGTACAGGTTTTTGAGAAGATTATCCCCTTAAGCCCTGCGGTGTTAAATCGTTATCGTAACAGCGATTTATTAAACCGCTTAGTGTCTGATGTAGATACCCTCGATAGCCTTTATCTTCGCTTAATTGCGCCATTTATTACGGCTATTTTTGTGATTCTAGCTATGTGTATTGGCCTAAGTTTCATCAATACTCCTTTAGCCTTAGGTTTAGGCATTAGCCTACTTTTATTGGTATTCGTTATTCCAACCGTTTTCTACCAACTGGGTAAAAAATTTGGCGACAAACTCGTGCATTCACGTGCACTTTACCGCACACAATTCCTAGAATTTATCCAAGCGCAAGCTGAATTATTGCTCTTTAATGCCGAAGATAAATTGAAAAATAACATGGCAAAAACCGAAGCTAACTGGCAAGCAGACCAACAAAAAGAAGCCAATTTAAGCGGATTTTCAACCGCTCTTTCACTCTTCTTAAATGGTTTGATTATTGCCGCAATGTTGTGGTTTAGCTCACAAGCTGAGTTTGGTAACGATGAATACCGTATGGCGTTTATTGCGCTCTTCATTTTTGCCGCCCTTGCATCATTTGAAATCCTAATGCCATTAGGCTCGGCGTTCTTACATATCGGGCAAGTAATTGCGTCAGCTGAACGTGTAACAGATATTATCGAACAACAACCATTAGTAGCTTTTAATGGCAAAGCGGAGTTCGATCAAAACGCCACAACATTAATTGAAGCGAAAGATCTTTCTTTCACTTATCCTGAACGTCAAAATCGTGCTTTAGAAAATTTGAATTTAACCATTCAAAAAGGTAAAAAAGTCGCAATTTTAGGTAAAACAGGTAGCGGGAAATCCACGTTATTGCAGCTTTTAGTGCGTAATTATGATGCCAATCAAGGAGAATTACGCCTTGCTGGTCAACCAATTGCTGATTATGCAGAAAACACATTACGCAGCCAATTCTGCTTTTTAACACAACGTGTCCATGTATTTAGCGATACACTTCGTCAAAATCTGCAATTCGCAAGTGCGGTCAATATTTCAGATGAAAAAATGATCGAGGTGTTAAATCAAGTTGGTTTAGGCAAATTGTTGGAACAAGAACAAGGCTTAGATATTTGGCTAGGTGATGGCGGCCGTCCACTTTCTGGTGGAGAACAACGTCGTTTAGGCTTAGCACGTATTTTGCTTAATGATGCGCCAATTTTATTATTAGATGAGCCAACTGAAGGTTTAGACCGCGAAACTGAACGCCAAATTCTGCGTTTGATTCTTGCCCATGCTGAAAATAAAACCTTAATTATGGTGACTCACCGCTTAACGGCGATTGAGCAATTTGATGAACTTTGTGTGATTGATGAAGCGAAGCTAATTGAAAAAGGCACTTATGTAGAATTATTGCAATTAGAAAAAGGGTTCTTCAAACAATTAGTAGAGCGAGTGTAAAATAAGAAAGGATAAGTTGGGTGGAAATCTTCCCAGCTTATTCTCGGCACACAGAAATTCCGACTTTGGCTGCTTTCTTCCGAACCTGACCGAGTAAACCAGACACCGTTGCGAGAGACCGAGAAGATTTCCATTGATATCGCAATGCGATTAGGTGGGCTATTATGCAAGAATTGGCCCTGTATTGCAAAGGTTAATTTATCAATTCGGTGAATTTGACGAGAAAATCAACCGCACTTTTAAGGTAAAACCATGAACTATCTCCAATACTACCCTACCGATGTTGTAAATGGCGAAGGCACTCGTTGTACCCTTTTCGTTAGCGGTTGTACGCATGGTTGCCGTGGTTGCTACAACCAAAAGAGCTGGTCTTTTGATAATGGCGTATTATTTGATGAAGCGATGGAACAACAGATCATCAATGATTTAAAAGATACGCGTATTAAACGTCAAGGACTCACGCTTTCTGGAGGGGATCCGATGCATCCTCGCAATGTCGAAGCCTTACTTCCTTTTGTACAGCGTGTAAAAAAAGAATGTCCTGATAAGGATATTTGGGTGTGGACGGGATATAAACTGGATGAACTTGATGATTATCAACGTCAAATGTTGCCTTATATTGATGTGCTTATTGATGGGAAATTTATACAAGAACAGGCTGACCCAAGCTTAGTTTGGCGTGGTTCAGCCAATCAAGTGATTTATCGCTTTAAGGTTTAACCGAATAAGGTTAAGCTATTCAGCCAAGTCATTTCTTTAATTACTTCAGCATTTTCACTTCTTAAATGGCATAATGCTTCAAAGGTGTGAACAATCCGTTCTGGTCGATTAGGTTGTCCTTGAAAGCCAAACACCGGCATATCTGGTGTATCCGTTTCTAATACCAACGCCTCTAATGGCAACTTCGCAATCGCTTGGCGCGTTTTATTCGCGCGTTCATAAGTAATCGTGCCGCCTACGCCAATTTTATAGCCTAAATCCACAAATCGTTTTGCTTGATCATAACTCCCTGAAAAACCATGCACGACACCACATTTTGGCAAATTGGCTTGTTTTAAAAAGCGGAATAATTGCTCGTGGGATTTTCGGCTATGTAAATTGACCGACAGATTGTATTTCTTCGCTAAATAAAGCTGACTTTCTAAAAAGTGCTGTTGCTTTTGCCATAATTCATCCGTCAATAAATCAGGAATCGCACACTCTAAACCTATTTCTGCTACGGCTGTACAATTTTGATCTCGTACAGATAACGCCGTATCCAATGTTTCTAAATCATGCTCTTGATGCTCTTTGATATAAAGAGGATGTAGCCCAAGTCCACAATAAAGATGCTCAGGGAAAAGTGCGGTCATATTTTGGATCGTTTTAAAATCCGACTCTTTTACCGCCACAATCAAAATTTTTTGCACATCAGCTTGCTTAGCGTTATCCACCAGCTGAGCTAATGGCTCACCAGTGTCATGATGAAGATAATCAAGGTGGGTATGAGTATCAAAGAAAGGCATCGCGTTATTTCACTTAAGAAAAAGGTGTGTAGATTACGCATCCACACACCGAATTAATTATTCGACAGAAACGGATGTAATCACAACATCTTCTGTTGGAACGTCTTGGTGGAAGCCTTTATTACCAGTTTTTACTTTCTTGATTTTATCAACCACATCCATGCCTTCAACCACTTCACCGAATACTGCATAGCCCCATTCTTGCACGACTTCACGGCCAAACATCTCTTTTGAACGGTAATTTAAGAAGTCATTATCTGCCACGTTAATGAAGAATTGTGCCGTTGCAGAATGTGGATCAGAGGTACGCGCCATGGCGATTGTGCCACGTTTATTGCTTAAACGATTGTTAGCTTCATTTTGGATCGGTGCATTTGTTGCTTTTTCACGCATTCCGCTTTCCATACCACCGCCTTGGATCATAAATCCATCAATAACACGATGGAAAATTGTGTTATTATAGAAACCGTTTTTACAATAATTTAAAAAGTTTTCTGCGGTGATTGGCGCTTTATCAAAATCAAGTTTAATTTTAATATCGCCAAAATTTGTGTGTAATGTAACCATGTTGTTTTCCTCTTGAAAATTAAGGCATTCATTATTCCACAAATGGCGAGAAAGTGCCACCATGAGCAGAAAAAGTGCGGTCGTTTTCCAACCTGTTTTAAGAGAAAAAATATGTTAAAGATTTTTAATACCCTCACTCGAGAAAAAGAAGTGTTCAAACCTATCCATGAAGGAAAAGTGGGTATGTATGTGTGCGGCGTGACCGTTTACGATTTATGCCATATTGGCCACGGCCGTACCTTTGTGTGTTTTGATGTGATCGCTCGCTATTTACGCTCTTTAGGCTACGATTTAACTTATGTGCGTAATATCACGGATGTGGATGATAAAATCATTAAACGTGCATTAGAAAATAAAGAAACCTGCGATCAACTTGTAGATCGTATGGTGCAAGAAATGTATAAAGATTTTGATGCGTTAAACGTACTACGTCCTGATTTTGAGCCTCGTGCAACGCATCATATTCCTGAAATTATTGAGATTGTGGAAAAACTGATTGCGCGTGGTCATGCTTATGTTGCAGACAATGGCGATGTGATGTTTGATGTGGAAAGCTTTAAGGAATACGGCAAATTATCACGCCAAGATCTCGACCAATTACAAGCGGGTGCTCGTATTGAAATTAATGAAATCAAGAAAAATCCAATGGATTTCGTGCTTTGGAAAATGTCAAAAGAAAACGAACCAAGCTGGCCGTCCCCATGGGGTGCAGGTCGTCCAGGTTGGCACATTGAATGTTCGGCAATGAACTGCAAACAACTTGGCGAACATTTTGATATTCACGGCGGCGGTTCTGACTTAATGTTCCCACACCACGAAAATGAAATCGCGCAATCTTGCTGTGCTCATGGCGGCCAATATGTGAATTATTGGATCCATTCTGGCATGATTATGGTGGATAAAGAAAAAATGTCGAAATCCCTCGGCAACTTCTTCACTATTCGTGATGTATTAAACCACTACAATGCAGAAGCGGTGCGTTATTTCTTACTAACGGCACACTATCGCAGCCAACTCAATTATAGTGAAGAAAACCTGAATTTAGCACAAGGTGCATTAGAACGTTTGTACACCGCTTTACGTGGCACCGATCAAAGTGCGGTTGCTTTTGGTGGTGAAAATTTTGTGGAAGCCTTCCGTGAGGCAATGGATGATGATTTCAATACACCGAATGCCCTTTCTGTCTTATTTGAAATGGCTCGTGAAATCAATAAATTGAAAACTGAAGATACAGAAAAAGCCAATGGTCTTGCTGCTCGTTTACGTGAATTAGCGGGTATCTTAGGTTTACTTCAACAAGATCCAGAAAAATTCTTACAAGCGGGCTCTGACGATGATGAAGTCGCAAAAATTGAAGCGCTCATCAAACAACGCAACGAAGCGCGTGCTGCTAAAGATTGGGCTGCTGCAGATGCGGCTCGTAATGAACTCACTGCAATGGGAATTGTGTTAGAAGACGGCCCTAACGGCACGACGTGGCGTAAACAATAATCTCACTTTGATACAAAAACTGCGGTCAAATTGACCGCAGTTTTTCTTTTAAGAAGAAAGCATTACATTTTCGGTTTTTCCATTGTTTTTGCTTTTTTCTTCATTTCTTTTGCTTTCATTTCTTTTGTTTTCATATCATCAGATTTCATTCCTTCTGATTTCATATTATCCATTTTCATGTCGTGAGATTTCATATCATGAGATTTCATCATCCCATCAGATGCCATTTTGTCATTTTGCATTGGCATAGCGTCTTTTGTCATCGGCATGGAATCTTTTGTCATCGGCATGGAATCTTTTGCCATCGACATTTCATTAGATTTCATATCGGTCGCATAAAGACTGGTTGCGAAGAAAAGTGCAGCAATAGCAGTAAAGGTTGTTTTTGAAGTAATATTTTTCATTTTGAATCTTCCTTAATTTGTGAATAATTAGCATTGGATGGAAAGGTTTCCCCTTTCATTATCATTAGACGAATGAGAAATCTATTTCTTACACTTTTTTCAAGGAAAAAATATGAAAACTGGAATTTCCAATAAAGACTTGGCTCAAATTAGAGAGCAAATGCTGAAATTTGCCACATTACAGGTGGGCGATTCTGTATTAGCTGAAGATTTGGTGCAAGAGAGTTTTTTAAGTGCATTTAACCATCTTGAGCAATTTAAACGACAAGCGGCATTTAAGACCTGGGTCTTTGCTATCTTAAAAAATAAAATCATTGATTTTCTTCGCCAGAAAGGCAAATTAGTGCTAGAAACCGAAATTAAAGATGAAGAACAAACTAATCATTTCTTTGATGAAGGGGGCCACTGGAAAGCTGAACATTCTCCACTCGATCTCGAACTGAGCGAAAGTGCGGTCTATTCTGAAGAATTCTGGCTGATTTTTGAAACTTGCTTAACTTGCCTGCCAGCCAAACAAGCCAAGATTTTTATGATGAGAGAGTTTTTGGAATTATCTTCCGAAGAAATTTGCCAAGAAAATCAACTAAGCATAAGTAACTTGCACACGACACTCTATCGTGCTCGCTTACAACTTCAAAACTGCTTATCTCATAAACTTTAAGGAGTGATTTTATGAAATGTCGCCAAGCGACTCGACTCATTTCAGATGCGCAAGAACGCTCATTAATGACTAAAGAAAAAATTGGGCTCAATTTGCATCTTGCCATCTGTACACATTGCCGTAAATTTCAACGAAATTGTGGCACATTGAGAAAATTAATGAAGGATTTCAAAGGATAAAAAAGCGGAAGAGAACTTCCGCTTATTACTCTATTACTTCGCCATTAATGCTGTTGCACGTGAAATCACTTCTTTGACTTCATCATCCGTCAATTTACCTTCTTTCACAAATTGCACCTTGCCGGTTTTATCAAGCAAAATAATCACGCTGTCTTTTTCACGTAATCCCCACGCATTTTTAACCGCACTTTTATCATCTAAAATCACTTGGCTATGGGCATTTTCTTTTTTGCCTTTTTCTGCGCTACTTTTCACAAACATACCCGTGCCCACAACGGCATCATCAGCATTAATAATGGTCGTGGTTTGATATTTGGCTTGGTTAAAATGAGCTGCTTTGATGGCTTCGATCATCGCTTGATTTTTCTCTTTTGCCGCACTTCTGCCTGCAATATGCTGAATCACACGGACTTTGCCAGGTAATGCCGTTGAGCTCCATGATTTATAAGCCGCATCATTGCCATTTAAAGTGATTTCACCTTTATCCGAAACCGTTACATTGGCTAAAAGTTGATTTGGTTGGATATTGTGCGCGAATGCATTGATTGAGATTAAACTGCCCATCACTGCACTCAAAAGCATAATTTTTTTCATAAATACCTCATAAATTCCGTGAAATTGCCCATTTTTTGGCGAATAGTCACTTTTTTGTTATACTCCGTGCGCATTATACTTGGCTTAAATCAGATAAAGAAGGAAAAAGAAATGGATCAAATGCCAGCTTGCCCAAAATGTAAAGGCGAATATGTTTATCATGATTCTGTAAATTTTGTTTGCCCTGATTGTGGTAATGAGTGGAATGGTAATGAAACAGTTGAAGTCGATGAAGATCAACTAATTGTTAAAGACAGCAACGGTAACTTGTTAGCCGATGGTGATGATGTGCTTTTAATTAAAGATTTAAAATTAAAAGGTTCATCTGAAGTGTTGAAGAAAGGCACAAAATTCAAAAATATCCGTTTAGTTAATGGAGATCACAACGTCGATTGTGGCAAAATCATGTTGAAATCAGAGTTCTTGAAAAAAGCTTAAGATTTCCCAATAAAAAGAGCGGTCGATTTTAACGTTGTTTTAAATCGACCGCTCTTTTTTTATTTTCGTTATACCTTCGCAGGCTTCACTATTTCACTTGGGTAACAACCAAGTACTTTCAGATAATTACTGAATTGTTTAAGCTCTTCCAAGGCAATTTGGGTATCAGGATGATGAATATTTCCTTCAATTTCCAAATAGAACATTTCTTCCCAAGGCTTGCCATAAATAGGACGAGATTCAAGCTTGGTCATATTAATACCGTGCTTTTTAAACACAAGTAAAGCATCCACCAAAGAACCCGCTTGTTGCGATGTTGTCATCAACAATAAAGTTTTCGTGTGAATTTGCGGTGAAACTTCACGTGCTTGTTTGGCTACGACAATGAAACGCGTAATGTTGTTTTCTTGGTTCGCAATATTATGTTTTAACACATGTAAGCCATAAAGTTTGCCACCATCTTCATTACCTAATGCCGCAATATTCGGTTTATTCAAGCTTGCCACGAGCTGCATTGCATGAGAGCTACTTTCGCAGTACTCGATATGCACACGCTCAAGACTTTGAATAAATTGACTACACTGCTGGATCACCTGTGGGTGGCTATAAAGCGTATCAATTTTGCTTAAATCATCCTGCTCATTTACTAAAACACAGTGCTTGATAGGATAAGCCAACTCGCCCACCAAAGATAAGGTTGTATGTTGAAGCAAATCATAAACTTCATTAATTGCACCTGACGTGGTGTTTTCTAAAGGAAGTACGCCATAATCAGCCTCCCCACTTTCAACCTTTTCAAAAATTTGAGCAAAAGAATCGCAACTGATTTCAGCAAATTGTTGATGGTAGCGAGCCGCATAATTACGCGCAGCCAAATTAGAATAAGAACCACGCTTACCTAAGAAGGCGATATGTAACGTTTCTTCTCGTTGCTCATTGAGTTTTTTCTGCAAATACACTTGTTGTGTTAAGACAGAATCTTCAATAATTTTTTGGAAGACTGACGTAATATACTGTGGTTCAAGCTGATAATTTTGACTTTCAGCAAATTGCACAAGCTCTTGTAAGAGTTGTTGCTCACGCTCTAAATCACGCAACGCTTTTTGCGTTACTTCTTTGCTTCTCACTACATCATATGCCAGACGGTGACGCTCTGAAAGCAGCTTCAACAAGCTGCGATCAATTTGCGTAATTTGCTGACGAATTTCTGATAAATCTAATGCCATTTCATTCCTTATTTAAAGGTTACTTCATTATGAGGGATGTATTTCTCCGCATTAATAGGTGAATTTTTCTCAAAAAATTCTTTTAAAACATCCGCATCAATAAAACCAGTGTTTACGAAAGTTGGATTTTTTGTCATGACTGGATAACCATCTCCACCTGCAGCATTATAGCTTGGTACAGAAATACGGTAAGTTTTATTTAAATCCAATGGTTTACCTTGAATTTTCACATTTTCAACTTTCTTATCCGCACGATTTACTGTCATGCTGATACCTGAATATTGTGCATAAGCACCAGAATCCACTTCTTTCAATGCGACTACATTTAAATAATCCAGTAATTCTTTACCGGTTAATTCAAAATAGCTCACAATATTACCAAATGGATGGATTTTTAAAATATCTTTATAAGTTACATCACCTTCTTGAATATAATCACGAATACCACCTGAGTTCATGATACCAATGTCAGCTTTCGCTTTTTGGCGTTGTGCTTCTGCAATTAAATGACCAAGGTTAGTTTGTTCAAAACGGATGATAGTACGATCGCCTTCTAACTTACCTTTTAGTTTACCCACTTTTTGGCTTAATAAAGCATCGCCTTTATCTTGGTAAGTTTTTAAAAGCTTTTCCATTTCTGGATCTTGTGGAATCTCTTCCGCATAGTTCACATATTCTGTTTTACCGTCTTCTTTTTTCACTTTTTTCTTCAAGTTCACTGGAATTAATTGATAATTCACTAATTTTAATTCACCATTTTTGAACTCAAAGTCAGCTCGACCAACGTATTTACCCCATTCAAATGCTTGCATAATCCAAGTACCATTTTGGAAATCCGGTTTACATAGCTGAGTTGGTTGATAATCTTTAATCCATACACCTTTGTCATCCACACAAATCGGATCATGGCTGTGACCACCGATAATCATATCGAATGCGCCTTTATCTAAATTACGTGCAAGACTTACATCACCAGGCGCATTTGACCCATGTTTCGCATCATAGTAATAGCCCATATGTGTTAAAGCGATTTTTACATCGGGCTTAACGGTTTCATTTAGCGCTTTTAATGTGGCTTTTGCTGATGTTGTTGGATCTTCAAACTTCACATTGTGAAGGTATTCTGGGTTACCTAATTTTGCGGTATCTTCGGTGGTTAAACCTACCACGGCAATTTTAAGATCTTGTTTATTTAAAATGGTATAAGGCTTAACTAAGGTTTTACCTGTTTTAGTATTAATCACGTTTGCAGATAAGAATGGGAAGTTCGCCCATTTTTCTTGCATGTCAAGGATTTGTAATGGATTATCAAACTCGTGGTTACCTAATACGGTTGCTTCATAGCCCATCGCATTCATTGCTTTAATGTCAGGTTCTGCCGTTTGCATATCTGACTCAGGTACACCAGTATTAAAATCACCTGCATTTAATAAAACGAGTGAGCCACCTTTTTGCTCCACTTCTGCTTTTACGCGATTAACAATTGTTTTGTGTGCTGGAAAGCCATATTCACCTTTTGCATTCGGCCAAAAATGTCCGTGCGTATCATTGGTGTGCAATATGGTAAATTGATAGGTTTTATCTTGTTCATATGCCATTGCTGCAGAAGTTGCTAGCACAAGAGGAAGCACGGTAAATAATTTTTTCATAATAAAAAACACCTCTATTTTTGACCGCTCTTTACCTTCGCAGAAAACAAAAATAACAGAGCAAGATGGGAAATAAAAAAGCTATACTCCCAAAAGAAGTATAGCTTTTCAACAAAACATTGTTAGATGAGTACCTGCGCAGGCGCAACATAACCTTGTGGAACTTGTTTCTTATCTTCAAAGGTAACAAATTCCCACGCTTCCTGATCGGCAAGTACAGCTCGTAGTAGCTTGTTATTTAAACCGTGACCAGATTTATAAGCTTTGAAATCACCGATGATGTTATAGCCACACATATAAAGATCGCCAATCGCATCAAGCATCTTATGACGAACTAATTCATCTCTGAAACGTAATCCATCTTCATTTAAGATACGGTAATCATCTAACACGATTGCATTATCTAAGCTACCACCTAACGCAAGACCTTGAGATTGAAGATACTCAATATCTTTCATGAAACCAAAGGTTCTTGCACGACTAATTTGATGTACGAATGCTTGTGCTGAGAAATCCATCACGTAATTGCGTACATTTTTACTAATCGCAGGATGATCAAAGTCGATTGTGAAATCTAAACGGAAACCATTGTAAGGTTTGAATTCTGCCCATTTGTCACCGTCTTCTACTCGTACATTTTTCTTAATACGAATAAATTTCTTCGGTGCATTTTGTTCTTCAATACCTGCGTCTAAAAGCAAGTAAATGAATGGGCTTGCACTACCGTCCATGATTGGAATTTCAGGTGCATCAACTTCAATAATAATATTATCGATACCTAAACCTGCTAATGCTGCGTTTAAGTGCTCTACGGTTGAAACACGCACACCTTGTTCATTCACAAGTGCAGTACAAAGCATCGTATCACGCACTGAATCCGCATTCGCAGGAAAAGTCACCGGCGGATTAAGATCGGTACGGCAGTAAATCACGCCAGTATTCGGCATAGCCGGGCGCAACGTTAATGTTACTTTTTTACCGCTATGTAAGCCTACACCTGTGACTTTAATGCTTTGTTTTAATGTTCTTTGTTTAATCATCTCTTTTACCTTATTGATTCACAACAAGATTACTTTTACTCTTATTTCTCATCACGACCAAATGATGCCGGATTGAAGAAATTAGGATTATTTCTTAACTGTTCTAAACGACTTGGATCAAGCGGTTTATTTAAGTTACCGTATTGCGAATTTTGTTCCTGTGCTGGTTCTGGTTGTGGATTATGTCTTAATGCATCTAAACCATGTAAACCAACTGGCGGTTGTGGTTGAATCGTTTCTTGCGCTACAGGTTGTTGAACTTGAGCTTGTTGCACTGTCGCTTGAGGACGAGCAATCACTACAGGCTCTGCTGAAACTACATCACCTAAACCTGTCGCAACGATCGTTACACGAATTTCATTGCTCATTTCAGGAACTAAACTGGTACCTACTACGATAGTTGCGTCTTCTGATGCAAAGCTACCTACTGTGTCACCTACCACGTTAAATTCGTCAAAGCCGAGATCCATACCTGAGGTAATATTAACAAGGATACCCTTAGCGTTAGAAAGATCGACTTTCTCTAATAAATCATTTTTAATTGCAAGACGTGCTGCTTCTTCTGCACGACCCGCACCTGGTTCACTTTGAGCTGAACCGAAACCAATCATTGCTTGGCCCATTTCCGACATAACTGTTCTTACGTCTGCAAAGTCCACGTTGATTAAACCTGGAGAGGTAATCATATCGGAGATACCCATAACAGAGTTACGTAATACGTCATTTGCAGCAGCAAAAGCATCAATTAACGTTGCATTTTTAGGGAGAACTTTTTGGATTTGTTGGTTAGGAATAATGATCATTGAATCCACATATTGTGAAAGATCTTTAATCCCTAATTCAGCAAATTGCATACGTTTTTTGCCTTCAAAGCTAAATGGCTTAGTAACAACAGCAACAGTTAAAATGCCTAATTCTTTCGCTACTTTAGCAACGATTGGTGCCGCACCAGTACCTGTACCACCGCCCATACCGGCTGCGATAAAGACCATGTCTGCACCCTCAAGCATTTTACGGATTTCTTCTTGGTCATCTTCAGCCGCTTTACGACCTACATTTGGGTTTGCGCCCGCACCAAGACCTTTCGTTGTTGCCCCACCAATTTGTACAGTTTGTTGAACTTGGCTTTTGCGTAATGCTTGTGCATCGGTATTCACCGCATAGAACACGATCTTACCGTGCTCATCGCTATCAATTGCACTTTCGCCCAAGAAATTACCATTGAATTCTTGTTGCACCATGTTAGCAACCATGTGGTTAACTGCGTTACCGCCGCCTCCACCAACACCGACAACCTTAATCAGTGCACCTGTTTGCTCTTCAAAATCACCATACTCTGGGTATAACATTTGCTGTTCTCCGTTACTGCTAATACTCTGCTAGCATATTAATAAAAGTTAAATCTTTCTCATTGTAAATGAAAAAGTCAAAATTATCAAAATTCTGATTTCACTTTGTTGAAAATATTTTTAAGGCCTTTCCAGAATTTTCTACCAACACCTTCATCACCATAGTTACTATCTACAGGATCATTATCACTATTTTGGTGATGATATTGTAGTAATCCGACTACAGTTGAATATTGCGGGCGATTTACATAATCCGTTAAGCCTGTAATATTCAATGGACTACCAATACGCACTTGGCAACCAAATACATTCGAAGCGCAATCTTTTAAGTCTTCAATTTGTGCACCACCACCGGTAATAACGACACCAGCAATTAATTCAAATTTAATATGTTTGCTTTCTAAATCTGCTTTAAGCTTATCTAATTCGTCCTTAACAACGCCTAATAGTTCAATATATCTTGCTGAAGTGATTAAAGATAAATCACTTTTTGTTAAAGCACGTGGCGCTCGCCCACCAATACTTGCTACTTCAATTTTTTTATCACCATGTAGGCGAGCTGGATACAATGCACTTGCATAGTTCACTTTAATACGTTCGGCTTCTGCACGAGAAACGGTGCATGCATGAGCAATATCATTCGTGACAATATTGCCTGCATAAGGAATAACCTTGCTAAAGCGTAATGAACCATTGGTATAAACCATCACATTCATAGTACCCGCGCCAAAATCGATTAAGCACACGCCTAAGTCTTTTTCATCTTCGGTTAAAACAGAATGCGTTGCTGCAAAGCCGGAGAACACGACTTTATCAACTTGTAATCCGCAACGTTCAACTGCTTTTTTCAAGTTATTTTGCCAGTCTTGGTGACAAGCAATTAGGTGCACATTTGCTTTTAAACGGACGCCATGTAGACCTAATGGATTTTTAATATTAACTTGTTTATCTACCGCGTATTCTTGAGGAATAATGTGTAATAAAGAAAGACCTTCAGGTAATTTCACTGAGCTTGCTGTATGTAAAGCATCATCAATCTCTTCTTGAGTCACTTCATTTTCAGAAATAGCAACAAAACCGCTCTCATTCAGGCTTTGAATATGTTCACCCGTAATTGCAAGAGTCACACTCATAATTTGGCAATCAGCCATTGATTCAGCCGCTTCAATAGCACGTTGGATAGAGTTAACAACGGCATCTAAATCAGTAATACTGCCACGATCAATCCCTTTCGATGGACAGCTACCCACGCCAAGTACATTTACGACGCCATCAGGAAGCACTTCCCCAACAACAGCAACAACTTTTGATGTACCAACTTCAAGACCTACAATGACTTTCGGTTCCAACTCTTTTCCCATTTTCTTATTACACCCAATGAATTATTTTTATTTCTCTGTCAATCCAACCGCTGCTGATTTCAATTTGTGGATAAATCGTTACAAATCGATCTAATTTTGGTTTCCAATCTCCGCGCCCAAGTTTCAATACTATATCATTATCTAGCGTAACTTGCCATGCACCGCGATCATCAATTCGAACACCTTTAACCACTAAATTTTTGGCTTTAAAATCAGCGAAAATTTGATTCCAAGCTTCTAATACTTTCAAGCTTTGATAATCTGGGCCACCTAAATAAGGTAAAGCTTTTTCTTTTAACTTATCCATCGGTAATTGGAAAACCGTTCCCTCTTTTGTGACGAACTCTGTTTTATTCCAAATTGCAACTGGCTGATATTCTGATAGCCAAATACTTAAACGATTTGGCCAAATTTTACGGACCACCGCACCTTTTACCCAAGGAATCGTTTCAAGCTGCTCTTGAATTTGCTTAACGTCTTGCCCCCAAAAACCCTTGAGAGATCCCATTTTAAGCAACACATCTTGCACATCCGGATAAGTGGTAAATTCATTTTGGCCCACTAATGCATAGGCAGTAATTTTTCTATCACCGTCTAAGCTTTCAAGCCAAATCTGCCAGTTTGAATAAACGAAATACCCTAGCCCCGCACAAAGTAACACCAAAGCAAGTTTAATCTGCAACATAAAACGGAATTTACCTTCTCCGTTAGATGAGCGACCAAATTGCGTTGGCGGTGTATTTTTGCGCTTAATTACATTCATTACGCACTCAACTCCAAAATTTTCACAACGAGTTGTTCAAATGAAATACCGACTGTTGATGCAGATTTAGGGAATAAACTGTGACTTGTCATGCCAGGGTTCGTGTTTACTTCGACTAAACGGAAATCACCTTGTGCATCAGTCATCACATCAATGCGGCTCCAGCCACGACAACCCACAACGTCATAAGCACGTTTAACTAATTTCGCTAATTCTTGCTCTCGTTCAGCTGAAAGGCCGGCAGGACAAAAATATTGAGTGTTATCTGAAATATATTTCGCATCGTAATCATAAAACTCACCTTCTGGCACAATGCGAACAGCAGGCAATACTTCGCCACCTAAAACAGGCACAGTTAATTCATCGCCAGCCAACCATTCTTCAATCAAAATGGTATTATCAAATTTAAGTGCATAATCGACCGCACTTCTTAATTCTTCGACTGCTTTTACTTTCGTTAAACCCACACTTGAACCTTCAAGAGATGGCTTAACCATCAAAGGTAAACCTAATTTTTCGACCACGGCTTGTGGGTTTAGTTCGTGAGCGTTTTCTTTGGTCACGATCTCCATATCGGCAACAGGTAAACCGAAGGCTTTCCATAACATTTTAGTGCGCATTTTATCCATGGTTAACGCTGAAGCCATCACGCCACAACCAGTGTAAGGCAAACCGATTTGTTCTAATAAACCTTGCATGGTGCCATCTTCACCACCACGACCATGTAAAATGTTAAAGACACGATCAAAACCATCAGCCTTTAAATTCGCGACATTATATTCTTTAGGATCGATACCATGTGCATTATAACCTTGGCTCAGTAATGCGTTTAACACGGCTGCGCCAGAATTAAGAGAAACTTCACGTTCAGCTGATGTGCCACCTAACAACACAGCAATTTTTTCTTGTTTTAAATTCATTGTTTTATCCTGTTTTCTTTTTATTCTTCATCGAAAAGTGCGGTTATTTTTCAGTGTTTTTATGCTTTCCAACGTTCTGCTAAACCACGAGAAATTTTGCTTACACTTCCCGCACCTTGAGCAAGAATTAAATCACCATCTTGAATAATTTGATCTAATACATCGCCAAGTTGTTCCGTATCAGAAACTAAAATAGGATCGACTTTTCCTAGATTACGAATAGAACGACAAAGTGCTTTACTATCCGCACCGACAATTGGTGCTTCACCTGCCGCATAGACGTCTAACATAATCAATGCATCCACTTGGGATAATACTTGCACGAATTCATCAAATAAATCGCGAGTACGTGAATAACGGTGAGGCTGGAAGATCATGACAATACGTTTATCTCCCCAACCTTCACGCGCTGCTTTAATTGTTACATCAACTTCTGTTGGGTGATGGCCATAATCATCCACTAAGCGTACTTTACCATTTGGACGAATAAACTCGCCTAATTGGTCGAAACGTCTGCCCGCACCTTGGAAATCAGCAAGCGCTTCTAAAATCGCTTCATTGCCAATGCCTTCTTCTTTTGCTACAGCAAGTGCTGCCGTCGCATTTAACGCATTGTGTTTACCTGGCACATTCAATAATACATTGATGTGTTCACCACTTGGGCAAACTACGGTGTAATGGCCTTGGAAACCAGTTTGTTCATAATCTTCGATACGATAGTCAGCATGCTCGCTGAAACCATAGGTTAACACTTGGCGTCCAACTTGAGGAACAAGTTCCATTAACACCGTATCATCTGCACACATCACCGCTAAACCGTAGAACGGTAAGTTATGTAAGAACTTCACGTAAGTGGCTTTCATCTTCTCAAAATCACCACCGTACGTATCCATATGATCCGGTTCAATATTGGTTACCACAGAAACCATAGGTTGCAAGTGTAGGAAAGATGCATCACTTTCATCCGCTTCTGCGATTAAATAACGGCTTGCACCTAAATGCGCGTTTTTACCGGCAGATTTAACTAAACCACCATTAACGAAGGTTGGATCCAGTTTCGCTTGAGTATAAACCATCGAAATCATGGCAGTGGTTGTGGTTTTTCCATGAGTCCCTGCAACCGCAATACCATGACGAAAACGCATAATTTCAGCTAACATTTGTGCTCGCTGAATCACAGGAATACGGTTTTGTTTAGCCGCGATTAATTCTGGATTATCTTCATGGATCGCGCTTGATACAACAACGACACTTGCCCCTTTCACATTTTCAGCCTGGTGACCAATGAAAATTTTTGCGCCAGCTTGAGCAAGACGCTGAGTCACGGCACCATCTGCAATATCAGAACCAGAGATATCATAACCTTCATTTAATAAAATTTCGGCAATCCCACTCATACCGGCGCCGCCGATACCAATGAAATGAATTTGTTGAACCCGACGCATCTCAGGAATAATCTTTCTAATTTCATCCGAAATATGTTTCATATTATTTCACCTTTATTTTTAACCGCACTTTTAGGTTAAGGGTTTATTTGCTATCCCTCAACTTCTCTATTCTTATTTCGCGTTCTCTACGATGACATCAGCTACACGTTTAGCGGCTAATGGTGCTGACATTTCTTTTGCCTTAATCGCCATCGCTAGCAAAGTTTCACGATCTGTTTTTTCTAAGAAATCGACTAACACATCCGCATTTAATTCATTCTGCTGAACAATTTTTGCTGCACCTACATCGGCAAGATATTTCGCATTTAAATATTGTTGTTGATCTTTATGCTGGAATGGTACAAAAATTGCTGGTGTCCCCACTGCTGCTAATTCACATACCGTTAAAGCTCCAGAGCGACAAATCACCACATCCGCCCAAGCGTAGGCTTCTGCCATATCATCAATAAATTCTGTAATTTTGACCGAGTCTGCATGTTCACCATAAAGTGCGGTCACACTTTCAACAGAACCTTTCCCCACTTGATGACGCACTTCTAGTTTATCTGCCAAACGAGCAACAACTTGTGGGATAGTCTGATTGAGTACGCGAGCCCCTTGGCTTCCCCCCACGACAAGTACTCTCAATTTTCCGCTTCTTTCTGAAAAACGTGCTTGTGGTGATGGCATTTCAAATAAATCTTGGCGAACCGGATTTCCTACAACTTCGGCATCTTTAAACGCAGTTGGAAAAGCTTGTAATACACGTGTCGCAATTTTAGCCAACCATTCATTGGTTAAGCCTGCTACGGCATTTTGTTCATGTAAAATAACTGGCACACCACAAAGTTTTGCAGCAATACCACCAGGGCCTGATACATAACCACCCATGCCTAATACCGCATTAGGTTGATATTCTTGAATAATTTTACGAGCTTGCAATACCGCTCTTAAAATAGCAAAAGGCGCGCCAAGTAATGCTTTAATGCCTTTTCCACGCAACCCTGAAATTTGAATAAAACGAATCGGAATACCATGCTTTGGTACAAGCTGTGCTTCCATGCGATCTTTGGTGCCTAACCAGCAAATTTCCCAACCTTCTTTTTGTAAGGTTTGAGCAACAGCGATGGCGGGGAAAACATGTCCACCAGTACCGCCCGCCATAACTAATAATTTTTTACTCATAAATATCCCTAATCATCTCTCAAACGCGCTTGACCACCACGTTGTAATCTATTTTCATGGTCAATACGCAATAAAATGCCCACGGTTGCCGACATAATAATGATACTTGAACCGCCATAACTCACTAACGGGAAAGTTAAACCTTTTGTTGGTAACATCCCTAAGGCCATGCCTAGATTGACGAAACCTTGGAAGAAAATCCAGAAACTAATGCCTAAAGCAAAAAAGCCACGGAAACGTTGCTCTAACATGAGGGATTCACGTCCGATTTTCATCGCACGGAAAATCAATAAACCTAAAAGAATGACAACAACAAAAATACCAATAAAACCGAATTCTTCACCAATAATCGCCATGATAAAGTCAGTATGTGCTTCAGGAAGATAATCGAGTTTTTGAATAGAGTTACCGAGCCCTTCCCCACTAATTTCACCACGACCAAACGCCATCAATGAATTCGTTAACTGGAATCCTGTTCCATAAGGATCTTTAAACGGCTCTAAGAAACCGGTAAAACGTTTTAAACGATAAGAGGCTGAAAGAACTAACCAAATAAAGAGAAGTATGCCTGTACCAATTAGCAAAATAAATTGCCAAAAATTTGCACCAACAATAAAAAGCATACCGAAAGTGATCACAAATAGTACCACTGTACTCCCTAAGTCAGGTTGGGCTAGTAAGAATACACCTAATACCCCCATCACAATGAAAGGCTTAACCGCACTGAATTTTTTACCTCTAACTTCATCATAACGACGCGTAAAATAGCTCGCGAGGAAACAGGTTAAAGCTAACTTCGCAAATTCCGCTGGCTGGAAATTTAAAATGCCTAAAGAAATCCAACGCTTAGCACCATTAACAGAAGTACCGATACCGAGAACCAGTATTAATAAAACAATGGCTAATAAGAAAATTTTAGCGTGCCACTTTTCCCATTGAGAAGAAGAAATTTGGAGAGTTAAATAACAAGTCGCTAAAGAAAGTAAGACATAAACGGCATCACGTTTAGCAAAATAGAATGTATCATTAAATACGCGTGCACTGTAAGGCATTGAAGCAGAAGTTACCGCTACTAAACCAATCAGCAATAGCACGACAAAAAGCCAAAACAATGCGCGATCGTAAAGTAATCCTTGCGGTGTCACTCTCGCCCATTGTTCATAATTTTGTTTAATTTTATTGATAAATTCCATTACTACCCTAATTCTTTAAGCTAATTTTGCTAAACGAGTAAACTCTTCGCCACGTTTTTCAAAAGAGGCAAACTGATCCAAACTTGCGCAAGCAGGAGATAATAACACCATATCGCCTGATTTTAAATGTGGACGTAAAAATGAAATGGCTTGTTCCATAGTTTCAAACAAATGGCTTTGACTTGAAAGTGCCGCGAGTTGTTTGCCATCACGACCAAAGCAATACGTTGAAATATGAGGTTGGTTGATTAAATCAGCGAGTTCAGAAAAATCTGCCCCTTTACCATCACCACCTAATAAAAGGTGTAACGTTCCCTCAACATATAACCCTGCCAATGCTGCAACGGTGCTACCTACATTGGTGGCTTTAGAATCATTAATCCAACTAACACCATTCGATTGATGTGCTAATTGGAAACGATGATCTAAACCTTTAAATTGACGAAGTGCGGTACGAATTGCCTCTAAATTTATACCTACTGCTTGTGCTAACGCTGTCGCCGCTAAAATATTCATGTAATTATGACGACCAACTAAAGTCGCTTCATCACAAGGTAAAATGACTTCCTCTTTCGCCATTAAGTACTGTTTACCGTTTTCGGTTTTTAGCCAGTAATCAGCTTGATTTTCAGCAAAAGACACCACCTTCTTAGCTTGATTTTCACCTTCGCCAAACGTGAGTTTGTCTTCTAAGTTCACTACTGCTGTTTCTGCATTGTGGTAAATGCGTAATTTTGCTTGGCGATAATCTTCTAAATCCACATAGCGATCCATGTGATCTTCAGTCACATTAAGCACTGTCGCTGCAGCCGCTTTCAAACTATAAGTGGTTTCAAGTTGGAAACTGGAAAGTTCTAATACATAAAGATCACAATCTTCATTTAATAATGACAACGCAGGAATGCCAATGTTTCCCCCCATTCCCACTTTTATTCCCGCTGCTTTTGCCATTTCATAGACTAATGTTGTCACGGTGCTTTTACCATTAGAACCGGTAATCCCAATAATTGGCTTGGTGGCAGCTCGGCAGAATAATTCAATATCTCCAATCACTTCTACGCCTGCCGAAAGTGCGGTCTGAATTTCAGGTGTTTTTACCGCGAGCCCTGGGCTAATGACAATAATATCGCTTTCAAGTAACCATTGTTGATTTAGACTACCTGTGTGTAAAGGAACATTTTTAGGTAATTGCTCTGCGCCTGCTGGATGTTGACGTGTATCAATCACACGGATATTAGCTTGTTGAGATTGAAGATATTCAACGCAAGAAAGGCCTGTTTTTCCGAGGCCTATGATGGTGATAGTTTTATTTTGATATAGAGTTGTCATGTTGTTTTTCTTCTCTCGTATTCTGGGATCACGCAGGGTGCAACAAGTGCACCCTACAAAAATTATCTTAGTTTGAGCGTTACAAGCCCCATCAACACCAACATCAAGGATATAATCCAAAACCGAATAATCACTCTTGGTTCTGGCCAACCTTTTAATTCAAAGTGGTGATGAATTGGTGCCATTCTAAAAATACGTTGTTTTCTTAATTTGTAAGAACCCACTTGCAAGATCACAGACAAGGCTTCAACAACAAATACACCGCCCATAATCACTAATAAGAATTCTTGGCGAACAAGGATGGCAACAACACCAAGTGCGCCACCAAGTGCTAGAGAACCTACATCGCCCATAAAGACTTGAGCAGGATAAGTGTTAAACCATAAGAAACCTAAGCCCGCGCCTACGATTGCAGTACAGAACACCACGACTTCAGAACTATATTTGATATAAGGAATATGTAAGTATTCTGCGAAATTAACATTGCCGGTCGCCCACGCAATCAAAGCAAATGCACCTGCGACTAACGCTGTTGGCATGATCGCAAGACCATCTAAACCGTCGGTTAAGTTTACCGCATTGCCTGTGCCCACAATCACAAAGTAAGACAACACAATATAGAATAGGCCTAATTGCGGCATGATATCTTTGAAGAATGGAATCACTAAACGAGTTGCATCGGTATCATGACCTAACCAATACAACCAAATGATCGCCACTAATGCGACTACTGACATCCAGAAATATTTCCAACGCGCAATTAAACCATCGGTATTTTTACGTGTAATTTTACGGAAATCATCCACAAAGCCAATTGCACCGTAGCCAAACAACACAAATAAGCAAATCCAAACATAAGGATTCATTAAATTAGCCCATAATAACGTACTCACACCGATGGAGAATAAAATCATCACACCGCCCATAGTTGGGGTGCCTTTTTTCGCAAAGTGACTTTCAGGACCGTCATTACGCACTTCTTGGCCAAATTTTAAAATTTGAAGGCGCTTGATCACTTTCGGACCAATCCATAAAGAAATGAAAAGTGCGGTTAACAATGCCAAAATCGCACGTACAGTAATATAGGAAATGGCATTAAATGCCGTTTCATAGCGAACTAAATATTCAGCAAGCCAAACTAACATAAGCTATCCTTTAATGAATAAATCGTCTCTTCCATTTTCATTGAGCGCGAGCCTTTCGCTAATACGACGACTTTTTGGTTTTCTTGTAATTTCTGTTTAATAATATCTAACGCATAAGCTGTCAATTCAGCTTTATCTTTAAAATGTTTTCCCAAAACAGCCTCAGAAATGACCGCACTTTCTGTTCCATAAGAAAGTACTAAATCTAATTTAGCTTGTTTTGCATGCTCGCCCACTTGTTGATGACATTTTAGACTATCCTCGCCTAATTCTTTCATATCGCCCACAAGTAGAATACGGAAAGCATCGTAACCTTTTAAAACATCAATTGCCGCTTGTAAAGAATCCACATTTGCATTGTAAGTATCATCTAATAGCAACAAATTTTCATTCACTTGAATAGGGAATAAACGCCCTTTTACTTGAGAACGGTGTTCAAGTCCTGCTTTAACATCAGCAAGACTTGCGCCGACATTCATAGCAAGTGCGGTCGCTGCCAAGGCATTTTTTACATTATGCTCACCTAAATAAGGTAAATTAATTTCAATGCTGCCTTTTGGTGAAACTAACGTAAAGGTTGAGCCATTAGGTGAATGTTTTACATTTTCAGCTTTGTAATCACGACCATTAAAATATTGAATAGCATGGGAACCAATTTCTTTTTGCCACAATTCAATATAATTATGTTCACTGTTAATAATCGCCACGCCATTTTCGGTTAAACCACGATAGATTTCACCTTTCGCACGTGCAACACCTTCAATTGAACCAAAACCCTCTAAATGTGCAGCCGCGACATTATTCACTAATGCGGCCTCAGGGTGAGCAAGATGTGTGCTGTAATCAATTTCACCTTGATGATTAGCACCTAATTCAATAACGGCAAATTTATGTTGTTCGGTTAAGCGTAATAACGTTAATGGTACGCCAATATCGTTGTTGAAATTACCATTTGTGAATAACACGGCCTCAGGATTGCCTGCTGTTTGTTGCAGAATGGATGCGGTCATCTCTTTCACTGTAGTTTTACCTGATGACCCTGTCATTGCTACGGTACGAGGATTAATTTTTTCACGTAACCATTTTGCTAATTGACCAAGGGCTAAGCGCGTATCTGCAACAACTAATTGTGGCGTTGCAATTTCGGTGCTGGCTTGTTGCATTACTAAGGCTGTCGCACCTTGCTCAACCGCTTTATCTAAGTATTGATGCGCATCAAAATGCTCACCTTTTAAGGCAAAGAAAAGTGAGTTGGATACCGCTTTGCGTGTATCCGTATTAATATTTTCAACAACGACTTGCTCATCTCCAATAAGATCAGCATTTAAAATTTGAGCAAGCTTTTGGGTAGTTAGTTTAATCATTCTATTTTTTATTTTTTCGTTAAATAGGCTTCAGCCACTTCTTGATCAGAGAAATGAAGTGTTTTATCCCCAATGATCTGATAGTTTTCATGCCCTTTACCGGCAATCACAATCACATCATTTTCAACCGCATTCTCAATGGTAAATTTAATAGCTTCTTCGCGATCTGGAATCACTCCGACATCTTCCATTCGATTAAAACCGGTAAGGATATCTGCTTCAATTTTATTTGGATCTTCTGTGCGTGGATTATCTTGGGTAACGATCACTAAATCTGCAAACTGTTCAGCAGCTTTCGCCATCAGCGGACGCTTGCCTGCATCACGATCTCCGCCACACCCAAAGATACACCAAAGTTTACCTTTGCAGTGTTCGCGCGCGGCATTTAATGCCTTTTCTAATGCATCTGGAGTATGAGCATAATCAACGATAACCGTTGGTTTACCTGCTTTCTTAATCAATTCCATTCTTCCATTTACCCCTTTTAGCTGTGAAACCGTACGGATAAGATCGTCGAAAGAATAACCTAAAGCCAATAAAACAGCCGTGGCTAACAGCAGATTACTCACGTTAAAAGCGCCAATTAATGGGCTATGTAATGTGCCATTTCCCCAACTTGATGCAACATCAATGACTGCACCTTCATGAGTAAAACGAATTTGCGTAGCATAAAGCCATTGTTTAGATGTTGGATGGAAATCTGGGTGACAGCTGACTGCGATACCATTTGGTAATTCACTTAACCAGGCAGCTCCAATTGGATCGTCAGCATTAAGAATTTGTAATTCAGGTGCTAAATCGACAAAAAAGCGTTTTTTGGCTTCTGCATACTTTTCCATTGTTTCGTGATAATCCAAATGATCGCGACTTAAATTGGTAAAAATAGCGGCTTTAAATTTGAGCGCTTCAACACGATGTTGAACTAAACCATGTGAAGATACTTCGATAGAAGCAAAATCTGCGCCTTTCTCTACAAAATCAGCCAGACTTTCTTGAACTTCAACAGCTGAACCTGTGGTATTTTTAGCTTCTTTGACTTGACCTAATAAACCATTGCCAATGGTGCCCATAACAGCGGCTTTATGACCTAATAGCGTAGCCCATTGTGCTAATAATTGAGAAACGGTAGTTTTACCATTTGTTCCAGTCACACCAACTAAAGTCAATTTTTCGGAAGGATTATCATAAAATTGACCAGCCAATGCTGAAAGATGGGCTGATAAATGATAATAGTGAATCACTGGCACATTATTTTGCCATTGGATGCTCAAATGCTCATTTTCTAAATCTGTCTCTAAAACGACCGCACTTGCACCTGAAGAAATAGCTTGAGGAACAAATTGACTCGCATCAAAACGATGCCCTTTTACTGCCACAAATAGATCACCTTGAGTTACTTTGCGGCTATCTAACACCATCGCCTTCACATTCATGTCTGAAAGCACCGGAAGATCAAAAAGTGCGGTCAATTTTTTCATTGTTTTGCCTTTTCTTAATTCATTTTTTCAAGTTTTTGATCGCTTAAGCGAACAGTGCGTCTTGCTGTTTTTTCTGTTGGTTCTGCATCTGGCGCAATACCATTTGCACGTAATGCATAGCCCATAATGCTTGAGAATACTGGCGCAGATACCGCACCACCATAGTACTGTCCTGCTTTCGGATCGTTGATCAAAATAACGAGTGCATAACGTGGATCGCTAATTGGTGCAATACCCGCTGTAAATGCCACATATTTATGAACATAGTGACCATTTTCAATTTTACGTGCCGTACCTGTTTTCGCACCAACACGATAACCTTCAACCATCGCACGTTTATTTTTGATCGCGACTTTTTCTAACATGCCCACTACGTCTTTCGTGATTTTCTCAGAGAATACACGTTGACCAATGACTGGTGGATCAACTTTCGTGATAGAAAGCGGACGATAAATCCCGAAGCTGCCTAAAGTGGCATAAGCACGCGCAATTTGTAATGGTGTTGAAGTAATACCATAACCATAAGCTACCGTAGCTCGTTCGATATCCGCCCAACGTTTACGGTTTGCATTTAACACACCACGTTGCTCACCAATTAAGCCTAACTCTGTATCTTTACCCAAGCCTGCATTTTGGTAAGTTTCCATTAATGCTGAAGGTGGCATACGTAACGCAAGACGGCTCACACCACGGTTACTAGAGTTAATCAAAATTTCATCCAAGGTTTGTTGTGGGCGAGGCGCCACGTCCACAATTTCTTTACCGCTCACGGTAAATGAACCTGTATTAATGACTTCATCACGTCTCGCTGCACCACGTTGAAGTGCGGTCAAAACAACGAAAGGTTTTACTGTTGAACCTGGTTCAAAAGTATCCGTAATCGCACGGTTACGTTTTAATTCATCTTTAACATTAGCCAAGTTATTTGGGTTGTAAGAAGGCGCTGTTGCCATTGCTAATACTTCACCCGTACGCACATCTACCAATACCGCAGTACCAGACTCTGCTTTATTCTCAGTTACCGCTTTTTTAATTTCGCGATATACCATGGATTGCAATTTTTCATCAATACTTAAAGTGACATCTTGTGCATCGTATTTTTTCTCATCCGCAATATGTTCAACCACGTTACCGCGTTTATCTTTACGCACAACGCGAGCACCGTCTTTCCCCACTAACATTGAGTTGAAGCTTGCCTCAACCCCTTCAATCCCTTTACCATCAATGTTGGTAAAGCCGATTAATTGAGCCGCTTCTTCTACACGTGGATAAAAACGACGTGGTTCAGTTTCTAATGAAATACCTTTAATTTTGAGATCACGAATATAATTTGCTTTGCCCGCTTCTACTTGTCGTGCTAAATACAAGAAACCTGATTTTGGATTTTTCTCAATTTTTTTCACCAACTCAGCAGGTGTCATATTTAATTCGTTAGCAAGCGCTTTGATACGTTCCTTATCCTCTAATGCATTTTCCTTTAACATTAAACGAGGTTCAGCCACAATCGCGCTCATCGGCACACTCACCGATAACAATTGGCCATTACGATCTAAAATTGAACCACGAACAGAAAGCACGTCATCTTTACGTAATGAACGTTTGTCCGCTTCACCAGATAGGGTTTCAGAATTAACAGATTGCACATAAGCAGCACGAGCCACTAATGCGCCTAAACCTAAGAAAATAAAACTTGTCGCGATGAGATAACGACCACGAAGGAAGCATTTCTCAAACACCATTTTCGGTTTGTTTGGTTTTACTGACGCAGGTTGAGCCAATTTTCTAATTGTTTTCTTTGGCTTTGCTGGTTTCTTAGAGGAATTAAATCTAACCATTTTATTCAAAATCCCTATTCAAAAATAACCACTTCTTGTTCACTTTGAACACGTTGCATTTTTAATGTACCAATCGCAATGGATTCAACTCTTGTATTATCACTTTCGGTTGCTTCTTGTAATTGCAAATTGCGATATTCGTTTTCAAGGGCTTGGTGTTGTAATACCAATTGCCCGTTTTCAGAAATTAAGCCTCGTGTTTGGTGGGTCATCCAAATCGTACCCATTGCAGAAACTAAAATTAATAAAAGTAAGACGACAACTAATTTATTAGAAGAAAAAATATCTTCAACGAGAATATGTTGTAAAGGATAACGTTCGCTATTTTCTAACATCTTATTTCACCCTTTCCGCAATACGTAAAACCGCACTTCTTGAACGTGGATTTGCCGAAATTTCTGCCTCACTCGGTTGAATAGCTTTACCAATAATTTTTAATTTTTGATTACGTTGGATTTGATCTTCACGTAATGGTAAACCTCTCAGGATATCCTCACCTTTACTTTGTTTACGCATGAAATGTTTTACCATTCTGTCTTCAAGTGAATGGAAACTGATAATCGATAAACGCCCTTCAGGGGCCAACATATCTAATGCAGAATTCAATACACTTTCTAACTCATCTAATTCAGCATTAATATAAATTCGAATGGCTTGGAAGCTACGAGTTGCTGGATGTTTATGTTTATCTTTAAACGGTACAGATTGAGCAATTAATTCAGCGAGCTGAGAAGTACGACTTAAACATTCTGTGCCATTTTTAATCGCACTTTTATTAAATTCTACGATGGCAGTCGCAATTCGTTTTGCAAAACGCTCTTCCCCGAAGGTTTTTAACACCCAAGTTAAATCATCAACAGATACCTGTTTTAGCCACTCTGCCGCGGATAAACCTTGTGTGGTATCCATGCGCATATCTAACGGGCCATCTTTCATAAAACTGAAACCACGCTCTGCTTCATCAAGCTGTGGAGATGATACGCCTAAATCCAGTAAAATACCGTCAATTTTACCAACTAAATCGAGTTTTTGACAGATGTCTGGAATGTGAGAAAAACTATTATGTTCAATATGAAAACGAGGGTCTTGAATTTTTTCAGCTTCAGCAATGGCACGAGGATCGCGATCAATAGCAATTAAACGACCATTTTCAGAAAGCTGGGAGAGAATTAGACGAGAATGACCACCACGACCAAAGGTACCATCGATATAAATTCCGTTTTCTTTCAACGCCAAACCATTCACCGCTTCGTGAAGCAAAACCGTGATATGTTCAGGTGCAGAAAAGGAATTTTGCGTAGTCATAAATAAAAAGTAAACGTTAAATCAAAATCGATAAAGAAAAGATAGAGCGGCGCAAGCACCGCTTATCCTGCTAGTGCTGCTGTTCTATAATGACAGCATTTTTAGTTCTTCAGAAGCACCGAATTCAGCACTTGAGCCAATTTCGATATCTTCATCAATTTGTGCGTACCATTCAGTATCGCTCCAAATTTCAAATTTATTCAACTGCCCTACCAACATTAAGCCTTTTTCTAATTTTGCGTGTTGACGTAATGGACCACTTAATAAGATACGACCTTGCGAATCCATTTCACATTCTGTGGCATAACCGAGCATAACACGTTGTAAACGGCGTTGATTTGGGTCAAAGTTGGAAAGTGAAAGTAGTTTTTGTTCTATTTTTTCCCACTCATCTAAAGGATAAAGCAATAAACAAGGCTGACGAATATCAACGGTACAAACCATTTGGCCTTGGTTCTTTTCCATGATTTCAGCACGATAACGCGTAGGAATCGCTACACGACCCTTCGCATCTAAATTTACCGCTGCTGCACCACGAAACATTTCTCTACCTTTAAACGTTTATTTTTAGAAAAATTTGGCAGAATTTTCCACAAAATTCCACTTTTCACCACTTTGCGTAAGTTTATCGGTTGTAGCCTTAACTTGCAAGCAATTAAAACGTAAAGATTGGTAAATTTTGTTAATAAAATAAACAAAAAACCGTTTGAGATTTCCCTCAAACGGTTTTTCAATTTTTAACTCGATTTAATTAGTTATTTACATACGCTTCTTCGTCACGATCACCTAATGGTTTAAGCTGTGTGAAGAATAATACTAAACAAAGTACTGTTAAACCTAAGCCGATATAAACAGATAATTGATAGTCTAAACCGAAACCGATTTTGTTGTATGCAAGGTAAGTGAAACATACAGTACTGATAAATGCCGCAGGGATTGTACATACCCAGTGGAATTTATTATA
>JAGZRA010000005.1:0-55003 GCA_018381885.1 Parahaemophilus parainfluenzae | reverse complement strand
AAATAGGCTGATAAAACTAAACAAATAATGAGTGTAATAAATAAAGTACTAAGGGGGATACTGTCCAAGGGTAAATCCTTTTGTTCGTTAATCAACAAAAAGTGCGGTCATTTTCACCGCACTTTTTACCTGTTCTTTGATTTTAATTAAATCAAACGGCTACCAAAATAGCCAATCGTAAGCAGAATGATACCTGAAATTGCGTAAATAATCATCCTTTTTCCACGCCAGCCCAATCGCCAATGACCAAAACAAGCAATACCAAAACTAATCCAAGCTAGGAAAGAGAAAATTGCTTTGTGCAGATTTTCTGGGGTCACTGCTTGCAACACATGATAAGTGCCTGAAATTAACGTCAGCGTGAGTAAAACCTCCCCCATCGCAAATAAACAAAAGAAATGGCGTTCTACTGCCATCAATGGCGGAATTGCTGGCGAAAATTGAATTTTACGTTTTTTCAAATTACGGTCTAACCATACCAATTGGATCACATAAAGCGTTGCAATAAAACAAACTGCATAGGTAAATAGCGACAAGCCAATATGAAATAACATCAACGTATTTTGATTAAGCATTTGAATAATGTGGCTTGATAAGAATGTCGCAAAGATCAAGCTAATGATCGAAAACGCATACACTATCGGTAAAACAAACCACATTGTCGAAACGAGAAACATTGAAAGCGTCGCCAATGCCGCAATAATGACGCTCATTAAGGAAGCGATTTGCATTAGCGTAAAACTTTGCCCTGATGCAAGATCCTCTAGCAGAGGGAAAGTACTAACCGCATGCAGAACAATTGCTGCAAGTGCGGTCAGAAAAAACGGGATTTTACTTTGACTCAACTTCCCTTCTGATGAGTTCATCAAAAACGGGGCGATCAACAATAAACTAAGAATGTAAAAAATAATCGAAAAAAGGGCAAACCACATAATGCTTTCTCTTTACTAGGAATTATTCTTATTTTAACGGATCTTTTCTCTAGATCGCCATAATTTTATTTGAAATGATGAAAAACGCCCAAATTTCGGTATAATCACGGCAATTTTTTAAGAAAAAACAGGATTTAAAATGTTTGAGAATTTATCGGATCGCCTTTCCAAAACGCTACGCAACATTAGCGGTAAAGGGCGTTTAACTGAAGATAATATTAAAGAAACCCTACGCGAAGTACGCATGGCGTTATTAGAAGCTGATGTTGCTTTACCTGTCGTACGTGAATTTATCGCCAAAGTAAAAGAAAGCGCGTTAGGCGAAGAAGTCAATAAAAGCTTAACACCAGGCCAAGAGTTCTTAAAAATCGTTCAACGTGAACTCGAAAAAGCCATGGGTGAAGCCAATGAGAGCTTAAACCTAGCAACACAGCCACCTGCAGTTATTTTAATGGCGGGTTTACAAGGTGCGGGTAAAACCACCAGCGTGGGTAAATTAGCAAAATTCTTACGCGAACGTCATAAAAAGAAAGTGCTTGTAGTATCTGCCGACGTATATCGTCCTGCGGCAATCAAACAGCTTGAAACCTTAGCACAATCTGTTGGTGTGGATTTCTTCCCCTCTGATGTCAAACAAAAACCCGTAGATATTGCAAAAGCGGCGCTTGCTGACGCTAAACTCAAATTCTACGATGTATTAATCGTGGATACGGCGGGTCGCTTACACGTTGATAGCGAGATGATGGATGAAATTAAGCAAGTTCACGCGACATTAAATCCAATTGAAACGCTTTTCACGGTTGATGCAATGACCGGTCAAGACGCGGCAAATACAGCAAAAGCCTTCAATGAAGCCTTGCCACTTACTGGGGTTATCTTAACCAAAGTGGATGGTGATGCGCGTGGTGGTGCGGCCTTATCTATTCGTCAAATCACGGGCAAACCGATTAAATTCCTTGGTGTGGGTGAAAAAACAGAAGCCCTCGAGCCATTCCATCCTGATCGTGTAGCGTCGCGTATTTTAGGTATGGGCGATGTGCTTTCCCTTATCGAAGATCTAGAACGCTCAGTGGATCGCGAAAAAGCGGAAAAAATGGCACAGAAATTCAAGAAAGGCGATGATTTCACCTTGGACGATTTCCGTGAACAGCTCCGTGAGATGAAAAAAATGGGCGGTATGATGTCGATGCTTGAAAAATTACCGGGTGCGAAAAACTTACCGGATCATGTCAAAAATCAAGTAGATGACAAAATGTTTATCAAAATGGAAGCCATCATTAATTCCATGACCTTAAAAGAACGAGCCAATCCAGACATTATCAAAGGATCTCGCCGTCGTCGTATTGCATTAGGTTCTGGTACACAAGTGCAAGATGTGAATAAGTTGCTGAAACAATTTGATGAAATGCAACGTATGATGAAAAAAATGCGTAAAGGCGGAATGGCGAAAATGATGCGTGGTATGCAAGGCTTAATGAGCGGAGGCGGCTTAGGTGGCCTTGGTGGTTTAGGCGGTATGTTTAAACGGTAGTTTCTTTATACAAGATCAACCTATAAAATCAAATAGATCAATTAATAATATTCTGAGTTCTGTATATTACAGAACTCAATTATTTTTACTCAAAATTAATTTATTTTTGATAGAAAGTGCGGTCAAAAAATTAAATGTTTTTTGCTATACTTTCCTACAAAATATTCATAATTACTCATTTCAATGAAACAAAAACGCCCTACTTTACAAGATATTGCCGACCATCTTGGGATGACTAAAATGACGGTAAGCCGTTATTTACGCAATCCTGATTCTGTTGCCAAAGATACCCAACAACGTATCGCTGCAGCCATTGAGCAGTTTGGTTATATACCTAATCGTGCACCAGAAATTTTGTCTAATGCAAAGAGTAAAGCTATTGGCGTGTTACTCCCTTCTTTAACTAATCATGTATTTGCTGATGTATTAAAGGGCATTGAACAAGTTGCTGATATTGCAGGTTATCAGACGATGCTTGCGCACTACGGATATAGTGTCAAAAAAGAAGAAGAACGTATTGAAAGTTTACTTTCTTACAATGTGGATGGATTAATTTTATCGGAAAACTACCACTCTTTACGCACGCTTAAAATGATTGAAATCGCCAATATTCCAGTCATTGAAATCATGGATAGCTCACAAGCAGGTATTCAACAAGTCATTGGTTTTGATAATGTTGCTGCAGCACAAGCTATGGTCGAAACCATGATTCAGCGTGGTTATAAAAATATCGTCTATTTCACGGCAAGAATGGATAAACGAACCCAATTAAAAATGCAAGGTTATGAGCAAGCCATGAAAAAATATGGATTAGAACCTTATAGCTTGATTACAGAAGCCGCCTCTTCTTTCACATTGGGTGGAAAACAGCTACGTAAAATTTTAGAAGAACATCCAGAAACAAACGGGATCTTTTGTACAAATGATGACTTAGCAATTGGAGCATTATTTGAATGTCAGCGATTAGGGATTGCTGTGCCTAAACAGATTGCAATTGCAGGCTTCCATGGTCATGACGTAGGCTTTTCGGTCACACCTCAGCTCGCAACTGTTATGACCCCTCGTTTAGAAATTGGCAAACTTGCCGCACAAGAATTGTTAGCGAGACTGAATAACGAGCCACTAAAAGAAAAAATAATTGATCTAGGATTTAAAATCCATTTAGGTGAAAGCATATAAGCTGTGCGATCAAAAAATACTAATATTTTGACCGCACTTCTTTTATTTTAGATCAGTGGTTTTAATGCCTCCACACAGCGTTCAACCACTTGCTCAAAACTACCAGAAATATCAACATGAATAACATCTGGTTCATCTTGACCTGGTACTTCCAATGTCTCAAACTGACTTTTTAGCATATCGGTTTTCATATAATGCCCTTTACGCTGTTTCATTCGCTCAAGAACCAGTTCAAAAGTGCCTTCTAAAAATAAGAATTTTACGTTTCCATTCCCTTCACGAATGAGATCGCGATATTTTTTCTTTAATGAAGAACAAATAATGATCCCCACTTCACTTTTTCGCTCTAGACTAAATGCTGCATCACGAATACGCTCCAACCAAGGCGCGCGGTCTTCATCATTTAACGGATGTCCCTCTCCCATTTTAATGATATTCGCTCTAGGATGAAGATCATCACCATCAATTAATTTTATTCCTAAACTGTGAGCCACCTCTGTTCCTACGGAGGTTTTCCCTGTACTTGATACGCCCATTATAATAAAACTTTTTCCCATCTGTTCTTGTTTATGATTCATCATACACCTCTTCAAATTTCCATTTACCATACTCTAATTACAAACAAAATGTTACTGGTAACATTTTATTTTGTGATCTTGATCACAAAATAAATTCATCACCATAATTAACCGCACTTTTAAAGATAAAAATAATGTGAATGAGATCACAATTTTGAAAAGTAATCGTTTACCAAATGTTAAATCAAGCGTATGTTACGGGTAACAATTCAACTCGGAGAACAACCATGCTCATTGCAATTATGATCGTAGCTATCTTATTGCTACTTTTACTCATTATTAAATTCAAAGTTCATGCTTTTGTAGCATTGATTATTGTGAGTTTACTTACCGCACTAGCCGCTCAGATTCCGGTAGAAAAAATCCTACCAACCTTGCTTGGCGGATTTGGTAACACGCTTGCAGCAGTTGCCTTATTGGTAGGTTTAGGGGCAATGATTGGTCGACTTCTTGAAATTACTGGCGGAGCCAAAGTCCTTGCAGATTCACTAATCAACAAATTTGGGGAGAAAAAAGCCCCCTTTGCATTAGGTGTTGCAGCATTACTTTTTGGCTTCCCAATTTTCTTTGATGCGGGGCTTGTCGTGATGTTACCTATCGTCTTTAGTGTCGCTAAACGTTTTGGTGGCTCCGTTTTACGTTATGCCTTTCCTGTTGCAGGTGCATTTGCTGTAATGCACGCTTTTTTACCTCCGCATCCTGGTCCAGTAGCGTCTGGTGATTTATTAGGTGTGAATATTGGTTTATTAGTGATTGTGGGCTTAATTTGTGCAATCCCAACATGGTATATCGGTACTTATTTATTTAGCCTATTCATCAGCAAGAAGGTTCATATTGATTTACCCAAAGCATTTTTAAATGCCACTGCAATCAGTGAAACATCGGTACAAAATCCACCGAGCTTTGCCCGTGTAATAACAATATTATTACTGCCAATTCTGTTGATCTTATTAGACACTGGCTTAAATACATTAAGCGTGGCAAAAGTCATTGATGGATCACAAACCTGGGTTGAAGCGCTTCGCTTAATTGGTAAAACGCCTGTTGCACTGTTAATCACCTTAATCGTCGCAATTCTGTTACTAAAAGACCAACGTAGTTATGAACAAATTGAAAAAATTTGTGATAATGCCCTGGGTCCTATCTGTTCTATCGTGCTTGTTACGGGGGCAGGCGGAATGTTTGGTGGTGTATTACGTGCCAGTGGTATTGGCGATGTGCTATCTACGATGCTTTCCAATACAGGAATGCCGATCATTGTTGCCGCTTTCGTTATCGCTATGGTAATGCGTGTCGCACAAGGTTCAGCAACCGTTGCTTTAACCACAGCAGCTGCGCTGATTTCTCCTACCGTTGCTGCGGCAACTGACTTAAGCCAATTTGATCTTTGCTTCATTGTGATCGCTATTGCATCAGGTGCTACTGTGCTTTCTCACGTAAATGACTCAGGTTTCTGGCTAATCAGTCGTTTCTTAGAAATGGATACAAAAACGACTTTAAAAACATGGACATTACTCGAAACCTCAATCGGTGTCGTAGGTTTTATTATTGCATTAATTGGAAGTATCATTCTCTAGTCTCTAAATAAAACCTATTTTCTAAAAATTAATACCTTCCATTCTGAGCTTTACCATTGTAAAGCTCAGCTTTTTTAATAATCTGGTTGATTTTTCTTTACTCCTCCCCCTTTCGTTTTAAATTTAATAACGCATTAGTCTCCAAATAAACACATTATTTTCGCTCTGCATTCTCCATTACCCGATTAAATTACTCAATTTTAGGTAATTTCGGTAAAATATACCAGATATAATTGCTCAGGTATTCTACTTGGCGTAAAATCTAGGTTCTGGTGATTATCTACAGCATTTAATCATCAGGAAGTGATATTTTCTAATAATCTAGGAGTGATAAAATGGGACAGTATAAAAAGTTCTGGTACCTATTAGTCGCCGTATTGATTGGAGCCTTCTCCATCCTCGGTTACTATGGGTTCGAAGTTTATCGTGAAGCACCACCGATTCCGCAACAATATGTTTCTGAATCTGGCGAAAAAGTGATTACTCACGATGAAATTTTACATGGTCAAACCGCTTGGCAAACCACTGGTGGTATGCAAGTGGGGTCGGTTTGGGGTCATGGTGCATACCAAGCGCCTGACTGGACAGCAGATTGGCTTCACCGTGAATTAACTAACTGGTTGGACATTACAGCAAATCAAGAGTTCGGTAAAAACTTTGCAGATTTAAATGATGAACAACAAACGTTATTAAAAGCGCGTCTAACCAAAGAATATCGTGGTAGCAAAGTTGAAAACGGTACCGTTGTGCTTTCTAATACCCGCTTAGCGGCAATGGAAAAAACAGCACAATACTACATCTCTTTATACGGTGATGATCCTGCAACTAAAGTGACTCGTGAACACTTTGCGATGAAGGATAATACTCTTCCTGATTTACAAGCTCGTAAAGACTTAGCTAAATTCTTTTTCTGGACAGCATGGACTGCATCAGCTGAACGACCAAACACTCACGCAAGTTACACCAACAACTGGCCACATGAACCGTTAATTAATAACGTACCAACACCAGAAAACGTGATTTGGTCTATTGCGAGTGTGGTATTCCTCATTGCAGGTATTGGTTTCGTGGTATGGATTTGGTCATTCAAAAAACGTGAAGATGAAAAAGAACCACCAATGCCTGAGTTCGATCCACTCACAAAATTACAACTTACTCCTTCTCAACGTGCGTTAGGTAAATACCTCTTTACTGTGCTTGCTCTTTTCGTATTGCAAGTCACATTAGGTGCGGTTGTAGCACACTATACGGTTGAAGGTCAGGAATTCTATGGTATTGATATTTCTCAATACTTCCCATATTCATTAGTGCGTACATGGCATATTCAAGCTGCCTTATTCTGGATTGCAATGGCATTCTTAGCCGGTGGTTTATTCCTTGCACCAATCATTAATGGCGGTAAAGATCCGAAATTCCAAAAATTGGGTGTGGATGTTCTATACTGGGCATTAGTGGTATTAGTCGTCGGTTCATTCACTGGTAGCTACTTAGCAATTGCTCATATTCTCCCTGAAGAATGGAGCTTCATGTTCGGTCACCAAGGCTATGAATTCATTGACTTAGGTCGTTTCTGGCAAGCAGTGAAATTCGCAGGCATCTTATTCTGGTTAGTCTTAATGCTTCGCGGTACAGTGAATGCATTCAAACAACCTGGTGATAAAAACTTATTGGCATTATTCTTCGCCTCAGTAATTGCGATCGGTTTATTCTATGGCCCTGCATTATTCTATGGCGAGCATACTCACATTTCTGTGATGGAATACTGGCGTTGGTGGGTAGTTCACCTATGGGTAGAAGGCTTCTTTGAAGTATTCTCTGTAGCGGCACTCTCATTCATCTTTGTAAGTTTAGGTTTAGTTTCACGTCGTACTGCAACTGTGGCAACCATTACTGAAGCGGCGTTATTCTTAATCGGTGGTATCCCTGGTACTTTCCACCACTTATACTTCGCAGGTGCAACCACTCCAATTATTGCTGTAGGTGCATCATTCTCTGCGCTTGAAGTGGTACCTTTAGTGTTACTAGGTCATGAAGCTTGGGAACACTGGGCAATGCAACAAAAAACACCTTGGATGGACCGTTTAAAATGGCCTCTTTACTGCTTTGTAGCCGTAGCGTTCTGGAATATGTTAGGTGCTGGCGTATTTGGTTTCTTAATCAATCCACCAATTTCGCTTTACTATATCCAAGGTTTAAATACCACTGCCGTTCATGCTCACGCAGCATTATTCGGTGTGTATGGTTTCTTAGCATTAGGCTTCGTCTTCTTAATTGCTCGTTATTTACGTCCAGATACACCATTTAACGATAAGTTAATGAAATGGGGCTTCTGGTTGTTAAATGGCGGTTTAGTGTTGATGATCGTATCAAGCTTATTACCAATCGGTATTATTCAAGGTTATGCAAGTATCTCTGAAGGCTTATGGTATGCTCGTAGTGAAGAATTTATGCAACAACCTCTATTCGATACCCTACGTTGGGTTCGTTTCGGTGGCGACGTTGTCTTCATCTTCGGTGCATTAGCTTTCTTCTGGCAAATCTTTACGATGATTTTCTTTAAACCGAAAAAAGCAGCGTAATTAATAATCATGCAAAAGCGGCTAAGTAATTAGCCGCTTTTTATTTGTGAAAAATTCGTTAAATTTCTAACCGCACTTTGATCTCTATCAAATCATTTACCTTCTTTTAAGTATGATTAAATTCGTCTTTAGATCTATACTTTCTACACTTTTCAACTTTTCTTATAACATTTCAACATGAGCAACAATCCATTCAACGCTAGTTGGTCATCAAAAGGCAATACGCTATGTCTTGGTCACTGGGATATTACTTATCTTGATTTACCTGTGGTACTGCCGATTGAACGCCGTGATAAAGATATGGGAACAAATAATATTTATAATTTTATCGACCCTGAAGATGAGCTCTATCGAGAAGGATTGATGGAAGATGATTGGATTGTGGAAAATATCGATTGGCTTTCCGATGTCTTTATTGAGCATAATATTCCCTTAGAAGAAGAAACCATGCGAGCATTCTATCAAGCGGTGAATAAGGAAGATTGGCGCTGTGGTAGTTGTGGTGGATGTATTTAATAGCAAAGTGCGGTCAATTTTATCTCCGTTTTTATACCGAACTGTCATAATAAAAACACTAGGAAATTCAATATTTCTGATATAGAATTCTTCAATTTGTTTTTTAAAAGGGAGAAAAAAATGAAACTTGTTGAAGTTAAACATCCGCTTGTTAAACATAAATTAGGCGTGATGCGCGAAGCTGATATTGATACCAAAAAATTCCGTGAACTTGCCACTGAAGTGGGCAGCTTACTTACCTATGAAGCGACTGCCGATCTCGAAACAGAAAAAGTGATTATCGAAGGTTGGAATGGCCCAGTCGAAATCGAACGTATCAAAGGTAAAAAAGTCACTGTTGTACCAATTTTACGTGCGGGTCTTGGTATGATGGATGGTGTATTAGAACATGTTCCAAGTGCTCGTATCAGTGTGGTTGGGATTTATCGTAATGAAGAAACCCTTGAGCCTGTCCCTTATTTCCAAAAACTCGCGAGCGATTTAGAAGAACGTTTAGCTATCGTTGTAGACCCAATGCTTGCAACAGGTGGTTCAATGATCTCCACAATTGATCTATTAAAAGCAAAAGGTTGCCAACATATCAAAGTATTAGTATTAGTCGCGGCACCAGAAGGGATCAAAGCATTAGAAAAAGCACATCCAGATATCGAACTTTATTGTGCATCTATTGATGATCACTTAAATGAACAAGGCTACATCATTCCAGGCTTGGGGGATGCAGGCGATAAGATTTTTGGGACGAAATAATTCCCTTTGAATAAGACGGCATTATGGCCGTCTTTTTTCCGTGCGTGAAAACACAAAAGCTAAAAAAGCATTAAAACCGACCGCACTTTCAGTTAATTCAAACCGAGAGTTGAAACTAAATGAGTAATCAAACTACAACCGCACCTGTTGAGGTGCAAAGCATGGGCAAACAAGCGTTTGTCGGTTTACAGATGTTATTTGTGGCCTTTGGCGCCTTAGTATTAGTTCCCTTAATCACCGGATTAAATTCTAATACAGCCCTTCTAACCGCAGGTATCGGTACACTACTTTTCCAACTTTGTACCGGTAAACAGGTTCCTATTTTCTTAGCCTCCTCTTTTGCCTTTATTGCGCCTATTCAATATGGCGTACAAACTTGGGGCATTCCAACCACAATGGGTGGACTTGCTTGTGCAGGCTTCGTCTATTTCGCACTATCAACCTTAGTGAAATTACGTGGTAGTGCTGCACTTGAGCGTATCTTCCCGCCTGTTGTTGTAGGTCCCGTAATTATCATTATTGGTATGGGACTTGCACCTGTTGCTGTTGATATGGCATTAGGTAAAAACAGCGCATATAGCTATGAGCATTCGGTATTAGTTTCGATGATTACCTTGGTCACCACCCTTTCTGTTGCGGTGTTTGCTAAAGGTATGATGAAACTGATTCCAATTATGTTTGGTATCGTTGCTGGCTATGTGGTTTGTTTATTCCTAGGATTAATTAACTTCCAACCTGTTTTAGACGCAAAATGGTTTGAATTACCTGAGTTAACCAAACCAGAATTTAATTTAGAAGCGATTCTTTATATGCTACCAATTGCTATCGCACCAGCCGTTGAACACGTGGGTGGTATTATGGCAATCAGTTCTGTAACTGGTAAAGATTTCCTTAAAAAACCAGGCTTACATCGCACCCTATTAGGCGACGGTGTCGCAACGGCTGCAGCGTCATTAGTAGGTGGGCCACCAAATACCACTTATGCTGAAGTAACAGGGGCAGTCATGCTAACTCGTAACTTCAATCCAAACATTATGACCTGGGCTGCGGTATGGGCAATTGCAATTTCTTTCTGTGGTAAAGTAGGCGCATTCCTTTCTACTATCCCAACCATCGTAATGGGTGGCATTATGATGTTGGTATTCGGTTCGATTGCCGTTGTCGGGATGAGCACATTAATTAAAGGTAAAGTAGATGTGACCGAACCTCGTAATCTTTGCATCATTTCTGTAGTCATGACGTTCGGAATTGGTAATATGTTTGTCAACGTTGGCGATGTTGTTTCCCTAAAAGGGATTAGCCTTTGTGCCATCGTTGCCATTGTGCTGAACTTGATTTTGCCAAAAGCAAAAAATGAAGTAGAATAAAACTTCCCAAACAAAAGGGTTAAATGAAAATTTAGCCCTTTCTTTTTTATTTTAAATCAACTCGTTAATCCGTGAATCAGCAACTTTCTTTACCTATTCATCAAATTGATGATGAAACGCTTGAGAATTTTTATAGCGATAATAATGCATTATTGCTTAATTCTTTACGTCAAAACATGACTGATTTACAACAACAATTCTTCTACCTTTGGGGCAGCCAAAGCGTTGGGAAAACCCATCTTTTGCGCGCACTTTGTAATGAATATATTCAGCAACAACGAAGTGCCATCTATGTCCCGCTGAGTAAATCACAATATTTTTCCACGGCGGTTTTTGAGAATTTAGAACAGCAAGAACTGGTTTGCTTAGACGATTTGCAAACAATTATTGGAAATTCAGAATGGGAAATTGCCTTATTTGATCTTTTTAATCGCATTAAGGCTAATGGTAAAACCTTATTAGTTGTCAGTGCAGATCAATCTCCAACTGCCCTACCAGTTAAATTACCGGATCTTGCTTCTCGCTTAAAATGGGGAGAAAGTTATCAATTGATTCTACTCAGCGATGAACAAAAATTTGCAGTATTGAAACAGAATGCCCATCAACGAGGTATCATACTTTCAGATGATACTGCCAATTTTATATTCACACGTTTAGATCGTGATATGGCGACACTAAAAGAAGCATTAGTGAAACTCGATGAAGCCTCACTACAAGCCAAACGAAATCTGACGATTCCTTTTGTGAAATCGATTTTAGGCTTATAAACAAGCAAAAAAATAACCGCACTTTTTCAAGCGCGGTTATTTTTTATCAATTTAATTACCAACAGTGACGACAATAGCCAACACCGACACTCGGCATGATCGCAACAGGCACACGAGAATATCCTCTCTGTTTAGAGCGATGATCACTCGCATTCATTTCATTTGGAATACTGTCTCTTTGTGCAACTTTCGCTTTTTCTTGAGCGCTTACCGTATTACCACTTGTTACTCGAGCATTATAATCCTGCACGGTATTCATATCGTACGCTGCAGCCCCATTTCCAATAGTTGATGCCTCTTGGGGAGCTGTACAAGCTGTTAAAACAGATAGAGCTGCAATAGAAACTAATTTTTTCATAACGCTACCTTTTATCACAAACCACTTTATTAAGTGTTTCTCTGCCTTCTTTAATCCGAGCATTGGCTTTTTTTCTAATGTTCGGGTCCTCATTTTGCTCAATGTATTTTGCTACATTCGCATTTCTGATTGCATAAACAGGCACATACTGTGAATGTTTTATCTCACCTTTTTTATAAATCGTTGCCCCTAACACACTACCATAATACTCACTGGCATCATTAGGTTTGATGTAATAATTACTGGTATTAGTGACATCTACGCCATCATCACTTTTAAAACCGCTACAAATCCCCGCGGGTGAAAGAAACGTTGTTTTTGATGCCGCAGCTTCATTAAATTTATATACCTCAAATTCAACACTATTAGCCAGTTCTTCCATATCTTTTTCAGATTTAGGATCTAAACTTCGCTGTCCTTTCCCATCAATATATTTCACGGTTTCAGAAACATTACTTTCAGAAACATTAACTGAAAGATTATTTTCAGGTGATTTTACTTTTGTTGCATATACAACACTACTACCTTCGGCTAAAACAGCTGATGATGCAAAAATACAAAATGAGTAAATCCCAATTTTTTTCTTAATATGACTCATAATACTAATGTGATTCCCTAAGCTAATAATTGTTCTCGTATAATTCAATTGGTAAATAATCCGGGTCTCGGAAGAAAGTGTACTTCATTCTGGTTAATTCATCAACCAGAATTGGTTCACAAGAGACACCTTTCTCTAAAAGATAAGCTACGTACTCCTCAATATTTTCTACTTTGAATGCCAAATGCCGTAAACCGCAGGCTTCAGGGTTGGTGACTCTTTGAGGCGGACTTGGGAAAGAAAATAGCTCTATTTGACTCCCATCAGGAAAACTTAAATCTAATTTATAACTATCTCGTTCTGCCCGATAAGTTTCATTCAGCTGTTTTGCCCCTAAAATCTCCATATAAAAATGCTTCGAACGTGCATAGTTCGAAGCAATAATCGCAATATGGTGAAAACCTAATAATTGAGGTTTCATTATTTCTCCGGTGTGACACTTTTTGCTTTTTCTTCTTCCTGTAAAGCAAGGGCATCACGTGCAGCACGAATACTCTTTTCAAGCATTGGCACGCGAGGATCATCTGGTTCTAATAAACGTAACATCATCGCCCAGGTGACGGCTGCCATTTTATAATCCTCACCTTCAAAATAACTGAAAGCAAGTAAACTTAATGCTTCAGGATTAGAATGATCTTGACGAATAATCTCACGTAAAAGCTGATTACCTTTCAGTTTATCCGTTTGATCTTCAGAAGACATTAACATACGCGCATAAGAAAGCTTATAATCTAAATTATCCGGCTCAAGCTTATTCGCTTGTTGGTAACTATCAAAGGCTAATTTTCCATTACCTAAATTCATCCCTACCTGACCTAACAACCACCATTTTTTAGCATCCTTTGGTGTTTTTTGTAAATCCAAACGAAGTGCGGTCGAAAATTGTTGCATTTCTGCATCCGTCATTGGGTTTGTGTCTTCTTCTTTGATTCGTTCAAAGAAATAAGGTAATTTTGCCAATGTTTTTTCCATCATATCTTCGGCTTTCCAAGATCCCAAAGGGAAATAAGCTCCGCCAGCAATAATGGCTAAACCGAATAAACCAGAAACAAACCACAACTTACCATAATTTTTGGCATTTTTATCGATCGTTTGTGTTTCTTGTTGAGGAATATCTTCTAATAATGTTTTTTGTAGCTCTTGTTTAAGTTGTTCAACGTTCTCTACTAAGCCTTGCTGATTGTCTTGCTCAATCTCTTTTAAGCGAGAAAAATACAGTGCCTTATTTAATTCATCTCGTTTTTTATCTTCTTTTGCTTTAACAGAACGCAACAAGGGATAAAAACAAATCAATGCCACCACTAAAGTGAGCACAATAATACTTAACGCAAAATTCATTATTTATCCTTTTCTTTGAGTAAAGCCGATAAACGCGCATTCTCTTCGTCATCTAAAATCGCGTCAGAATTGACCGCACTTGGGCTTTTCGATCTACGTTTAAATACAAATAAAATGCCAATCAACACTAATAAAATTGGGGCAATCCATAATACGATTGTTGACGTCGTCATTGGTGGATCATAAGTCACAAAATTGCCATAACGTTGAATCATATAATCGACAACTTCACTTCGTTTTTTGCCTTCTTGTAACAACTCAAACACTTTGCCACGCATATCTACAGCAATGGTTGCATTCGAATCAGCAATATTGTTATTTTGACATTGAGGACAACGCAATTCTTGTGTTAATTGATGATAGTCTTTTTCTTGCTCTGGTGAGGCAAAATTCAATGCATCAATAGAAGCAGTTGCCGAGATACTCACAAAAAGTGCGGTTAAAAAAAGCCATGATTTTTTCATTATGGTTTCTCCGCGAGTTTGTCATAAATCGGTTTTAAGGTCTCATTCCAAACGCGTTCATTCACATCACCCGCTAAGCGATAATGAATCACACCTTTGCCATCCACGATAAATGTTTCTGGTGCGCCGTAAACCCCCAAATCTAATGCAAAAGAACCTTTTTCATCTTTAAGCACAAGACTATAAGGATTGCCTAAATCTTTCAGCCATTTTATAGCTTTTGGTGATTCATCTTTATAGTCGATACCAATGATTGTTACACCTTGTTTAGCCAATTGATTCAAGTATTGATGCTCGGCATAACAAGTTGGACACCAAGTCGCCCACACATTTAATAGAATCGGTTTGCCTTGTTGGAAAATTTCATTACCGTAGGTTTTATTTTCCAATAAATCCGTTAATGTTTTCTGTGGCACAGGTTTTCCCACAAGCGCAGATTCTAACGCTTTTGGATCATCACCTTGTGCGTTACGTCCTAACTGAACTAAAAAAGCTGCAGCCACGGCAAGAAAAATAATAAGTGGGATAAGTAGTTTTTTATTCATAACACTATCAATTTCACATCTATTTCTAGGGGCATACGCCCCTTATTACAATTAAGACTGTTTAACTAATCGACTAAAACGATAACGACGGTCAAACATACAGAGCAAGCCACCCAATGCCATAAACAATCCACCAATCCAAATCCAACGGATAAATGGTTTATAGTAAAGACGTAATGCCCATGAGTTATCATCTATCTTTTCGCCCAAGGCGACATAAAGATCGCGAGTAAAGCCCCAATTAATTGCCGCTTCCGTCATTGGCATTTTACTGACGGTATAAAAACGTTTTTCAGCAAATAATGTTGCTTCCGGTTTACCTGCTTTTGAAATGTCAATTTGTGCTTTACCGCCCATATAGTTAGGACCATTTTCATCACTCACGCCTGCAAATTTGAAGTCATAGTTAGCAATCTGTACAGTATCACCCACAGCCATTCGCACATCACGTTCTACACTGAAGTTTTGGCTAAAGGCAATTCCCCAAACGGTCATCGCCACACCAAGGTGAGCCAAAATCATCCCCCAATGGGAACGAGAAAGTTTGGTAATACCTTTAAAGAAAGATTCGCGGTGTGTTGCACGTTGTTTCATTTCATAGAGACTCAGTAACACAATAATGACGGACATCATGGTACCAAGCACAGCACTGACAGTGAGTTTATTTTGTAAGAAATACGGTAAAGCAAAACCTGCAATCGCCATCACAATGACACTCACAACAACCGGTATACGAATTTCAGAGAACTGATCACGACGCCATTTTACTAACGGTCCAATACCCAGTAATAAGGCAAATGGAGTCATAATAATCAAGAACATTTGATCAAAGAATGGCGAACCGATCGAAATAGATCCCAAACCTAATTGTTTGTGAACTAACGGTAATAACGTTCCTAAGAACACCACGCAAAGTGCGGTCATTAATAGGATGTTATTTAATAATAATAAAGTTTCACGAGAATAGCGTTCTGCATTATCACGTGAGCGAATTTGGTTGCCTTTGTAAGCATACAAGGTTAACGAGCCACCAATTACTACAACCAAATAAGCAAGAATATATAAACCACGAGTTGGATCTGAAGCAAAGGCGTGTACTGACACTAAGATACCGGAACGAACTAAGAACGTACCCAATAAGCAAAGTGAGAAAGCAAGGATTGCTAAAAGCACGGTCCAAGCTTTAAAAGAGCCACGTTTTTCAGTCACCGCTAAAGAGTGGATTAATGCGGTTCCCGCAAGCCAAGGCATTAAAGAAGAGTTTTCTACTGGGTCCCAGAACCACCAGCCGCCCCAGCCTAGCTCATAATATGCCCACCAAGAACCGAGCACAATCCCAAGTGTTAAAAACACCCAAGCTGCGATCGTCCAAGGGCGAGACCATCTAGCCCAAGCTGAGTCTAATTTACCTGTCATTAATGAGGCAATCGCAAAGGCAAAGGCAACAGAAAAACCAACATATCCCATATAAAGTAATGGAGGATGGAAAATTAAGCCCACATCTTGCAACATTGGATTGAGTTCTCTGCCATCTACTGGGTAGTCAGGGAATGTACGGGTAAACGGATTTGAGGTAAATAATACGAAGAGTAAAAAGCCGATGCTAATAATCCCCATAATACCTAATACACGAGCTACAGCTTCCTGTGGCAAGTGTTTGCTAAATAAGGCTACTGCTGCACCCCAAAGTGTTAATAACCAAATCCAAAGTAATAATGAGCCCTCATGTGAACCCCAAACTGCAGATAAACGATAATAAATCGGCAAGCTGCTGTTAGAGTTATTCACCACATATTGCACACTGAAATCATTTACAGCAAACAGATAGAACAATGCTGCAAACGCAATGGTTAAAGTAAAAAATAAACCATAAGTCATTGGACGAGCCAATGACATAAGTTGAGGATGACCTTTTTCAGCCCCCCATAATGGGAGAATGGCTAAAAAGAATGAAACGGCAAGGCTTAAAGCAAGCGCATAATTTCCTAATTCAGCAATCATTAGCGACCTTCTTGCGATTTTTGCTGGGTTTCTTTATAACGACGATCGGCTTCACTCTCGCCTTTTAGTTCTGCCCCCATTGGTTTATGCATTTTCTGCATTTTCTCACCTAATTCTGGCGGCACATAATTTTCATCATGTTTAGCAAGCACTTCTGTAGCTTCCAATAAGGTTGGTTCTTTTAACACACCTTGCGCAACAATACCCTGTCCCTCACGGAAAAGATCCGGCAGAATACCTTCGTATTCAACTGTAATTGATGGACCAATATCATTCACATCAAAGCGAACTTTGAGACTTTTCGGATCTCGATTAACAGAGCCTTCAACCACCATACCACCAACACGAATACGTTGCCCAACTTCAGGTTTTTGATCAGGATTTCCGTCTTTCCCTTCTACAACTTCCGAAGGGGTATAAAATAAATCAATATTTTGGCGAAGCGCATAAAGCACCAAACCTGTCGCAATCGAAATACCTAAAATCACAAAGATGATGATCGAAAGTCTTGATTTACGTCTTGGATTCATAGCGTATTTCCTTTATTTGCTTGGTTTAAACGGGCTTCACGTTGTTGCTCGCGTAACACTTCTTTTAATACTGTTTTACGCCCCTTGACGCTTTGTATCGCCAAAATGATCATTGCCACGAGGCTAATGCCATAGGAAAGCCACACATAAAAACCGTAGCCTCCCATATTGATAAAATCACTCCAACTTTGGAAAAACATTTTCCGCTCCCTAAAATAAAAATAAAAAACTATTTCAGCTTACTTGCTAACTCTTTTACCCATGGACGTTTACTGTCTTCTTTTAGCAATTCAACGCGGTAACGCACAAGCGTAAACCAAATGGATAAAAATAAAAATCCAAAAATACATAAAATCAGTGGAATTAACATCGGTGTTGCAATCGAAGGTTTTTCAAACTTCGTGATACTTGCCCCTTGATGTAAGGTATTCCACCACTCTACGGAGAAGTGAATGATTGGTAAATTCACCACACCAACAATACACAAGATACCCGCTGATTTTGCGCCCACCGCACGATCAGAAAATGCAGAATAAAGGGCTAATACACCGATATATAAGAAGAAAAGAATGAGTTCTGCGGTTAAACGCGCATCCCACACCCACCAGGTTCCCCACATTGGTTTGCCCCAAATTGCACCTGTTACCAAGGCAATAAAGGTAAACATTGCACCGATCGGTGCCATGGCGATCATTGAAAGATGAGCGGCTTTAATTTGCCAAACTAACGCAATAATCGCTGCAATCGCCATCGAACCATACACGCCCATTGACCAAATCGCCGCTGGCACATGCACATACATAATTCGGAAACTATTGCCTTGTTGATAATCAGCTGGAGCATAAGCTAAGCCCCACACAATACCAACAGCCAATAATAAAACCGCAATCGCACCAAAAAATGGGCTTAATTTACCACATAAATGATATTGGGTTTCATGTTTTGCGTAAGGATGTAACCACTTCCACATAAAAGATCCTTAATTCCAAAAAATAAAAAACAGTTAAAAATCTGACCGCACTTTCACCGTAATGATGATTAATTATCTAAACTAATTCGTAGTGCCGCTGCAATAGCGAAAGGCGATAATGTTATCGCGCCAGCCAAAATTGCACCTAAAATAGCAAGCTGTCCGCCATAAGGGAGATTTAATGCGGCGGCATCTAAAATTGCTGAAGCAAAAATTAAAACCGGAATAAATAATGGTACCACAAGTAAACTCAGCAATACGCCACCTTTACGCAACCCCACCGTCAATGCCACACCAATTGCGCCAATGCAGCTTAAAATCGGTGTGCCCACTAAGAGTGTAAGCACCAATGCCCACCAAATATTCACTTCCAACGAAAGCAATAAAGCCGCAATAGGTGAAAGTAAAATCAACGGCAAACCTGTTAATAACCAGTGTGCAACAACTTTTGCAAGTGCCGTTAGCGCTAAAGGTTGAGCCGTGAGCATCAATTGTTCTAAAGAGCCATCAATAAAGTCATCTCGGAATAAGCGTTCAAAAGACAGCAACGCAGAAAGCAATGCGGCCACCCAAGCAACTCCAGGTGCGATGCGAGAAAGTAATTTAGGATCCGGCCCAATGACTAATGGAAACAGCGTAATCACGATTAGAAAGAACCAAAGCGGGTTCAGTATTTCCGCTTGTTTACGAGTCGCAATCTTCAGTTCACGCTTTATAATCTGTAAAAATATCATAAAAATCTAAGGGTTATATTTATAATCAGCAAGATTGATTTTCTTTAATAGGCTACTTGGTACTTCTTGATGACTCGTTAAAATCACCATTCCACCTTTTTTAGCATGATTTTCAAAAAGTGCGGTCAAAACTTCAACCCCTTTTTTATCTATTGCTGTAAAAGGTTCATCCAAAATCCAAAGTGGTGCTTCCGATATCCATAATCTCGCCAAGGCAATGCGCTTTTGCTGACCCGCTGAAAGTTGGGCTGCCGGCAAATCTTCACGTCCAAGTAAACCTACTGTTTCCAAGACATCCCATAAAATATCGGTGCCTTGCTGGCTTTGACTAATCTGCTGATAAAATTTTAAATTTTCCCATGCCGTTAATTCAGGTTTCACACCAGAATGATGGCCGAGATAAAGTAGCTGATGATGGTATTCTTCGCGTTGTTTTGTAATCTCTTCTGAATTCCACCGCACTTTACCTTCTACAGGTTGTGCAAGGCCGGCTAAAATCCGCAATAAACTTGTTTTACCGATACCATTGTGCCCTTCAATTTGCACGAAATCACCACTTTGAAATTGCAGTGAAAGATCAGTGAACAATACGCGATCGCCCCGTTGGCACGCCAATTGTTCTAATTGAAGTTGATGAGCAGGAAACATAGTCTCAGCCTTAAAAATAAAATCTTGTGAAAAATCAGCGGGTATTCTACCACAAGGGGAAATTTTGACGAGATTTTAAGGGCTAAAAGGCATAACTATTTAGAAGTAGATCGGTGTATTTATTGATTTAAAACAAACTAAATTTTCCTAGCTTTTTCATCAGATAATCAAATAATTAAAAGATTTACTGATCTAAATCAAATTTTCTGCTACTATTTAGTTACTTTTTGATGTTGTTTTATCAAAAACATTACCTTAACTTCATTTAAAAAAGGAACATATTATGTCTTATACTCTACCTGAATTAGGCTACGCTTATGATGCGTTAGAACCTCATTTTGATGCACAAACAATGGAAATTCACCACTCTAAACACCACCAAGCATATGTAAATAATGCAAATGCAGTGTTAGAAACTTTACCTGCTGAATTTTCTGAAATGTGTGCAGGCCAATTAATCAGCCAATTAGATAAAATCCCAGCTGAAAAACGTACTGCATTACGTAACAACGCAGGCGGTCACGCAAACCACAGCTTATTCTGGAAATCATTGAAAAAAGGCACTACTTTACAAGGTGATTTAAAAGCAGCTATCGAACGTGATTTCGGTTCTGTAGAAAACTTCAAAGCTGAATTTGAAAAAGCGGCAGCGACTCGTTTTGGTTCTGGTTGGGCATGGTTAGTGATTAACCAAGGTAAATTATCTGTTGTTTCTACCGCAAACCAAGATTCTCCATTAATGGGCAAAGAAATCGCAGGTTGTGAAGGTTTCCCACTTTTAGGTTTAGACGTTTGGGAACACGCTTACTACTTGAAATTCCAAAACCGTCGTCCAGACTACATCAAAGAATTCTGGAACGTAGTGAACTGGGATTTCGTGGCTGAGCGTTTAGCTAAAAAATTAGCAAACTGCGGATGTTCAGCTAAATAATCGCTTTTTAAAATGTAAAAAATCGCCTTTTTTTAGGCGATTTTTTTATTGGTTAAATCCAACGTCTGACTTTTTTCTTATAAGCTAAATAAGACTCACCAAACTTCTTCTCTAGCCAATATTCTTCAGGTTTAATTTGCCATTGTGTGATGAGATAAATAAACAGAAAAACACCGAGGAAACTGACCGCACTTTGCAAATAAACCGCCCATGCCACTAACAAACCCGCTAAGCTTAAATACATTGGATTACGGCTAAAGCGATAAATACCATTTGCCACAAACACATCACTTTTTTCTAAGTGAATTGGGTTGATATTCGCTTTACTTTTATAGAATTGCCAAAGGCTGAAAAAAGCAACAAAGGAAGAAATCAATACGAGCAAATAAGCAAAAAGCACATTGGTTGATAACGGATAAAGATTGGGCAAATATGCCATAATAAGTGCGCAACCAATAAAAATGACAGGAGGCGGCACAATCGGTTTCTGAATCATCAGATCAAAATCCAATAAAAAAGCCCGAGCAATTCGGGCTAATTAAAATATTACAGATTATTTAATTTCATCTGCGCCATTTGTTTTTCTAACGGGTTACCATTTTTCTGTGCATTCTCAAAGCTTGATTTAGCACCATTCACATCGCCTTTTGCGACTTGAATATCACCTGCTAAAAGATCTTTACGCGCACTAAAGCCTTGGCTTTTCACTTGATTTAGACTTGCTAATGCGGCATCAAATTGACCTTGCTGGAACTGCACGGCAGACAAACGAAGTGCAGCAAGAGACGTTAAGATATCATCTTGTGATTGAGCAATCGCTTGTTTTAAGCTATTTTCAGCAGAGGCGTAATCTTGTTTTGCAACAAAACCTTTTGCTTCATCTAATAAACTAAATACCGCATAGCTGGTTTTATCATGCGCTTTCACAAATTCAGCTACTTTAGCTTGTTGTGCCGCGGCATCTTTGTTTGTGGTATAAACTAAGGCATCATATTCAGCAGACGCTTGCATAATTTGATTGGCTTGATGAGACTGCCAATAACGCCAGCCCAACATCCCGCCTACGCCAAGGATGAAAGCAGCAATAATGGCTTTGCCATTGTCTTTCCACCACTCTTTTAACTGATTCAGTTCTTGTTCTTCTTCAATGGTATATGCCATTTTCCTATCCTTCTAAAATTAAAATTGAGCTTTCACGTGTTCAATTAAATTGGTCACATCAATGGTTTGTTGCTCAGCTGCGCCAAGTAAGTGTTTTACCACCACTTGATTATTTTGCACTTCGCTTTCACCGAGCACAAGGGCAAGGGTTGCACCTGATTTATCAGCGCGTTTAAATTGTTTTTTAAAGTTACCGCCGCTGCAATGCAACATGGTGCTTAAGTGCGGTAATTCTGAGCGAAGTTTTTCAGCGAGTTGGAATGCGGCTAATGTTGTGCCTTCACCTTGATAAACAACGTAAATATCTACCGCACTTTTTACCGGAATCGATTTATTCACTTCTTGAACGAGTAGCACTAAACGCTCTAAGCCCATTGCGAAACCGACTCCGCTTGTTGCGTGACCACCAAGTTGTTCAACTAAGCCATCATAACGTCCACCACCACATACGGTGCCTTGTGCACCTAATGCTGAAGTCACCCATTCAAATACGGTTTTATTATAATAGTCTAAGCCACGAACCAATTTTGGATTAATTTCATATTGAATGCCAACCGAATCTAATAGACCGCATAACTGCGCAAAATGCTCGCGACTTTCATCGTCTAAATAATCCAATAATTTTGGCGCACCGTCCAATACATCTTGTAATGCTTGATTTTTAGTATCCAAAATACGTAATGGATTTTTTACAAGACGTTCTTTCTCTTCTTCGCTCATTAAATCTTGGTGATTTTCTAAGAAGGACACTAATGCAGAACGATAGTTTGCACGTGCTTCTAATGAACCAATCGAATTTAATTGAAGAGAAACATGTTGATCAATACCTAACGCTTTCCATAAACGTGCAGTTAAAATAATTAACTCCGCATCAATTTCAGGGGTTGCGATACCAAATACTTCGACACCTGCTTGATGGAATTGACGGTAACGACCTTTTTGTGGACGTTCATGGCGGAACATTGGTCCCATATACCATAAACGTTGTTCATTGTTGTAAATCCAACCGTGTTCAATCGCAGCACGCACACATCCTGCTGTACCTTCTGGACGAAGTGTTAATTGTTCATCATTATCCCAGAATGTGTACATTTCTTTTGAGACGACATCTGTGACTTCACCGATTGCACGAGCAAATAATGGCGTACTTTCCACGATTGGCATACGCACTTCTGAATAGCCGTAGCTGCTTAAAATTTGGCGAACCTGCCCCTCAATCCATTGCCAAAGTGGAGATTCAGTTGGGGAACAGTCATTCATCCCACGAATTGCTTGAATATTTTTTGCCACGAGTTTTCCTTAAATAATTCGATTTTTTGGATCTTGTTGTGCAACTTTGGCACGAATTTTTGCTTCTAATTGGTCAATAATCGCGTCGTTGTCAAAACGTTCTTTTTGACGCTCGCCATCTAAATAATAACCACTTTTCTTATTACCACCGGTCACACCAAGGTCAGACACTAATGCTTCACCCGGGCCATTTACCACACAACCAATAATAGACACATCCATTGGGGTAATAATATCTTCTAAACGTTGTTCCAGTGCATTCACCGTGCCGATTACATCAAACTCTTGACGAGAGCAAGTTGGACAAGCAATAAAGTTAATCCCGCGAGAACGAATACGTAACGATTTCAAAATATCAAAACCAACTTTGATTTCTTCTACAGGATCGGCGGCTAAAGAGACACGTAAGGTATCACCAATACCTTCCGCCAACAGCATACCTAAACCAATTGCAGATTTCACTGAGCCCGCTCGCGCGCCACCGGCTTCCGTAATGCCTAAATGCAACGGCTGTTTAATGGCTTTTGCCAATAAACGGTAAGATTCCACTGCAAGGAAAACATCGGATGCTTTTACGCTCACTTTAAATTGATCGAAGTTTAAACGATCCAAGATCTCAACGTGGCGTAACGCTGATTCTAATAAGGCTTCTGGTGTTGGTTCACCAAATTTCTCTTGAATATCTTTTTCTAACGAGCCAGCATTGACACCGATGCGAATCGGGATATTTTTATCACGCGCGCAATCCACCACTGCTCGAATACGATCTTCACGACCGATATTGCCTGGATTAATACGTAAGCAATCCACCCCATATTCAGCCACTTTTAACGCAATGCGATAGTCAAAATGAATATCCGCCACCAATGGCACATTCACTTGCTGTTTAATGATTTTAAAGGCTTCGGCGGCATCCATGGTAGGTACAGAAACACGCACAATATCTGCACCGACACGCTCCAAAGATTTAATCTGTGCAACGGTCGCTTCAACATCAGTTGTGCGAGTATTTGTCATGGATTGTACGGCAATCGGTGCATCACCACCGATTGGTACATTGCCCACATAAATTTTTGTCGATTCACGACGTTTGATAGTAGGTTTTACTGCTGACATTCTTTCGTAAATTATTCGTTAAGGTTTTGGTAATTTAAATTTAGCCACACGGCCATCAACTGTAAGCGGATACACTTCGCCTTTATAAGTAATGCGAACGTTACCTGGCGCACCGATAATCAAGGCATATTCATCACCATTAAAGGTTAAGGTTTCACCTTGTTTATATTCTTTTTGCGCTAATACTTTACGGTTTTTGTCTTTCACACTAATCCAACTTGAATTTTTCGTGATCTCAATAACGAGATCGCCTTTCGCTGTAGTTGGTGCTTCAGAAATAGCGGGGTTTTCAACCGCACTTTGTGTATCTGGCACGGTTTTCTCTGTTGTTGGTTCTGTGTTAGGTAACGTTTGTTCCACAACCGGTGCTTGAGCTTGTTCAACGGTAGGCGCTGAAGTTGCAGCGGTTGAAACTTCTGCGTTTACTGTTTGAGCTTGATTTTCTTGAGTCGTTGAAACAGCAGGTTCAGCAGCGGCATTATTTGTTTTTTCCGCTACAGACGTAGTTTCATTGCTTGACACCGCAGGCTGACTATTTACTGTTACTGGAATTTCATTCGAATGAGTAACTGGTACCTCTGCTGTTTTTTCTTTTTCAACGTAGGTTTGCACTAAATTATCACGTTCTTCGTTTGATTTTTGATAATTTTGCCACCACCATAAGCCAGTCATTCCAACAGCAGCGAGTAAAATAATTGTTGTGAGTGTGCCTACCCAACGGCTGTGAGAAGAATATTGGTTAACTGAATGAGTCGCACGTGTATTTTTACTTAAATCATTTTTATGTGCTTCACCAAAAGTTAAATGAGCCCATTCAGCATCAGGAATACGTAAAAATTTCGCATAACTACGTACGTAACCTCTCAAAAAGGTTGAAGGTACATTTTTTTGGACAAATTCATTATTTTCTAATTTTGCCAAAATGCTTGGACGTAAAGAAATGGCCTTTGCCACATCTTCTAAAGAAAGATTTAATGCTTCGCGTGTTTGGCGAAGTTTATCCCCAAAGGAGATTTCAGTTGTTTCAGTTTGTTCGACGATTGTATTCATAGATATAAAAATAGAGAAATAGAAATAGAAATAAAAAAACTAAATACCAAATTTTAAAGTCGAAAGGGGCTTTTGGCAATGATTATTTGAGCGTGCGGAGCTTTTCCGCTCTGGAAGGATCAACTTGGCGTAATTTCTCCAACGCTTGTTGATAAACGTCGGTTTGTTTTCCAGCAAAAGCACAAAGTGCTATGTTTTCGTAAGTATCGGCTTGATGATAATAATTCGCTGCTGCAAGTGCCGCATTAAATTGTGAATAAGCTTGTTCAAACTCACCTTGCCCACATAAAAATGCACCAAAGTTGTTATACACATCGCCTTGCTTATCATCTAACTTAATTGCCTGTAAATAAGCTTGCTTCGCTTTTTCCGTATCGCCTTGTAATTGATAAAAATGCGCAAGTGCCGAGTGCACAAGATAATAGCGGTCATCATGTTCAAAGGCTTTATCTAAATTAAGTTTTGCTTGAACAAAATCCTCTTGTTGCAGATAGCCTAATGCCAATTCAACTCGGGCTTTTGCTGCTTGTTGTTTATTAAAATCAACAGAAGACTGAGAGACGCAAGCCGAAAAAACAAAAGGAAAAATGACCGCACTTAGAATGTTAATTGGGATTAATTTCATCTTATCACTCCTCTATCTAATCACTCTTCTCTAGGCCATTCCCTTTACAAGTATTGCTATATTTAGCTTAGTTAACCGCTTTTACGTCAATACCTTCACCAAACTTACGTTTCATTGCTGTACGTTTGGTTCGGTCGATCACATCCCCCGCCAGCTGACCACAAGCAGCATCAATATCATCACCACGGGTTTTGCGCACAATCACCGTAAAGCCATATTCCATTAAGGTTTTTTGGAAACGATCAACACGGCTATTTGAGCTTTTACCATAAGGCGCTTCTGGGAACGGGTTCCATGGGATTAAGTTGATTTTACATGGCGTATTTTTCAATACTTGAGCTAATTGATGCGCATGCTCTGTACCATCATTCACATGATCTAATAACACATATTCAATAGTCACTTTACCATGGTTAGCATTCGATACTTCTAAGTATCTATGTACCGAATCCATCAACATTTTGATGTTATATTTTTTATTAATCGGCATAATTTCATCACGCAATTCATCGTTCGGTGCGTGAAGTGAAATGGCTAATGCTACATCAATCTTTTCGCGTAACATATCGAGTGCAGGGACGACACCTGAAGTGGATAACGTCACGCGTCGTTTAGACAATCCATATGCGAAATCATCTAGCATAATTTCCATCGCGGGTACAACATTGGCCACATTTAACAAAGGTTCACCCATGCCCATCATCACCACATTGGTAATCGGACGAACACCCGTCACACCAAAATTACCGATAATTTTTGATGCACGCCACACCTGACCGATAATTTCAGACACCGTTAAATTACGGTTAAAGCCTTGCTGTGCTGTCGAACAGAAAGTACAAGCTAACGCACAGCCTACTTGAGAAGAAACACAAAGTGTTGCGCGATCCGCTTCAGGAATATAGACCGTTTCAACTTGCTGTTCACCTACCTGCATCGCCCATTTAATAGTACCATCCGCAGAGCGTTGCTCAACCGCCACTTCTGGCGCTTTAATTTCAGCGACCGCTTTTAATTTTTCTCGTAATTTTTTATTAATATTGGTCATATTGTCGAAGTTATCTTCGCCAAAATGATAAATCCATTTCACTAATTGATCCGCACGAAATGGTTTCTCGCCTAATTCAGCAAAAAACTCACGCATCTGCTGACGCGTTAAATCCATTAAGTTAATCTTTTTTGTATTCGTTTCGGATGAAAGAGGTTGTTCTAACATAAAGCCTCGTTATTACACATTACGGCGATGATGTTACTCAGAATTGAGCAACAAAAAATTCGCATATTAAAAATGAGCCGAGATTTTACAGATTTACCGACGGATAAGCTAGCAGATTTGAAAAACAAAGAAAATTTTGACCGCACTTCTTTGCGATCGCTATCGCAAAAATCAAAAAAAACAAAAGAAAAAAGTGCGGTTAAAAAACTTTAAATTTTTTCTCTTTCACACATCCCAAACCCTTACAAAAACTGATAGAATACAAGCTTTGTTTTATTCTCTAAGTTGGCTATATTAAAAGATATGTTAAAAAAAGTGCTTTCTGTATTGTGTTTAGTGCCAGCAATGGCAACGGCACAATCTTATGTCGTGTATGATTTCACCCATGATCGCGTGCTCGAAAGTAGCTCACCGAATCATGTTCAACCTATCGCATCCGTCACCAAGTTAATGACTGCAAATGTGTTTCTTGAAAATAATCGAAACGCAAATTGTACTGCATCAATTACTGACGACGATTACGATTACATTAAAGGCACACATACAAAATTACCAAAATACACGCCGATTTCTTGTAATGAATTATTAAAAGCGATGCTTGTCCATTCTGACAACTATGCTGCTCACGCCCTTTCTCGCTCTGCAGGCATGAGCCGTTTGCAATTTATCCAAAAAATGAATGAGAAAGCGAGAGAATTAGGTATGCGCTCTACCCGCTTTTCAGATAGCTCAGGTTTATCTGACAGCAACATTTCAAGTGTGATGGATCTCGTAAAACTGGCTAAATACTCTCTTAACAAAGCACAAATCAAAAACCTATCGAATATGCCAAGCGCTTTCATTCAAGCTGGCGGACGTAGCGTTTTTGTTAAAAACACCAATAAATTAGTGCGTGAAGAAGTGTTTGATGCGGCAATTAATAAAACGGGTTATATTCGCGAATCTGGCTATAATTTAGTCTTTGTGAATAAAAATCCATGTAATCGCGCTACCATTGGGGTGATCAGTTTAAATAACCATTCATCTGCGTTTCGTACTAACTTTACTAAAGGAAAATTGGAACAATACGGTTGTATCGCAGGGCGTAGCATGCACAACTTTACCGTTGATGAAGCCCAATATGAAGAAGGCTATGATGAAGCGGGTATGGATCGCCTAATCCAACAAGTTGGTGGTTAATCATTTCAAAAAGAGCGGTCAATTTTGCACAAAATTTTCCGCTTTTTAATTTTAATCACCTATCGATTTGATAATTATTTTCATTTGAAAACTTTATAAAAAATGATATTATTCTGCAGAATGCTAATCGATCATTATTTTTAAGGAGATCTCATGAAGCATTTATTTAAAAGCCTATCTGTTATCGCTCTAGGTTTAGCAGCTTTACAAGCCGAAGCGAAATTTAAAGTGGTGACCACATTTACTGTGATTCAGGATATCGCACAAAATGTTGCGGGCGATGCCGCGACGGTGGAATCTATCACCAAACCTGGTGCAGAAATTCACGAGTATGAACCGACCCCTAAAGATATTGTAAAAGCTCAATCTGCTGATTTAATTTTATGGAACGGATTAAATTTAGAGCGTTGGTTTGAGCGTTTCTTCCAAAATATCAAAGATAAACCAGCCGTTGTGGTAACCGAAGGCATCACGCCACTTTCTATTTATGAAGGTCCTTATAAAGATGCCCCTAACCCACACGCTTGGATGTCGCCATCTAATGCGTTGATTTATGTCGAAAATATCAAAAATGCATTAGTTAAATACGATCCGCAAAATGCTGATACTTATCAAAAAAATGCAGCGGCGTATGCAGAAAAAATCAAACAGCTCGATAAACCTTTACGTGAAAAACTCTCACAGATTCCTGCCGACCAACGTTGGTTAGTGACCAGTGAAGGTGCCTTTAGTTATTTAGCGAAAGATTACGATCTCAAAGAAGGCTATTTATGGCCAATTAACGCTGAACAACAAGGTACGCCTCAACAAGTACGTAAACTTATCGATTTAGTGAAAAAAAATCACATTCCAGTGGTATTTAGTGAAAGTACCGTGTCAGCCAAACCTGCTCAACAGGTAGCGAAAGAAAGCGGTGCCAAATACGGCGGCGTACTTTATGTCGATTCTCTTTCTGCCGCTGACGGTCCTGTACCAACTTATATTGACTTACTGAATGTCACTGTATCCACCATAGTCAAAGGATTTGAAAAATAATGACTGAACTTTCCGCTTCTATTTCCGTTAATGATGTAACCGTGCGTTACAACAACGGGCACACTGCAATTTATGATGTTACCTTTGCATTACAAGGGGGAACCATCTGTGCTCTTGTCGGCGTAAATGGGAGCGGAAAATCAACGCTATTCAAAAGTATCATGGGCTTAATTAAACCACAGCAAGGCAATATTGCGCTTTGTGGTTTGCCAATTAATCGAGCATTGAAACAAAACTTGGTCGCCTATGTGCCGCAAGCGGAAGAAGTCGATTGGCAATTTCCAGTCTCCGTTTATGATGTTGTCATGATGGGGCGCTACGGCTATATGAATTTCTTGCGTATTCCAAAGGCTGAAGACAAACAAAAAGTGCTCGAAGCGATGCAACGAGTAAACATCGAGCATTTAGCTGAACGACAAATCGGCGAGCTTTCTGGTGGACAGAAAAAACGCGTATTTTTGGCTCGAGCATTAGCACAACAAAGTAAGATTATCTTACTCGATGAGCCTTTTACAGGCGTGGATGTTAAAACTGAAAATGCAATTGTAGAACTCCTTCGTCAATTACGTGCTGAAGGCCATTTAATTTTAGTGTCTACCCACAACTTGGGTTCTGTACCAGACTTCTGTGACCAAGTGGTGATGATTAACCGTACTGTGATTGCTGCCGGTAAAACGGAAGACACATTCAATCAGCATAATTTGGAAAAAGTCTTTGGTGGTGTATTACGACACATCAAATTATTAGGTGAAGATCTGCATAATGATGAAGATAAACGTGCTGTCACCGTGCTTACGGATGATGAACGCCCAGTTGTCTTCTATGGTGAAACCAAAAATGATCCGCCAGCAACGGCTGTAAAATCCTGTCGTCTGCCTCCGTCTGACAAGGAATAAGTCATGCTTGAATATTTACTGGAACCTTTCTCCTATGAATATATGCAAAAAGCCATGTGGATAAGTGCCACAGTTGGTGGCATTTGTGCCTTTCTTTCTGCCTATTTAATGTTGAAAGGTTGGTCATTAATTGGCGACGCGCTCTCTCATTCCGTGGTTCCGGGTGTGGCGATAGCTTATGCCTTTTCACTCCCCTATGCTTTAGGTGCTTTTTTTGCCGGAATTTTGGCCGCACTTTCCATTTTATGGATCAAATCCATTTCTAAACTCAAAGAAGATGCCGTTATCGGCTTTATTTTCAGTACCTTTTTTGCCTTAGGTTTACTGATTATTTCCTTGAATCCAACCTCGATAAATGTGCAAAACATCATTCTCGGTAATATCCTCGGGATTGCCGATGAAGATATTTATCAAGTAGCCATCATTATGTTGATTTGCTTGGTCTTATTGCTTATTTTTTGGAAGGATCTGTTACTGATTTTCTTTGATGAAACACAAGCAATTACAGTTGGACTTTCACCACTGTTTTACAAAGTCCTCTTTTTTACACTCTTGAGTGCTTGTGTCGTTGCGGCATTACAAACTGTCGGGGCGATTTTAGTGATTGCGATGGTAATCACACCAGGCGCAACCGCCTATTTACTTACTGACAAGTTCAAAACTCTTATCAAAATTGCCGTAGCATTAGGCGCAATCACTGGTTTCGTCGGTGTCTATTTAAGCTATTATCTGGATGGCGCAACAGGTGGTGTCATCGTAACATTACAAACCTTGTTATTTTTATTGGCTTTTCTATTCTCACCCAAATACGGATTAATCAGTCAAAAACGACGTAAGGTGGTGGATTATGACTGAGATGTTCGCCATTTTCGTTGAGCCATTTCAATTTGCCTTCATGCAAAATGCGCTACTCACGGCATTAGTGGTTGCCGTCATCTGTGCACTACTCTCTTGCTATTTGGTGTTGAAAGGATGGTCATTGATGGGGGATGCCATTTCTCATGCTGTCCTGCCTGGTATTGTCTTAGCTTTTATAGCCGGTATTCCATTGGTGATTGGTGCATTTGTCTCAGGTATTGCCTGTGCCTTAGGGGTGGGTTATTTAAAAGAAAATAGTCGAATCAAAGAAGATACCGCGATGGGGATTGTATTTTCTGGCATGTTTGCCATTGGTTTGGTACTTTTCACCAAAATCCAAACCTCACAACATCTCACACATATCTTATTCGGTAATGTATTAGGCGTGAGCCAAGAAGAGTTGATTCAAACAGCAATCATTGCCTTGATCATTTTTATTTTGCTTGGCTTAAAGCGTCGTGATTTTCTGCTTTATTGCTTTGATCCTAGCCATGCTCGTGTTGCGGGCCTCTCGCCTAAATTACTGCACTATGGCTTGCTCACATTACTCGCGCTCACCATTGTGAGTACGATGCAAGTCGTTGGGGTTATTTTGGTTGTAGCGATGCTAATTGCACCGGGTATCACTGCGCTAACCCTGACGAATCGCTTCGACAAGATGCTTGTTATCGCGATCATCAGTGCTGTAACTGCAAGTCTACTAGGCGTGCTACTTAGCTATCATTTTGATGCATCCACTGGTGCATGTATTATTTTGTTACAGGCAGCATTCTTCTTAATAGCATTAATTTATAGCAAAATAAAAGTCCGGTTAAATTTCTAAATAAAAAAGCTAACATTTCTGTTAGCTTTTTTGTTAACCATTGCGTTTTAATAATATCAGTGCTTCATAATGCGCTGTATGCGGGAACATATCAAATAATTGAATTTGAGTAAGCTTATAATTGGTTAGGTGTTGCAAATCTTTTCCCATGGAAATCGCGTTACAGCTGGAATAAAGAATAAAGTGCGGTTGCATTTCATTGAGAAACTCAGCGAGTTCCTTTCCGATACCTCTACGAGGCGGATTGACGATCACCAAATCAGGGATGTTTTCATCTTGTGTTAAAGCAAAATTAGCCGCATCCAATGATTGGAATTTAACGTTGTTTAACCCTAACACCTGAGCGGATAGAGTCGCCGCTTGAATAGCAGATGGCGAAATTTCAATTCCCGTTAATTCCACTTCTTGTTGATGTTTATCCTGCAAAGCTTTAGCGCAATGAAGTCCAAAACCACCTACACCACAAAAGAGGTCCCAAAGTTTAGTAATCGGCAAATCTTGTACCCAATCTTGTGCCGTTGCATATAGCCCTTGTGCTACCAGTGGATTCGTTTGGAAGAAACCTTGAGGGCGAATAAACAACGGAATACCGTTAAAGCTTTCTGATAAGGTGTGCTGTTCAGTTAAAAAGATTTCTTTCTCACCTTCTAAGATCGCCGCATGTTGAGGTTGGATATTCACACTCACCACTTCAAGTTGTGGTAATTTTTCCAATAACCCTGCAAATTCACGTTGAATTAACGGCAATTTAGTTTCTGAACGCAATACAAAACGCAACATCAATTTTTTTGTATGTTGGCTTTCTGTGAGCAGAATATATTTGAGCTCACCTTTTTGCTTAGCCACGTTATAAGGGACTAAACCCGCGCGCCCAATAAAATCTTTTAGAATCGGAAAGAGTTCAGCAAAGCGTTGCGGATAAAGCGGACAATCACATAAATCCACCGCACTTTGTGGATCAGTCGGGTCTTGTAAAATACCTAAAATGGGACGTTCCACCGCGCCACTTACAACCATTTTCGCTTTATTACGAAAAGCTGACTCGGAGGAATAAAAAGGCGGATGCCAAATTAAATTATCACAATCTAATTTGACAAGTTGTTGTTTTAGATGCTCTTCTTTCTTGGCGAGTTGCTGTTCATAAGGCATTTCAAGCCATTGACAAGAACGGCAATCGCCTTTTTGATAATGATGGCAATCAATCATTTAGAAGCAAGCCACTCTTGTTGAAGTGCGGTCAGTTTTTGATGATTTTCAATCCAACGTGAAGTTTTGGTGAGTTCTGACCAATCAAAGGATTTTTGTTTAAAGAGTGATTTCAAGCGAGCTTGACGTGCTGCGAAATGCTCCGTTGTTTCCTCTAACTTCAGATTATCAAGTACTTGAATGACACCTTCACGTTCATTACAAAGCAATAATAAGTCACAACCAGCCTTCAAGGCTTTTTTACTGCGAGCCACAAAATCGCCCATAAAGCCTGCGCCCTTCATGCCTAAATCATCAGAGAAAATCGCCCCTTGGAAGCCTAACTGTTTACGCAAAATCTCTTTTAACCAATAAGTCGAGCCGCTTGCTGGCTGGCTATCACATTGCGTATAAATCACGTGAGCCGGCATAATCGCATCAAGCTTACTCTGTTGAATTAATTGCTGGAATGGCAAAATATCATGATTAAAAATCGTCTCTTTTGCACGCTCATCATAAGGGGTTTCAAGATGAGAATCGGCTAAAACATGGCCGTGTCCTGGGAAATGTTTTCCTGTTGTTGCCATGCCTGCTTGGTGCATACCATCAATAAAAGCTGCTGCTAAATTGACCGCACTTTTTACATCACAGCCAAAACTACGATCACCAATCGCACGACATTCGTGACCTAAATCCAACACCGGAGCAAAACTCAAATCAATATCTAGCGCCACCATTTCAGCCGCCATTTGCCAACCCGCTTCTTTTGCTATTTGCTGTTGCTGAGCTGAGTCCTCAACTAACGCCGCAAAAGCTTGCATTGCGGGGAGCTGAGTGAAACCTTCACGGAAACGTTGCACACGACCACCTTCCTGATCGACTGTAATCAATAAAGGCTTTTTCACTCGTTGACGAATGGATTTAATTAACGCTTGCACTTGCTGACGATCATAAAAATTGCGGGTAAATAAAATCAAACCGGCAACTAAAGGATGTTCCAGTAATTCAACTTCTTCTTGTTTGAGCTCATGACCTTCTAGGTCAATCAATAATGTGGACATAACTATTGTAAGTAAAGACGATAATTAGTACTTTCTGTGCTTGGTTTTGGTAGTTCAAACACTTTCTTCTCTTGTGGTTGCAATAAAATATTGCCTGATTGGCTTTCTTGCTGATTCGGCCAAACTTGCGTCACACCTTGTGTGTTATACCAATAAAGATGGTAAAGCACATTGAGTTGTTGTGTAGTTTTATTTTTTAAAGCCGCGGTATTATCCGACAAATCAACATCTAAAGCGGGTGCTAAATTTGCCGCCATATTTAAAATTGGCTTATTGGTTCCCACAATATTTGGTGCAGATGAACAAGCCGTTAAAAATAATACCGTTGCTGTAATTAGGATCTTTTTCATTATTTTGCCAACATTCTACCTAAAGATTCACCACCAACAAGATGCATATGAATATGGAATACTTCTTGTCCACCGTGTTTATTACAATTCACAATCAAACGATAACCGTCTTCGGCAATGCCTTCTTCTTTAGCAATTTTAGCCGCGACAGTAAATAAGCGACCCAAGGTAACTTCATCTTGTTCTGTCACATCATTAACCGTTGGAATGACTTTATTTGGGATAATCAAAATATGGGTTTTCGCTTGAGGTGAAATATCTCGGAATGCGGTCACTAATTCATCTTGATAAACAATATTGGCTGGAATTTCTTTACGAATAATTTTGCTGAAAATGGTTTCTTGAGCCATAGTCTTCTCCTTATTTTATATAAAAAAGTGCGGTCAAAATTTACCGCACTTTGCTTTTATTTTCCATCAGAAATTGATGATGAATGACATTTCAATCGGCTTAGTGAGCCGCGCCTTCTTCTGAATCATCTTGATTAATAAAGCTGGTATTAATCTCGATTTGTGCTTTTTCACGTAATGCTTGCATTAACTGTCCTTGCAATTCTCCTTGACGTGCACGAACAAGTTGAGTGCTAAATTTCGCTAACTCTTGCTCATTTAAAGTAGGTTCTTCTACACGTTCAAGGGCAACAACAACCACATCACCTTTGCTGTTACGAGCAACTTGATAAGCCACTTTACCATCTTGTGGTTTTGCAATGGCAAATACACCTTCATAAAGTACTGGATCTTTATTATCTACTAACGTAAAGGTTTGTGGCTCACCAAAACTAATACCTGCAGGTAATTTGGTTGGATCAGCAGATAGCGCTTTAACCGCTTGCTCTGCTTTTTCAGCCAATACTTTATCGGCTTTTTCACGTTTTAAGAACTGCTCAATCGTAGATTTCGCTTCATCAAGGCTTTGTAAACCTTCAGCTTTATGATCCACGACACGCACCACAACAAATTCATTTTCACCAACCATTAATGGCTCAGAATTTGCGCCGCCGTTTGCAATATCTGATTCAAAAATGGCAGAAGTCACATTTGGGAAATTTAACGCCGCAGGGACATTATTTTTACCGAAATAATCTGTTTCTTCCACTTTCACGCCTGCCGCTTCTGCTACCGCAGCTAAAGAATCACTGCTTTCCGCTGCTTTTTCACGAACCGCTTTTTCTACTGCTTGGAAGCGGCTTTCTGCTAAGTTTTTACGCACAGTATCCGCAATTTGTTCTTTCACTTCTTCTAAAGTACGTTCTTTACGATCTTGCACTAAAATAATATGGTAAGCCCCATCCACATTAACCGGTGTGCTGTATTGACCTACATTTAATAATAATGCCGCATCTTCAAAGTTTTTTGGTAATTCGTTGTCTTTTACCCAACCTAATTCACCGCCTTGAGCACCAGAAAGTTTATCTAGGGATTTTGTTTTTGCTAACTCAGCAAAATCAGCGCCTTTTTGCAGTTCTTGATAAACAGCATCCGCTTCTTTCTCAGTTGATAATTGAATATGTGCTAATTTTTGGCTAATGAATTGCGCTTTATTTTCTTGATAATATTGCGCAATTTGTGTTTCAGTTACTGGTTGTAATTTACCTAATGCATTTGCCGAAACGCGAATATATTGCACTTTCGCTTGTTCAGGTTGAACAAGTGACTTCGCATTCGCATCGTAATACGCTTTAATTTCTTCGTCCGTTACTTTTTGTTTTGCAATTTCATCGGCTAATGGAAGAGTTGCAAGACGAGCGATACGTTTTTGGAAAAAGACTTGTGCGTTATCTTTTACTTGGGCTGGTACAACAAACTCACTGTCAGCCAAACCATTTTGCATTTGTTCAAGTGTTAATGCATTACGTAAAATAGCCGCATAAGTATCGGATGTTAAACCATTTTGAGTCAATAATTGTTGATAACGCGCGTTATCAAATTTACCGTTAGATTGTAAGTTAGGATCGCTCACAATCGCACGTTTGATCATCTCATCACTTACACCTAATTTTAATTCTTTGGCATATTGACGGATTAATTCTTGATCCACCAAACGTTGAATTAAATTTTGACGAAGTGCAGTTACAAATTCCACTGAGTCAGTTTTCGCTAGGAAGCTCTCGCCTTCTTGTTGAGCTCTAGCCTCAAACTCTTGGTTATAACGATTTAAGAAATCTTGTTGAGAGATAGTCTCGCCATTTACTTTTGCCGCAAAACTATCATTGCTGCTATACAGATAACCTGACATCCCACCAATCAAAAATGAAACTGGAATTAAAGCAAAGATCGCTTTTCCGATAAAGCTATGGGCGATGCCATGCATTTTTTCAATTAACATTCAATTATTACCCTTTTAAAAAAGACAAAGTTCGTAAGATTATAATCTAAAAGGCGAAAATTCGCACTTAAAAAACACCATGTTCGTGTAGGATTTTCACAGCCATGACTAATAACACTAAACCGCCAAAAATCTCTGCTTTGCTTTTGAATTTTTTCCCTAAAAAATGACCGCTCTTTACACCAATAAAAGAGATGACAAAGGTGATTAAACCAATGATGAAGACAGCCAACAAAATGTCCACAGAAAGAAAAGCAAAAGAGACACCAACAGCTAACGCATCAATACCCGTTGCCACACCAAGTGTTAGTAAGTGTTTTAAACTAATCAATGAGGGAGCAGGTTCATCATCTGAGCTCAGCCCTTCTCGAATCATATTCACACCGATAATCGCAAGTAAAGCAAAGGCAATCCAATGATCCCAATTTTGAATCATCTGACTAAATTGTAGTCCGACAACATAGCCGATTGCCGGCATAATGCCTTGAAATAGCCCAAAACAGCATGCAATGGCCAGTGCTTGTTTCCATCGAAAAGCGCGCATTGCCAAACCTTTGGAAATGGATACCGCAAATGCATCCATAGAAAGCCCCAAAGCTATGACCCACAACATATGAAAAGTCATAACCTAAAACCTATTTTCCGATACAAAAAGAGCTGAAAATGTTACCGAGTAAATCATCCGAGGTAAATTGCCCCGTAATTTCACTGAGATTAGCTTGTACTAAACGAAGTTCTTCTGCTAACAATTCACCTGCATGAAATTCGGTTAATTGGACTAACCCAATTTGCAAATGTTCGGCCGCTTTTTCTAAAGCATCAAGATGACGACGGCGCGCTAAGAAGCCACCTTCCATACCGGTTTGGAAGCCCATCGCCTGTTTTAAATGCTCACGTAATAAATCTACGCCTTGATGCGTTTGAGCCGATAAACAAATGGTCGTTGTTCCATTTTCTTCTTTTATTCCAACTGCCTCACCACTTAAATCTACTTTATTACGAACAATGGTTACCGGCATGTTATTCGGCAATTTTGATAAAAATTCTGACCGCACTTTTTCAATATTTTGGCTGTCAGGATCGCTGCTGTCTAACATTAAGATAATACGATCGGCTTGCTCAATTTCAGTCCACGCACGCGAGATTCCGATACGTTCAACTTCATCTGTCGCTTCACGAAGTCCTGCGGTATCAATAATATGTAAAGGCATGCCATCAATATGAATATGCTCACGCAACACATCACGCGTCGTCCCTGCAATATCTGTCACAATAGCCGCTTCTCTGCCCGCTAAAGCATTCAGTAAACTTGATTTACCTGCATTTGGACGTCCGGCAATCACCACTTTCATCCCTTCACGTAAAATCGAGCCTTGTTTCGCTTCGCTACGGACTAAATCAAGCTGAGTGATAATTTCTCGTAATTTTGCTTCGATTTTACCGTCTGCCAAAAAGTCAATTTCTTCATCGGGAAAATCAATCGAGGCTTCCACATAAGTACGAAGATAAATCACAGAATCTACTAACTGATTCACTTTATTAGAAAATTCACCTTGTAATGATTTTAATGCAGAACGAGCGGCTTGCTCCGAAGTCGCATCAATCAAATCGGCAATGGCTTCTGCTTGAGATAAATCTAATTTATCGTTTAAAAAAGCTTGTTCAGAAAACTCACCTGGACGCGCAAGACGAACACCATCAAGTTGTAAAATTCGTTTTAGCAACAAATCTAATACCACTTGTCCGCCATGACCTTGCAATTCCAATACATCTTCACCGGTAAAGGAATTCGGTGATTTAAAATAAAGTGCAATGCCTTGATCTAAAACTGTGCCATCAGCATCTTTAAAAGGTAAATAGTCTGCCATTCGTGGTTTAGGACATTTACCTAGTACCGCTTGTGCAACTTCAACCGCTTTTGGGCCTGATACACGCAAAATACCAATACCGCCACGACCAGGCGCTGTCGCTTGTGCGACGATTGTTTCTTTCATAAAAACTCACTAAAAATTGACCGCACTTTTATCTGCGATAAAAAAATGAGAGGGCGCATTAATACGCCCATGTGATTATATATCAATCAATGATAGAAAAAAGGCATCTTTCGATGCCTTCTATCTGTTATTTTTTACGGGTATGTAACCCTTTTTTCTCTAAACCACGGTAGATCATTTGTTGTTGTACGATAGTGATTAAGTTAGACACTAACCAGTAAAGCACTAGACCTGCCGGGAACCAGAGGAAGAAGAACATGAAGATCAACGGCATGAAGTTCATCACTTTTTGTTGCATTGGATCTGCAACTGGTGTCGGTGACATTTTTTGTAACAAGAACATTGATCCACCCATTAAGATTGGGAGAATGTAGTAAGGGTCTTGTGCCGATAAATCTTGAATCCAACCAAAGAATGGCGCATGACGAAGTTCAACTGCTTCCATAAATGTCCAGTATAATGCAATGAAAATTGGCATTTGAAGGATTAATGGTAAGCAACCGCCAAGTGGATTTACTTTTTCTTCTTTGTAAAGTTTCATCATTTCTTGGCTCATACGTTGGCGATCATCACCAAAACGTTCGCGCATTTCTTGCATTTTCGGTTGCAACATACGCATTTTCGCCATAGAAGTGTATTGTGCTTTTGTGAGCGGATATAAAATCGCTTTCACCACTAAGGTGACACAAATAATTGCCACACCCCAGTTAGATACAATACTTTGAATGAACGTTAATAACCAGAATAATGGTTTTGCGATGAACCATGCCCAACCGTAATCGACGGTTAAGTCTAAGTGGTTAGCCACTTCCGCCATTTTGTTTTGTAATTTTGGACCTGTCCATAATGAGCTGGTAATAGTCTCTGTTGCACCTGCTGGAATAGAAACGACTGGACCACGATAACCAATAGACGCAACGTTATTTTTGCTGTCTGTAATACTATAAAGTTGGTTATTTACATCTTGATTTGGGATCCAAGCAGAAACGAAATAGTGTTGTAAAACAGCAACCCAACCTGCTTTGGTATCGATAGAAAGATTTTTATCTTTCATATCGCTGAAGCTGTATTTTTTGTAATTTGTTTCAGAAGAAGAATACGCACCACCGGTATAAGTAGGCATTGCCACGTTACCGCTGCTTTCAACTAATGTATGTTTTAATTGGCCGTAAGGTTCAACTTCAATTGCGCTACCACTTTGGTTCACAATTTCAAAGTTAACACCTACATCATAGCTATCGCGTTTTAATACAAAGATTTTACGATAAATGACACCATCTTTTTCAAACGTTAATGGCACAGAAAGTTCATTTTGACCTTCTGCTAATTTGAAATTATCACCAGTAACTTGATATTGTGCACGACCTGCTTTTGTATCGATCCCGTTTTTACCGATTAAGCCGCTTTGTGCAATGTAAACATGCTCGTTTGTATCTTTTAATAAAACGAAAGGTTCTTTTGAATTTAATTCTGCATCATATTTTAATAATTCAGAACTGATTACATCACCACCTAATGTATCCACTTTCAAACGGAATACATCATTTTCTAATGTAATAATGTGACCTTTGGTTTGTGAGTCTGCCACTACTTCGGCAGATGAAGAAGAACTTGCCGGTACATCAGAAGAGGCGGTTGTTGTTTGTTCCGTGGTCTGTTGTTGAACCGGTGGATTTTTATCAAGTTGCCATTGCTGATAAACAAGGAAAGAAATAAAGAGTAGTGCAAGCACTAATAGGCTACGTCTTGAGTCCATTATTTTTTCTCATCGTTATTATTAATCTTTTTCGGCGGAACAGGATCGAATCCACCGGCGCTTAAGGGGTGACATTTTAATACACGTTTTAGCGTAAGCCAACTACCTTTTAACAATCCATGTGTTTTTAACGCCTCAATACCATAGCAAGAACAAGTTGGCACAAAACGACAACGGGGCCCGATTAAAGGGCTAATCGCTACTTGATAAAACTTAATTAAAGCGATGAGGATTTTTGTGCCAAACGAATGTGACGTGCCCATAATTTATCCAAAGTTTGTAAAAACGTTTTATTATCAAGCTGACCAATGCCACGTTTCGCCACAAAGACAAAGTCACAAGAAGGCAAATTATGTTGGGATAAACGAAAACTTTCACGAACTAAACGTTTGATACGATTACGATCATGTGCTCGTTTAAGATGTTTTTTAGCCACAGTTAAACCTAAGCGTGGATGCTCAAGATTATTTTTGCGTGCGAGAATGGTAATTTCAGGGGTGCTTGCTCGAAACGCTTGTTCGAAGACATTTTTGAATTGAGTGGGAGTTAACAATCGTAACTCCCGAGAGAAGTTTAGCTTAATCACTAAAAGAGGTGATTATGCAGATAAACTCTTACGACCTTTAGCACGACGACGAGCTAAAACTTGACGGCCGTTTTTAGTTGCCATACGAGCACGGAAACCGTGAGTACGGCTACGTTTTAATACAGAAGGTTGAAATGTACGTTTCATTGTAATCTACCTAAATCAAAATGGTTTACTGTTTTGATATTCAAAACACAACAAGGGTTATAAAAAATAGACCGCAATTTTAATCATAAATTGGGCTTTCGTCAAATAAGAAAAGAGAAAATTCCGAAATAATCTTCCGATTCTTCTAAAATCGTGGGGATTATACGGATTTTGGACAAAATCTCAAGCAACCTTTTTGTCTTTTTTTGACGACCAACAGAAGATCTTTTGCCTAAATTATTGTAAAATTCTCTTCGATTTTTAACCGCACTTTTGCGGCTTTTATTTTATACGCATATAACATAAGGATAATTTATCGTGAGCCTTTCTACCCTATGGCAAGATTGCTTATCACAACTACAAGATCAAGTTTCCCCAATGGATCTCAGCACGTGGTTACGCCCATTACAAGCGGATATCATCTCGCAAGATCAAGTGGTGTTATATGCGTCAAATATGTTTGTGAAAAGCTGGGTAGAAAATCATTACTTGGCCCAAATTCATCAAATTTGCCAAGCCCTTGCGAAAAATCCAAATTTACAAATTATCGTAAAAGAAGGGGTAAAACCAGCGCCAAAAGCAGTTGAAGCCCCAATTCAAACGAATAATCATCAAGAAAGTGCGGTAAATTTTCAGCAAGAATCTGATGCACCAAGCAAATTTGAATCACACCTAAATCGTAAACATTTATTTGAAAACTTTGTTGAAGGTAAATCAAACCAACTCGCTCGTGCTGTAGGTCAAAAACTTGCCCTAGCACCAGGCGAACCAACAGCAAATCCATTCTTTTTATATGGTGGGACAGGTTTAGGTAAAACCCACTTATTACACGCGATCGGTAATGGTATTTTAGCGAATAAATCGAATGCCCGCGTACTTTATATTCATGCTAATAATTTTATGCAGCACATGGTAAAAGCAATGCGTGATAATAAAATGGATCAATTCAAAAAATTCTATCGTTCTCTTGATGCATTATTAGTGGATGATATTCAATTCTTTGCTGAAAAAGAAAAAACACAAGAAGAATTTTTCCATATTTTCAATAATTTATTTGAAACTGGCCGTCAAATTATTTTGACCTCTGACCGCTATCCAAAAGAAATTGAGAAAATTGAAGAACGCCTAAAATCTCGTTTCGGCTGGGGTTTAACCACTGCGATTGAACCACCTGATTTAGAAACTCGTGTTGCGATTTTACTGAAAAAAGCAGAAGAACATAATATGGAGCTGCCAGAAGAAGTGGCATTCTTTATTGCCCAACGCTTACGCACCAATGTTCGTGAATTAGAAGGCGCATTAAACCGTGTGAAAGCGATGCAAGACTTCAAAGGTGGTCACATTGATATTGATTTTGTCCGTGACACATTAAAAGATATTCTTGCCTTACAAGAACGTTTGGTTACCATTGAAAACATTCAGAAAGTCGTGGCAGAATACTATCGAATTAAAGTGGCTGATTTAAAATCAAAAAGCAGAGCGAGATCCGTCACTCGCCCACGCCAAGTTGCGATGGCATTAGCAAAAGAATTAACCAATAAAAGTTTACCGGAAATTGGCCGAGCCTTTGAACGCGACCATACGACAGTCTTAAATGCTTGTCGTGAAGTGCCAAAATTCCGTGAAAAAGACAGTAGTATTCAAGAAGATTGGGCGAATTTAATTCGCACCTTATCTGCATAAGGAGCCCATGATGCAATTTAGCATTTCAAGAGAAAATCTATTAAAACCCTTACAGCAAGTTTGTGGCGTATTAAGCAATCGTCCGAATATTCCCGTATTAAATAACGTGTTATTACAAATTGAAGATAACCGTTTAACCATTACAGGTACAGACCTTGAAGTTGAGCTTTCTAGCTATACTCAACTTTCGTCTTCAACCGCTGATGGCGCTTTCACTATTCCGGCTAAAAAATTCTTAGATATTTGCCGTACATTATCAGATGAATTTGAAATTACAGTTACCTTTGAAGAAGATCGCGCCATTGTGGAATCTGGCCGCAGTAAATTTAATCTCACTACTCTGCCCGCTGAAGAATATCCAAATCTAACGGATTGGCAATCTGAAGTGGATTTTGCCTTACCGCAAAGCACCTTGCGTCGCTTAATTGAAGCAACTCAATTTTCAATGGCAAACCAGGATGCCCGCTATTTCTTAAACGGCATGAAATTTGAAACGGAAGGTAATTTATTACGTACTGTTGCAACTGACGGTCACCGTCTTGCCGTTTGTACGATCGAATTAGATCAAGATCTGCAAACCCATTCAGTTATTCTCCCTCGCAAAGGTGTATTAGAACTCAATCGCCTATTAGAAAGCAGTGATGAACTTGCTCGTTTGCAAATCGGCACGAATAATCTTCGTATTCACTTAAACCACATTGTGTTTACCTCAAAACTCATTGATGGTCGCTTCCCTGATTACCGTCGAGTCTTACCACGTAATGCAACTCGTATCGTAGAAGGTAACTGGGAAACCTTAAAACAAGCTTTTGTACGTGCATCTATCCTTTCTAATGAGCGTGTGCGCAGCGTTCGTTTAAACTTAAGTGAAAACCAACTTAAAATTACCGCATCTAACCCTGAACACGAAGTGGCAGAAGAAATCGTGGATGTGAATTATCAAGGCGAAGAAATGGAAGTGGGCTTTAATGTGACTTACATTTTAGATGTATTGAACGCCTTAAAATGCCAACAAGTACGTATTCGCCTCACTGATGCGTCATCAAGCTGCTTAATTGAAAACAGCGAAGATGCAAGCGCAGAATACGTCATTATGCCAATGCGCCTCTAAGAATAATGGCCATCTCCCGCTTAATTGTTGAAAAATTTAGAAATTTAAATGCCGTGGATCTTGAATTTGATCACGGCTTTAACTTTTTAGTCGGCAATAACGGCAGCGGAAAAACGAGCTTATTAGAAGCAATTTTTTATCTCGGACATGGACGCTCTTTCAAAAGTGCGGTCGCAAATCGTATCATTTCTTACGACGAACCTCATTTCACGCTTTTTGGCCAAATTCAAGAAAGCCAACATCAATGGTCTGTTGGCTTACAAAAACTTCGTCAAGGTAATACCATTGCAAAAATAAACGGTGAAGACGGCAATAAAATTGCCGATCTCGCTCACCTTTTACCCATGCAATTGATTACGCCCGAAGGGCTGACCCTACTAAATGGTGGACCTAGTTTTCGACGCGCTTTTTTAGATTGGGGCTTATTCCACCACCATAATAGTTTCCATTCCTCTTGGGTCGCATTAAACCGCTTATTAAAACAGCGAAATGCCGCATTAAGTCAAAATCAGCCTTATTCTGCAATAAAAATATGGGATATTGAATTAGCTAAATTAGCCCATCAAGTGAGTGATTGGCGTGCTGAATATGCTGAAGCCTTACGCCCAGAAATTGAAAAAACCTGCCAGTTATTTTTACCTGAATTAGAGATTACTGTCAGCTTTCATCAAGGCTGGGAGAAAGAGACAGAATATGGTGAATTATTGACGCAAAACTTTGAGCGAGACAAAGCCATTGGCTATACGGTTTCTGGCCCACAAAAAGCCGATTTCCGTTTTAAAGCCAATGGATTACCGGTTGAAGATGTACTCTCTCGTGGTCAATTAAAATTATTGATGTGTGCGCTACGTTTAGCGCAAGGTGAACATTTAATGATTCAAAAACAGCGTCATTGCATCTTTCTGATTGATGACTTTGCCTCTGAATTGGATCAACATAAACGAGCCCTGCTGGCTGAACGCTTGCAACAAAGTGGTTCTCAAGTTTTCGTAACCGCTATTACTCAAGGCCAACTGAAAGAAATGCAAGTGGGAAAAGGAAAATTGTTCCAAGTAGATACCGGTAAGATCACCGAACTATAGTCATAAAAAATAATCCGATCTGTTTAAAGATCGGATTACGTTTAAAACAATACTATTTTTGACCGCACTTTAGTTTGGTTTCCATTCGCCGTTTAATACGGTACCAATCACATCATAATCTTTTGTGAACACTGCCAAGTTTGCTACCTTACCTGCTTCAACAGAGCCTAAACGATCATCTACGCCAATTGCTCTCGCAGGGTAAAGGTTACTCATGCGAATCGCTTCTGCTAATGGAATTTCTACATACTCTACAGCATTCTTAATAGATTCCATCATGGTAATCGATGCACCCGCATCCTACAAAAGTGAAAGTTTCCAATTCAGGTGGTGCACCTGCAGCAGCAAGAGAATCGGTTACAATGCAAAGTTTGTCACCTTTCGCTTTTTTATCTAAACGAACGTTACCAAAATTCACATGCACGCCATCTACAATAATCCCCGTGTAAACATCGGAGTCTAACACTGCGCCAACTACGCCCATCGCACGTCCTGAGCTGATCGGCGACATCGCATTGTGTAAGTGAGTCGCGAAGGTCGCACCTTTATGAAAGGCAGCTTTAGCCACTTCATAAGTCGCATTAGAATGACCAATAGACACAATAATGCCTACTTTCACAAAATCAGGAATATATTGCACTGTTGGGTTTTCAGCGGCAATGGTCAGTTTAGTGATGACATCCGCATTATCACATAAGAAATCTTTCATCTCAGGCGTCGCTTCACGGATATATTCCGGGCGATGTACGCCTTTTTTCTCTAAGCTCAAATAAGGGCCTTCGATATGTAAACCAAGCGCTTGATTTTTATGCTTATTCAAATACTCTCGCATGATACTTACTGCGCGTTTGATATCTTCATCCGGTGCGGTAATAAACGTTGGTAAGAAACTAGTACAGCCTGATTTCAAATTAGTCGCTTGCATAATTTCTAATGTTTCTACGTTTGTTTGATCGTTAAACATCACGCCACCACAGCCATTTAATTGCAGATCAATAAAGCCAGCTGTGAGATTATGCCCTTGTAAATCAATGGTTTTAATCTCACTTTCTAATTCGCTTTGTGGAATAACGGATTGAATATATTCCCCTTCAATAACCACTGCATAATCTCTTAACACCTCATTTTTGGTGTAGATTACGCTGTTAATTAATGCATACTTCATCATACCTTCCTAAAATCAAATAAAATTAACCGCACTTATAACACACTATGAATCGCGCGACCTTCCAATTCAGTAAAATATTTCACTGTTTTGACTTTCAATTCTTGCAATGCTGGCTCATCACATACTAAAACAAAATGGCGATGGAGCTGTAAGGCACTTACCGTCCAAAGGTGATTAATACTGCCTTCTACCGCAGCTTGCACGGCTAAGGCTTTATTATGGCCTGTTGCTAAAATCATCACTTCTTCTGCATCAAGTAATGTACCCACGCCGATTGTTAAAGCATATTTTGGCACTTGATTTACATCGTTATTAAAGAAACGAGAATTCGCGATAATGGTATCAGGTGTTAAGGTTTTAATACGGGTGCGCGAACTTAAAGAAGAAGCCGGTTCGTTAAAGGCAATATGGCCATCAACACCTACGCCGCCCATAAATAAATGAATTTTGCCGTAAGATTTAATTTTTTCTTCATAACGACGACATTCTTCATCATGGTCATTGGTGTTACCATTCAAAATATTGATATTTTGCGGTTGAATATCAATATGTTTGAAGAAATTATTATGCATAAAACTGTGATAGCTTTCTGGATGTTCTTTTGGTAAGCCTACATATTCATCCATATTAAAGGTCACCACATGTTTAAAACTCACTTCTCCCGCTTGATTTAATTTAATCAATTCTTGATAGGTCTTAAGTGGTGTACTGCCTGTTGGTAAACCTAATACAAAAGGACGTTCTGCGGTAGGTTTAAAATGATTAATTCGATCAGCAATATGACGCGCCGCCCAACGGCTGACTTGTTGTTCATTGTTCAGAGGAATGAGACGCATAATAACCTTCCTTATCAGTACCACACTGACATTCTTTCCTCCCTGCTATAGAGGGAAGAAAGAAGTAAGTACAGTCACTTTTCCATTAATTTATAAATATTTTGCTTTTAACTCTTTCGCTTTTGCTAATTGCTCTGGTGTTGCTTTCGCTGTCATTGGCTCACGGCAATAACCTGCATCCACGCCATCTAGTTTCAATAACTCTTTGATAGTGAGATATAAGCCATTCGCTAAAATGCCTTCGATGAGGTCATTGGTCACGTGTTGAACTTGAAGTGCATCAGCCAATTTACCTTGTTTGGTTAATTCAAAGATTTGTCTTGCGCGTACACCGTTTACGTTGAATGTACTACCAATTGCACCATCTACACCAAGAGATACAGCTGGAACCATCATTTCATCAAAACCAGCCCAAATGAGGTGATTTGGATAAGCTTTTTTCAAACGTTCTAATAAATAGAAGTCCCCAGCGGTAAATTTCACACCAAGCACTTTCGGGTTTTTATAAAGTTCGCCAAATTGCTCAATGCCCATATTCACGCCAGTTAAGAACGGAATTGAGTACACGATCATGTTATTGCCTGTTTCCGCAATAATGGTGTCGTAGTAATGTTTGATTTCAGGAAAGCTGAATTTATAGTAGAAAGGTGTTACCGCAGAAAGACTGTCATAGCCTAATTCTGTTGCATATTTACCTAATTCCACTGCTTCATGTAAATTCACGCTACCCACTTGTGCGATTAACGCTACTTGGTCTTTTGCTTCATCCTTCGCGATACGGAAAATTTGTTTTTTCTCTTCCGTAGAAAGCATGAAGTTTTCACCTGTTGAGCCGCCTACATATAAACCATCAATTTTCATCTTATCAATGTTATAGCGAATAATCTCACGTAAGCCTTTTTCATTGATAGAGCCATCTTCATTGAATGATACTAATAACGCACTAAAAATACCTTTTAAGTTACGCATTTTTCTCTCCTATTTAATACGTTGTTCTAAAATGACATTTAATGTTTTTTGCTTTATTTTGACCGCACTTTCCTGCGATGCCTGTACCAATAAAGCATAAATCAAATCTAATACGAATAATTGAGCAATCTTCGTGCCGATAGAGTCGCCTTGTAACTTACCTTGCTTATTACCATTCACTAAAACCAGATCGGCATATTCAGTGATGGGAGAACGCAAGCTGTGCGTAATCGCAATAGTTTTTGCCCCATTTTCTTTGGCGATTTTCATGGTATGAGTGGTTTCTTGAGAATAACCGGAATGGCTCAAACCAATTGCCACATCTTTTTTCGTCAATAACGATGCCTGCATATACATAAAATGATTGTTACCTGTCGCATCCACTTGCACACCGATACGCATCAATTTATTTTTGGCATCTTCCGCGGTAATACCCGATGTGCCCACACCAAATAAAAAGACACGATTCGCTTGCTGAATGGCTTTTACGGCCTCTTCCAACTGCTCAAAATCTAATAAATTAATGGTTTCATCCATCACGTTATTGATGGCAGATTTCAGCTTATGCGCGATATTCAATGAGTTGTCAGAATCGGTAATATCTGAATCTAATACGGTATTATCTTTGCCATCCTTCGTGGCAAGCTCGATGGATAATTCCAATTTAAAATCACTGAAGCCTTTAAAGCCTAGAGTGCGGCAAAAGCGCACAAAGGTCGCCTCTCCCACTTCTAAATGTGCGGCGATTTCAGCTAAAGGAGCTTGCACAGCAAGATCGGGATTCAATAAAATTGCATCCGCAATTTTCTTTTCAGTTTTCGTTAAACTACGATATAACGAGCTGATGGTATTTAAAATATTGCCGTTTTTAGCCATAAACCACCCCTGTATTTTTTGCTTGTAATAAGCAATCTTTTACCCAGTACGCCGCACCAATCAAGCCTGCATCTTGCCCGAATTTAGCACTTTCTAATTCACAATGATAAACAGCAGGAAGTTCACTTAATAAAGATTGAACCAACGGTAAATAACCGTCTGCCAACCCTACGCTACCGCCCACCACGACCTTTTGCATGTCTAATCCAATCTTCAAATCCGCAATCAAATTCGCAATGGCTTGGGCTGAACGAGTCACAAGTGCGGTTGCTTTTTCATCATTTTGACGAAAACGTGCAAAAACTTCTTTCGGATCACAAGGATCATCCCATTGAGAAGAAACCGCTTCAATGGCACGACCTGATGCAATGGCTTCAACACAACCACGGCGACCACAACCACAAATTGGCCCATTAGGATCGGCCAAAGTATGACCTATATGCCCTGCAATGCCGTTTGGCTCAGTGAGCAAACGATGATTTAAAATTAAACCGCCCCCTACGCCTGTTGAAACCGTAATAAAGGTAAAGTTTTGCACATCATCAGGATTTTGTAGTTGATACTCTGCATAGGCTGCAGCTTGCACGTCATTAAGCAACCCAATCGGTTTATCAGTGTGCTGTGCAATGCTATCTTTTAGCGGAAATTGGGCTAATCCACCCAAATTTTTAGGGTTAAGTGCGGTCAAAACGCCTTGGTTAATAATGCCCGTTGAAGCAACGGCAACATAATCAAACTGTCCTTCATATTCTTTTAACAACTGAGCAAGGGTTTGATGCATCGCTTGTGCGGCATCATCTTGTGGCGTGGAAATCTGTTTTCGCTGTTGAATCTCACCATTTTTCACTATAGCAGAAGCGATTTTTGTGCCACCAATATCTAATGCCAAACAACGCTGTAATGCTTGACCACTATCCACTGTTAATGACATGTCTTCTTCCTTTATTTTTTTGCTGAATGAATGGCTTTAGCAAACCAGCTTACAATATGCTCTAAACGCGTTAATGCAGAACCAACTGTCACGCAATAAGCACCAATTTCAATGGCTGTTTTCGCCAACTCAGGGGTGTTATAACGTCCTTCCGCCATGACACGACAGCCTGCGGCTTTCAAATCTTTGACTAATTGATAATCAGGCTCTTCTGGCACCGTGCCACCTGTGTAGCCAGACATCGTACTGCCCACGATATCAAAACCGAGTTTTTGACAATACAAACCTTCTTCTAAATTCGAACAATCTGCCATGGCCAAACAGCCTAATTCATGGATTTTTTTGACCGCACTTTCAATATCTACCGATCTAGGACGATTTGTCCCATCCACAGCAATAATATCTGCACCTGCTTTTGCTAAATCTTCAATATCATGCAAAAACGGCGTGATTCGCACTGGGCTGTCAGGTAAATCTCGTTTCACAATACCAATAATCGCGCAATCCGGCTGCGCCACCAATAACAGAAGCCTGCGCCATCGCCGCCACGATTTCTGGTTTATCCATCGGGCCGTCATCGACAGGCTGACAAGAAGCAATAAGACCAAATTTGATTTTATCTAAGACTTCATTATGTGATAATTTCGACATATAAACTCCTATATTAGACAGTAACACTTGGTGTCCTTTTGGCTCTTTAGTCATTATAGTAAAACCTACACCATAAAAAAATATTTTTTGAAGTGCAATTTCAAAATTTGTGATCGGCTTCTCAAATTTAAGATAAAGTGACAACATCTATACAAAATATTTTTTTTTACTTTAAAATATGAAGTAATACTTCATTACTTATAAATAGGAGAAAAAAATGAATGTGTTAGGTTATGCGCAAAAAATTGGGCAGGCCTTGATGGTACCTGTCGCTGTCTTACCAGCAGCTGCTGTACTGATGGGTATCGGTTATTGGCTTGACCCTGATGGCTGGGGTGCAAACAGTCAACTTGCTGCATTTTTAATTAAATCAGGCGGTGCTATCATCGATAACATGGGCCTGCTTTTTGCCGTTGGCGTTGCTTTCGGGTTATCTAAGGACAAACATGGTTCCGCTGCGCTTTCAGGTTTAGTAGGTTACTATGTAGTAACCACTCTACTTTCACCTGGCAGTGTTGCTCAGCTACAACATATCGATGTAAGTGAAGTGCCCGCCGCTTTCGGGAAAATCAATAACCAATTTATTGGGATTTTAATCGGGGTGATTTCAGCTGAACTTTATAACCGCTTCTATCAAGTAGAATTGCCAAAAGCGCTTTCCTTCTTTAGCGGAAAACGTCTCGTGCCGATTGTTGTATCTTTTGTCATGATGCTTCTCAGCTTCGTATTACTTTACATCTGGCCATATATTTTCGGCGGTTTAGTATCATTCGGTGAAAGCATTAAAGATTTAGGTGCAGTTGGTGCGGGTCTTTACGGTTTCTTCAACCGTTTACTCATTCCTGTTGGCTTACACCATGCATTGAACTCAGTATTCTGGTTTGACGTAGCAGGCATCAATGACATTCCAAACTTCTTAGGTGGTGCGAAATCACTTGCTGAAGGTACGGCAACAGTTGGTGTAACGGGTATGTATCAAGCAGGTTTCTTCCCTGTCATGATGTTCGGGTTACCGGGTGCGGCATTAGCGATTTACCTCAGTGCTAAACCGAGCCAAAAAACAAAAGTTGCATCAATTATGCTTGCGGGTGCATTTGCCTCATTCTTTACTGGTATCACTGAACCGTTAGAATTCTCTTTCATGTTTGTTGCGCCAGTACTTTACTTCATCCATGCGGTATTAACCGGTATTTCCGTCTTTATCGCAGCGACAATGCATTGGATCGCAGGTTTCGGTTTCAGTGCGGGTCTCGTGGATATGGTACTTTCATCACGCAACCCATTAGCCGTTGAATGGTATATGCTAATCGTACAAGGCTTAGTATTCTTCGTGATTTACTATGCTGTATTCCGTTTCGCAATCAAAGCGTTCAACTTAAAAACATTAGGTCGCACAGAAGAAGCGGAAGAAACCACTGCTGCACAACCAGCAGCGAGCCAATCTCGCGAAGAAAGAGCGGTCAAATTTATTGATGCTTTAGGGGGCGCTGATAACTTCAAAAATATTGATGCCTGTATCACTCGCTTACGTTTAAGCTTAGTGGATCAACACAAAATCAATGAAGAACAACTTAAGTCTCTTGGTGCAAAAGGTATCGTGAAAATTGGTAACGATGGCTTACAAGTAGTTCTCGGCCCTGAAGCTGAACTTGTAGCAGAAGCCATGAAACAAAAAGTGAAATAAAATACACCAAATGAAATACCGACTCAGAAATGGGTCGGTATTTTTTTGCCAAAAATAAAGTAAAAAAATGACCGCACTTTAGCTGAGAATTTCTTGTCTGGAGTGAGTTAAATGAATGTTTGAAAATGAAGATTATTTTGAAAGGGTGGTGGAACTAAGCAGAATTGGTCTTAACAGCAAGTGGCTTACTGCATCGCATCCCTGCGGGATTTCTACCTAGCCCACCATAGATTTAAAGCATCTCTGGAGTTCCAGTCTGCGATATAAAATTAAAAGATTAAGTATCTTTTAAAAGCCACTTATTATATTCAGGAGACCAATCCTGACTTCCAAACAAACCACGTTGGAAGGCAGTATTATGATAGAAGTCTTCCGCAATTTTGTCAATTAAGATATTGCACTAAAAGAAGTATTTTTTCGCTTTTCGTATAAAAATTAACAAAGACATTTCAACTATCACATCAATGTAACAAAAATAAAATAACCGTCTGATTAGAGACGGTTATTTTTGCTATCTTGTGCCATAAACCACAATGGTTTTGCCGTGTGCATGAATGAGATTTTGATCTTCCAGCATCTTAATTATTCGCCCTACGGTTTCACGCGAACAACCTACCATTTGACCGATTTCCTGACGTGTAATTTTAATCTGCATGCCATCTGGATGCGTCATCGCTTCAGGTTGTTTTGCTAAATGCATAAGCGCCTGAGCAATACGCCCTGCCACATCTAAAAAGGCCAAGTTAGTCACTTGTCGAGATGTATTTTGCAAGCGTTTTGATAACTGAGAAGTAAGGAACATTAAAATCTCAGGATTAATTTGGATAAGCTGACGATATTTTTTATAGGAAATTTCTGCAATTTCACAAGGGGTTTTCGTTTTCACCCAAGCAGAACGTTTCGAACCTTCATCAAATAAACCCGCTTCACCAAAAAATTGTCCAGCACCTAAATAAGATAAAATCATCTCTTTGCCTTCATCATCTTTCGATGAAACCATCACCGTTCCTTTAATTAAGAAATATAAAATATTGGCATCTTCTCCCGCATGAATTAAGGTCGATTTTGCCGGATATTTATGTAAATGGCAGTGTGTTAGGAACCAATCCAGAGCAGGATCACGCTGCTGATCATCATCCTGCGGCTTTTGTTCTTCTAATAATTCTACATTTTCTGACATATAAGCTCCTATTGATTTATTTTAGAAATTCCATTTTATCTTTTATATCAATGGATTCATGTAATTCTGACCAAACAATCACTGCACTTCCATTGTGAATCTTGTTTAGTAGGTGTTGTTTTTTTTGTTCTAAAGAAAATTCGTGTGAACCATAATCGGTACCTTCTCTAAGTACCACACTTTCCACAATATTTTCTAATGTTTCGGTTGGCAATTCTTGCCACGGAATAATCATATATTTATCAACTAAAGTCAATTAAGCAAAAAGCGGTTCAAGGAAACGCCATTGCTGTTCAAAACTTTGATTTGCGCCTAAACGGAAGTTTGTGCGGACATAACGCATAAACTGCCCTTCACAAAGGGTTACTAAATGCCCCGCAATGATTCGTTCGTCCACGTTAAAACCCCGCCCTTCGCGTAATTTTCGCATTTGTAAAATATTCACAAATTGCATTTCAAGACGATCAAAAAATTGCGCGACACGAACCTGTAAAAGTGGCTCTTCAAACATCAATGCATGCCCCGTCAAAATACGGGTCAAACCTGGGTTTTTACGCGCAAAGTCGAGGATCATCTGCATAATGTCACGCACTCGATTCATCGTATTGGTTTCATTACGAATTGATGTGGTAATACGGCTAAATAAATTCGCTTCGATATTATCGATCAACGCTTCAAACATTTTGGTTTTACTTGGAAAGTAACGATAAAGTGCCGCCTCTGACACGCCCACTTCTTCCGCCAAACGCGCTGTTGTCATACGCTCCATTCCACGTTCAGAATGCAACATATGGGTAAGCACCGTCAACACTTGTTGACGACGTTCTTTTACCGTGCGTTTTTCAATTTTTGGCGGTTTGATTTCCGCGGCAATCTCATCAACTTCTACCAGAGATAATTGTTCTACCATAGTTTATTTTTTACCTGAATGACCAAAACCACCTTCACCGCGTTCAGTTTCGGTAAATTCGCTGACAATATTGAATTCAGCTTGTACTACCGGCACAAAGACTAATTGTGCAATACGGTCACCAACTTCAATTTTGAACGACTCATGGCCACGATTCCATACAGACACCATTAATGGACCTTGGTAATCTGAATCAATTAAGCCCACTAAGTTACCTAATACAATACCGTGTTTATGACCTAAACCAGAACGAGGCAGAATCACTGCAGCAAGGTTCGGATCGGCAATATAAATTGAAAGGCCTGTTGGGATAAGTTTAGTTTCGCCTGGTTGAATTTCAATGCCCTCTTCAATCAATGCACGTAAATCCAAACCT
>JAGZRA010000049.1:0-4892 GCA_018381885.1 Parahaemophilus parainfluenzae | reverse complement strand
TTTTAATGCAAAAGACACTTCACGTTCACGGTTAGCTGGTTGCCAGCCTTTGGCATCTTGCTCGGTACGGCGTTTTGCTAATTCTTCATCGCTGATTTTGAGATTAATCGAGCGATTTGGAATGTCGATTTCGATAATATCGTCATCATGTACTAAGCCGATCGCACCGCCGGAAGCTGCTTCAGGAGAAGCGTGACCAATAGATAAACCAGATGTACCGCCAGAGAAACGACCATCTGTTAATAAAGCACATTTTTTACCTAGGCCCATCGATTTTAAGTAGCTCGTTGGATACAACATTTCTTGCATACCCGGGCCACCTTTTGGACCCTCGTAGCGGATTACCACCACATGGCCTTCTTTGACTTTGCCACCTAAAATACCGGCTACTGCGTCTTCTTGGCTTTCAAATACAATTGCTCGGCCGGTGAATTTCCAGATAGACTCATCCACGCCTGCCGTTTTTACGATACAACCGTCTTTTGCGATGTTACCGAATAATACGGCTAAGCCACCTTCTTGAGAAATCGCATTTTCTTTATTACGAATACAACCACCTACACGGTCATCATCTACGCTATCCCAACGACAATCTTGTGAAAAGGCTTGCGTAGTGCGAATACCTGCAGGACCTGCACGGAAGAATTTGTGTAATTCTGCATCTTTATTACGAATGATATCATATTGATTTAATTGCTCTTCTAAAGTCATACCTAACACGGTTTTAGTGTTATGGTGGATTAATCCGGCGCGATCTAATTCACCCAATAAGCCCATAATGCCACCTGCACGGTGTACATCTTCCATGTGGTATTTATTAGTATTTGGTGCGATTTTGCTTAAGCAAGGCACAACGCGTGATAAGCGGTCAATATCCGCCATTTTGAAATCTACACCTGCTTCTTGAGCAGCCGCTAATAAGTGTAAAACGGTATTACTTGAACCACCCATCGCAATATCTAAGCTCATAGCGTTTTCAAAGGCTTCAAAGGTGCCGATTGAACGTGGCAATACGCTTTCATCGTCTTGCTCGTAATAGCGTTTGCAAAGTTCAACAATTTGACGACCAGCTTGTAAGAATAATTCTTTACGGTCAGCATGGGTAGCCAACATCGAGCCATTGCCTGGTAAAGATAAGCCTAACGCTTCGGTTAAGCAGTTCATTGAGTTAGCAGTAAACATCCCTGAGCAAGAACCACAGGTTGGGCAAGCGCTGCGCTCAATGGCATCAACATCTTTATCGCTGACATTCACATCAGCGCTTTGGATCATGGCATCAATTAAGTCTAATTTGATGAGCTGGTCGGAAAGTTTGGTTTTACCCGCTTCCATCGGACCGCCTGAAACGAAGATGGTTGGAATGTTTAAACGCATTGCCGCCATCAACATTCCCGGGGTGATTTTGTCACAGTTGGAAATACACACCATCGCATCAGCACAGTGAGCATTAACCATATATTCCACGCTGTCAGCGATTAAATCACGGCTTGGTAAGGAATAAAGCATCCCGCCGTGGCCCATCGCGATACCATCGTCTACTGCGATAGTATTGAATTCTTTTGCTACGCCGCCAGCTTTTTCAATTTCAGCTGCGACTAGTTGACCCATGTCTTTTAAATGAACATGCCCTGGTACAAATTGGGTGAATGAGTTCACCACCGCAATAATCGGTTTACCAAAGTCATTTTCTTTCATCCCTGTTGCACGCCATAAGGCACGTGCACCCGCCATATTACGACCTTGTGTACTGGTCGCTGAACGTAGTTTTGGCATAAATAATCTCTCCAAGTAAATTTTTAGGGTTTGTTTTTATTTTCCAGATAAAGACTGAATTGCATAAAAAGGTAATGAGATAATTGCTAACGGTACAAAAATAATCATTGCCGCTGATGCTCGTCCAGCTACTGTAATGTTATCCTCTGTTGCTTCAGCACTGAATCTTTTTTCTTGACGATATTCTAAGTACTTAGTTTCTAAAGGTTTAATCAATTTGGCTTTTTTCAAAATCTCATTTTTATTTTTAATATCAACAATTTCACCATCTTCCATTCTAAAAAATATATTATGCTCCTGCATATTGTAATAATTTTGTCCATAGAGCTCATTAGATTGTTTTTGAGTAAGCTCTTTATCATTAAAATATAGTGTTAATGTAGCTTTCACTTTGTTTTTTTCAACATCTTTAGCGATAGAATGAATTTTCACAGATGATATATTTTTTACATAAGGTGATCGTAAGATACGAATTAAATCTCCAGTTTCACTATATTTTGAACCGGCAAAGTGATAACTATTAAGTTGCCCTATAGCATAAATGTTGTCTTCTGCTATAAAGAAAGAGTGTATTACTTCTTTTTGAGAAGATAGTTCTTTATCTTGTAATGAAGTGCATCCAAATAGTACGAAAGTAATAAGTAACTCCAATAACGAACGTATATTTTTCATTATTTTATCTCCAGCACATCCGGCAATTTTGCTAACTGATTCACCAACAGATCAAAAGTGCGGTCAGATTTTACAGTGATTTTTAACTGCACTTGAGTGTCTACCAATGCCATATCCATATTAGTCACAGTGAAGCCACGTAAACGAATAACGCGTAATATCCGTTCTAATACTTCCGGACGATGTTGAGCAGTCAATTCAAAAGTATAGTGATTCATCTTAAATTTCCTCCAACATATCAGCATTACACGCACCTGGTGGGACTAATGGCCACACACATTCTTCAGGTGGAATGCATACTTGCAATAAATAGGCTGTTTCGCTATTTAATAAGCGATTAAGTGCTGCACCCACCTCATCAGCACACTCAATGCGTTCAGCTGGAATATCAAAGGCTTTCGCTAACATCACGAAATCAGGGTTATCTTCTAGAATCGTTTCTGAACGGCGTTTATTCCAGAAAAGATCTTGCCATTGACGCACCATACCAAGACGTTGGTTATCTAACAGTAAAATTTTTACAGGCAATTTGCCGCGTTTGATTGAACCTAATTCTTGAATGTTCATCATCAATGAACCATCACCTGTCACCAAAATCACTTCATCATGAGGGCGTGCTTTTTTTGCACCTACCGCTGCAGGTAAACCAAATCCCATGGTGCCGAAACCCGCGGAGGTAATATAGTTTTCTGGCGCAAAATGACGCATATGTTGCGCAGACCACATTTGGTGTTGGCCAACATCAGTACAAATCACGGCATTTTGAGGTTTACGCTGTGAAAGCGTGTTGAGTAATGACCAAGGGTCAATCGGTCGGTTGCCCGCATTGTCGATATAAGTAAAATCGAGTTTAGCTTTCAGCGCTTGAATATGCGTACGCCAATCATCAATCGCAAGCGGGATACTTAAAGCCTCTAAGTCTTGAATTAAATCACCTTGAAGGGCAACATTTGCTACACGAAGTTTGTTGATTTCTGCTGCATCAATATCACAATGGATCACTTTCGCGTGTGGTGCAAAACTGTCTAATTTACCTGTCACACGGTCATCAAAACGCGCACCGCACACTAACAATAAATCACATTCTTGTACGGCAACATTTGCAGCTCTGGTGCCATGCATACCAATCATGCCCATATAAACGGGATCGGTTGGGTCAATTGAACCTAAACCTTTCAATGTTGAAACGGATGGCATTTTGGTGATTTGTAGGAATTTTTTGACCGCTTGTGTGGCTTTCGCCATACCTACACCGCCGCCCACATAAAGCACAGGTTTTTTCGCTTGCGCCAATAATGCTTTTGCTTCAGCTAATTTTAATTCTGAAAGTGCGGTTGGTTTTACGATAGGTTTGACAATAGGTTTGATATGTTCAGGTACATCGCTCACTTGGATGTTACGAGGCACATCAATGAGAACTGGACCAGGTCTGCCACTTTGTGCAATTTGGAAAGCAGAGGCAATAATTTCGGGTAATTCTTCGATAGATTGCACAATGTAGCTATGCTTGGTACAAGCAAGAGATAAACCTAAAACATCGGCTTCTTGGAAAGCATCGGTACCGATAAGGGGAGCTGCCACTTGGCCAGTAAATGCCACGATTGGTACAGAGTCAGCAAAGGCATCGCCTAAACCAGTAATTAAATTGGTGGCACCTGGGCCAGAGGTTGCCACACAAACGCCAACTTTGCCAGTAGAGCGCGCATAACCAATCGCGGCTATTGCAGCACCTTGTTCATTACGACAAAGGAGATGGTCAAGACCTGAGTCATAGATGGCATCATAGGTTGGCATGATTGCCCCGCCCGGGTAGCCGAAAAGATCGGTTACACCGTGCGCTTTTAAACATTCGATAATGAGTTGTGCGCCTGTCATGTTGCTTCCCGTTTTTATGATTATTAAATAATTTTATGAATATTGAAGTTTTGCATTGTAGCGGAATTTTTCGCCTTTGGTTAGGTTTTCGCGAAAAAACAAATGAAAAAAACACGATAACTAAGATTATCGTGTTTTTTGATAAGAAGTGCGGTCAGAAAACGTAATGTTTTCTACACACAAAATTAGAAGCCAGCTTGTTTTTCTAATTGTTCAACAAGCGCATCATCTAAACCTAACGCTTGAGCTAAATCTGCTAAGAAAATGATTTCTTTGCGAGATAAATCTTTGCTTACTAAGCGAGCAGCTAAGTACACATTGCTTGCAAGTGCAGTATCGTTACCTACAAGACGTGCAATTTCATTGATAGAAATTGGATTTTGGATTTCTTGTTCAAGCCATTGCGCTAATTCAGGGTTGTTACCCGCTTCATTTGCGATAGTTTGTTTTTCATCTTCAGTGATTTCACCGTCTGCTGCCGCTGCGGCGATCATAGTACGTAAAATTAATTCACCCGCATCGACATGGCTTGATGAATTTAATACATCAAACGCATTTTCTGAAATGTTTGG
>JAGZRA010000004.1:0-78285 GCA_018381885.1 Parahaemophilus parainfluenzae | reverse complement strand
CCTACTTTGGTGAGAGAGTCGATTGTTTGGTTGCCGGTTTCAAGTTTGCTTGCAGAGTTTTTAGCAACATCTAAAACTTGATTTAAAATGCTGTTGAGATCCATAAATGTTTCCTTTTGGTTGTTAATAGAGATTAAATTCGGCCTTTAGACAGTGATTTTTAAAAAAAATTCATTATTTTTAACCGCACTTTAAATCAAATTCTTGACTCGGTTTTAGAATTCATTATATTGAAATCTTTCTTCATTCAAAAGGAACTTAATATGACGCAGTCAAACGCAAAGCGTGAGACCTTCTCTGGTCGGAAAGCATTTATTATGGCGGCGATTGGATCCGCTGTTGGCTTAGGAAACATCTGGCGTTTCCCTTACACCACTTATGAAAACGGTGGCGGTGCATTTATTATCCCTTACCTTATTGCACTTTTAACCGCTGGTATTCCATTGCTTTTCTTAGATTACGCAATCGGTCATCGCCATCGTGGTGGTGCACCGCTTTCTTATCGTCGTTTTAACCCACACTTTGAAGTGTTTGGTTGGTGGCAAGTGATGGTGAACGTCATCATCGGTCTTTACTACGCCGTGGTATTAGGTTGGGCGGCAAGCTATACCTATTTCTCACTTAATTCTGCTTGGGGCGACCAACCGATTGATTTCTTCCTACACGAATTCTTAAAAATGGGCGATATCAGCAATGGTGTGAGTTTTGAGTTTGTTGGCATGGTAACTGGCCCATTAATTGCTGTATGGTTAGTGGCGTTAGGCGTGCTTTCTTTAGGTATTCAAAAAGGGATTTCTAAATCTTCAGATATCTTAATGCCTGTTTTAGTGGTGATGTTTGTGGCGTTGGTCGTTTATTCTTTATTCCTACCAGGTGCAGAAAAAGGCTTGAACGCGTTATTTACACCAGACTGGTCAAAACTGTCTAATCCAAGCGTGTGGATTGCAGCTTACGGTCAAATCTTCTTCTCTCTTTCTATCTGTTTCGGGATTATGATCACGTATGCATCGTACTTGAAAAAAGATTCAGATTTAACAGGTAGCGGTTTAGTTGTTGGTTTTGCGAACTCAAGCTTTGAAGTACTTGCTGGTATCGGTGTATTTGCGGCATTAGGTTTCATCGCAACCGCACAAGGTGTAGAAGTGAGCGAAGTGGCAAAAGGTGGTATTGGTTTAGCCTTCTTTGCATTCCCAACTATTATTAACAAAGCACCATTCGGTGAAGTATTAGGGGTATTATTCTTCGGTTCATTAACCTTTGCGGCATTAACCTCATTTATCTCTGTTATTGAAGTAATCATTTCAGCGATTCAAGATAAACTCCGTTTACGTCGAGCAAAAGCGACCTTTGTTGTTGGTTTACCAATGATGGTAGTATCGGTCATTTTATTTGGTACCACAACGGGCTTACCAATGCTTGATGTATTCGATAAATTCGTGAACTACTTCGGTATTGTAGCAGTGGCGTTTGTTTCATTAATTGTGATTGTAGCAAATGAAAAACTAGGCTTGTTAGGCAACCACTTAAATCAAAGCTCTTCATTCAAAGTTGGATTCCTATGGCGTTTATGCATTGTCATCACCACCGGTATTCTTGCCTTTATGTTATTCAGTGAAGGCGCGAAAGTATTTACAGAAGGTTATGAAGGCTATCCAAGCTGGTTTGTAAATATCTTTGGTTGGGGTATGGCAATTTCGCTAGTGGTGGTTTCGTTCATTCTTTCTCGTTTAAAATGGAAAAATGAAGATAACTTCAAGCTTGAAGAAAAAGGAGAATAAAGATGACAAGTATTGCAATTACAATGATGATTGTGGCGCTTTTTGTGATTTGGGGCGGCTTGATCTTTTCCTTAATCAGACTTCCAAAAGAAGAAAAATAAGGTCAAAATTGACCGCACTTTGAAATAAGTAGGGCGTGCTGAGCACGCCCTTTTTTGTTATTTCGATAAATCGATTTGATATACCGCAAAGCCCACTTCATCGGTGCCGACTTTCTTCATTGGGTATTGCGCATTGTCTTGAATAAATTTCGCAGCTTGTTCGCTTGGCGAGGTTTCAAAACGTACGTCTAATTTATCGTTACCTTTAATCGGTGCAAAGCGCCAGTTCTTATCCGCACTTGGGTTTACATGGCCATTTTTTTCGCTTTCTGCTTTGATGTAATCCGCAAGAATTTGGCGGTTTTCATCAGGAGAAGCGTAAACAATGTGCGCATCGCCTGTGCCTGGGAATTTATTACCGTAAGCACGATAGTTGTTAGTTGCAATTAAAAATTCTGCTTTTGGATCAACCGGTTTACCTTGGTAGGTTAAATTCACCACACGGTGTGAGTTCGGGTTAATCAATTTACATTCGCCATCATAACGCGGTGGTTGAGTCAGGTCGAATTCATAATTTACGCCGTCAATCACATCGTAGTTATAAGTACGGAAGCCGTCCCAATCAAGTAACGATTGTGGTTTGTCACTTGTTGGATCGATTTGTTTAAACATACCTGCGCTACATTCTAACCATTCTTTCAATTCTTCACCGGTTGCTTTGACCACAACTAAGGTATTTGGATAGAGATATAAGTCTGCTGCGTTACGGAAGGTTAATTCACCTTTGTTCACCTCTGTATAGCCAGTAGGGTCATTTTTACGTCCGCCTGCTTTAAACGGTGCGCCCGCACTTAAAATTGGTAAGCCCGCCATTGCTGCAACACTTGGTGCCACTTTTTCAACGTAAGCTTTTTGTGCCTGGTTCACAATTTGAATGGTTGGGTCATCTTGCACTAACGCTAAGTAGCTGTACATGTTATCGGTCGCTTTACCGATTGGCTGTGCCACAAATTCACGGGTGGCTTCATGCACAGGTTTTAAAAGTGCGGTCAATTCTGCATCACTTTCTGTGGTCGCTTTTTTGTTTTCTGCATCGTAAATTGGACGAAGTACCGCTTTACCATCAGCCACTAACCATTTGCCGTTGTGTTGAGCGAGGGTTAAGTCAATCACACTGATGTTGTTTGCCCAGTAGCCCGCCATACTTTCAGGAATGCCTTTTACGGTTCCTTTAGCAATATCTGCATTTGGTGATTTGGCGAACTCTTTATTCGGGAATAAACGGTGGGAGTGACCGAACACAATTGCATCAATGTGTGGCACATCAGCAAGGTAGAATGCTGAGTTTTCTGCACCTTCTTGATATGGTTCGTCAGATGGGCCTGTGTGCGCAAGTGCTACAATAATATCGGCACCTTTTTGTTTCATTTCTGGCACATATTTTTGTGCGGTTTTCACGATATCACGCGTTTCAACTTTGCCTTGTAAATTTGCTTTATCCCACACCATAATTTGTGGTGGTACAAAACCGATATAACCAATGTTTAGTTTGTGCGTTTTACCTTGGCTATCTACCACTTCTTTGGTTTGAATCACATAAGGTGTGAAATAGGGCTCTTCGGTACCGACTTTTACTACGTTGGCATTGATGATTGGGAATTTCGCTTGTTTAATCGCATCGGCTAAATAATCTAAGCCATAGTTAAATTCGTGGTTACCTAATGTTCCTACTTCATAGTGCATCGCATTTAAGCAATCTACGGCTGGGTTTGGTTTGCCTTCTTTATAACCTTTCGCTGCTTGATAGTCAGCAATTGGGTTACCTTGGATTAAGTCACCGTTATCAACTAAAACGCTGTTTTTCACTTCTTGACGAGCTTGACGAATCAAGCTTGCTGCACGGGTAAAACCGAATTTCTCAGTAGGTGCATCTTTGTAGTAATCGAAGTCAGTCAAAAAACTGTGAATATCGGTTGTTGCCACAATACGTAAATCGACTTGTGTGTCGCTTTTTGCAAAAGCAAAACGGCTCGCACTCAACGCTAAAATGCTGCTTGCGCCAAGCTGGATGAAATCTCTTCTGTTGATCATATGTGCTCCTGTTGTGTGAGAATCGACGGGATTTTAAATCTCTTTTACATATAAAGAAAGCGCAATATAAAGTTCTGAGATGAAGTGTGATACACATCACAAAATAACGGATTGAATTCAGTTGCAAAACTTCACGTTTGGGACAAAAATAGGCTATCCAATCCGTTAAAAATTAAGTCATTCATAGTAAGGTGGCCTGCATTTGATGGCATCTGATAAGGAGATCGTTATGGCTTTTAATCTTAAAAATAGACACCTATTGAGTCTTGTTCATCATTCAGAACGCGAAATTAATTATTTGTTAGATTTATCACGTGATTTGAAACGTGCTAAATATGCCGGAACAGAGCAACCTCAGCTTAAAGGTAAAAATATCGCACTCATTTTTGAAAAGACCTCAACACGTACTCGTTGTGCCTTTGAGGTAGCGGCTCATGATCAAGGTGCACAAGTGACTTACATTGATCCAAATTCCTCTCAGATTGGGCATAAAGAAAGCATGAAGGATACGGCTCGTGTTCTTGGGAGGATGTATGATGCGATTGAATATCGGGGCTTTAAACAAAGTACTGTGCAAGAGCTTGCAGATCATGCTGGTGTGCCAGTATTTAATGGTTTAACGGATGAGTTTCATCCTACACAAATGCTTGCGGATGTTCTCACGATGATTGAACATTGTGACAAGCCACTTCGTCAAATTAGTTATGTGTATATTGGTGATGCACGCAATAACATGGGGAATTCTCTTTTACTGATTGGAGCAAAACTGGGGATGGATGTGCGTATTTGCGGCCCAAAAGCTTTATTACCTGAAGCAAGTTTTGTTGAGATGTGTGAAAGTTTTGCTAAAGAAAGCGGTGCGCGGATTACTGTAACGGAAGATATCGATAAAGCTGTAAGCGGTGTTGATTTTGTGCATACGGATGTTTGGGTTTCAATGGGTGAACCATTAGAAGCTTGGGGAGAGCGCATTAAGCTATTGCTTCCTTATCAAGTAACGCCTGAACTCATGATGCGTACAGGTAATCCAAAAGTAAAATTCATGCACTGTTTGCCTGCATTCCACAATAGTGAAACTAAAGTGGGTCGCCAAATTGCTGAAAAGTATCCTGAATTAGCAAACGGTATTGAAGTGACTGAAGAGGTGTTTGAATCACCGATGAATATTGCCTTTGAGCAAGCAGAAAACCGTATGCATACGATTAAAGCAGTCATGGTGGCGAGTTTAGCTTAGGAAAGATCTCGATAAATGAGTACATTTATTCATCATCTATTTCAAGAATAATTTATTTCCATACTTTTTGTGGTTTTATTTTTATATAAAAATAAAATTTATTTTTTGATAATGATCACATTTTTTGAAAAATATTATTGACATGATATTTACACAAGCAGAGAATATACCCAACTAAGGTTAGTTTAGATAGAAAGAGGGAATTTTTCTATGCTACTTCGTACATATATACACAGATACGTCCATACGAAAGTATTGAGACTTTTACGGTTTAATCCGATAAAAGGTCGTTCTTTGATGGCGCATATCCGTCGTACACGCCATATTATGATGCCATCGCATCGCTCTTGCTTCTCATACTCAGTATTTGCTTCTCAAAATAAACCATCCAACACGGCTCTCTAAACAGAGTTGTTCTCTCTGTTTAGAGAGTCTCCACAGATTAATTTCTGAATATTTTTGTATTGTCTAGAACAGGCAAGAAATATTTTGTGAAATTAACTTAATCTTATTTAATTTAAAATAAAAATTCTTACTTTAGTTTTTTATATTAAAAAACTAGAGCGGGTTGTTTTATTCTAAATAAATCTATTGCGTTATTAAAATTAATAGCGCAGGGTAACTTTACGTCAAAAAAATAAATAAAAGGAGTTTATTATGCCAAACTTAAAAATTGCATATAGTCCAAAAGTTGAACAATATTTCTCTACAAATAGAGAATTAGTTGAAATTACCAAAACAGACTTTACTGATGTTGCCGCTATTGTGTTGACATCAGGGGATGTAGGTGAATACCTTGAACGTATTCAAGCAACAAATTTTGGTATCCCAGTATTTGTTGTTCAAACAGAAGAAGAACAAGTTGATCCGAAATTCTATGATGCTATTTATCATATTCAAGATTTAAATGGTTATGACATTAAGCTTTATAGCCGTCAAATCGAAACTGCTGCAAGACTTTATGAAGAAAAAATGTTACCTCCATTCTTCAAAATGTTAAGTGAATATGTAGAAATGGGTAATATTGCTTTTGACTGTCCGGGACATCAAGGTGGTCAATACTACCGTAAACACCCAGCAGGTCGTTTCCTTTATGACTTCTACGGTGAAAACATTTTCCGTTCAGATATTTGTAATGCTGATGTGAAATTAGGTGATTTGTTAATTCACGAAGGTGCAGCTTGCGATGCACAAAAATATGCGGCTCAAGTATTCAATGCAGATAAAACTTACTTCGTATTAAATGGTACATCTTCTTCAAACAAAGTTGCATTAAACGCAGTACTTGCTCCGGGCGATTTAGTATTATTTGACCGTAATAACCATAAATCAAACCACCATGGTGCATTAATTCAAGCGGGTGCAACCCCAATTTACTTAGAAACCGCACGTAACCCATTTGGTTTCATTGGTGGTATTGACAGTCACTGCTTCGAAGAAGATTATTTGAAATCATTAATTAAAGAAGTCGCACCTGAAAAATTAAACCAAAAACGTCCATTCCGTTTAGCTGTTATTCAATTAGGTACTTATGACGGTACAATTTATAACGCACGTCAAGTGGTAGATAAAATTGGTCATCTTTGTGACTACATCTTATTCGACTCTGCATGGGTAGGTTATGAACAATTCATTCCAATGATGAAAGACTGCTCTCCATTATTGCTTGAATTAAATGAAAATGACCCAGGTATTTTAGTGACTCAATCTGTTCATAAACAACAAGCAGGTTTCTCACAAACTTCACAAATTCACAAAAAAGATAAACACATTAAAGGTCAAGATCGTTATGTAAACCACAAACGTTTTAATAATGCCTTTATGTTACATGCGTCAACCAGTCCGTTCTATCCATTATTTGCGGCGTTAGATGTGAATGCAAAAATTCAAGGTAGCGAAGCAGGTCGTCGTTTATGGCATGAATGTGTGAAAGTCGGTATCGAAGCACGTAAATTAGTATTAAATCACTGTGAATTAATTCGTCCATTTATTCCAACCACAATTAAAGGTAAAAAATGGCAAGATTATGACACAGAAGAAATCGCAACTAATCTCGAATTCTTCAAATTCCACCCAACAGATACATGGCATAAATTTGAAGGCTATGCTGACGAACAATATTTCGTTGACCCATGTAAATTCTTGCTTACTACGCCAGGTATTAGCTTAGAAACAGGCGAATATGAAAAATTTGGTGTACCAGCAACTATTCTTGCTAACTACTTACGTGAAAACGGTATTATTCCGGAAAAATGTGACTTGAACTCAATCTTATTCTTGCTCACTCCGGCAGAAACCCTCACCAAAATGCAAACTTTGGTCGCTCAAATCGCCTTGTTTGAAAAACACATTAAACAAGACTCTTTATTAAAAGATGTATTGCCAACTGTGTATAAAAACAATGAAGACCGTTACAAAGGCTACACCATCCGTCAATTATGCCAAGAAATGCATGACCTTTATGTAAGCCGTAATGTAAAACAACTTCAAAAAGATCTATTCCGCAAAGCAACATTACCGGAATATGCGTTAAATCCACACGATGCGAATATTGAATTCGTTCGTAACAAAGTTGAACTTGTTCCATTAACAGACATTGTTGGTCGTGTGGCTGCGGAAGGTGCGTTACCTTATCCTCCAGGTGTGTTATGTGTGGTTCCAGGGGAAAGATGGAGTCCAACTGCACAAAAATACTTCCTTGCATTAGAAGAAGGTATCAACACATTACCTGGCTTCGCACCTGAAATCCAAGGGGTTTACTTACAAAAAGACCCTGATGGACGTACTCGTGCATATGGCTATGTTTTAACTGACTATTAATAAAGTGAGGTTATGAGGATCTTCCTCATAACCCTCTCAGCACAAACAAAAAAGTGCGGTTAAAAACATCTGATTTTTTGACCGCACTTGTAGGAGTATAAATTATGAGTGCTAAAAGTAATAAAATTGGTGTGGTACAACTCACCATTCTTACCATGGTTAATATGATGGGTTCCGGTATCATTATGTTACCGACCAAATTAGCCGAAATTGGGACTATTTCCATCGTTTCTTGGCTTGTAACAGCTGTTGGTTCAACAGCCTTAGCTTATGCATTCGCACAATGCGGTATGTTTAGTAAAAAATCTGGTGGTATGGGCGGTTATGCGGAATACTCTTTCGGTAAAGCCGGTAACTTCATGGCAAACTACACTTACGGTGTATCATTAGTTATTGCCAATACAGCAATCGCAATTTCTGCTGTGGGTTATGGTTCAGAGTTCCTTGGTGCGACCCTTTCTCCACTTTCTATCGCATTATGGACAATCTTCACTCTTTGGCTTGCAACCGTTCTTAACTTTGGTGGTGCAAGAATCACCGGTAACATCAGTTCATTCACCATTTGGGGTGTAATCATTCCTGTGGTAGGTATTTCAATCATCGGTTGGAAATGGTTTGATGGTACAATGTATGTAAATTCTTGGAACCCACACAATGTACCTACTTTTGAAGCGATCGGTGTATCTATTTCAATGACATTATGGGCGTTCTTAGGATTAGAATCAGCTTGTGCAAACGCAGATGCTGTTGAAAATCCAGAGAAAAACGTACCAATCGCAGTACTTGGTGGTACTTTAGGGGCAGCGGTAATTTATATCGTTTCAACTAACGTGATCGCAGGTATTGTACCTAACCTTGAACTCGCTAATTCAACAGCGCCATTCGGTTTAGCCTTTGCTCATATGTTTGATGAAACAATCGGTAAAGTCATCATGGGCTTAATGGTGATGTCTTGCTTTGGTTCATTATTAGGCTGGCAGTTCACAATTGCCCAAGTATTTAAATCTTCAGCAGAAGAAGGTTATTTCCCAGCATTCTTCAAAAAAGTTACCAGTAAAGATGCACCAATCGTTGGTATGGTGACCATTACTGCATTACAAACTTTACTTTCTTTGATGACAATTAGTCCATCATTAAATAAACAATTCAATGTGTTGGTGGACTTAGCGGTAGTAACAAATGTTATTCCATACTTGCTCTCAATGGCTGCACTTGCCGTGTTGTTGAAAGCAGAGAATGTTGCGCCACAAAAATATAAAACAACCGTCTTTGTTGCCTTTATTGGTTCACTCTATAGTATCTATGCCCTTTATGCGGCAGGTGAACAAGCGATGTTATATGGTTCAATTGTGACCTTTATCGGTTGGACATTGTATGGTTTTGTTTCTTACAAATTTGACCTTAAAAAATCACAAGCAAATTAAAAAAGAGAAGCCTACATCTTCATGTAGGCCTTTCGAGTTGCAATAAACTTAAAGTATAAAAGAGCGGTTGAAAATTAACTTGTTTTTAATCGCTCTTTTTTATTTAGGACAATACTCTCAACAAAACAGGCTGAAATTCTGTTTGTTGGCCGAGTTTTCGGGTGTAACGTTTAACCATCACAAAGGAAAGTGCTGTCAACATAAAGATTAAAATTGTACGGATGAGTTCATTTTCACTGATATAGCTAGAAAGCAATGTTGCAACTAATAGCGTGAAAAGCGGCACGATATACATTAACAGTGCGGAGAAAAGCATGGATTTTTCTTCTAGACCAATTTCTACCATTTGGCCTGCACGGAGTGGCGTGATGGTTTCTAGCGTAAAGATATGTTCACCTCGTTTTCCGTTAAGCTCAGAAAGGGAAGCTGTTCCACAGGCTTCTCTAGCCGAACAAGTTCCACAGGCGCTTTGTGATTGACATTTCACTTTAGCAAGGCCTGTTTCTGCATCATAGCTCATTACAACAGCACTTTCTTTTAGCATTGTGCTTCTCCCATATAAATATCAAAGCGGTGGTTTTTGGTTTCACGACTGACATGGGGCGCTTTTTGCGCTAAAAATTCCGCATAATCAGGACGTTTTACCACCACGCGTTTACGGGCTAATTGTAGCGCAGGTGTCAAGAGCTGAGCTCATCGGCATCCAAATCGGCACCAACTAAATGTTGGAATACACGCATTTCTTTTTTAACTAGGGCGGATTTTTGTTTGTGCGGATACATTGGATCTAAATACACCACATCGGCACTCTCGGTTTGTGGATTAAGTTCGGCAATATGATGAACATCTAGTAAGCGCATATTTTGTTGCATCATGTCACCTATTTCTGCATCCTGATAGGCACGATTCAGACCATCCTGCAATAGCAAATATACTACTGGATGACGTTCTACTAAGCGCACTTGACAACCGATAGAAGCTAAAACAAAGGCATCTCGACCAAGTCCTGCGGTGGCATCAATCACGGAAGGTAATTCAGTTCCCTTAATGCCTACAGCTTTGGCAATAGCTTCGCCACGTCCACCGCCAAATTTACGACGATGCGCCATCGCACCAGCTACGAAATCTACAAACACATCGCCCAGCTTAGGCTCGTCTAGTTTACGAAGGGCAAGATGGGTTTCAGTTCGCATCAATGCAAGTGGACTTTCAGTACAATGCTCGATACCAAGAGGGGAACAAAGTGCGGTCAATTCTGACAATGTTCCCGCTTCGGCAAGCAGTTGAATTTTTATTTTTTCACCAGCCATACGCCGCTTTCCATATGCTCTGTGTAAGGGAATTGATCAAACAGCGCCGCTTTTTCAATGCGGTGGGTTTGGCTTAGGGTTTGCAAATTCTCACAAAGGGTATGAGGATTGCAGGAAATATACAAAATACGATCGTAATTCTGCACCAGTTTTACCGTGTCAGGGTCAAGCCCTGCTCGTGGTGGATCCACAAAAATCGTATTGCATTGATAGGCTTTTAAATCAATGCCTTTTAAGCGATTAAATTCACGGACGCCATTCATTGCTTGAGTAAACTCTTCTGCTGACATACGGATAATTTGTAGATTATCTATACCATTTTCCGCAATATTAAATTGTGCGGCAGCAACGGATGGCTTGGCGATTTCAGTAGCAAGTACTTTGCGGAAGTTTTGTGCAAGGGCGATGGAGAAATTGCCGTTACCACAATACAGCTCCAATAAATCCCCTTGAGAACCTTGAGTGCAATCAACCGCCCATTCCAACATCTTGCAATTTACCGCTGCATTAGGCTGGGTAAAGCTGTTTTCCACTTGGCGATAAACATAATTACGCCCTTTAACTGGTAACACTTCATCGACAAAATCCTGCTCTAAACAGATTTTTTGTTTACTCGCACGACCAATCAGCTGCACATCAAAACCAAGTTGTTGTAATTCTTCTTTTAAGCGTGTAGCAGCGCTTTGCCATTCTTCTGTGAGTTGCTTGTGGTAAAGCTGGCTGACAATAATCTTATTGCTGAGCGTGCTCAAATAATCAATTTGGAACAGTTTTTTATGTAATACTTCCTGCGTTTTTAACAATGGCAGTAAGGTTTTCATCATGCGATTGATCAGTTCGCTGGCAATTGGGAATTCATCCACTCGATAACGCTGCAAGGTGCTTTGATCAAACATGATGTGATAAAAATCGCCTTTATCATGCCAAATACGAAATTCCGCACGCATCCGATAATGGCTAGTCGGTGAATCAAACACGGCTATTTGGGGGGCGTTAAAGGGCTGCAAAAGTGCGGTCAGTTTTTCAGTCTTTTTTTGCAGGAGTTCGGTATATTGGGAAATGGGTAGTTGCATTGATGTTTACGTTTGAATGATAAATATCCCACAGCCCTTGGCAAGCATGGGGATTGGTAAAAAAGCAAAAGGCAAGCTTCTGCCTGCCTTTTAAAATGTATTATTCGCCAGAATAATCTTCGCCGCCAGAAGCCGCTTCGCTCACATCACCTGATAGGGTGTAAACACGTTTTGTTGTGTTAATGCGAGTACGATATTTATTCCAGGTTTTTTCGAAGAAAGTTTCTGGTGCACGTTCACCACGGCAAAAAGCAACAAATTCTTTTTCTTCTTTTGTCGTCGGCTTGCGCTCGCCTGAATCTAATGCTTTAAACGCTTGGCCATATTGCTCTAAAACTTGGGATTCTTTGATTGTATAATCACCGTGACGGGAAAATCCGCGTGGGTAGTTTTTGTCGTCAAAAAAACGACGAGTAACACTGAAACTAGCAGCCATAATCATCTCTCTTCTTTATATTTAAAAACGGCAGGCATTAAACCAATTTTTTTTTATTTTTGCAATAAACCTTTCACGGTTTCTACATAATCTTTGACGAAATCATCGTAATTTAAGCCTTCAGGGTTCACACGATATTTGCCATTGACATAAAAATCAGGTACGCCATGTACTTTAAACTGCTCAGCTGCATTCACTTGTTTATTCACTAAACCGTTTACAGCAAAGCTATTGATGTTGTTATCAAATTGTTCAGCAGTCACGCCGTTATCAATGAAGATTTTACGAATATCGTCCATTGAGCTTAATTTATCTTGCTGTGCGGCTTCAAATAAAGGCGCTTTCACTTTGCTTTCTGCACCAAGAGCCATCGCTAATGCCCATGCACGAGTGAGGTTTTCAGATTGACGACCTAAGAAGTTAACATGATATTGTTTAAATTCAGTGCCTTTTGGTAAGCTTTCTGCAACTTGTTTTGGAATATGGTATTCCATTTCAAAGGCATAGCAATGCGGGCAGTAGAAAGAGAAAAATTCAATCACTTCTGGTTGTGCAGAAGCGGTTTGGCTCACTTGAATGTATTGTTTACCTTCTTCTAGATTAGCTGCGAATGCGTTAAATGAAAATAAAGCACCGAGTAAAAATAAAACTTTTTTCATATGTTTTCCTTATTTAATAATTCCGCGTGCTTTTAGCAATGCGGTTTTAAAATCTTCTTCATAATCTTTTTTGATGCCTGGAATTGGCTCAAGTTTATCTGTGCCGTGCATTTTTAAATGATAAATAATAATTTCATCAGATAATTCTGCCACAGGTTTATCAAAACCTGCTTCATCAGCAATTTTTTGCAGAATTTGTAACAAGCTCAGATCTGGGTCTTTAGACCAATAAGGTTGTAAAAGTTCCAATACTTCATTTAAACGCTTACATTTCATTGCTATTTCCTTTTAAATGGAGAAAAATAAGGCTAGATCATACTTCAAATAAGGCAATAAGAAAATATGAAATACACAATAAGTGCGGTTATTTTGGCGGGAGGAAAAGCGCGGAGAATGAATGGTGCAGATAAAGGCTTACAGCTTCTACAAAATAAACCATTAATTAGCCATGTGATTGAACGCTTACAACCTCAAATGATTGATATTTCAATTAATGCTAATCGCCACCATACGGAATATGCACAATGGGGTTTTCCCGTATTTTCAGATGAATTGCCTGATTTTCAGGGGCCGTTGAGCGGTATGTTAACAGCACTCGAAAAAGCTAAAACGGATTTTGTACTTTTTGTACCTTGTGATAGTCCGTATTTTCCACAAAACTTATTAGAAAAACTAAAAAGTGCGGTTGAAAATGACCGCGCTTTAATGGCTTATGCAAAAGATAAAGAGCGTGAACACCCAACATTTTGTTTGATGTCCGTTCAGCTTAAAGAGAAGTTACGCGCCTATTTAAACGAAGGCGAACGTCGTTTATTACAATTTATGAACAAAAATGGCGCGGTAGCTGTCCAATTTGACGAACAAGAAGGACGATTTGTAAATTTTAATACCTTAGAAGATTTACAATAAATTATTTGTTAAACCTTGAATTTTGCAAAAAATTCTCCATTATTGCAGTGTTTACGTTCTATTTTATTGAGGAACTTTTATTATGATGCGAATCCTTTTATTTTTAGCCACTAACTTTGCTGTGATGCTTGTGTTAGGGATTATTTTAAATGTGACCGGTATTGCAGGAAATAGTACAGGTGGCATTTTAATTATGGCAATGCTTTTCGGTTTTGCCGGATCATTGATTTCGTTATTTTTGTCAAAAACCATGGCATTGCGCTCTGTGGGGGCAGAAGTTATTACCGAACCACGTAATCAAGCTGAACGTTGGTTAGTGGAAACTGTACGTCGTCAAGCACAGCAAGCAGGCATTCCAATGCCAGATGTGGCGATCTACCATTCTAATGATGCGAATGCTTTTGCTACGGGGGCAACGAAAAACAATTCTTTAGTGGCGATTAGTACAGGCTTATTAAACTCCATGACGGAAGAAGAAGCTGAGGCGGTATTGGCTCACGAGGTATCACACATTGCGAACGGCGATATGGTGACCATGACTTTATTACAAGGCGTATTGAATACCTTTGTGATTTTCTTATCTCGCGTGATTGCCAATGTGGTAGCAAGTTCTCGTAATGGTGATGAAGAAAGCCGCAGTTCAGGCATTTACTTCTTAGTCTCAATGGTGTTAGAAATCTTGTTTGGTATTTTAGCGAGCATTATCGCAATGTGGTTCTCACGCTATCGCGAATACCGCGCAGATGCAGGTTCTGCACAGCTTGTAGGTAAAGAAAAAATGATTGCGGCATTGCAACGTTTACAACAAATTCATGAGCCGCAAGAGATGGAAGGTTCACTTAATGCCTTTATGATTAACGGTAAACGTAGCGAACTCTTTATGAGCCATCCTCCGCTTGAAAAACGTATCGAAGCATTACGTAGTTTATAAAAGATAAAAAATAAAGGGCTAAATGTAATATTTAGCCCTTTTTATTTGTAGATTATTTAATATCCGCTAAGACTTTAGTGAGTAATTCCCAGTAAGTTTGTACTGTTGAAATTTGGACTTTTTCATCTGGCGAATGCGCGTTGCGAATAGTTGGCCCTACAGAAATCATATCAATATTCGGATAATGTTCTTTCAACAAGCCACATTCAAGCCCTGCATGAATCACTTTAATCTCAGGCTCTTTGCCAAGCACTTCTGCATAATGTTTTTTCATTAAGGTTAAAATTGCCGTGTCGTTTACCGGTTTCCAACCAGGGTAAGAACCTGAGAATTCAACCGTTGCACCAGTGAGTTCAGCGAGTGAAGTTAAGGTTTTTTCTACATACTCTTTACCACTTTCAATAAGTGAGCGAATAAGAATCGTGCCTTTGATTTTATCTTCAAGGGTTTTTAATACCCCAATGCTCAACGAGCTCTCCACGACATTTTTGATTACATCACTGTTGCGGATTACGCCATTTGGTAAGACATTCAGCAAATTAATCACTTTTTTGGTGGTTTCAAGTGTGAAGGTTTGTTGTGGATTTTCAACTTTCTCAGCGGTTAAGGTTAAGTTTGGTTCAGCGATAGTAAGCTCTTCTTTCAATAAAACTTCAAAATTTTTAACTGCACTTTTTACGCTTTCTACATCATGATTGAAGCAAATGGTTGCAGCCGCTTCACGTGGAATCGCATTACGAATTGAGCCTCCGTGAATTTCTGCAAGGACAAAGTGCGGTTGATTTTGTGAAAGTTTTGCTAATAAACGCGCCAATACTTTAATTGCATTCGCGCGTGTGGTGTGAATATCACAACCAGAGTGACCGCCCCGCAAACCTTTTAAGTTAATTTGCAAAGTATGGTTGAATGAATTGGCTTCACGGTGAACAGGTAGTTCAACATTCGCATTTACCCCACCAGCACAACCAATATAGATTTCACCGATTTCTTCAGTATCAGTATTAATTAAGATTTCTGATTTTAACCAGTTACGGCGAAGGTGTACGGCACCATCCATTCCGGTTTCTTCAGTCATGGTGAGTAACACTTCAAGTGGTGGATGTGCAATATCGGTACTTTCTAATACCGCTAAGGTAGAGGCTAAACCGATACCGTTATCTGCGCCAAGTGTGGTACCTTGTGCTTTTACCCAATCCCCATCAATATAAGGGCGAATTGGGTCTTGAACGAAGTTATGTGGATTGCCTTCATTCGCTTGCGGAACCATATCTAAATGTGCTTGTAACACAACAGGTTGGCTTTTTTCCATACCTGCTGTGGCAGGTTTACGAATTAATACATTACCGGCTTCATCACGCTCGGCAAAAAATTGTTTTTCTTTCGCCCAGTTGACAATAAAGGTTGCGAGCGCATCTTCGTGATGAGAAGGATGTGGAATCGCACAAATTTGATCAAACCATTTCCAAAGTAATTGCGGTTGTAATGTGGTAATTTCTGACATAATGAACTCCTTTTTTCATTAAAATTTTTGCGGAAATCATAGCATAAAACGCCATTTCAGGTTAAAATTCCGCAATTTTTTTATTTAGCGACAAAGTTTAAGGTATTTGTTATGAGCGAAAAATATGTTGTGACTTGGGATATGTTCCAAATGCATGCCCGCAAATTAGCGGAACGTTTACTTCCTGCCACTCAGTGGAAAGGTATCATCGCAGTAAGCCGTGGTGGTTTATTCCCAGCAGCGGTACTTGCACGCGAATTAAATATTCGTTTCGTAGAAACCGTGTGTATTGCTAGCTATGATCACGATGAACAAGGTGCATTAAAAGTATTACACCGCGCAGATGGTGATGGTGAAGGAATGATCGTGGTAGACGATTTGGTAGATACCGGCAATACCGCTCGTGCAATTCGTGAAATGTATCCAAAAGCAAAATTCGTCACGGTATTCGCTAAACCTGCAGGTGCTGAGTTAGTGGATGATTACGTGATTGATATTCCACAAAACACTTGGATTGAACAACCTTGGGATTTAGGTTTAACTTTTGTGCCACCATTGGCAAGAAAATAATAAAACCTGAATATAAAATTTCGTTACGCCGGTGCTTTCATAGTTCCGGCGTAATAATTATGACCAATTTATTTTGATTATGAATAATATCGACGCACAAAAAGCGCTAGAGCGATCTTACGTTTCTTCACTTGAAAATAAAGAATATGATGAAGCAGTCAAGCTGGCTGAAACGCTTTGCTTGCTTGATCCCAATAATCCCGAATACCCTCATAAAATTGCTTATGTTTATTTGCAACAATTAAAATGGGAAGAGGCGATTGAAGCAGAATTAAAAACATTAAAATTAGATGCACAATATATTCCGGCTTTAGATTTATTGGCACATGCTTATGGTGCCGTAGACAATTGGGAGCGTTCAGGCTTTTATGGCAGTTTAGCTCTTGAGTTGAAAGATAACGCTATTCCCGTTCCGACACAGGAAATGCTCCCTGCTCCTGCACCTAAAAATGGTAAACGAATTATTGCATTTTCTTTATTTGGTAATAACTCTAAATATATTGAGCCGGCTGTATTAAATACACAGGTTTCTCCGATGTTATTCCCTGGTTGGGTATGCCGTTTTTATGTAGATGATTCAGTTTCTACTGAAGCAATTCAGCGATTAAAAAATAATGGTGCAGAAGTGGTTTATGTTACTTCACCAGTGAATAAATGGCCTGGTGCAATGTGGCGTTTTCTCGCCATTAATGATCCTGAAGCTGAGTATGTGATCTTCCGTGATGCTGACTCCGTGGTTTCTCACCGAGAGAGTGAAGCCGTGGCTGAATGGATTGAAAATGGTCGCTCATTCCATACGATGCGTGATTCAGGTTCTCATACCGCACTTATTTTAGCGGGGATGTGGGGCGCTAAAGCTGGCGCTGTGCCTGATATGGAAGTAAGAATTCAACGTTTTGTTGATAAGGGTTACGACTCTCGTCATTTTGCCGATCAGGATTTCCTTGCTGAAGAGTTGTGGGGCTATATTCGCCAAGATGTATTCGCTCATGATAGAGTATTTAATTTCTGTGATGCAAAACCTTTCCCTGGAGAGTTTTATCCTAATTACCAAATTGCGCATTGCGAAGGGGCAAGCGTTTTTGATGCGAAAACCTCTTTTGAAGAAGGGTGCAAAGTCAGATGGACGTTATACTCAAAAATATCGCCTATGGTGAATGTTGATTATTCCTTTATTCGTGTGCCTGAATTTAAAGTTTGCAGCTATGAAACTACCGTAGAGAATGGTAGATTTGAAGCGTCAATACCAAGACGTTATGGATTCGCTTTTAAAGAAGGCTTAGCTAGAATAGATATTAAAAAAGCCTAAGTTATCTGTTTTAACTATCAAAATAAGGATTATTAATGTCAACTCAACCGCGTTTTGTACACCTTCGTACACACACCGATTTTTCAATGATTGATGGTATCGTGAAAGTAAAACCATTAGTCAAAGCGTGTGCTGCAAATAATATGGTTGCATTGGCATTAACGGATTTTACCAATTTTTGTGGTGTGGTGCGTTTTTATGGTGAAACCCTTTCTTCAGGGATTAAACCGATTATTGGTGCAGATGTTCATGTTAAAAGTGAGCTATGCGGAGAGGAATTATTCACCCTCACTCTACTTGCCAAGAACAACGAAGGCTACAAAAACATCACATTACTACTTTCAAAAGCCTACCAACGTGGCTATGTGGACTTACCTTATATCGACCAAGAGTGGTTGATTGAACACCGTGAAGGTGTGATTATTTTATCGGGTGGCACACAAGGCGATATCGCGAAAAAACTCCTTAAAGAAAATCTCCCTGAAGTGGAAAGTGCGGTCAGTTTTTATCAAGAATTTTTTCCTGACCATTTTTACCTTTCGCTGTCTAGAACGGGTCGTCCGGATGAAGAGCGTTATATTCAAGCCGCATTAAAATTGGCTGAGGAACATGATTTACCGCTTGTTGCAACCAACGATGTTGTCTTTCTCGCACCTGATGATTTTGAGGCGCACGAAATTCGAGTTGCTATTCATGATGGCTATACCCTTGACGATCCGAAACGTCCAAAACGTTATACCGAGCAACAATATTTCCGCTCAGAAGAAGAGACATTCCTTCTGCACTTGAAAATACGGTATTAATAGCGCAACGCTGTAATGTGACTTTGCGTTTGGGGCAATATTTCCTCCCTCAATTTCCAACTGGCGAGCTGAGCACGGAAGATTATTTGGTGATGAAATCCAAAGAAGGCTTGGAAGAGCGTTTGGCATTTTTATTCCCCGATGAAAAAGTACGGGCAGAAAGACGACCGGAATATGATGAGCGTCTTCAAGTCGAACTCGATGTGATCAACCAAATGGGCTTCCCAGGTTACTTCTTAATCGTCATGGAGTTTATTCAGTGGTCAAAGGACAATGATATTCCTGTTGGACCTGGACGTGGTTCAGGTGCAGGTTCATTGGTCGCTTATGCACTAAAAATTACTGATTTGGACCCCCTTGAATTCGATCTTCTTTTTGAGCGTTTCCTCAATCCAGAGCGTGTTTCCATGCCCGATTTCGACGTGGATTTCTGTATGGATGGACGGGATCGTGTTATCGATCATGTGGCAGAAACCTATGGTCGTGGTGCGGTATCACAAATTATTACCTTCGGTACCATGGCAGCCAAAGCGGTAATTCGAGATGTGGGGCGTGTATTAGGCCATCCTTATGGCTTTGTGGATCGTATTTCGAAAATGATTCCACCTGACCCAGGCATGACTTTAGCCAAGGCTTTTGAGGCTGAACCACAGTTACAAGTGGCATATGATTCAGATGAAGAAGTCAAAGCCCTAATTGATATGGCGCGTAAGCTAGAGGGTGTCACGAGAAATGCGGGTAAACACGCAGGTGGTGTGGTGATTTCGCCTTCTTTGATTACAGACTTTGCACCACTTTATTGCGACAACGAGGGACTTCATCCTGTTACTCACTTCGATAAAAATGATGTGGAATATGCTGGTTTAGTGAAGTTTGACTTCTTAGGTTTGCGTACACTCACCATTATTAAATGGGCACTAGATATGATTAATGCCCGCCTTACTCGTGAAGGCAAACCGCTAGTCGATATTGCTGCTATTCCATTAGATGATCCCGAATCTTTTGAGTTGCTGAAGCGATCTGAAACGACTGCCGTATTCCAGTTGGAATCGCGCGGGATGAAAGATTTGATTAAACGCCTGCAGCCAGACTGTTTTGAAGATATTATCGCGTTGGTGGCGTTATTCCGACCAGGTCCATTACAATCAGGCATGGTGGATAACTTTATTGACCGTAAACATGGTCGTGAAGAAGTGTCTTATCCTGACGCAAACTATCAACATGAAAGCCTTAAACCGATTTTAGAGCCAACTTACGGTATTATTTTGTATCAAGAGCAAGTCATGCAAATTGCTCAGGTGTTAGCAGGTTATACTCTTGGTGGTGCGGACTTATTACGTCGTGCGATGGGTAAGAAAAAACCGGAAGAAATGGCGAAACAGCGCTCTGTGTTTAAAGAAGGTGCTGAGAAAATTGGTGTTGATGGCGAGCTTTCCATGAAGATTTTCGACTTAGTGGAAAAATTTGCCGGCTATGGTTTCAATAAATCGCACTCTGCTGCTTACGCATTGGTATCTTACCAAACCCTTTGGCTGAAAACACATTTCCCAGCTGAGTTTATGGCCGCGGTAATGACCTCGGAAATGGATAATACGGATAAAATTGTTGGCTTGTACGATGAATGTTTACGTATGGGCTTAAAAGTCACCCCACCGGATATTAACGTAGGGAAACATCATTTCAGCGTGAATGAAAATGGTGAAATTGTTTACGGTATTGGCGCCATTAAAGGTGTGGGTGAAGGTCCGATTGATGCACTCATTACCGCTCGTAATGAAGGTGGGATTTTCAGAGACTTATTTGATTTATGTGCTCGCGTTGATTTGAAAAAAATTAACCGTCGTACCTTTGAAAGTCTGATTATGTCGGGTGCGTTTGACAAGCTAGGGCCACATCGTGCGGCGTTATCTAAGAATCTAGAAGATGCACTCAAAGCCTCTGATCAGCATGCAAAAGATGAGGCCATGGGACAAGCCGATATGTTCGGTGTGCTGACAGAAACGCACGAAGAAGTAGAAAATGCTTACGCCCATACGCCACCTTACACAGAAAAACAAATTTTAGATGGTGAACGTGAAACCCTTGGTTTGTATTTAAGCAGCCATCCGGTAAGTCGTTATTTAAAAGAGCTTTCTCATTACAGTTCTACTCGATTAAAAGATCTTACTCCGAATCGCCGTGAGCAAATTAGCACAGCAGCTGGTTTGTTAGTCTCAACTCGTTTTGCAACAACGAAAAAAGGCAATCGGATTGGTATCGCAACCATTGATGACCGTTCTGGACGTTTGGATTTAACCCTGTTTGGGGAAAGCTTAGACCAATTTGGTGAAAAGCTGCAAAAAGATACGGTTGTGGTGGTATCAGGCCAAGTGAGTTTTGACGATTTTTCAGGCGGATTAAAAATGTCTGTACGGGATTTAATGACCTTAGATGAGGCGCGTTCCCGTTATGCGAAATCTTTGGCCATCAGCTTGTCCGAGGAGCAGATTAGCCCAAGTTTTATTAAGAAACTGAAAGAAATGTTAGAACCTGTTAGTGGCGGCACTTTACCAATTAACGTATATTATCAAAGCGCAAAAGGCCGTGCGTTATTGCGTTTAGGGATTCAATGGTCGATTACACCAACGGATGAGATTCTAACAGAATTGGTGAATTTGCTCGGTGAAAATGCAGTAGAGCTAGAATTCGGTTAATATTCCAGTAAGAGTGCGGTCAAAAAAATCAGTGTTTTTTAACCGCACTTTAGGCGATATAAACAAAGCGAGAGATAAAATGGAAAAAATCATTATTGATGCAGACAGATTTTTACGCACCATTTCACGTATTTCCCATGAAATTATTGAAAAGCACCAAGATTTCGATAATGTAATTTTAGTTGGGGTAAAACGTCGTGGAGCAGAAATTGCTGAATTGATTCAACGTCGCATTGAAGAGTTGAATGGTGTGAGTCTTCCCATGATGGAATTGGATATCACGTTTTACCGCGATGACTTAGAGTATGTTGAGCCTGAAAATCCAACGCCGGTGTATAGCGGTGCCTCAAGTTATATGAATATTCAGGGTAAAGAAGTCATTTTGATCGATGATGTGTTATTCACCGGAAGAACCATTCGTGCGGCGATGGATGCGTTAACGGATTTTGGTCGAGCAGCTAAAATTGAGTTGGTGATTTTAGTCGATCGTGGACATCGTGAATTGCCGATTCGGGCAGACTATGTAGGTAAAAATGTGCCGACCTCCCGTGATGAACAAGTTCAGGTGCGTACGTTAAAATATGATGGTTGTTATGAAGTGGCATTATTGCCTAAATAACGATCAGCCTATTGTGAACCTTTGATAAAATTGATAATCTAACGAGCATTATCCTATTATTTTTTAAGACAACTAAAATGAAAAAATCAATGTTAAAATCTCTTTTATTTGCCATGATTGGTCTGTTTACTTTTTCTCAAGTACAAGCAGAAGAACGCGTTGTGGCGACCGTAAATGGTACACCAATTTTACAAAGTCAAGTGAATGCCGTAATGGGCAAGAAAGGTAGCCAACGTGCAGCATTAGATAAGATTATTGATGATATGCTGACAGAGAAAGCGATCAAAGAATCAGGTGTAAAAGTAAACCAAGCGGAAGTAAACCGTATCGTAGAAGATATTGCGGCGAAAAATGGTTTAACCTATGGTCAATTCTTAGATGCGCTCGATTATCAAGGCATTTCCTTAAATGCATTTAAACAACAAATCTCTCGCCAAATGTTAATGGCGGGTGTGCGTAACCATGCTATTCAAAATAGCGTAGATGTTACTCGCGAGCAAGTGGATGCATTAGGTAAACAAATGCTCGATGAAGCAAAAGCAAAAGGCACCGCGCAAAAAGTGATGGGCAAAGAGTATGAAGTTCGTCATATTTTATTAAAATTAAACCCATTACTGAATGATGCACAAGCTAAAGCAGAATTAGAGCGTATTCGTAGCGAGATTATTTCTGGCAAAATGACATTTGCTGATGCGGCATTAAAATACTCTAAAGATTATTTATCTGGTGCGAATGGCGGAAGTTTAGGCTATGCCTTCCCAGAAGCTTATGTGGGCCCATTTGCAAAAATGGTTGAAACTACACCACAAGGTACCATTTCAGCACCATTTAAATCTGAATTTGGTTGGCATATCCTTGAAGTAACTGGTAGTCGAGATGGCGATAAAACAGAAGATGCCTATCGTCAAAAAGCTTACGAGCAAATCGTAAATAGCCAATTGCAAGATGCAACCAAAGACTGGGTGAAGGCATTACGTAAAAATGCTGATATTCAATATTTCGATAAATAACAGAAACCGTTAGAATAAGGGGGCATTTTTGCCCCTTTTGTCGTTTTTATAAAATGAGTGACGCATGAAAAAATTTTTTGTCTTTTTACTAATTCTTCTGCTAATTCTTGGCGGTGTTGGTTTTTGGGGTTATCAAAAACTAACGGAGTTTGTTGATACGCCGGTGAATGTCACGCAAGATCAATTGCTTACAATTGAGCGAGGAACTACTGGCAGTAAACTTGCAGCTTTATTAGAGCAAGAAAAAATTCTTGAGCATGCCGATTTATTACCTTGGTTATTGAAATTACAACCTCAGCTCAACAAAGTGAAAGCGGGGACTTATTCTTTAACGGGCGTGAAAACGTTGCAAGATTTATTGGATATGATTAATTCTGGCAAGGAAGCGCAATTTAGTGTGAAGTTTATTGAGGGTAAGACGTTCAAGGAATGGCGTAAAAACCTTGAAAGCGCACCGCACTTAAAACAAACCTTGCAAGGTAAAAGTGATAAAGAAATTATGGCGTTATTAGATATTCCAGCCGTTGCAAAAACCGTCTACGAATGGAATAACATGGATGGGTGGTTGTATCCAGATACCTATAATTACACCCCAAACTCAACTGATCTTGAATTATTAAAACGTTCAACTACTCGTTTACAAAAAGCCTTGGATAAAGCATGGGGTGAACGCGATGAAAATCTCCCATTAGCGGATCCGTATCAGATGTTGATTTTGGCTTCTATTGTGGAGAAAGAAACGGGGATTGCAGTGGAGCGCCCGCAAGTGGCTTCCGTATTTATTAATCGTTTAAAAGCCAATATGAAACTGCAAACTGACCCAACGGTGATTTATGGAATGGGTGAGAGCTATACCGGCAATATTCGTAAGAAAGATTTGGAAACGATAACTCCGTATAATACCTATATGATTGAGGGTTTACCGCCAACACCGATTGCGATGGTGAGTGAAAGTGCTTTGCAGGCCGTGGCGCATCCAGCAAAAACAGATTTTTATTATTTTGTTGCCGATGGAAGTGGTGGTCATAAATTTACCCGCAATCTGAATGAACATAATAAAGCAGTGCAAGAATATTTACGTTGGTATCGTAGCCAACAAAAAGGAGCCAACTAATGCAAGGCAAATTTATCGTGATTGAAGGCTTGGAAGGTGCAGGTAAAAGTACCGCCATGCAAACGGTGGTGGATACATTAAAATCCCTTGGTGTAAATGATATCGTATTTACTCGTGAGCCGGGTGGCACACCATTAGCAGAAAAATTGCGCCATTTAATTAAACATGAAACAGAAGAACCTGTTACGGATAAAGCGGAATTATTGATGCTTTATGCGGCACGAATTCAATTGGTAGAAAATGTGATTAAGCCAGCATTGGCAGAAGGCCAAATTGTGCTTGGCGATCGACATGATATGTCTTCACAAGCCTATCAAGGCGGTGGGCGTCAGTTTGACCAAACGCTTATGGCGAATTTAAAAAATATGGTATTAGGCGATTTTGAGCCTGATTTTGTACTGTATTTAGACATTGATCCTGCAGAAGGGCTTGCTCGTGCTAGAGGTCGTGGTGAATTAGACCGCATTGAACAACAAGGACTGGATTTCTTCCATCGTACCCGCCAACGTTATTTGGAATTGGTGCAGAACAACCCGAAAGCCGCTATTATTAATGCGGGTCAGCCTTTGGAACAAGTACAAGCAGACATTCAAAGTGCGGTCAAAAATTGGTGGGTTTCACAAGCAAAATGAGCGAACTTTATCCTTGGTTAGTACCTACTTATCACAAAATTAGCCAAACTTTTAGCGAAGGTTTGGGGCATCATGCATTATTGATTAAAGCTGATCAAGGTCTCGGTGCTGAAGGTTTGTTTGAGGCTTTGACAAAACACATTATGTGTCAAACGCCAGATAATGCACCTTGTGGTCATTGTCATGCTTGCCATTTAATGGCAGCGCACAGTCACCCTGATTTTCATGTTTTAGCCTCTCAAGAAGGCAAAGACATTGGAGTTGATCAGGTACGGATGATTAATGAAGTTGTCAGCCAACACGCGCAACAAAACGGCAATAAATTAGTATATATTCAAGATGCAGAACGTCTTACAGAAGCGGCAGCGAATGCATTGCTCAAAACCTTGGAAGAGCCACGTCCGAACACGTATTTCTTATTGCAAACAGAACCTTCCTCTTCGTTGTTAGCGACTATTTACAGCCGTTGCCAAGTGTGGAATGTCCCTTTACCAACAGAAGCGGAAGCCTTAACCTGGCTTTCTTCTCAATTTCAGGCAGAAACATCAGAATTATTGACCGCACTTGCGATGAATTTAGGGCGTCCACTGTTAGCATTGGAAACACTCCAGCAAGGATTAATTGAACAACGGAAGAATTTCCTACGCCAATTTTGGCTTTTTTATCGTCGTCGTTCTCCTTTGGAAATTTTGCCTTTCTTTGAAAAAGAACGCACCGTCCAGCAAATGGATTGGATTTTAGCGTTTTTAAGCGATGCTATTAAATACAAACTCGAAATACAAAGTGGCTGGCAAACACTCGATCTTAAAACAGGTGTAACTCAATTTGCAGACGAGCAAACAGCTCTTGGGTTATTAACCGCAAATAAAATTATGCAAAAAGTACGCTCGGATTTACTTACCATTAATGGTGTTAATACAGAATTAATGTTACTAGATGGTTTGACGAAATTAATTACCGATGTATTTAAGGACTAAATAAATTATGTTTATCGTAGATTCCCATTGTCATTTAGATGCATTGGATTATGAAAATTTACACAAAGATATTGCTGATGTAGTGACCAAAGCCAATGCACGAGATGTGAAGCATTTATTGGCGATTGGCGTAACATTAAGCCGTTTTGAAAAAGCTTACCCTGAGTTAGCAAAATTTCCGAATGTGTCTTTGGCTTGCGGTGTGCATCCACTAGATCTTGAAGAAGAACCTTACGATGCCGATCGTTTATTACGTTTATCCCAAGATAAAAAAGTGATCGCAATTGGCGAAATTGGTTTGGATTATTATTACAGTGCAGATAATAAGGCATTGCAGCAAACGGTTTTTGCTGATCAAATCAGAATTGCTAATGAAGTGGATAAACCCGTGATTATTCATACGCGTTCAGCACCAGAAGATACTATTGCCATGTTGCGTGAGCACCATGCAGAAAAGTGCGGTGGATTAATTCATTGTTTTACAGAAACCTTGGATTTTGCGAAAAAGGCACTTGATTTAGGTTTTTACATCTCTTGTTCTGGCATTATTACCTTTAAAAATGCGGAAAGTATTCGAGAAGCCATTCGTTATGTACCGGCAGATCGTTTGTTAGTTGAAACGGATTCGCCTTATTTAGCACCCGTGCCTTATCGTGGTAAAGAGAACCAACCTGCCTATACACGTGAAGTGTGTGAGTATGTGGCAGCGTTAAAAGGGCTGTCTATGGAAGAATTTGCGCAAATTAGTACACAAAACTTCGAGCGTTTATTTAAAATTAATGTACAATAAATCATCGATTTAAATGAGAGAGTTTTATGCGTAAGTTTTTTAAATACTTTTTATTTTTAGTGGTCTTTGTTTTCCACGGCTTTATGTTCGCCGTGGTGGACTACGTTTTCCCACACTATGATGTAACGCGAGTAACCGGTGTGGAAGTGAAACGTGTGGATAAAGATGGCCCGATTACAAAATCGAATCCGGCTGATGGTCCAACACGCGATGTGTATTTTATTAATACACAAAATGATGATGGCAAAATCATGGTGTATCGTAATGAAGATACCCGTTGGGGTTTTCCATTCTATTTCAAATTTGGTTCAGCGAACTTACAGGCTCAAGTTCAAGCCTTGGGTAATGAAAACAAATTAGTACAAATCAAGTATTACGGTTGGCGTATGACGATGTTCGATGAATATCGCAATGCCGTTGCGGTGAAAGAAATCAGTGGCGATGTGACACCAAGCCATCCGATTTTATCTTGGGTATTCTATGCTTTCTTATTAGTTACTCTTTTCCTTTCTATACAATTTGTACGTGGCTGGTTCGACAGCGAAAATTAGCGTTTCTCAAATGGGGCTCATAGAACGCCCTCACAATTTAATAATAACATTTCTAACCTAAAAACCAGCGGTAAATTAACCGCACTTTAAAACCAATAAAGAGAACATTATGAGTTTATCTGCAGCGATTTTTATTTTAATCGTATTAATTATTGTCAGTGCAATCTTGTCATCAGCCGAGATTTCTCTCGCGGGTGCAAGACGCATTAAACTACAAACGTTGGCCAATGAAGGCAATATCAAAGCGGAGAAAGTTTTAAAATTACAGGAACAGCCAGGGCGTTTCATTACTGTAGTACAAATTGGACTTAATATGGTTGCCGTACTTGGTGGTGTGATTGGTGAAGCAACCATTAGTCTTCACTTACAGAGTTTTTTACATGAATACACCACGGCTGAATGGGTTGAGCCAGCCTCCTCTTGGATTGCCTTTTTCATGGTAACCATAACATTTGTTTTATTAGCCGATTTAATTCCGAAACGCCTCGCACTGATTAATCCTGAAGGTGTTGCACTGCGGACTATTGGCATTATGCAAGCCTTTATTTTCTTATTGAAACCCATTGTATGGTTTTTTGATGGTCTTTCTAATATCTTCTTCCATTTAATGGGGGTATCCACTAAGCGCGAAGACAATATGACATCAGAAGACATTGTGGCTATCGTAGAGGCTGGAGCGGAAGCAGGTGTGCTAAAAACACAAGAGCATTATTTGATTGAAAACATTTTTGAGATGCAAGAGCGCACCGTGTCTTCAACCATGACGACCCGTGAAAACATCGTATTTTTAGACCGCACTTTTACTCGTCAGGAAGTGTTGAATACCTTATCGGCAGACTCTCATTCTAAATTAGTGATCTGTGATAATGGTTTGGATAAGATTTTAGGTTATGTGGAATCACATACCTTATTAACACTCTATCTTCAACAAGAAGTGGTAGATTTAACGGATAGCCGTTTATTGCGTAAAGCGTTATTTATCCCGGATACGCTGTCGCTATACGAAGTATTGGAGTTATTTAAATCTACAGGTGAAGACTTTGCGATTATCGTCAATGAATATGCGCTTGTAATGGGCTTAATTACCTTGAACGATGTGATGAGTATTGTGATGGGAGAATTGGTTTCTAATGAAGAAGAGCAAATCGTCAGCCGTGATGAAAACTCTTGGTTGATTGATGGGGCAACGCCGCTTGAAGATGTGATGCGCGTTTTGGATATTGAATCTTTCCCTGATTCAGAAAATTACGAGACTATTAGTGGCTTTATGATGTATATGTTACGCAAAATCCCGAAAAAAACTGATTTTGTCGTATACGATAAATATAAATTTGAAGTCATTGATACCGAAAACTTCAAAATTGATCAAATTTTAGTTTCGATTGTCAAAGACAATGGCGTGAGCAAAGAATCTGTGTAGTGCTAGGCGTTTCCTTGCTTAATCCCCTATTCTAAGTATAATTAACGGCGGTTTGAACCGCCTATAAATAAGGAAAATTTAATGTTTAAAAAAATCTCGGTATTCTTTCTGGCAGTAATGCTTGCGGGTTGTTCTTCGATTTCGGATATGACCTCTTACATTCCATTTATGGGTAAAGACAAAAAGGTCATTGATTTAGATAAAGATAAAATCGACCAAAAATCTTATGCGGCAGCTTATGAAGCCACAGTGGCAACGTATAAAGATCGTGTAACGAAAAATTTCTTTGTGGATAATTTTGCAAGTGGTGCGAATGACTGGTATCTCGGTCGTATTGTTGTGCCAATCAAACAAATTCAAGATAAGCTCTACACGGGTGGCCATGATTCTGATGTGTATGCTTACTACAGTGGTGTGTTGCATGCAGAAGCATTACAAACTAACTTCAGCCGCTTAAGTGCGAATTGTTGGCAAAAAGTGGATTCACCAAGTGTGACACAAGGGATCTACGATGCAATGCGTGATTTGCAAAAAGGCAAAGAGCGCGGTGAAAATGACGCTTACATTTCCCAAGGTAGCGAAATGCTACTCAAAGCCTGTACCGGCCAATAATCAATTTGAGCTGTTGATGAGAGACCTCATCAGCAGCTTTTCTTTTTTTAAATCATCAATGTGAAGGAGCAAGAATGTTAGAACTTTCGGAAAGCAACATTCATTTAAATGCTACGGCAACAAATAAGCTGCAAGCTATTGAAATGGCTGCAAGTGCGTTAGAGCAAGCTGGCAATGTTGAACAAGGCTATTTGCAAGGCATACTTGGACGTGAACAACAAACCTCCACTTTTTTAGGCAATGGGATTGCGATTCCACACGGTACATTAGAAACCCGTTCAATGGTGAAAAAAACCGGTGTGCAAGTTTTTCAATTCCCACAAGGTATTGAGTGGGGAGAAGGCAATATTGCTTATGTTGTGATTGGTATTGCGGCCCGTTCTGATGAACATCTTGCTTTACTTCGTCAATTAACGCATGTTTTAGGTGATGAAGACACTGCAGCACAGTTAGCGACATTAACAGATGTTGAAAAATTCCGAGCTATTTTGTTAGGTGAAAGTGATGCTTTTAGCATGACTGAAGAAACATTAAGTTTAGATATTGAAACGCAAAGTTTACTCACCCTTACCGCCATCAATGCAGGTAAATTACAACAGCAAAGTGTGGTTGAAAATAGCTTTGTTTCTGAAGTGGTATCCAATTCTGCTCTGCCACTTGGCAAAGGTTTATGGGTAACTGATGCCGTCTCAGGTAACGTGAAAAATGCGTTGGCATTCAGTCGTGCGAAAACCATTTTTAATCATAATGGCAAAGCGGTGAAAGGCGTATTGACAATTTCAGCTGTGAGTGACCAAATCAATGAGACATTAGCGCGTTTATTGGATGATGAAGTCCAAAATATTTTATTAAGTGGTAATACGCAGCAAATTTTGACCGCACTTAATGGCGGTAAAGTGCCAGTTGTAGCTGCTGCTCAATCTGAAGGTCAAATCGCTACGGGTGCAGTGATTGGTACCTTTACTGTTCGTAATGAACATGGCTTGCACGCTCGCCCAAGTGCAGTGCTTGTTAATGAAGTGAAAAAATTTGTCTCAAAAATTACGGTACAAAATATTACTCGAGAAACCGCACCGGTTAGTGCAAAAAGCTTAATGAAAATTGTGGCATTAGGTGTCACTCAAGGTCATCGCTTACGTTTTGTTGCAGAAGGGGATGATGCGAAACAAGCTATTGAAGCTTTAGGTAAGATCATTGCGAGTGGGCTTGGCGAAAGCGTATCAGCTGTGCCACCTGCTGAACCTGATACCATTGAAGTAAGCAGTGAGCACGCACCACAAATTCACGAAGAAAAAACAGGTTTACCAGCTGATGCCATTGAAGCCGTATTTATGATTCGTAATGAACACGGTTTACATGCTCGTCCAAGTGCGGTACTTGTTAATGAAGTGAAAAAATACAATGCGTCGGTTGCGGTACAAAACTTAGATCGTGATAGCCAATTAGTCAGCGCAAAAAGTCTGATGAAAATTGTGGCGCTCGGTGTCGTGAAAGGTCATCGTTTACGTTTTGTGGCGAGCGGTGAAGAAGCTCAACAAGCGATTGACGGTATCGGTGCAGTCATTGAAAGCGGTTTAGGTGAAGGTAAGGAGTAAGTAATGGCAAAAGTAGCAACAATTACCTTAAATGCCGCTTACGATTTAGTCGGACGTTTACCGCGTATTGAAATTGGTGAAGTGAATACCGTAGAAACCCTTGGTCTTTTCCCTGCCGGAAAAGGCATTAATGTTGCTAAGGTGTTGAAAGACTTGGGCGTAGATGTCGCGGTTGGTGGCTTCTTAGGTGAAGACAACGTGGGTGATTTCGAAACCCTATTTAAAAAACAAGGCTTAGAAGACAAATTTCATCGCATAGCAGGTAAAACTCGCATTAACGTAAAAATTACGGAAACCGAAGCCGATGTGACGGACCTAAATTTCTTAGGTTATCAAATCACCCCAGAAGCTTGGCAGCAATTTACAGCAGATTCATTAGCGTATTGCCAAAACTTTGACATCGTTGCGGTATGTGGCAGTTTACCGCGAGGTGTGAGTCCTGAATTGTTCGCGGATTGGCTTAAGCAGTTGCATCAAGCTGGCGTGAAAGTCGTATTAGATAGCAGTAATGCGGCACTTACAGCTTCGATGGGCGCGAATGGTTCTTTATGGCTGAGTGATCAAGCTGTTATTCAAGCTCAACCACCTAAATGTGAAAACGTGGTGAGCACCGTAGGGGCTGGCGACTCTATGGTGGCAGGCTTAATTTACGGTATTGAAAAAGGCTTGTCTCAAGCGGAAACCTTAGCGTTTGCAAGTGCGGTTTCAGCCTTTGCTGTTTCGCAAAGTAACGTGGGCGTGAGCGATACCGCCTTGCTTGAGCCAATTCTGGCGAATGTCAAAATTTCTGTGATTGAAGGATAATGTAATGAATTTGTTTTTAACTCAATCTCCGCAAATTGGTGCGGCAAAAGCCTATTTACTTCGCCAAGCATTAAGCATGGCAGCAAAAAAAGCCAATCATACTGTGGTTGAGCAAGCCAAAGATGCGGATTTAGTGATTGTTTTTGGATCTACTTTACCAAACTCTGCTGAACTTGGGGGCAAAAAAGTCTTTTTAGCCAATGAAGATGCGGCGATTGCTTCACCTGAAGTCACGCTGACGAATGCACTTAATCAAGCAGTGGACTATGTTCAACCTGCTCAAAGTGCGGTTGGATTTGGCGGTGTTTCTGGCGTCAAAAATATTGTCGCGGTGACAGCTTGTCCGACGGGGGTTGCGCATACCTTTATGTCTGCTGAAGCCATTGAAACCTATGCAAAAAAACAAGGTTGGCAGGTAAAAGTAGAAACGCGTGGTCAAGTGGGCGCCGGTAATGAAATTACCCCTGAAGAAGTCGCTGCGGCAGATTTAGTCTTTGTTGCAGCTGATATTGATGTGCCGTTAGATAAATTCCAAGGAAAACCGATGTATCGTACTTCGACCGGTTTGGCGTTAAAGAAAACCGCACAGGAATTCGATAAGGCATTTAAAGAAGCGAAAATTTACGAAGGTGGCGCAGCAAAATCTTCTGTGAAATCAGAAGAAAGCGGTGAGAAAAAAGGTGTTTATAAACATTTGATGACCGGTGTGTCGCATATGCTGCCGTTGGTGGTTGCCGGTGGTCTATTAATCGCGATTTCCTTTATGTTTGGTATCGAAGCCTTCAAAGATGAAACAATTTTTCATGGTATACCAAAAGCCTTAATGGATATCGGCGGAGGTGCAGCATTCCATCTGATGATTGCAGTATTTGCCGGCTATGTTGCCTTTTCTATTGCAGACCGTCCGGGGCTTGCGGTAGGTCTCATTGGCGGTATGTTAGCCACCACGGCGGGAGCAGGGATTTTAGGTGGTATTATCGCTGGTTTCTTAGCGGGTTATGTGGTGAAAGGATTAAATGCAACCATTAAATTACCGGCAAGTTTAACCTCCTTGAAACCGATTTTAATTCTCCCGCTCTTTGGTACCTTGATTGTTGGCCTTGCCATGATTTATGTGATTAACCCACCGGTTTCACAAATTATGACAACCTTAAGTGATTGGTTAAAATCCATGGGGGAAGTTAATGCGATGGTGTTGGGTGCGATTATTGGTGCCATGATGTGTATTGATATGGGCGGTCCAGTAAACAAAGCAGCTTATACGTTCTCCGTGGGAATGTTAGCCTCTCAAGTTCACACCCCAATGGCCGCTGCTATGGCAGCTGGTATGGTGCCACCAATTGGGATGGCGATTGCAACTTGGATTGCACGCAGTAAATTTACCAGTAATCAACGTGATGCAGGTAAAGCTTCTTTTGTCTTAGGCTTGTGCTTTATCTCTGAAGGGGCATTGCCGTTTGTAGCAGCCGATCCATTACGTGTGATTATTAGCTCGGTGATTGGTGGTGCAACTGCGGGTGCTATTTCGATGGCATTAAATATTTCTCTGCAAGCACCACATGGTGGTTTATTTGTGATTCCGTTTGTCTCTGAACCATTACTCTACCTAGGTGCAATTGCAACAGGGGCATTATTAACCGGTGTGGTTTACGCGGTGATTAAACCAAAGGCGACAGAATAGCCAATTATTTGATTAAAAAAGTGCGGTAATTTTTAACCGCACTTTTCATTTATCAGGTATAATTACAATGATTTAGGGAGAAATTATGGATAAATACAATAAACTCCGTATTGAATGGGATTGTCGTCGAGGCATGCTTGAGCTGGATAAAATCATCATGCCTTTTTATAAAGCGCATTTTGACCAACTGACTGACGACAAAAAAGATATTTTTATTCGTTTACTTGCCGCCACGGATTTACAACTTTTTTCGTGGTTTTTTAATGGCAGTCAATCAGAAGATGCCGAAGTGCAAGCGATGGTTGAATATATCCAAGATGTGCAGAAAACGAATGTCCGTTAATTTTTTTGAAATTTTTTATACATAAGGAACTTTTCAATTTTAACTCTGTCTGATAAAGCAACAATAGCTTGCTGTCTTGAATATATGAAGGCGTGTTAGACGTAGCATAGGAGATATATGGCTGAACAGCTAACAGATCAGGCTTTGGTAGAAAGAGTGCAGCAAGGCGATAAAAAAGCCTTTAATTTATTGGTTTCTCGTTATCAAAATAAAGTAGCCGGACTTTTAACCCGCTACATTTCTCATAACGACATTCCAGATGTTGTACAAGAATCCTTTATTAAGGCCTATCGTTCCATTGAATCCTTTCGGGGCGATAGTGCATTCTACACTTGGCTATATCGAATTGCCGTTAATACGGCAAAGAATTACTTAACGGCACAGGGGCGCCGTCCACCGAGCGAAGATATTTTGGCTGAAGATGCCGAAAGCTACGATGTGGGAACCCATCTACGTGATGTAGATACCCCTGAAAATGAAATGTTATCTAGCGAATTGGAAAAAGTGGTGTTTGATACCATTCACAGTTTGCCAGAAGATTTAAGAACCGCGATTACCTTGCGTGAACTTGAAGGGTTAAGCTACGAAGAAATCGCAGAAATAATGGATTGCCCAGTAGGCACTGTACGTTCTCGCATTTTCCGTGCTCGGGAAGTGATTGAGAACAAAATACAACCGCTTATGCAACGTTAAAATAAAGTCGGAGTTTATAAAATGCAAAAAGAGTTACTTTCAGCCTATATGGATGGAGAAGAAGTCAGTGCCGAGTTGACGGAACAACTTTGTCAGGATAAAGATTCACAAGAATCTTGGGCGGCATATCACACCGTAAGAGCAGTTATGCGTAAAGAGTCACCAGTATTATTGGGTGCTGATTTTACCGCGAAAATGGCTGATTTAATTGAATTAGAAGAAGTAAAACACGTTGAGATTACTGTTTCTCAACCAACACCAGAAGAAGCAGACAGCTTACCATTCGTGCAAAAATTAAAAGCATTCTTTGCACCAATGACACAAATTGCGGTGGCTGCAGGTGTGTGTTTAGTGGCAGTAGTAGGTGTGCAATCATTTAATGCGAAAAGCACGTCGGTTACACCAGAAAACCCTGTTTTACAAACCTTACCATTTAACAATTCTGTTCAAGAAGTAAGTTACAACGCTCCGACCAAAGATGTAGCGACTTCGGAACAGGTTGAGCAAAAAAATCGCCGTATTGGTACGATGTTACAAAACTATGAATTACAGCGTCGTATGCATGCAGACAGCTTAAATGTGGGTAGCAACCAAGCGAAATAATTACAGCAATTAATCGATAATTCACCACCTTAGGCGTGGTGAATTTTTTTATGGATCAATTGATTTATTTATGAAAAAAACGTTTCTCAAATTAACCGCACTTTTAGGCTTATTCTTATTGCCTTTCACGGCATTTGCAGAAGAGCCAATTCAGTCATTAAATAAAATGTCGCAAGCCATGCGAGATTTAAATTATGAGATTGCTTTTGTGCAAACGACACCAACAAATATGGACTCTTTCCGTTATCGCCATATTAAGCAAGGGCAAAAAGTGTATGCACAGTTGGTGACATTAGATGGTGAACAGCAAGAAATCATCCAGCGCGGTAATTTAGTCAGCTATTTCCAGCCGGGTTCACGTGCTTTCACGATTAACAGCGGTGAGATTGTGGATGCGCTTCCGGCAGTAATTCGTACTGATTTTAGCAAGCTGAGTCAGAATTACGATTTTATTAAGCTTGGAAAAGACCGAATTGCAGGCCGATTTGTTGATACTATTCGTATTGTGCCCAAAGACGATTTTCGCTATCAATACCTCGTTTTCTTAGATGAAGAAAATGGTTTGTTATTGCGTGGCGATATGCTTGATCGTGAAGGCAAGTTATTGGATCAGTTCCGTGTGGTGACGTTATATATCGATGATCGTCTACGTGGTTTAACCGATTACCTTAATAAAGTCTCGATGCCGCCACTTTTAAGTGAAGGGAAACAAGAGTCATCGCTTTCAATCAATTGGAAAACCGATTGGTTACCACAGGGTTTTGATTTAATTCGTCAAAATCAAGATGTGATGGATGGTGAAGTGATTGAAAATGCGTTATTTAGTGATGGTCTTTTCACTTTCACGCTTTATGTTAACAAAGCTGACAGTACCGATGCAAAAGAAAACACATGGAAACAAGGGGCTTACACGATTTACAGTGAAGTCATGGGCGATAAAGAAATAACCTTTATCGGGCAGCTTCCAATTGCCGCAGCGAAACGAATTGTACAAGGTGTAACATTCCTAAAATAATTCAGTAGCAGTGAGAAAGTTGCTATTTTGTTTCCCCTTGCTATACTCTCTTCACCTAATGGATTTTGATAGCTAAACCCCGTCCTGCGGGGTTTTGTTTTATCAAGTGCGGTCATTTTTCTTAAGGTTTTTACAATGAATAATCCCCTTCCTCTTCTTGGCATCACAGGTTACAGCGGTAGTGGCAAAACCACATTGCTGGAAAAATTACTTCCTCAATTAATTAAAAAAGGCCTACGTATTTCAGTGATTAAACACAGCCATCACAACGCTCATGTGGATAAAGAAGGAAAAGACAGTTGGCGCATGAAAGAGGCAGGTTCTGCGCAAGTTATCATGGCTTGTGATACTCGCTGGGCATTGATGACAGAAACCCCTCAAGAGCCGGTTTCATTAGCCTATTTAAGCCAACAGTTTGATCGTCATTTAACGGATCTAGTTTTAGTGGAAGGATTTAAACAAGAACCCATTCCAAAGATTCTATTGCATCGACAAGAGATGACAAAACCGTTGCCAGAATTAGATGAAAACGTGTTGGCTTTAGCAACGGATTATTCGCTTGAAACTGACCGCAGTTTATTAGATATTAATCACATTGAACAGATCGCTGAGTTTATTTATCAATGGTGGAAAAAGACGCAGTAATAGAAAGTCAGCACTATAAAGGGCTGGCTTGGGTGGCTTCCATGGCTTTGTTTATGCAAAGCTTGGATGCGACTATTTTAAATACTGCCTTACCAACTATTGCAACAGATCTACAAACCCCTGTCTTTGAAATGCAAATGGCGATTATCGCCTATTCTCTGGCCGTTGCTTTATTTATTCCTTTAACTGCTTGGGCGGCAGCGAAATTTGGTACACTCACTGTTTTCCGCTCTGCTGTTTTTACCTTTGTATTCGGTTCAGTCGCTTGTGCGATGGCCACTTCTCTCGAAACTCTTGTGCTCGCACGGATTCTCCAAGGTATCGGTGGTGCATTTATGATGCCTGTCGCTCGTCTTGCGATTATTCAAACCGTACCGAAAAACCAATTGATTAATGCCTGGAATTTAATGGCAACAGCTGGACTCATTGGCCCTATTCTTGGCCCGATTTTAGGTGGTTGGCTTGTGGTGCATACCTCATGGCATTGGATTTTCTTAATTAATATTCCTATTGGTATGTTAGGCTTTTGGGCGGCGGCTAAAGTGATGGGAAATCATAAGGGTAATGCGTCTAAGTTAGACTGGACGGGCTTTTTACTCTTTGCATTTGGTTTAGTAGGTTTAACGCTCGGGCTTGATTTACTCGGTGAAAGTCATAGTGATCGCATAACCACATACAGTGTATTAGCGATTGGCATGGCATTATTGATGGCTTATTATTTTTATGCGAAAGGTAATGAACGTGCCATTTTGCCGTTATCTCTTTTCAATACAAGGACATTCCGATTAGGCATTGCCGCCAATATCTTTATTCGTCTTTCCGGTTCGGCTGTGCCGTTTTTATTGCCATTAATGTTCCAACTTTCCTTTGGCTATTCAGCTGAAGTGTCAGGCTGGTTGCTTGCACCCATTGCACTAATGTCTGTCGTATTTAAACGCTTTATTGGACACATCTTAAATATCTTAGGTTATAAAACCACGTTAATTTTATCGTCACTTTTAATGGCTGGTTCAACAGTTTCCATGTCATGGCTTGATACCTCATCATCCACAACATGGATTATATGTAATTTGATGTGGTACGGTGCTTGCATGTCGATGATTTTTAGTTCAATTAATACACTTACTGTTGGCGATCTATCACAGGAACAAAGTGGTACAGGTTCAACCTTGCTGAGTATTGTGCAACAAGTGGGAATTGGCTTTGGTATCGCTGTGGCATCTATTATTTTGACGTTATACCGTCAATTTGTTGGTAATGAAGGGGATGCGTTACAACATGCTTTCAGTTACACGTTTCTGACGACTTCCATTTTTGCGATCGCATTAGTTTGGATATTGAGTTATTTACGCAAAACAGATGGAGATCATTTGCGGAAAAAACGCTGATATTGAATGCCTTAGTCTAATTTGTTATAAGAAAGATCTTTTTCTTATTTCGTAAAAGTTTGATTTGCTTATATCTTAGGTAAAATTTTATATTTATGTTTGGGTGTTACACCCGATTAAAGAAGGAAAACTTATGAAATTAAAAGCGACCTTAACTCTTATTGCAGCCAGTTTGTTTTTAGCTGCTTGTGATCAATCTGGTTCTGCGGCAAAAGAAAATGCAAAAGCAGAAACAGCAAAACCTTCAGGTAATAACACATTTGTGTACTGTACAGCGAAAGCACCACTTAGCTTTAGCCCTGCATTGGTAATGGAAGGCACATCTTACAATGCGAGTTCACAACAAGTGTATAACCGTTTGGTTGAGTTCAAAAAAGGTTCGACTGACCTTGAGCCAGCCTTGGCTGAAAGTTGGGAGATCAGTGATGATGGTTTAACTTATACGTTCCATTTGCGTAAAGGGGTGAAATTCCATACGACAAAAGAATTTACGCCAACACGTGATTTTAATGCGGATGATGTGGTCTTTTCTTTCCAACGTCAATTAGATCCTAACCACCCTTATCACAACGTATCGAAAGGGACTTATCCGTATTTCAAAGCGATGAAATTCCCAGATTTATTAAAATCAGTTGAGAAAGTGGATGACAATACCGTTCGTATTACTTTGAATAAAAAAGATGCGACTTTCTTAGCAAGTTTGGGTATGGACTTTATTTCTATTTATTCCGCTGAATATGCAGATGCGATGTTGAAAGCGGGTAAACCAGAAACAATCGATAACAAACCAGTAGGTACAGGTCCGTTTATTTTTGTGGATTACAAAACTGACCAAGCGGCACAATATGTAGCAAATGAAACCTATTGGAAAGGTCGTACACCGCTTGATCGTTTAGTCATCAGCATCGTACCAGATGCGACCACGCGTTATGCGAAGTTACAAGCGGGTTCTTGTGATTTAATTTTATTCCCGAATGTGGCGGATTTAGCCAAAATGAAAACTGATCCAAAAGTACAGCTTTTGGAACAAAAAGGTTTGAACGTGGCATATATCGCATTCAATACGGAAAAAGCACCGTTTGATAACGTGAAAGTGCGTCAAGCATTGAACTATGCGGTGGACAAAAAAGCGATTATTGAAGCGGTTTATCAAGGTGCAGGCACGGCAGCGAAAAATCCATTACCACCAACAATTTGGAGTTATAACGACGAAATCCAAGATTATCCGTATGATCCAGAGAAAGCGAAACAGCTTTTAGCGGAAGCAGGTTATCCAAACGGTTTTGAAACGGACTTCTGGATTCAACCAGTGGTGCGTGCGTCTAACCCAAATCCAAAACGTATGGCTGAACTTGTGATGGCTGACTGGGCAAAAGTTGGTGTAAAAGCAAATCCAGTAACGTTTGAATGGGCAGATTATCAAAAACGTGCTAAAGCAGGTGAATTAACGGCAGGTATCTTTGGTTGGTCAGGTGATAACGGTGATCCGGATAACTTCCTTTCTCCATTACTTGCAAGTGCTAACGCGGGTAACTCAAACTTTGCTCGTTTCAAAAATGCAGAATTTGATGCCCTATTAGATAAAGCGATTGGCTTAACCAATAAAGATGAGCGCGCAGCGCTTTATAAACAAGCACAAGTGATTTTCCATGAACAAGCACCATGGATTCCTGTTGCGCACTCTGTTGGTTTCGCACCACTTAGCCCTCGCGTAAAAGGCTACGTACAAAGTCCATTCGGCTACGATGCATTTTATGGTGTGAGTGTTGATGGTAAATAATTAACGGACTATACTAGCCCTTGCAGTTGCAAGGGCTTTTTGTTTTCAAGCAAAAGGAGAAAGAAAATGGACTTACATGATATTCGTGAGGATTATTGCAAACAGGCGCTTTCTCAGCATGATTGCGATCCCAATCCCATAAAACAATTTGAAAAATGGCTCAACGAAGCGATTACCGCCAAAGTAAACGAGCCAACAGGTGTTAATGTTGCGACAGTCAATGAAGATGGTCGGCCAACAAGTCGAATGGTGCTGTTGAAAGAAGTGAACGAACAAGGCTTTGTATTTTTTACGAATTATCACAGCCGAAAAGGTCGCGCTATAGAGCATAATCCTTTCGTTGCCCTAACATTCTTTTGGCCTGAATTAGAACGCTCTGTGCGTATTGAGGGTAAAGCTGAAAAAATCTCGCCTGAACAATCAGATGAATATTTTGCAACGCGCCCTTACACCAGCCGAATTGGCGCTTGGGCCAGCGAGCAAAGTGCGGTCATTTCTAGTCACAAATCTTTATTAGCAAAAGCTGCTCTGATTGCAGCAAAACACCCATTAAATGTCCCACGCCCACCACATTGGGGCGGTTATCTTGTGATTCCTGATCGCATTGAATTCTGGCAAGGTCGCCCAAGTCGTTTACATGACCGAATTTGTTATTTATACAATGAGGGGAAATGGGAAAGAGAGCGGTTATCGCCGTAAGTTTCTTCAAAAACATGTAAAAAATAACCGCACTTTGATTTGGTAACCAAAGTGCGGTTTATTTTTACGTTATTTTTATTTACCGATGATTTCTGTTAAATCAACTTTGCGATTTTCGTAACGAGAGCGGGTACACGCATCAGCAGTGGCGATGGCGGCACGAGCGGCTTCACCGGTGAGTAATTTTACAAATTCCTCAGTTGGCTCCATACCATGGAGAATATCGTTTAAATAACGCATTTCTTTTTTCATGATAGAACTCAACCAGAGCGGTGTGCGTTTGCCCGGTTTACCGTATTGAATCGCGCCGTCCATTTCTGTGCTGTTGTAAATGCGGGTACGGTCATCATCTTCTTCTTGGGTTTCGTGAATGAGGAAATAGGTGTCTTTTCCATCCACCCGAAGGGTACCTTTGGTATTGTACATATCAAGTTTGATCGCGCCTTTTTCCCCTTGAATTAATACATAATGTTCACCCCAACGGAAAGCGGAACCCCATTCTAGAACAGCGAAGCGATTATCATCGTATTCCATGGTGACAAAAATCATATCGTCTTCATCACCAAAGTTTTCGCCTTTGTGTGCAACATTGGCGGCTGCCATGGTAACAGTTTTTGGCATGCCCCCCATAATGAATTGTACGCAGTCTAATTCGTGAATATGGTGATATAAGTGGCCGCCAGATTTTTCACGGATTTTTTTCCATGAGATAGTCGGTTGTTGTTCTTCCCAGCCGTTACGTGCGGTGTGACAATAAAGTACTTTACCGATCACGCCTTGGTTGATTAATTCTTTGGCATGGTGAACACCGTTAAAGAAGTTCATCACATGGCCAGCCATAAAGGTGACGCCATTTTCTTCGCAAGCGCGCACCATGTCGTCACAGTCTTGATAACTTAAGGCGATTGGTTTTTCACAGAAAACGTGTTTTTTGTTTTTTGCGGCAAGGATGACCGGTTCTTTGTGTAAGTAGTTTGGGGTGGCAACAATCACGCAATCCACATCAGGGGAAGTGACTAATTCTTCAAGAGATTTTGCCGCTACGCATTGTAATTCTTGAGCAATGGTTTCACCATTTTCAGGGTCGTATACCATTGTAATCTGTGCATCATCAAATTCATTCATGAAACGGGCTAAATCCGCACCAAAATAGCCAACGCCAACAACACCATATCGCATCATAATAAACTCCTTATTTTTTCACTGAGATTTGTTTTTCCGTTACCATGGATTGCTTCGCTGCTTCTGCAACTTCGATGGCTTCAGTTAAACATAGACTTAATGGGCTGGTTTTTCCTTGTGTTAAGTGCTCCACCACGCTTTGTACTTCGATTTCAGCCGCTCGGCTTAACCAAAGTTGGCAAGGTGCGTGGGTGACATTATATTGCTGAGTGCCTTTTGCACTTTCGCGTAAAGATAAATCAGCCTCAAATTCATCAAATAAATCAACGTGTTCTATTTTTCCATCTAGGTAATTAAATGTGACACTTGAGGTAAAGAAATTGACTTCAATCACACCATTTTCACCATGAATTTGAATGCCCCATTGGTGTAATCGATAAGCCGTGCCCATTTCGAGCGAACCTAATACGCCATTTTTAAAACGTAATAGCAACTGCAACACATCACGGCTGTCTGGCGTATCGTGATGTGCTTGATTAGCCGCTTGAGCAAAAACAGCCTCAATATCGCCTAATAACCAACAGAGTAAATCCAGTTCGTGAATGAGGTGGAAAAGCTCGCCGCCCGTAAGATTGGCATCTAATTTCCACCATTCTTTGTTTGGTAGGTTTTCAATCCAACGCTGACGCATGGCTCGAGCTACGGTAATGCGGCCTAATTTTCCTTGTTCTAAAGCTGCTTTGACTTTCAACATGCCAGGTAACGTACGTTCTAAATGGCCCACAAAAATGACTTTACCTTTTTCTTCTGCAAGGCGACGTAAATGTTGGCCTTGAGAAGAGCTTAAGGTAAAAGGCGTTTCAATAAAGACATGACAGCCAGCATTTAACGCTAAGATAGCTGGGGAATAATGGGCATAGTTTGGGGTGGCGATAACCACTAAATCAGGTTTGGTTTCTGCCAACATTTCTTCTACACTAAAAAAGGCTTTACTGCCGTATTGGTCGGCGAGTTTTTGTGCAAGAGAAGGGTTAATATCGGTCACTGCAATTAAGTTTGCTTGGGCTTTGTCAAATGCGGAAGCTAGTTGAACACCAAAAAAGCCGCAGCCGATTAAGGCGATGTTTAATCCATTAGTTTGCATCATGCCCTCCTTGTTGTAAGCGTTGGCGAATACTTTGGAAATATTGCAAGATCGCGCGTTGCATGCGCACCAAATCGTGCGCTTCTACGGCATCAATTAATTCACGGTGTTGCATGGCTAATTTTTCAGGAGAAAGTATTGGTGGCGGTAAGCCTTTTTCTACTTGTTGATAAATTTGCCAAAATGCATCTAAATATTGAATCAGTAACGGGTTATTTAATGGTTCATAAAGTTTTAAATGAATGTGGTATTCATCTTTAGGTGAAAATTTTTGCTCACGGGCATTTTTTTCCATATTGGTCACTGATTTTTGCAAAAGTGCGGTCTGTTCTTGGCTAATTTTTCCTAACACCATCGGGGCAAAACCGTATTCCAAAATTTCCCGAATATCCAAAATATTAATCAGCTGATTATGATCATTATGTAAATTCAGTTGGGTGTGAAAGCTTAATCCGCGAATCATTGGCACAAGAGATGATTCACTCACAAAGGTGCCGACGCCATGGCGAATGTCTAAAATGTGTAGCGCCTCTAAAGATTTAATGGCTTCACGCAAACTGGAACGGCTCACACCAAGCTGTTCAATCAACTCATTTTCTGTTGGCATCAAATCGCCGGATTTAAGATTTTGTTTAATGATGAGCGATTTGATTTTATCCTGCAAAACGAGACTTGCTTCTTTTTTACTTGTTTTTTTCATTTCTGTTCTCATTTTCTAATCTATTTTCTGAATTTGTGATCCAGCTCTCATTCTCTTTGATTGACATAAGACATCATACGTCTTATCTTTATTTATGCAAGCAGAAATTAGCAGTGATTTTAAATTCTGTGATCTATACCACAAAATTCTCAAATACAAGGAAGGGAGGTTGTTATGACAACATCATTACCATGGTATAAAGAAGTCAGTCCTACGCAAAAAAAAGCGTTATTTGCGGCTTGGTTAGGTTATGTTTTTGATGGCTTCGATTATATGCTTATCACTTATGTGCTTTTGGATATTCAAAAGGAATTCGCCATGAGCACAACGGAAACATCCACATTATTACTTGCAGCCTTCGTAGCGCGTCCATTAGGTGGGGCGATTTTTGGTAGTTTTGCCGATAAATATGGTCGTCGTTTGGCGATGATTGTTTCCATTATTACGTATTCCGTCGGGACATTCTTGTGCGGCTTATCCACCAGTTATATTTGGCTTTTCATCTTCCGTATGATTATCGGTATGGGGATGGCGGGTGAGTATGCTTGTTCTTCCTCTTATGCCATTGAAAGTTGGCCAAAACATTTGCGTACAAAAGCCAGTGCATTTTTAGTGAGTGGTTTTTCCATCGGTAATATTCTTGCTTCTCAAGTGATTCCTTGGGTTGCACAAGCTTATGGTTGGCGTGTGGCTTTCTTTATTGGTTTAGCACCGGTAGCTTTAGTGCTCTACGTTCGTCGCCATGCCCCTGAAAGTGAAGAATGGGCGCAAGCAAAAGCAGCGGGTAAAGTGAATAAAGTTCCACTTACTGACCTGTTCACTAAAAAACAATTACCAATTACCTTAATTATTTTCTTAGTTTGCTATTCAATTTTCTCCGTAAACTGGCCGGTAGTGGGCTTACTTCCACTTTATCTCAAAGAAAACGGCTATGCTGAAAATGTGAAATCACTGATGTTTTGGGCGGGCTTTGGTATCCTCATTGGTACCTTGATTGCAGGCTTTATTGGGGATAAATTGGGTGAGAAGAAAACCTTTGTATATAGCTTATTGTTATCACTTTTCTTCCTCTTCCCAGTATTCTATTTGCCAGAAAATAATGTATTAGCGCTTGGTGCGTTGCTCTTCTTCTTACTTGCAACTAACTTAGGAATTGCTGGTTTAGTACCAAAATATATGGCGACTTTCTTCCCAGCTGAAATGCGAAGCACAGGTATCGGTTTCATCTATAACTTCGCTGCGATTGGCGGTGGGGTGTCTCCTGTGATTGCCGCGGCCCTTAGCGAAAGAGTCGGACTAGGTTCAGCCCTTGTGTATGTCACCTTATTCTGGACAATAGTCCTTGTTGCTCTCGTTGGATTAAGATTGCCAGAACGTATTCAAGCTCGTATGCAACAATAAAAAACGAAAGCAAAACAGACCGCACTTTTAGGTGCGGTTTGTTGTTTATTTAGAAGCGAATTGTTTGATGGCTTCAATAACTTCCTCAATGACGGTTGGCCAATATAGAGGAGCACGTTGGTGAAAAGCTCTTATGGATGGATACCACAGATTATTTTCTTTAAATCCCCAGCGCCAATCTTTGATAAATGCGAGCATTAAAAAAGTAGGGATATTCATTGCGCCAGCTAAATGTGCAATAGAAGTATCCACAGTCACCACGAGATCTAAGTTAGAAATCGCTGCAGCGGTATCACTAAAGTTTTGGCAAATAGGGCCAATAAGCGGTATTTGATAACGCTCCATGAGCTTACGTTCAGCCTCATTGAGATCTTTTTGCAGACAGTACCAATGGTGAGGTGCTTGGGTCAATAACGATTCAACTTGTGTTAAATCATGAATTGAACGATGGATATCGTTTTCGTGATCTGGAGAGCCTCGCCATACCAAGCCAATCTTCAATCTTTCCGTTTTATTTATACGCTGAGCCATTTGGGCACTAAGTGTAGGATCTGAAAATAAATAAGGTATGCGTTTAGGTAGAGTATCAAATGGTTCCGTTACATGAGCTAAAATTGAATGAGGATAAACCCAATAATCAAACTCAATATGCTGGTCATGCCATTCGTCAGAACTTATTACGATATCAATATCAGGATGAGATTTGATGATATCCACAATGGGTGGCTGGACGATAAAAATTAATTGTTTAGGTTGTTGGCTTTTGAGATAGTGAGCCAATTGCGAGAACATAATTTCATCACCAAAACCGAATTCACTCCATACAACTAGGTCTTTACCAAGAAGTGGTTCGCCTTTCCATTGTTTATTTAATATTTCTAAGGACGGAGGAATTCTACTACGAAAGGAATGCTTATCGTGGAGAATAAATTCTCGTTGATAAAATCCTCGATGATAATCTCCCGCACTTAATCTTTGTAGAGTGCTAAAGTAGTATATATTAGCTTTAGGAGCACGAAAAAAATAATTATTCCAAGCGCTTAAAGCAGCGTCGGTCAACTCTTTTGTATTATAAATTTGGGTGCGAGTATAGGCAGCTAAATTATCATAAGGATAGCTTTGCTCTAATTGGTTAAGTGCATTTTGTACTCGGTAATCCGTAATTGGATGATTGATTAATTGATAGCTGAGATTTTGTTTAAGACTTTCTTGGTCAGCAAGTGCTCTTTTACGCAGAAACCAAACGTGGGATTTCTCTGATATAGGTTGGTACTCAAATATCATCTCTAAATTGTCAGCCAGTATTTGTGGATGGCAATACTCAATAGCTTCTAAAATTAGATACCCCCCAGTTTTTAATGCGGCTCCCCAACAAAGCAAGCTGTCAGAATTGTAGGATAGGCTACTATCAACAAGAATGGCATCGACAGAGGCCTCTTTGACGAGGTTAAGTCGATCCCGTGAGCCCATGGATTTATCCCAAGTATTGAGATCGTATAAAGCAAGGAAATCTGGGTTAAAATTATTAAGGAAATCTTTATCACAAAGTTGAATTGCTACACCCTTATTTTCGTGCATTTATCTTCTCCATCTCATTTAATTCTTATTTTTAAAAATTATACTCGAAATCAGCTAGAAATGCTTTTGAGGCGATTTGTAGAAAAGAAATTTATTATTTAGAAAAATAGTTTGAAGCGTGTCACAAATTTGTTAAAAATATGTTTCAATTTTTTCAGTTAAATGCTAATTAATAATCTCCCCTATCGTTTTATAGGAGATTGTATATGCAAACTCAACAAACCTTTCTCTCTAAATATAAAAGTCTCATTATTCTTGCCTTAGACTTTGTCTTCATGTTGGTGTTAATCAAAATACTGCCGTTCTCTGCTCAAGAGAATCGCGGGTTAGCCTTGCTGATTTTTATTGGTATTTTATGGTTAACGGAAGCCTTTAATATTACTGTGACATCTCTTATGGTGCCTGTTTTAGCCATAGGATTAGGCTTGATTAATACACAAAAAGCCCTTGCACCATTCTCCACGCCAATTATTTATATGTTCTTTGGGGGATTTGTGGTGGCTGCGGTGCTGCAAATTCAGAATCTAGACAAGATTATTGCGAATTACATTATTCGTTTGGCCAAAGGAAACTTAAAACTTTCTATCACCTATCTATTCACTGTAACCACATTCCTTTCCATGTGGATTAACAACACCGCTGTGGCGGCGATGATGTTACCGCTCACGATGGGGATGTTAAAAGGTATCAATGCAGAGAAAAACCATCGGTTGTACGCCTTTGTATTGTTAGGCATGGCATTTAGCGCCAGTATCGGTGGTATAGGTACATTGGTGGGAAGTGCGCCGAATGCGATTTTGGCATCTCAAATTCAAGTGACTTTCACGGAATGGCTAGGCTACGGCTTCCCGGTGATGGTACTGCTTGTGCCTTCAATGATTTTTTCTTTATGGGTGATTTTACGTCCAGACTTTTCTGTGGATTTTAATCCATCACTTGAGAAAGTCAGCTTTAATCGAAAAAATATCATTACCTTACTGATCTTTATCGGTATGGCGATTATGTTACTTTTCAGCTCTCTCTTAAACCCATGGATTACGGCTTTCCTTGAATTGCCGAAAAAAATCGAAAACTTTGATACCGTGATTGCGCTATGCGTTGTGATCTTTATTTGTGTTTCAGGTGTCGCGAGTTGGAAAGAAATTCAAGAGCGTGTTGAATGGGGCGTGCTCGTTTTATTCGGTGGTGGTTTAACACTCAGTATCGTGATGAAAGATTCTGGTGCCAGTAAGATTATGGCGGATAGTATCGTTCAGTTCGTACAAACCAAACCACTTTGGGTACTTTGCTTTGTCATGACGGCATTTATTATTTTCCTAACTGAATTTACATCGAATACCGCCAGTGCAGCGTTGATTATGCCAATTGTGATTTCGGTGGCACAATCCATGAATTTACCACCTATTGCTTTAGCCGCAATTATCGCTTGTGGGGCAAGTTGTGCATTTATGTTGCCAATTGCTACACCGCCAAATGCTATTGTGTTTGCAACAGGAAATGTGAAGCAACTTGATATGGCCAAAGTCGGCTTGATTCTCAATCTATTCTGTATCGCCATCATCGGCAGTATGACTTATTTTGTTTGGTTGTAAATGTGGTTAAAACTGACCGCACTTTATTAGCCTATAAAAGTAAACCGCACGTTAAAGTGCGGTTTGTTGTTTATCTCGAAATAACCTCTTTTGTGAAGGCTTCCATTTCGGCTTTACGCCATGGTGTTGAGAAGAAAATAGTATCTTTTAAACCAGATTCACTATTGAGTGGACGAACACCGAATTCTTGGTTTAATTTCTGTTGTACTTCAGGTGAGGTAATCCAATGCACGAAAACAAGTGATGCGGCTGGGTTAGGCGCATTTTTTGCTACGGTTACAACATTACCACCGCCAGGCATCCCAAATTTTGGTACATAGAATTTTAAACGGTCAGTAATTGCACCTTGTTTTTGCAAGCTGAACAAGTGATCTTGCCATGCGGAGACAATTACTAACTCACCATCGTTTAAACGGGTTAGACTATCAGCATTTGAAGCGGTACGGATTAGCGCATCTTTTTTACTACTGAACCAATCCCAGGTTTTCTTCCAATTAGCAATCTGTGCTTCATCGATTTTATCGGTACGATAATCATAATCACCATTGATGTACACTAAAGCTCGTTGAATGAAGGCATTACCAGAGCTACCACCATTTGGATCTGAATAGCCGAATTTTTTTGGATTTTTATCAATATAGCTTTCCATGTCTGCCCAAGATTGTGGCAATTCCTCTTCTTTGATTCGCATAGGATCATAAGCTAGACCGGTTTGGTTTCCCCAATAACCTACTGCCATATCGCCCAATTCAACACCTTGTAAGTGGTGATTTAATTTATCGAAATTTGGTAAGTTATTGAGTTTTACAAGAATGTCATTTTTCGCTACGTTGCCTAAACGGTCAGCATTTAACACAACCACATCCATTTTGCCGGTTTCTAGATTTTTTTCAGCAATCAGTTTATTGATATTTCCGTCCAAGGTGCCTTCAGGTACTTTGACTTTAATACCGTATTGATTTTCAAATTCTTTGACAAAATTACGGAATTGCGGCTGCAGATACCAAACGCTAACTGTCAATTTTCCTTCTTTTTTAGCGAGTTCTTCGATTTCACTCCAAGATTTACCACTTAAGTCAGTGGAAGCCGAGGCAAAAGTACTGACAGCCAAGGCGGCAGCGGTAAGACCAATGGATAGAAGTTTACGGATATTTTTTTGCATAAGATGCTCCTTGTGAAAATTATGCTTTTCCTGTGGATTGAGAGAGATAATTCCCTTTCAACAATTTTTCGATAATCATCATCAAAATAATGTTTGGTACCAACAAAATAATCGATACAACGGCCGCATTCGGACGAATAAAAGAATAACCGAGGAAAGAATATAAAATGGTTGGCACGGTAATAAAGTCTGGCGACCCGATAACGAAAGCGATAGCAAACTCTTCAATACTTTTCACTAAACAGAAGATAATTGATGCTAAAAAACTAGGTTTTAACATCGGCATATACACGTCTTTGAAAACGGTAAATTTAGATGCACCTAAGTCACGGCTAGCATCTATGAGGTCTTGTGGTACAGAAGAAAAGCCTGCGGATAAAATCCGAATAGCATAAGGTAACGTGAGTACAACATGCCCAATAACAATTCCGATGAATGGATTATTAATATTTAAATCTAATAACATACGGCTAAAGAATAGGGCAATAATCATGCCTGGAATAACCAATGGAATCAGTGTTAATAATTCTGCTAATTTTTTACCTCTAAACTCCATACGTCCAAATGCATAAGCTGTTGGGAGAGAGAGTAAAATAGTGATCAGAGAAACCGTAGGCGCAATGGTATAGCTATTAAACATTGCTTCAGGTAAAGAGGTGGTTTCCCAGACGATTTTCCAACGCTCAAAAGATAATGATTGAGGGAAAATATCTGGATAACTCCACGGTTTAGCGGGATCTACCAATGACCATAAACCAGCCATCAAAAATGGCAAGAACAACCAAATAAAATTAGCAAGAATAAAGAAAGTTAAGGAAATACGCGCGATTAATCGACCATTTTTCGTTGTGATTTGTACGGAACTACTCATTTGACTTCTCCACGTTTGACGGCTAATGGTTTAATCAATAATGACACTAGGATGGAGAAGAAGGCAGAGGTCAACATAATAGTTAATGCCATGACCGCACTTTGATTCCACTCTTCAAATTCATAGGCGGACATTTGCATTAAACGTGCTAAAGAATAGGTACTACGAGGACCTGCAATACTATAAAAGGCGAAATCACCGAGTGCACCGATAAATATTAAAATAAAGGAAACTTGTACCGCACCTAAGGTTAGAGGGAATATCACATAACAAAAACGTTGACAAGGACTCGAACCTAAATTAGCTGCCGCATCTAATAAATCAGTTTTCAGTGAATTGACCGCGCCACCAATAAGAATTAAAGCAAAGGGAATGTTTTTCCACATTTGTAAAATCACTACCCCCCAACCAAATTCATCATTTTGTAAGGTTTTCGGTTCGTCCCAAATGCCTAAATAAACAAATACCTCATTAAGAATGCCGTGGTAAGAGATCATATTGACGAACAAGAAGGCTGCAACTAATCCTGGTACCAACATAGGCGCCCGCAAGATGGTTATAATTGTTACCTTGGCTGGTAATTTTTTACGTAACCACATGGCAATGGGATAAGCCACGATGATGGATAAAATCGCCCCTAATAAAGACACTTTTACGGAATAAATATACGAATTTTGGAATACTGGGCTATTTAATACGGCTTGCCAATACTCTAAACTAAATTGACTTTCTTCCCCGCCCATACTGTATAAACCAAGGCTTTGAGAGACGACAATGTAGAACGTGGACCCCATTAAAAATAGGATCGTACCTAAACCGCTACATAGCAATAACCATGCTTTTACATCATTTTTGAGACTTTTCATTTTACGGACTCCAAGAATTTAATCGCATAGCGGGGAACCGTAAAGGTGAGTTTATCGTTCAAATTCGGACATTTTGTTAGTTGCAGGCGTAATTTTTTCTCTTCATCATTACGTTTAATGACTCCTTGCACTTCCGTGATATTGCCCATAAAAGCGGTGTTGATGATATCTACTGTAATTTGGTTTTCCGCTTCCGTTTGTGCGTTTGGTAACAATTCAATGTCTTCCGGTCGAAAGCAAATATAAATTCGTTCTGATTCCGGTTTTTTCTCTGAAAATACGGTGAAATCGCCAAAAATAGAACTAACAGCATAAAGGTTATCGCCGATGTTTTTTACATTGGCTTCCGTGATATTGGCAATGCCAATAAAATCTGCCACAAAGCGGTTTTTAGGATGATGATAAATATCTTGAGGAGAGCCAATTTGCTCAATAGCACCTTTATTTAACACAATAATTTTATCTGACATAGTTAGGGCTTCAGCCTGATCATGAGTCACATAAATACTAGTCAAATTGTATTGTTTTGAGAGTTGCTTAATTTCAAAACGTACACTTTCACGTAATTTGGCATCTAAGTTGGAAAGCGGTTCATCAAATAAAATTACATCTGGACGAGTGACCATGGCTCTGGCTAATGCGACACGTTGCTGTTGACCACCAGAAAGCTCATTGGGTAATTTCAATTTATGAAATTCTAAATCCATTTGTTTCAATGCAAGATTTAAACGCTGTTTTTGTTCTTCAATATCAATTTTACGTTGCTTTAAACCATAGCAAATATTGTGAGAAACGTTGAGGTGAGGGAAAAGGGCATAGGATTGGAAACACATGGCTGTATTGCGTTTTTCTGGAGGAACATTGTTAACATTTTTTCCTCCGATAAGGATTTCACCTTCATCTGCCACGTGAAATCCAGCGATTAATTTTAATAAGGAGGTTTTACCACAGCCGCTTGGTCCTAATAAGGTGACAAACTCGCCTTCTTCAGCGGTAAAAGTAATATTATTTGCTGCGTAAAAGTCACCAAATTTTTTTGTAATATTTTTTATTTCTAACTTTGCCATTTTTACATCCTCTATTTGGCTATACAACTATAGAGGTAACCATAAAAACACTTAGTTATTTTTTCAATAAAATAAAAATATTTTTTATGAATTTGTGATGAAGATCACGCATTTAGATAAAATATGGTTTTATTACATTTTAATAATGCGGAGGCGGCGTTTCTTCTGCTTGGCTGGCAATATTAGAAGGTTGCATATCTTTTAATTTGCCGGCGAGATAGCGGAGTTGAAGTTGAATTTTATCCATATCAAACTGTTGTTGAACTAATGCTTGGTTGAGTTCGTCTAAAAGTTGTTCTTGAAAAGCAATTTTCATTTCAAGTTCGGCGATGCGATCTTCTAAAATTTGTTGATTTTGCATAAAATTTCTCTAATTTTTAAAAAAATGTTGTGAATTTGGTCAATCCGATTTAACCTATTCGCTATTCCGTTTCTATTATAAAGGATCAAGCAAAATGTTGAAAATTCAAAAGCTTTCTCTTGCTGCACTTATGGTAAGTGCGGTCGTTTCAGGTTCTGTTTTTGCAGAAGATAAAGCAGCGCCAAGCGCAAGCGATGCGTCTTATGCTGTAGGTGCATTAATGGGTAACCAAGTAAAAGATTTAGTGGATGCTCAAAAAGAAGTGATTCAATACGACAATGCGCGTATTTTAGATGGCTTAAAAGATGCATTAGAAGGTAAAGTTGATGTTCGTAAAGACGAAAAAATTCAACAAACCTTAGATGGTATTCAAGAGCAATTAGTGTCTGCAGCGAAAGCAAAAGTAGAACAGCAAGCGAAAGCTGCAAAAGAAGAAGGTGATAAATACCGCGCTGAATTTGCGAAAAAAGACGGCGTGAAAAGCACCAAAGATGGTTTACTTTACAAAATCACTGAAGCAGGTAAAGGTGATGCGATTAAAGCAACAGATACTGTGAAAGTACATTACACTGGTAAATTACCAGATGGTAAAGTATTTGATAGCTCTGTTGAACGTGGTCAACCGGTTGAGTTTAAATTAAACCAAGTGATTAAAGGTTGGACTGAAGGTCTTCAGTTAGTGAAGAAAGGCGGTAAAATCGAATTAGTGATTCCACCTGAATTAGCTTATGGCAAACAAGGTGCAGGCGATTCAATTCCACCTGATGCAACACTTTACTTCGAAGTTGAAGTATTAGACGTTAATCCTAAAAAATAATCCTTAATTTAACCGCACTTTGTCCAAAGTGCGGGCATTTTCCCTACCAGATTTGAAAAATGATACTAACCGATAGACAACCTTTCACTGATGAAGATCGTGCTATTCTGATTTCCTATAAAGCGGTAGTTGATGGCGTGAGCGCGTTGATTGGCGAGCATTGTGAAATCGTCTTACACTCTTTGGAAGATATTGAGCATTCCGCCATTTGTATCGCCAATGGGCATAATACCAATCGCCAAGTAGGTTCCCCGATTACGGATTTAGCCCTGAAATCCTTGCGTAATATGCAAAGTGAGAGTGTGTCTAAGCCTTATTTCACGCGTGCGAAAGGCAATGTGTTGATGAAGTCTGTGACCATCGCCATTCGAAATGGCAAACAACGCATTATTGGTTTACTTTGTATCAATATTAATTTGGATGTGCCGGTCTCTCAATTTATGCAGGCCTTTATGCCAACGCAGGAACAAAATGAAACCTCTTCCGTCAATTTTGCAAGTTCAGTGGAAGAATTGGTGGCACAAACGGTAGAAAAAACCATTGAAGAAGTGAATGCAGATCGCTCGGTTTCGAATAATAATAAGAACCGTCAGATTGTGATTTCACTTTACGAAAAAGGCATTTTTGATATTAAAGATGCGATCAATTTAGTGGCTGATCGCCTCGCGATTTCTCGCCACACCGTGTATTTGTATATTCGTCAAATCAAACAAGAGCAAGAGTAATGAACTATGTTCTCGCCGTGAAAAGTCCCGTTTATGGAAAACAAGGGGCTTTTCTTGCCTATCAATTTGCCCAAGCTTTACTCGAAAAAGGGCATGCCATTAGCCAAATTTTCTTTTTCCAAGACGGTGTGAGTAATGGCAATGGCTTGGTTTATCCTGCCAATGATGAATTTAATCTCACGCAAGCTTGGCAAGCCTTTTCAGCGCAGCATCATATTCCTTTGCATTTATGTGTAGCCGCTTCACAACGTCGTGGCGTAGTGGATGCACTTACGGCAAAAGAGACAGATAAAACGAATCTGGCAGAAGGTTTTGAGATTACAGGCTTAGGCGAGTTTATGGCGATGGCATTAAAAGCAGATCGGGTGGTGACATTATGAAGCTAGCATTCTTATTTCGTACCGCACCGCATGGAAACGCGATTTCTCGTGAAGGTTTAGATGCTTTGCTTGCTGCAACAGCATTTTGTGATGAAGAGGAAATCGGTGTCTTTTTTATCGATGATGGCGTATTAAATCTACTCGATGGACAAAATCCTGAGTTATTGTTACAAAAAGACTTTATTCGTACCTTTAAATTATTGGATTTATACGATATTGAACAGCGCTTTGTCTGCGCCGATTCGCTCGACCAATACCATTTGCAAACAGAACAACTCATTATTTCTGCTGAAAAAATTGACCGCACTTCGCTGATCAATAAACTCAGCCAAGCAGAAAAAGTGTTTACGTTTTAAGGAATATTATGCTTTATACCTTTTCTCAAGCTCATTATTCTGAGACAGAACTTCAACGTTATTTGACAGAAATCACGGAAAATGATGCGGTGGTTTTATGGCAAGATGGCGTGTTGTTAGCGGTGAAGTATGGAGAAATGCTTACCCAATGCAAAGGGCAATGTTTTATGTTGAAACAGGATGTTTTAGCCCGAAATTTAACCGCACTTTTGCCAGAAAACAATCAAGTTCGGTCAATTTCATTAGCAGATTTGGTGGATTTAACTGCTCAATATTCGCCTCAAATCGCCTTATAGCGGGCGTTCTTTCGGTAACAAGAGCGGTAACACCATAACAGAATAAAGTGCCAAACCTGCGGCCATTAAGCAGGTAATTTCTAATCCTCCTGCGCGTAACCATTCGCCAAATCCCATATCATTCACTAGCGTTGCATAAAAGATCCCCGCTACGACGGTATAACAAAATCCAATTAGTACCGAAATTAATGCGATAGCTTTTACGTGATAACTCGCATAACGGTGAAATGCTGCCCAAAGTGTAATGAGAAAAGTCGGTACCGCAGCCACGATAAAGACGGTAATCGCTGAAGATTGAAATCCATCGGCATCATTGTTTGCGAACATTAGGCCAATAGTGCCAATAATTTGAATAATCAACGGTAAAAGAATAAATGCTTTAAGATATTTTTTCATGAGGTATCCAATTAATAGAAAAACGGATGCATTGTATCAATCAAATGAAAGACAACCAATCTTTTCTCTATTCGGTTTTTATTACATCCACTAATGTGGGCTGAACGATTGAGGCATAATCTTGTGTATTGAGAATAATAGAGCGTTCTAATGTACCTGCATTAAATGCCAATTCATCATAACGAGAAAGTAAGCTAGGATCAGCAATTAATAACAAATCAGGATGAAAGCTAAAAGGCGGAATTGCACCAAATACACAGTCAGTCAGGGTATCCACTTCTGCAGGGCTGGCAAGTGATGCCTTAGTTCCACCCAAATAGGTCGCCACTTTGCTTAAATCAGATTGTTGATCAGCCGGCAATATAACTAACACTGCTTGTTTTACGCCATTTCCTTTCACTTTGCATACTAGCGCTTTTGCCCCTTGCCCTAATTCTGTACCACGGATTTTAGCCACTTCCTCAGATTTCCCTGCAGTCGGATGCTCAACCACGCGATAGCGTGCTTGATGTTTATCTAAAAGTACGGTCAATCTTTCAAATGTTTTGACAGACATGCGGGTTCCTTCAATAGCGATATTTTTAATGAGTTTAACAAAGGTTGATTCATGTGAAAATCAAAGAAAAATAATTAATCTTTTGAATCGTATTTATTATGAGATAGACAAATACCTTTACGCCCCGTACTATGTTGCTTTTTCTTTGGTATGATTTATGACTCGAATTAATCTTGTTCCGCCTGAGGAGCTTTGTGATCAGCATCTTTTAGCTGAACATCGTGAATTAACCCGTATTCCTAATGCCGTAGCGAAAGGTAAATATCACTTAAAAGGACAGCCTGCAGAATATAAATTGGGGGAAGGGCATGTGCGTTTTTTCTTTAATAAATTGGCGTTTTTAAAGAAACGGTATGATGCATTGCATGCGGAATGTAAGGCGCGAGGCTTTAATGTGCAGTATATTTGGAATGAAACGTTACCCGATGATCCAAGTTTATGGTTGGACTATGAAGCCACAGAGGCGGCGTTACAGATTAATCGGGAACGTATTCAGGAAAGAATGCCATTAAAGGCGAGATTTACACCGCATCTTCCAAAGAGCGGTCAAAAATAAAGGAGTTTTCACTTATGAAAGGCAGTGAGAATATAAAAAAGGTGAGCATCGCTCACCTTATGAATTGTTTAATCTTTCAATTTAATAAAAAACGTACCACTAGGTATGATAGGCAAATAGTTTTTATGGAAATCCATAAAGGTTTTTTGTGGGTCTATGTCTTCAAAAAGTTTTGGGTAAAGTGCTTTTGCCATAAATTGAGCGGCTGCTAGATCACTTAGTGAGCGAGAAGCCGTATGATAAATACCGTAAACACGGTGGTTTTTAACTGCAGGTAAATCTTGCCACCCTGCACGGGTTAAGAAACCTTTTAGACGTTTTTGTGCATCCTGTTCATTGATGTTTATTCCCATCGCCATCATTTCATCGTTAGTTTCATGCCCCATTTCTGTGCCAGAAATCATAATCACTTCAGGTTGTGCGGCAAGAAGTTGTTCTGGATTAATTGGTCCCCAATTTTCGACAAAAGGCGCGCTTACGTTATCCCCGCCAACAGTTTCAGCAATAGCACCCCACATATTTTTACCAAAGGTAAAGCTATATTCACTAGGACCTTTATTGCCAAATTCTACATAGATTTTAGGTTTAGGTAGGTTAGCCTCTTTTACACGTTTTTGAATATCAGTAATGCCTTGAGCATATTCATCTGCAATTTTATTTGCTCGTTCTTCGGTACCTGCAAGTTGCCCAAAAATCTTTGCGCTTTGGGTGTGTCGTTCTACACTTTGAGCATTAAAATCGACAACAATAATTGGAACGCCAGCTTGTTCTAACTTTGGTAGTTCGGAACCAATAGTTTGATATTGCCATTCTGCAAGAATCAATACATCAGGTTTTAATGCCAAGGTTTTTTCGGTTGAGAAAGTTCCTGTATTTACATTACCAATATCAGCAATATTTTTGAGTTCAGGCATTTTTTCAGAAAACAATGCCCAACTTCCTGGATTAAATTTTTCCCAAAATTCACGTGAGATACCTTTAACATATTTAAAATTTTCAACACCCGTAACAGCAATGTAATCAGGATAGTAAAAGCCTAACACGGCATTTTTTACGGGCACATCAACGTTAACTTCTCGTCCTAATACATCTTTGATTGTTTTTATTTCTGCTTGAGTAGTGATACCAAAAGTCAGTAATAGAACGGCCAAAATTAAACGAATTGTTGATTTTTTTTGCATATAAACTCCTGTCTGACTAAAACATCAGAATATTGCCATAAATAAGAATTATTATCAAATTTAGATGTTGTAAAGTGATAATACAAAAAATGCTGTTGAAGGGTAAAATAGGCATATATTTAGAAAAAACATATTTCGCATTTAAAATTGGGAGTGCGGTCAAAACTTAGTAAGTTTTCACTTCTCCTTGAATTGGACTAAAGGAGAAGTGAATGTGGGAGAATTATTTATATTCAACCACGATATCGCTTTCGCTGACGGTATCACCATAAACTGGCAATAAGGTTTTTTCATAAGCTTGTTTTAAACGCCCATCTTTGCCTAGAGTTTGGATTTCGTTATTTAACCAATTTAACAATTCAGGTGCATCTTTGCGAACAGCTGGTGCAATAACATCTTGATCACCAAAGTTTTTTACGCCCACGGTATAACCTGGATTTTGTTTTGCCCAAGCGAATAAGAAGGTATTGTCATTAGATAATGCATCACCACGACCATCACGTAAGGCTTCAAAGGTTTCGGTATTTTGTTCGAATTTCAATAACTTCACATCTGGATAGTTCTTGGTGAAGAAAATATCAGCCGTGGTGCCTTTATCTACGATTAAAGTTTTGCCTTTTAATTGCTCAAGATCCGTAATCACTGAGCCATCTTTTGAAACGACACCGAGTGCCACTTTCATATATGGATTAGCGAAATCTACCACTTCTTTACGAGCAGGTGTCACAGTGAAGTTAGCTAAGATAATATCAACTTTCTTAGAAAGTAAGTATTCAGCACGGTTTGCGGCATCCACTAAAACAAATTCCACTTTGTTTTCGTCACCTAATAAATCTTTACCGATCGCTTTACCAATTTCGACATCAAAGCCTTGGCTTTTACCTTGTGCATCCACATAACCAAATGGTGGTTTATCGCTAAATACACCAATGCGCACTTTGCCATCTTTTTGTATTTGCTCAAGGCTTGAGATTGTTTTTGCTCCGTCTTTAGCTGGTTCTTTATCATTACACGCGGTTAAGCCAAATGCTAAGGTGGCAGTGGCTAAAAGTGTGGTCAATGTTTTAAATGTTTTCTTCATAGTTTGTCCCTCTCGGTTCATAATTTAAGATATTTAAGAATGTTTTCGCACGATCCGTGGTTGGATTCGTAAAGAAATCTTCCGGTTTTGCCTGTTCAATGATTTGCCCTTTATCCATAAACACAATGCGGTTAGCTACTTGACGGGCGAAGTTCATTTCATGGGTAACGATGAGCATCGTCATACCATCTTTGGCAAGTCCTAAAATCACATCAAGTACTTCGCGCACCATTTCTGGGTCAAGGGCAGCAGTGACTTCATCAAACAGAATAATTTCAGGGCTCATGCAAAGTGAACGTACAATGGCAATTCGCTGTTTTTGTCCACCGGATAATTCACGTGGATAGGCATTTTTTCGGTCATGTAGACCTACACGTTTAAGTAACTCATCGGCTTGTTTTTCAGCTTCTGCGCGATCGCGTTTTTGTACTTTTAAAGGGCCAAGTAAAATATTGTCAATCACTGATAAATGAGCGAATAGTTCATAACTTTGGAATACCATCCCAATGCGTTGGCGCGCTTTGACCCAAGGAATGTCTTTGCCTAATTCGCCTGCATTTTGCAGCAAAATCTGACCGCGCTTTATTTCCTCTAGCCCATTTAGGCAGCGTAAAAAAGTACTTTTACCACAACCCGATGGACCTAAAATAACGACAACTTCGCCTTTCTCTATAGAAAGATTGATGCCTTTGAGTGCTTCTACATCACCGTAATTTTTGACGAGGTTTTTAATTTCTAATAACGCCATGTGTTTTCCTAATAAAAATTAACTTTCCCAACGGGTTTCTAAATAACGGGAAAATAAGGATAGCGGGTAACAAATCACAAAATATAAACCGAAAATGACACCGTAAATCCAAAGCGCCGCCGATTGATTACTAAATAATGAATGCTCGATAATTTGTTGACCGACTTTAATCACTTCGACTACACCAATTAACATCGCCAAAGAGCTGGTTTTTACCATGCGAGTAAAGAGGTTAATAGCACTTGGTGTCACACGTTTTAAACTTTGCGGAAGTAAAATATACACAAAGGTTTGAAACGGCGTTAAACCTAAAGCGTAGGCGGATTCCACTTGATGTTTTTCAATGGAAGTTAATGCACCACGCACTAAATCGCCCATTTCTGCTGTTCCCCAGAAAATAAACACCAAAATACATACAGAAATGCCATCTAAGTGAATATCAAACCATTTTGCTAAACCGAAATAAGCGAGAAAAAGTAACGCTAATAATGGAATGATGCGTACAAATTCTAAATAAAAGCGACAAATGGCTTTGATAATGGGATTTCTGCTTGTCATGATTACGCCAAAAATCACACCTAAAATACAGGCGAAGAAGACAGAAACGAATGCAATTTCAGCCGTTACCCATAAACCGTTGAGCAAGCGTTCAATGTTGCTGCCTTGGAATAATAACTCAAGCCCCATATTTTGCTCTCCGAGTACGGCGTTCTAAGTAACTGATGAAAAGAGACATCGGTAATAGAATGATCAAATAAAACACCACTAATAAAAATAAGGCTTCATTGGTTTTGTAATCGAGCCCGATGACTTCTTTTGCGACAAACATGAGTTCAGCAACAGCAACGGCACTGATCACTGAGGTTTCTTTCATTAAGAATAAGCAATTTGCGCCAATTGCAGGTGTCGCAATCGCAAAGGCTTGTGGGAAAATGACATAGCGAAAAGCTTGATAAGGAGTTAGGCCGATACTTAAGGCTGATTCAATTTGTCCTTTTGATACCGCTTCCAAACCACCACGAAAGGCTTCTGCCATATAGCTTCCACCTAAAAATGCCAGGCCGATAATGCCGCAAGTAAAACCATCTAATTTCAGGCCAATTTTAGACAGCCCAAAATAGAGAAAAAATACTTGAATTAATAAAGGCGTATTACGAGAAAGCTCAATATAGCCTTTTACTAGCCAAGTTAATGATTTGACTTTGTAGGTGGTAATCACCGCACAAATCACACCAATCACCAGCGACAATAAAATGCCCCAAAAGGCGAGATGAAGCGTCATCAGCGTGGCATGAATAAAACGTGGTGTGACACTTAAAATATAATCCCAATTCATTTTTCATGATTTAATCGTTTGCGTGGCGATATAGTAAAAAATTTTTAATCGGTGAGAAAAGAATGGAAATTTATTACTTATAAAGAAATGTAATAAGAAGTGGGTTTTAAATAAAATAAGTGGCGGTGGGGAATGAAAAAACGGGGCTTTATTCAGCCCCGTCGTTGTTTATTTTAATCACGTTTTGCGATAAGTGCGGTTGGTTCTTCATCTGTTTTTGGTTCAGTCTGCTGTTCAGCTGGTTTGTCTTGAATAGACATGGCTGATTTTAAACTGTCCTGACGAATTTTTTCTGCAGCTTCTTTGTCACCAGCTTGTTCGAATACATAAGACGCCATCATGACATCATTTGGTTGGAGCTGGGTTGGGCAAGCAGTAACTTCTTTAAATGCTTCTGCTGCTTTAGCGAAGTCATTATTACGCACATAAAGATAGCCTAATGCACGATTGAGACAACAACGTTGGCTTTCATCCGCACGTTTTGCACGTTTTTCCACTAGTTTGAGCAGTTTGCTGTTATCTTCTGCTTGTAAACGAGTGATTTGCGTGCAAAGTTCAGGACTAATTGGGGTGTTATCACCCAATTTTTTCATGATTTCAAGCGTGAATTCATAAGCTGACTCATGATCGTTACAATCAATTAAACGCTGAATTAAAGCTGTTTTTAACTCTAAGTCATTGCGACGACGGCGTGGTTGAGCTTCCCACCATGCAAGCAGACCTTCAACGCCTTCTTCATTCATTTTTTCATCTAACAAGCCATTTTCTGTTTCTTGTTGAAGCGCTTTAAATTCTTCTGCTGAGAATAAGCCTGAACCTTCGATTAAATCTAAGATTTCATCTAAAGCTTGATAAGCTTTGGAGCGGCTATAAATTTCAGCAGCAAGTTTTAATACTTCTTTGTTGCGATCTGACATTTCAAGCAAACTGTCAACGGAACTGCGCGCAGCCGGTAATTTATTTTGTTGTAATAAAATACGGGTGCGAGCAATTTCGACAACTAGGTTATCTGAACCTGCAAGTTCAGTCGCCTCAATTAAATAACGGTTTGCGCTGAATTCATCACCGCGTTGCTGTGCAGCTTCAGCCGCTTTAATCAGATTTAATACTGGCTCTGCAGAATGTTTCGCATTTTTACCAATCAGTTTTTCTGCTTTGGCATAATCGCCTTCATTCATCTTCATCAAGCCTTCAAGGGTTTGACGCTGTGCTTTCACACGTTTACGGCGAGAGAACCAGTTATAGGTATTGCTACTTAAACGGAAGAAACGGGTCACCAACCACTCTAACGAATAAATCACTGCAAGCGTGACCACAAAGAGAATCACTAATGTGGTGAGTGACATTTCATATACGGTGTTTGCCGTTTCAACTCTGACATAACCTTGCTGACCGGAGAGGTAAGGCCCTGCAATCAATCCGGCAAGTAAGGCGATCATTAAAAAGAGAACTCTAAACATTATCTATCCTTATTGTTGGGGTTCAGTTGCCGGTTGTGCAGCTGGTGCTTCAGCGGGTTTTTCTTCAGCTTTTGGCTCTTCCGCTTTCGCTTCAGGTGCTGGTTTTACTTCTTCTTTTCTTGGTGAATTATCAACCGCTTTTTCTGCTTCAATTTCCACTTTCTGCACATCTAAAGGTGTACGATTTAAGTACTTATCAAGCATACTTAAGCTTTGTAATTGGCTTGGCACATCCACATAGATGGATACTTCAGATAATTCATCCACTGATTTTAAGAAACTTTGAGTCACTTCAGCATTGGTATCAAAATAACTACGAATCCAAGATGCAACAGCTTCTAAAGATTGTTTATAAAGTTCGTTTTGCTGACGAGGCACTGCCATAATCGCTAATTGTAAGCGTAAACGAATGTTTTCACGCAAATAGATATCTTGGTTTGGCGCTAATAATTCTTTGCGATCCGCACCATGTTTCGGTGAAATACGAATAAAGTGATTTAGGAATGAGGTTGCACTTTTTTCTGCATTTTCCGCCCAGTCAGACAGGGAATCAGATAATTTTGTTGCATTTTGATCATCACCGAAATTCACATCTAATACCGGTAATTCATCAACCGTATTGGCTAATTGCGATAATTTTTGCATGACCGCATTTTGATCCACGCCAGCTACGGAGAGAAGTTGTTTCAGATCTTGATTGATTGCACTACGAATAGCTGCTGATTGTGAGTTATTCACTTTAGCAAGAGTTTCATCAGCGAGTTTTAAGAGTGAAACCGCTGTATCCACATCATTATCTAACACTAATTTACGCAATGCATTGTTGAGCAAGAAATCTGCTTCTGAGAATAACCAATCAGTAGGCTGTTGAGCATTAGCTTGTGCGCTCACTTTATTGATTTGTGATTGTAAGCCAACTAACTCATGTGATTTGGCATTGATTAGCTCTTCTACTTGCGCAATTTTGTTTTGCGTTGCTTTATTCGCAGACTCTAACTGAGCAAGCTGTGTAGTATCAAATTTTACTTCTTGAGCAGGTGCTGAAACCACGGTTTTATTATTGATTTGAGCTTCAAGTGCGGTCAATTTTTGTTGGAATTCATCCACCTGTTGTTGGCCAAAATAATAACCTGCACCACCCACGCCAAGTGCAATGAGAATAGCCAATAAACTTAATCCAGTACCACTTTTCTTCACAACGGTTTGTGTACGTGGCGCAACAGGCTCGCGATCTTCAGTTTGAATTTCCACTGCATCTGTTTCTTGGATTTCATCTGTCGTTTCAGGGGTTAATTTCTCTTTCGCCATATCTTTTCCTTAGTGAGAAAGGGGAGTTACTTCATTAAGTAAGGTATTAAGTAAACTTTGATTGTCCGCACCAGCGGAAACCACCACATTATGCCAACCTTGTTGTATTGCGACATCCGCAATGCGTTGACTTACCGTGACTAAACAGCAATTTTTTAGCCAATTTTGTTCATTTTCAGGCACAAATTTGATTAACGCCTGCAAAATTTCAAGGCTTGTGACCACAAGGGTTTGCACACCAGAACGAATACAAATACTGGTTTGCTCTTCGTTATTATAACTAATCGGCGTGCGTTGGTAACATTCGACTGTCTCAACAGTTGCACCGCGTAGTGTGGTCTGTTCACGTAGTAATTCTCGTCCACCGTTGCCACGTAAAATTAACAAGTTTTTATCTGTTAATTTTGCCATTTGCGGTAAATTTAATACACCTTCAGTATTTTCCGACGTGATTGGATAGCGAACAGTACATTCAGTTTGACAGGAAAAATGCTGCGCCGTTCTATGTCCAACTGTAAAGTATTGTAAATCTTGACGCCAGCTAAAGCCAATATCTTTCAGGGTTTTATCCGCAAAATCGACAGTACTTTTTGAAACCAAAAACACATAATCACCACTTTTTAGCTGATTAAGTTTCGTCGGTAATTGAGCCAACTCAGCACCCGCTTCAATAGAAAGTAAAGGCAAATGCAAGGCAACCACACCGGCTTGATTCAGCTGGTCAACTAGGGCTTTTCCTCGTTCATCCGGGCGAGTAACTAGTACGGCCATGGTGATTTCCTATGCTGAGTAAATCTTCGCCAGAATCTTATCTGCGCCCTGTGCTAGAAGTTGTTCAGCAATGGTCACGCCTAATGCTTCGGCATTTTCAACCGCACTTTTACCTTCCGCACGAATAATCGCAGAGCCATCAGTTTCTCCGACGAGTGCTCGTAAGAAAACTTCACCATCTTGCTCAATAGCATAACCACCGATTGGTACTTGGCAGCCGCCTTGTAAGCGGGTATTCATTGCACGCTCAGCTAAAACACAAGTCGTCGTGGTGGCATCTGAAAGTGGAGCAAGTAATGCTTTTACTTCTTCATCATCAACACGGCACTCAATGCCTACCGCGCCTTGTCCGGCAGCCGGTAACGACTGTTCTACTTCAATAAATGAGGCAATACGTTCCGCTAGCCCTAAACGAATTAAGCCGGCTGAGGCTAAAATAATGGCATCGTATTCGCCATTGTCTAATTTACTTAATCGGGTTCCTACATTGCCACGTAAGGAGCGGATATCAAGATCAGGGCGTAATTGTTTTAATTGGCATTGACGACGCAAGCTTGATGTTCCAACAATAGCATCTTGTGGCAATTCATCTAATGAACGGTATGTATTAGACACGAAAGCATCACGTGGATCCTCACGTTTACAGATCACACTTAAGCCTAGACCTTCAGGAAATTCCATAGGCACATCTTTCATTGAATGGACGGCAATATCAGCACGTTTTTCAAGTAAAGCGTTTTCTAACTCTTTAACAAATAAGCCTTTTCCACCAATTTTAGCTAAAGGAGAATCTAAGATTACATCACCTTTTGTCACCATCGGAACTAATTCAACAGAAAGTGTTGGGTGAAATTTTTCTAATTGATCTTTTACAAAATTCGCCTGCCAAAGCGCTAAAGGGCTTTGACGGGTCGCAATTTTTAAGGTTTTAAGTGCTGCCATAAATACCGCTGATTTTAAATAGAAATATGGCCTATGCTACCATTTTTAGGGCAAAAAGTCAGATCATTTAAATTTTTGATTTCCGACTAGGTAAGTGGTACATTAACGCCAATTATTTGGTCATAGGTAGGAAGCCTTGAAATACGATTTCACTCAAGCCCGAAAATGTATTGAAACATTAGACAAGCGTCGTTTTGATCGAGCATTATTGGGCTCAGGTGATGCATTCCGACACATCGTCTCTTTAGTGCCGCTGTTGTTGCATCTTAATCATCCTGCTCTGCCGGGTTATGTGGAAGATGCCCCAGCAGGCATTGCCGATTTTACTCTTTCCAATTATCAGCAAAATTTTCTCTCAAAAGAACATCCCGAACTTGTTGAAGACGTGCAAAGTGCGGTCAATTCTGATGCTGTTTTTGCACCGATCTTCGGTATTTATGTGATGGGGAGTTTTGGCTCCATTAGCCAAACTTCAGCTTCGGATTTGGATATTTGGATCTGCCATCAAGATGATTTATCTGAACAAGAACAGCAGCGCTTAGCGGAAAAAACGAAGAAAATTAGCCAATGGGCATCCACATATCATGTGGAAATGCATTTCTATTTGATGACACAACAACGTTTCCGTAACGAACGTTATTCCGATCCATTAACTAAAGAAAACAGTGGTTCTGCCCAATATATGTTGTTATTGGAAGAATTTTATCGTTCCGCTGTACGTCTTGCGGGTAAACCATTGTTGTGGCCTCACTTGTGGGTGGAAGATGAAAAGCAATATGAGGCCGAAGTTGCGCGTTTAGTCGCGGCTGGTGAGCTTAATCCAAATGATTGGGTAGATTTTGGTGGATTAGGACAATTCTCAGCCAGTGAATATTTTGGTGCGAGCTTATGGCAACTTTATAAAGGTATTGATTCACCTTATAAGTCGGTGATGAAAATCTTGTTGTTGGAAACCTATGCCCAAGAATACCCAAATGCCCAGTTAATTGCTCGCCAATTTAAAGAGGATTTGCTTTCTGGTCACAGCACGGCTATACATCATTTCGATCCTTATATTGCGATTTTAGAGAGAATTAGCCAATATTTGACCGCACATTCAGAATTTAAGCGTCTTGATTTTGTACGTTCTTGTTTTTACGTGAAAGCCACAGAAGACTTTGCGTTATATCACGCCTCAAACTGGCGTATTTCTTATATGAAAATGATGGCCCAAGAATGGGGTTGGTCAAAAGAACGTATTGAAGAATTAGATCTGCGTCCAAATTGGAAAATTAAACGGGTGAAAGAAAGTCACAATAATTTGGTGAATTTCTTGATGATGAGTTATCGAAATCTAGTGGATTTTGCACGCAAACATAAAATTAATTCTAGCGTGATCCCGCAAGATATTACGGTGCTTTCTCGCAAACTTTATACTGCCTTTGAAGAATTGCCGGGTAAAATTACGTTACTAAACTCACAAATTTCCTATAACTTAACAGAAGAACACCTCACATTTATCGAAGTTCTCGGCAATAAGAATTTTAAGGATGGGTGGTATATGGTGAATCAGCCACCACATCATATGATGTTCTCGAAAGAACGTGTGATTGAATACGGTGAAAGTTTAAATAAAGTCGTCGCATGGGCTTATTTTAATCGCTTGTTGACCGCTGAAACTCATTTGCACTTAATCAGTCAAAATATCGACCAACTCACTTTACGTAATTTTGTCGCCGATTTACGGTTGTTTTTCCCGCATACAAATGGTCAAGCTCCAACAAATGAGGCGCTTTCGTCCCAATGTGAAATCCGCGATCTATTTATTGCAGTGAACTTAGTTAATGACCCAACTGCCCAAGTCGAAGAACTTAAATCCAATATTTCACCAAGTGATTTATTTAGTTTTGGTCAGTTAGAACAGAGTTTGGTCGGCAGCATTGATTTCACTTACCGTAATGTGTGGAATGAAATTCGAACTTTACATTTTGAAGGGCAGAATGCGATTTTGCTTGCCTTAAAAGTGCTTTCTAATAAAATTGATCAAGGTGTGAATCAGCCCCGTTCTATACAGGTTTTCTGTTACAGTAAACACTACAACCGCACATTGCGAAACTTAGTGAGCGTACTTGTAAACCGTTGTATCAGTATTCAATTAGGCGACAGTCGCCCAACAACGCACTCCCGTTTACGTGTGGCAGGGAAAAACTGGCAATTCTTCTTTGAAGAAAAAGGGATCAGTTTGCAACCTATTGATGGTGGAAAAGAAAGTGCGGTCAATTTTGAGGACGTTTTACCGACTCAGTTGGAAGAAAAAGAAATTATTCCAGAGGCCCGTCGATATCCGCCTGAAATTGATTTGTTTGCCAGTGAAGGTTTTTTACAATTCTTCTTTGAGGATAATGCCGATAATAGCTTTAACGTTTATTTGTTAGATGAAAAGAATCGTCTCGAAATTTATCGTCAATGTGAAGGTTCAAAAGATGATAAAGTGCGTGAAGTGAATCAGATTTATCAATCACTCGGCTCGAAAGATTGTAAAAATCCGTATAAAATGGTGCAACGGAATTTTAATTATCCTCAATTTTATCAATTGCATCCGACAGAAAGTGGCATGCGTATTATGCCGTTCAAATTTAAAAGCAAAAGGACTTGCGAATAGCTCAATCAAAACAAGCATTGTTTGAGGTAAATCAAATTTATCTGCAAATTATGCATTGGAAGATAGGCAAAATCCCGATAGAATCCTTCGTTCGAAAATCTATTGAGAAATAATCTAAGGCTGTGGACGTTTTCGCCTTCAGGCGATAGAATGTTTGTCCGCTTATCTCTTGGAGAATATTATGCAAGAAAAGTTAAAAGTATTAATTATCGACGACCATCCATTAATGCGTCGTGGTATCAAACAATTAGTTGAATTAGAAGAGAATTTTGAAGTCGTTGCCGATGTAGGAAGCGGTACAGAAGGCATTTCCATTGCGATTCAAGAATCCCCGGATTTAATCATTTTAGATCTGAATATGAAAGGTCTTTCTGGTTTAGATACCCTTAAAGGCTTGCGTGCAGAAGGTGTTGATGCACGAATTTTGATCTTAACTGTGTCTGATGCGAAAAATGATATTTTCACTCTCATCGATGCGGGTGCTGATGGCTATTTATTGAAAGATACTGAGCCAGATGTGCTACTTGAGCAAATTAAACGTATTGCACAAGGTGAAGTGATTTTAAGTGATTCGATTAAAAATCTTCTTTTAGAACGCAAACATACTGTTGATCCAATGGATTCTCTCACCGATCGTGAAATGGATGTATTACGTTTAATCGCAACAGGTTTATCTAATAAACAAATTGCGGGCCAACTTTTCATTTCTGAAGAAACAGTTAAAGTGCACATTCGTAACTTACTTCGTAAACTTAACGTTCACTCACGCGTTGCAGCAACCGTCTTGTTCTTTGAGCGAAATGGTCGATAGGTAAATTTCAAATGATAAAAAAGAGCGGTTTTTTTAACCGCTCTTTTTGTTATCTTGGCACGCCTCGTAATAAAGGGATTGGCTCAAACGGCGCGACTGAAGTTGGCGCAGGAATATCATTAAAAATTAAGATAAATGGTTTAGGTGGCAAGATTTTTTCATTTCGCCACAAGCTTCCCATGCCGACTAATTGAATATCATCGGGTAAATTTTTGATTCCTGATTTTAATACGGCTACGGTATTTGGACGAGGGTGTCCAATAGCAATGGCGGTGCCATGTTTACGTGCATATTGAATTGCACTTTGAAATTGGCGTTGAACATCTGCCAAATTATCACTGTCATCTAAAAACACATGGCGATCTAATACACGTACGCCTTGTTCTTTTGCTATTTTGCCCGCGACTGATTTTCCAATGGTGCGACTATCTAAAAAGAATAAATTCTGCTCGCGAAGTGTGGTCATCAAATAGGTCATTAATGTGGTATCGGCTGTGGCTGCACTGCCCATATGATTATTCATTCCGATGGCATTGGGCACAATAGCTTTCGCTTTTTTCACCCGCTCATTCACTTGCGCTTCAGATAACCCTAAAGTCAAACCACCTTCTTCAATTTTAATGTTGCTGACAGGCTGCATTGGCATATGAATGAGAATATCGTGATTCTGCGCTTTTGCTTCTTGATTGCGTATTTTGGCATAGGGTGCTGCTGGAATGATCGCAACAGAGACTTCTTTTGGCATGGCTAAAACTTCGGCATCTTCTTTCGGATGATAGCCAATGTCATCAATTACAATAGCCAGTTTGCCTTGTGCAAAAGTAAACGCAGAAAAAAGTGCGGTTGAAAAAATGATCGTATTTCTGACCGCACTTTGAAAGAATGCCGCCATTATTTAATCCACCCAGCTGGATTTACAGGCACCCCTTTACGGCTAATTCCAAAGTAAAGTGCCGGTTTAGAGAGCTCACCCGTATTACCTACTTGCGCAATGGTTTGTCCCGCAGACACCAGCTGACCTTGTTTCACAAATACCGCTTGGTTGAAACCATATAAGCTCAAGTCGCTGTCGCCGTGTTTCACAATCACCATATAACCATAGCCATTAAGATGACCCGCTAGAATGACACGACCACTTGCAATAGCTTTTACCGCGGTACCCGTTGGTGCGCCGATAACCATGCCTTTCCAACGTACTTCGCCCGCTTGGATTGAACCAAAGGAATATAACGTCGGGCCAGAAACTGGACGACTGTATTGACGTGCGGCCGTACCTAAACCACTGGTGCTGTTAATCAACTTACGTTCTTGATCTGTTGGTTGATAAGGTTTTGAGGTACGTTTTTCTTCCTCTTGTTTTTTCTGAGCAAGGGCTTCACGCTCACGTTGTTCTTGTTGGCGAGCGGCTTGTTCAGCACGTTGAATTTCTTGGCGAAGGGCATTTTCGTTCGCTTTCAACGTTTCCAATTTATTCTGATCTTTCGTTAAGTTTTTGTTGAGTTCATTTAACGTAGATTGACGTTCTTGTTGCGCTTTTTGTAATTCTTGTTGCTGTTTCTTTTGCGTAGAAAGCTGATCGCGATGATTCTTTTGTTGGCCTGAAATCGCTTCGCGTTGTTTTGCTAAATTCTCTTGTGTTGCTTTCAGATTATTAATCATATCAATGCGAACTTGATTTAAGTGCTGATAATACACTTTCATGCGTTCCGCTTTTTTCGCATCCTCTGAAAGCATTCTTTCCAAGGTAGAAGGATTGACACCTGAACGATAAATGGCATCGATTTGCTGTGCGAGTTTCGCTTTTTGCACGCGCTCTTGCTTTTCTAATTGCTTGATTTGCTTTTCGGTTTCCGCCATTTGCTTGCGGATTTCTTGCAAACTTAATTCTGTTTCACGTAATTCACCGACAACGCTATTAATTTTGCTTTCTTGATCTTTAAGACTGGCTTGGAGTTTAGCTTGTGCGCGTTTTTGCTCGGCGATCTTCGATTCTTGTTGTTTAATTTGTTTTTGAATTTGATTGAGATCGTTGCCTTGCGCGAAAGATGAAAAGCCAAGCAGACCGCAAGCCAAAAGTGCGGTCAGTTTTGATAAGATTTTTTTTCTACGATTGCTTTGCTGCATACATCTAAACTTGAGAGAAATTAAGGGACGAATAAGGCTTAAATACTAGCATTATTTTTGAGTGGCTAAAAGTTTACAGACGTTTTTTTGCGAAAGATCAGTAAATACCGCCTTTTTGCTTTTAAACATAACGATTTTTTGCTATAAAAGAGCCATTCATTTTTTTATTAATACTTAGGAGATCCTTATGGAATTAGTATTCATTCGTCACGGTTTCAGTGAGTGGAACGCAAAAAATTTATTCACCGGTTGGCGTGATGTAAATTTAACCGAGCGCGGCGTAGAAGAAGCAAAAGCTGCGGGTAAAAAATTGTTCGAGAAAGGCTATGAATTTGATATTGCCTTCACTTCTGTTTTAACTCGTGCAATCAAAACCTGTAACATCGTGTTAGAAGAATCTCACCAATTATGGATTCCTCAAGTGAAAAACTGGCGTTTAAATGAGCGTCACTATGGTGCATTACAAGGCTTAGATAAAAAAGAAACAGCAGATAAATACGGTGATGAACAAGTTCATATCTGGCGTCGTTCTTATGATATTTCTCCTCCAGATTTAGATCCGAAAGATCCAAATTCTGCACATAATGACCGTCGTTATGCAAACATTCCGTCTGATGTTATACCAAATGCAGAAAACTTAAAATTAACCTTAGAACGTGCATTACCATTCTGGGAAGACCAAATTGCTCCAGCAATGCTTTCTGGTAAACGTGTTTTAGTGGTGGCACACGGTAACTCACTTCGTGCATTAGCAAAACACATCATCGGTATTTCTGATGCAGAAATCATGGATTTTGAAATCCCAACCGGTCAACCGTTAGTGTTAAAACTTGACGATAAATTAAACTACGTAGAACACTACTATCTTTAATTTATAAGTGAATTTCAAAGTGCGGTTAATTTTGACCGCACTTTTTGTTTAAGGAGAATAAAGGATGAAAAAATTACTCGCGGTGATTTTTGCCTTGTTACCTGTTTTGGCCTTTGCAGCATCGCCAAATCATACGGCAAAATCAACTCAAACTAAATCAGTGAAAACGGCAGTTAAAAAAGTGGAAGCCAAGAAAACAACCACACCTAAAGCCGTAGCCAAAACAGCTAATAAAAAAGCGGATGCTAAAAAAGCAGAAGCGAAAAAGCCAGCTAAAATTGTGGAAGCGAAAAAAGTGGTAACGAAAAAAGAAAAAATAAAAAATAAAACGACAAATAAAGCCGCTAAAGCAGAGCCGACAAAAACGAAAGGCAAACAGCCAGTAGAAAAAACGAAGCAAACTGCAGTAAAAGACAAAAAGACTGTAGCGAAAAGCAAACAAAGTGTAGTTAAAGAATCAGCTAAACCTGAAAAGGTAATTGCTAAAAAAACACCCGCAGTTAAAACTGAAGTGAAGAAAGCGGAACCCAAGGCTGTTGAAAAAGTGACTGAAAAGAAAGTAGATACTGTCGCACAAAAAACAGCGAGTATGGTGACAAAATCCGTCGTCGTACCAAGATGTAATGATTCAAAAGTTTTTGCGGTATTATCTGATGCCTTCAAAAAACAAGGTGCAGCCACTAACACCCAAATGACAGTGAAACAAATCGCGCAAGCCCGTGAAACGCAATCTTATCCACAACAAGGCATTCGCAGCTGTAATGCGATAGTGGAAACCAACGGTGTTAAATATGTTACCGATTACAGCATAATCTTGAATGATAAAGGCTTTTTCGTGCAAGTTGAAAATGCACAACCCGCTCAACGTTTCTAATCTTAACGTGCGTTATTTAAATGAAGTTGTTTGAATAACGCACGTATTTCTTCTTCATTCAAACGGCGATATTCACCATTACTTAGTCCATCAAGTGTTACATGGCTCATTTGATAACGGATTAGACGTAATGTCGGAAAGCCGATATGTGCCGTCATTCGACGCACTTGTCGATTACGCCCTTCACTAATTTTGATTTCCAACCAGCTCGTTGGAATACTTTGTCGTTCACGAATAGGTGGATTACGAGGCCAAAGAAAATCTGGTTCTGAAATCAACCGCACTTTTGCTGGCATCGTCATTCCATCTTTCAATTCAACACCTTGACGAAGCTTGTCTAAATCAGACTCTTCAGGAATCCCTTCCACTTGCACAAAATACGTTTTTTCCGTTTTAAACTTAGGATCAGCCAAACGATGTTGCACTTCACCATTATTCGTTAAAATCAGCAGTCCTTCGCTATCACGATCCAATCGTCCAGCCGCATACACATTAGGAATGGCAATAAAATCTTTTAATGTGGCTCGGCCATTTTCATCGGTGAATTGTGTCAGCACATCAAACGGTTTGTTAAATAAAACAACGATTGTTTGTTCTAGTGTGAGTAGCTTCGCTTTAGGCTTAAATGAACGAGTAGGTTTTGCCGTTCGTTTGGTTGTAAATGAGCGAGAAGGGAAAGATTTCGACATATTATTTATTTAGTAAAAAGAGAAAAAGGGCGGATTTTACTCCGCCCTTTTATATTACCATTGATAGCGATAAACCGCTTGAATTGCATAAGGTTTATCGAAGTTTTTACCGTCAGCACGGCTTACTTCTAAACCAAAACGATGATTTGCAAATCCAGCATTTAAACCAACTGCACTTTCAAAACGTCCACGGCTGCTTGCGACATCAAGCGCACTGTTTGTGTAATGAATTTTGCTGCTACGGTTTTTGCTAGTAATCGCATTTACTTCTGCATAAGGCTGTAAATTCCAACCATTACTTAATGCAAAGCCTTTCGCTACACGTAAACCAATTCGAGAATAAACAGAAGATAAACTATCTTCATTCTCTTGTGATGAAATATGTGTCCACGCTAATTGTGCTTGCGGAGTGATTGTCCAATCGTTTACAAGGCTAAAGCGTTTACCTAATTCACTCGAAATCGTATAAGCGTTGTAATGACGTTTTTCGGTGAGATCAGAGTTAGCGTGTAAACGGCTGTATTTCACAATGTTATCTACATAAATACCGTTATCTGCAAGGTAAGCTGCATATAAGCCCAGGCTGTTGCTTCTTACTTTGCCATCACCGTAATCACCATTGAAATCAACGTTAGCTTGGCTACGACCTACAAATCCACCAACACGGAGGTTATCTGTTACAGCAGTATCAGCGCCCACTTGTAAGCTATGTACGTTTTGTTTGAAACCAGAAGTTTCACTTTTTCCAGTAGAAAGTGCGCCTAATTTTTGGTGAGAATTTACATTACGAACCCATACATTACCTTTTTCACCGTTTTTCACCTCACCTAGACGTTGATGAATGCTAGTTAAATCATCTTCCACTAAAAGCAATTGTGCTTGGCGAAGAGAAACTTGAATATTTGATAAGTTTGTAAGCAATGGTTTTTTAGGGATCGATGTATAATCTGGCACATTTGGATTATTTGAGGCGGCGTTATTAGATCCAGTATTGTCTGGAACATTAGTTTCTACAGAACTCGTTGAATCTAATGCTTTCTGAGAATGCACTAACACCCAATTATTTCCTTCTTTTGTGAGGAAATATTGGTAAGCCCCTAAATCTACACGATTATTCGGGTTCGTTAAGCTAAATGCAGCGTTACCACCATTGGTTTCAACAAGTGTTACTTTACCGTTAGCAACATTTGCACCTTGGTTCGTTACCCCAATTTTATGATTACCTTCGGCACTGCCTTTAACAACGATTTTATCGCTTTTGTTTTCAGCAATATTCGTGTTTAGATTGAATGTGCCTGAGCCAGATAGATTGCTAAAGATAGTTAACGTTTGGAAATTAGTTGTTTTTTCTAAATTTACAGTACCCTTATTTAGAGATAGGCTCGTTAGAGAATTATCAATTAGTCTATGATCTTCTTCATCAAAATAGTTTGATGTGCTCCAGGAGGAATTATTTAATGTAAGATTCAGCTTACTATTTGAACCATCAACATAAGCTATACCCGATAATTTAGAATCATTTGAGATGATAGTTAGATTTTCTGACAAGCTATCAGCTTGACCATTAACATCATCTTCAGCTGATGTCAGTCCTAATCCTTGAACTGTTGAATTATTAAATGTAATGGAAAAGTTACCATGTGTTTCTCCATTTAGCCCTGAGCTAACGCCAATAATTCCGCCATTTGGTGCAGAAAGGCTTGAATTATTAATCACTACTTTGGAGTTTTGATTTTCATTAGATGCTTCATAGGCCAAAATAGAGCTATCATCATATGTGGTGATTTCGCTATTATTTATTGTCAAGATGCTATTATTATCTATATGGAAAATATCAAAAAGCCCATTACTAGATGCGCCAATTGAAAGTTTAGCATTGGAAATATTGGTTGTTGAATTGTTAATATCAAATAAGTAACCTGCAGGAGATGAATTATGTGGGTTGGTAATAGAGTAATTACCGCCATCAATATTAACGGATGAATTAGTGATATTAACAACTTCAAATGAGTTTCCACGGTTAGCAGGTATTTCAAGAGATGCATTGACGTTATTTAATTGTCCGCTTGAGTTTGTCATTGTTACTGCGGATAGAGAACCCCATTCAGGATCATTTGTTGGACTGGTTGGATTAATCGAACATTGATTCAACACAACCCCACTTTGTCCAGTAATTGTCACGCCTCTGCTATTACAAGCCACATCGGCTGCTAGCGCTGAATTTACCAATCCAAGAGCTGCAGCGACTAAACTCATTTTAAAAGTGCGGTTAAAAATTTTGTTGTTTTTCATATTAATTCCTTGGGATTATAAAAAAAGCCAACTTATTGAATAAGCTGGCTTAAATTTTAACGATTTAATAATTAACCTGCAACTGCGATACGTTTCATATCTGTCATGTAGCCACGTAACTCTTGACCGATTAATTCAACCGGGTGGTTACGGATTGCATCATTTACGTCGCGTAAAGTGATGTTGTCGATAGCGACTGCTGGTGTTGGTTCACCTAAATCACCTTTTTGTAAGGTTGGGATGATTTCTTTAGCAAGAATTGGCGTTGCTACGTTAGAGAATAAGTAGTTACCATATTCTGCAGTATCAGAAATTACTACGTTCATTTCGTATAAACGCTTACGTGCGATAGTGTTAGCGATTAACGGTAATTCGTGAAGTGATTCATAATAAGCTGATTCTTCATAGATACCGCTTGCCACCATCGCATCAAAGGCTAATTCAACACCTGCTTTCACCATTGCAACCATTAATACACCGTTATCAAAGTATTCTTGTTCAGAAATTTTGATGCCGTCTGCTTTTGGTGCATTTTCAAAGGCAGTTTTACCGGTTGCTTCACGCCATGCGAATAAATCTTTGTCGCCATTTGCCCAGTCAGCCATCATAGTTGCTGAGAAGTGACCGCTGATGATGTCATCCATGTGTTTGTAATATAAGAAACCAAGGCTTTCTTTGATTTGCTCAGCAAGTTCAAATGCACGTAATTTTGCGCTGTTTGATAAGCGATCCATCATTAATGTGATACCGCCTTGTTTTAAGGCTTCGGTAATGGTTTCCCAACCGTATTGGATCAATTTACCTGCGTATGCTGGATCTTTGCCATCAGCAACAAGTTTGTCGTAACATACGATTGAACCTGCTTGTAACATACCGCAAAGAATGGTTTGTTCACCCATTAAGTCAGATTTTACTTCTGCAACGAATGAAGATTCTAATACGCCCGCACGGTCACCACCAGTTGCTGCAGCCCATGCTTTCGCAATTGCCATACCTTCACCACGTGGGTCATTTGCAGGGTGAACTGCGATTAATGTTGGCACACCGAAACCACGTTTGTATTCTTCACGTACTTCAGTACCTGGACATTTTGGTGCACTCATCACCACAGTGATGTCTTCACGGATTTGCTCACCTACTTCAACGATGTTGAAACCGTGTGAGTAACCGAACGCAGAATCTTTTTTCATTAATGGCATTACATCAGCCACCACTTTAGAGTGTTGTTTGTCTGGTGTTAAGTTGATCACTAAGTCTGCAGTTGGGATTAACTCTTGGTAAGTGCCAACTTTAAAGCCGTTTTCTGTTGCACGTTGGAATGATGCACGTTTTTCTGCAATCGCTTCAGGGCGTAATGCATAAGAAATGTCTAAGCCAGAGTCACGCATATTTAAACCTTGGTTTAAACCTTGTGCACCACAGCCGACGATAACGATTTTTTTGCCTTTTAAGTAGTTGCAACCGTCAGTAAATTCGCTGCGATCCATAAAACGACAACGACCTAATTGATCTAATTTTTCGCGTAAATTTAATGTGTTGAAATAGTTAGCCATTTTTCATCCTTTCTATGATGTTGATTAATGTGTATGAGGTTGTGTTTGAATATAGTTTTTTGTTGTGAAGTGGATTATAAGGTTTTTAGTTATTGCGTAAAGTGATATTATTTGCATTTAGTGTTGCAATTTTTGCAATGTCATTTACTTTTAACGATACATATGAACTTTCAAGACCTCCAAATATTTCTTCATCTTGCGGATACACAAAATTTTGCTAAAACCGCTACGCAAAATCATATGTCGCCGTCTACGCTTTCTCGCCAAATTCAACGCATGGAAGAAGAATTAGAACAACCTTTATTTATTCGTGATAATCGACAAGTGCGCTTAACCGAACAAGGCGAGAAATTTCTGCAATTTGCGAAAACAGAATGGCAAAACTGGCAGCAGTTTAAGCGCCAACTGCGAGATAATTCAGCGGAATTAAGCGGAGAGTTGCGCTTATTTTGTTCAGTTACCGCTTCATATAGTCACTTACCACAGGTGTTAGCTAAATTTCGTTCTCGTTATCCGAAAGTTGAAATTCAACTGACGACTGGTGACCCAGCTTCTGCGGTGCAATTTATTCAATCAGAACAAGTGGATCTTGCCTTGGCGGGAAAACCCAATAATCTGCCGACAGGATTGGAGTTTTATAAGATTGATGATATTTCCCTTTCATTAATTGCCCCTCGAGTCGCTTGTTTAGCGACACAATTATTACAGGAAGACCCCATTAATTGGCAACAGATGCCTTTTATTTTGCCGTTAGATGGAATGGCACGCCAGCGTATTGAACAATGGCTACGTAGCAAACACATTAAACATCCCAAAATTTATGCCACAGTGGCGGGGCATGAAGGTATTGTGCCAATGGTGGCACTTGGTTTTGGATTAGCGATGTTGCCGGATGTGGTGATTGATAATAACCCGATGTCAAAAGACGTGTCTCGTTTAAATTTAGACAATCCTGTTGAGGCGTTTGATTTAGGGGTTTGTGTGCAAAAAAGAAATTTAGCGAGCCCCCTAATTCGTGCATTTTGGGAGATGTTAGACTAAAATAATAAGCAGAATTAACCTAAGGATTTATTATGTTAAGAGGCATACTTATTTCACTTTTAG
>JAGZRA010000003.1:0-118301 GCA_018381885.1 Parahaemophilus parainfluenzae | reverse complement strand
AATCAATTTGAAATTATTGATGGCACGCTCACTGGTAATGTAAAAGGTAGCGTGGTCGATGCACAATACAAAGCGAATACCTTGCAAAAACTCGCTGAGGAATACAGTATTTCACGCAAAAACACCCTCGCCATTGGTGATGGCGCCAATGATTTGGCGATGATGAATGTCGCCGGATTAGGCGTGGCATTCCATGCCAAACCGAAGGTGCAACAACAAGCGCAAATTGTGGTAAACTTTGCTGACTTAACCGCACTTTTATGTCTTTTAAGTGCAAATGATCGAATTTAATTCATTTTGGGAGAAAATTTATGCCATCTTTTGACATCGTATCTGAAATTACTATGCACGAAGTGCGTAATGCGGTTGAAAATGCAAACCGCGTATTAAGTACACGTTATGATTTCCGTGGGGTGGAAGCGGTCATTGAATTAAATGAAAAAAGCGAAACTGTAAAAGTGACGACCGAATCTGATTTCCAATTAGAGCAATTAATTGAAATCTTAATTGGGGCGTTTGTAAAACGTGGCATTGAGCATAGCTCGTTGGATATTCCAACAGAAAGTGAGCACCACGGTAAACTTTACACCAAAGAAATCAAATTAAAACAAGGGATTGAAACGGAGATGGCTAAAAAAATCACTAAATTAGTGAAAGATTCAAAAATCAAAGTTCAAACCCAGATTCAAGGTGAACAAGTACGTGTAACTGGTAAATCCCGTGATGACTTACAAGCTGTTATTCAATTAGTGAAAGGCGCTGAATTAGGTCAACCATTCCAATTTAATAACTTTAGAGATTAATTTAATGAAAAAATATCTGTGGGTATTTTTGGCTGCAATTCCAGCACGTTCGCTCGCAAATGAGAATGCCATGAATCTCGGTGATAGTGTCATTGATGTTGTAAAATGTGAAAGCACCAAAGGGGAAAAACTTTGGGTCGCGCTAAATAATCTTAAAACATTCACTTACATGAAAAACGATGTGAATGTGGCTGATCAAACGATAGATAATGCTTACTTACAAGCTTATGCCACAGAAGCGACGCTTTTTCTTCCACCAACAGAAAATAATCAGTTGTGGACGATAATAAAAGAAAGAGCAGTAGATAAGACGAGCATCAGTCAAGTTACTATCGATTTGCTTAATAAGAAAGGTAAGCTAATTTCTCATGCTGCTTGCAAACGAAATGACGAGACTTTTTCATTATTAATGGGATCGAGTTTCGATATAAAAGAGCCTACCGATAAAATCCTTGAATTAATGGATCCACCTACGCCATAAAAACGAAAGAGCGGTCAAAAAACACAATATTTTTTAACCGCTCTTTTATTTACGCTAATTAAGCCAATCTCGCTTTTGCTTCTGCAATCGCCTCTGCTACTCGAAGTGGTGAAACCCCACCTTTCGCACAACGTTTATCTAAACAAGATTGTAGTGAAAGAATGTCATAGACATCATCTCCCACCACATCACTGAATTGACGGAACTCAGGAATGGTTAAGTCTTCCAACGCTTTTCCTTTTTCAATGGCATAAACCACGGTTTCACCGACAATATGGTGAGAATCACGGAATGGCACACCTTTTGCCACAAGGTAATCCGCTAGCTCTGTTGCATTTGAATAACCTTTTAAGGCAGCTTCGCGTGTACGGTCGGTATTCACTTTTAATTCATCTAGTACAAAAGTCGCCATATCTACGCAATCTTGCCATGTATCTAACGCATCAAAGATCCCTTCTTTGTCTTCTTGCATATCTTTGTTATACGCTAACGGCAAACCTTTTAAAGTCATCAACATACCGGTTAATGCCCCCATGACACGGCCCGCTTTACCACGAATCAATTCACAAGCGTCTGGATTTTTCTTTTGCGGCATTAAAGACGAGCCTGAAGTCACACGATCTGACAATTCCACAAAATTCGCTTCACCACTGTTGAAAATAATCATATCTTCAATATGATCACGATCAGAGACGCTATCCAAACTATTACGCGTCGCAAAAGCAAAACCAAGATCGGTGGCTAATTGTTCACGATCGACTGCATAGGCTGTCCCCGCAAGTGCACCACTACCTAATGGGCAGCTATTCATGCGTTTATAAGCATCAGCGAGACGTGAATAATCACGCTCAAACATTTCTACATAAGCCATACACCAATGGGCAAAAGTGATTGGTTGTGCACGTTGTAAATGAGTATAACCCGGCATCACTGCATCTTGCGTATTTTCCGCTGTTTGCACCAAATGACGTTGAAGATTACGAATAGATGCTTGCAACTCCATTACACGTTGTTTGCACCACATTTTAATATCAAGTGCAACTTGGTCATTACGGCTACGGCCCGTATGTAATTTTTTACCTAAATTACCCACTTTATCGATAAGCTTACTTTCCACCCAGCTATGAATATCTTCCGCATCATCTTGTAAAATCGCTTGTGGATTTGACCGCACTTCGATTAATAATTCATTTAAGGCAACCCCTAGCTGTTGTTGCTCTTCAGCACTTAATACACCAACATTCACTAAAGCTTTAGACCAACCAATTGAGCCTTCAATATCTTGCTCTGCCAAGCGATAATCAAAACGCAGGCTATCATTAAAATCTTTAAAACGTTTGTCTGCCGCTTGTGTAAAACGACCACCCCAGAGAGCCATAAGTTATCCTTATCTCGATTATAAAAATGATTAATTATTCAATTATTACGCATAATTAATCAATATGCAATAATAATCTCTATATCGTCCGCTATTTTACCCTGTTTTTTCTAACAAAAACTAGACAGTACTGCATTTTAGTGGTAATTTACGCAGCATTCTTAAGGGCATTGCCCACCATTCAAACAATTCAGTATTATCAACTCTTATTAGTTCCAACATTATTAATTATGCATCTTACAGAACTTAAAAACACGCCTGTTTCTGATCTTGTGAAACTTGGCGAAGAACAAATGGGTTTAGAAAATCTTGCCCGTTTACGTAAACAAGATATTGTTTTTGCTATTTTGAAACAGCACGCCAAGAGCGGTGAAGACATTTTTGGCGGCGGCGTATTGGAGATTTTACCCGACGGTTTCGGTTTCTTACGTTCCGCAGATAGTTCCTACCTTGCTGGTCCTGATGACATCTACGTTTCCCCAAGTCAAATTCGTCGTTTCAATCTACAAACTGGTGATAAAATCGAAGGCAAAATCCGTCCACCAAAAGAAGGCGAACGCTATTTTGCACTTTTAAAAGTCGACCAAGTCAACGATGACAAACCTGAAGTCTCTCGTAGCAAAATTCTTTTCGAAAACTTAACCCCATTACACGCAAATTCTCGTTTAAGAATGGAACGTGGTAATGGTTCAACCGAAGACTTAACCGCGCGTATTTTGGATTTAGCCTCTCCGATTGGTAAAGGTCAGCGTGGTCTTATCGTGGCTCCGCCAAAAGCCGGTAAAACCATGTTATTACAAAACATTGCACAAAGTATCACGCACAATTATCCGGAATGTGAACTTATTGTGCTTTTAATTGATGAGCGTCCAGAAGAAGTAACGGAAATGCAACGTTCGGTAAAAGGTGAAGTCATTGCCTCTACCTTTGATGAACCTGCAACCCGTCACGTTCAAGTGGCAGAAATGGTTATTGAGAAAGCAAAACGTTCTGTTGAGCATAAAAAAGACGTGGTGATTTTACTCGACTCTATCACGCGTTTGGCACGTGCTTACAATACCGTCACACCTGCGTCTGGTAAAATTCTTTCTGGTGGTGTGGATGCAAATGCATTGCATAGACCAAAACGTTTCTTTGGTGCTGCACGTAACGTAGAAGAAGGCGGGAGTTTAACCATTATTGCAACCGCACTTGTAGATACCGGTTCAAAAATGGATGAAGTTATCTTTGAAGAATTTAAAGGTACCGGTAACATGGAATTACATCTTTCTCGCAAAATTGCAGAAAAACGTGTATTCCCTGCGATTGACTTCAACCGTTCTGGTACGCGTAAAGAAGACTTACTTACCACACCAGATGAATTACAAAAAATGTGGATTCTACGCAAAATCCTTAATCCAATGGGTGAAGTGGAAGCGATGGAATTCCTCATCGACAAACTTATGGTGGCGAAAACCAACGATGAGTTTTTTGAAATTATGAAGCGGTCTTAATATTGACCGCACTTAAAAACAAAAAAGGCTTGGAAAACCAAGCCTTTTTTATTTTGCGAATTATTCGCCCAAACGCTCTTTAATACGAGCTGATTTACCTGAACGTTCACGTAAGTAGTAAAGTTTAGCTTTACGTACTGCACCTTTACGTTTAACAGCAATGGAATCTACAGCTGGAGAGTGAGTTTGGAATACACGCTCAACACCTACGCCGTTAGAAATTTTACGTAAAGTGAATGCTGAGTGCAAGCCACGGTTACGAATTGCAATAACCACGCCTTCGAATGCTTGCAAACGACGTTTGCTACCTTCAACTACCCATACTTTAACTTCCAAAGTATCACCTGGGCGGAAGCTAGGTACGTTTTGTTTTAATTGTTCTTGTTCAAGTTGTTTGATAATGTTAGACATTGTTTGATCCTTTATTGATCCTAGATGTAACTGAAACTAACTGTTATGCTCGGCTTGCACCTCTTTTAACAGCTTACGTTGTTCGTCAGTCAGAGCTAGGCCTTCTAAGAGCTCAGGGCGTCGGAGCCACGTTCTTTGTAGCGATTGTTTTAATCGCCATTTCCGAATTTCTTCGTGATGTCCCGACATCAGCACGGGTGGTACAGTTAATCCTTCTAACACTTCCGGTCTGGTGTAATGCGGACAATCTAATAAACCATCAGCAAAAGAATCTTCTTCTGCAGAGGCTTGCTTGCCTAATACACCGGGAATAAAACGCGCAACAGCATCAATTAATGTCATAGCAGGCAATTCCCCACCGGTCAGAACGTAATCACCAATTGACCATTCTTCATCAATTTCAGTTTGAATCAATCGCTCATCAATACCTTCGTAACGTCCACATACCAAAATCAATTTCTGATTTTGAGCAAGCTCGGTTACGCCGCCTTGATCGAGTTTACGTCCTTGTGGCGAAAGGTAAATCACCTTTGCGCCTTCTCCTGCAGCTGCTCTCGCAGCATGAATCGCATCCCGTAAAGGTTGCACCATCATCAGCATTCCCGGACCACCACCATAAGGGCGGTCATCCACAGTTTTATGCTTATCGAATGTAAAATCTCTTGGATTCCAACATTCCACTTGCAGAAGATTATGTTTTACGGCTCTACCTGTAACCCCAAATTCCGTAATCGCTTTAAACATTTCGGGGAACAATGAAATTACCCCTATCCACATAAAAAGCCTACTACATTACGTTTGTGCATACTTGAGATTAGAAACCAGCGTCCCAATCCACTTCAATTGTTTTCGTGGTGAGATCGACTCTTTTAACTACTTGTTCATACAAGAACGGAATTAACCGCTCTTGTTTTCCAAAAGCATCTTTAGTATTGGCTTTAACCACTAACACATCATTAGAACCGGTTTCCATCATCTCTGTTACAGTTCCCATTGTATAACCTTCTAGGTTGACGACTGAACAACCGATTAAATCGTGCCAGTAATAATCGCCTTCTTCCAGTTCAGGGAAAACAGATAAATCCACACCAATTTCAACATTTGCTAAAGTTTGTGCGGCTTCACGATCATCAACGCCTTTTAATTTAACGATGATTTCGTGATTATGATGACGCCAGTTTTCTAATTCCGTTGGCTGCCATTCACCTTTGATTTTTAAAAACCAAGGTTGATAATCAAAAATGCTTTCAGCTTGTTCTGTTGATGAATAAATACGTAACCACCCACGAATACCGTAGGTTGAGCCTAATTTGCCCACAACTTCAATGCGTTGTTGTTCCATATTTTTCACCTATCTTAGTTTAAGAACTAAATCAAAAAGCGAGATTATGCTTTTTGAGCTTCTTTTACCAAAGTTGCAACACGATCTGAAAGTGATGCACCTTGAGCAACCCAGTGGTTTACACGCTCAAGATCAACACGAAGACGCTCTGCGTTACCTTGTGCGATTGGGTTGAAGAAACCTACACGCTCAATGAAACGACCGTCACGTGGTGAACGACTGTCAGCTACTACGATTTGATAAAATGGGCGTTTTTTAGCTCCGCCACGAGATAAACGAATGGTTACCATAACCTTCCTCTAAATGTTTAATTACTAAAAGAATATTCTCAAACTCGAAAGTGATTTAAGAATATAGCTTACTTTTTTCTCTGTATATATAGACAAAAAGCCTGAAGATTTTACACTTTTTGAGCAAAAAAGCAAGCCAATAGCCTATTTCTACTTGAGAAATTCACCATAAAAAATGACCGCGCTTCATCACAAAGTGCGGTCAATTTTTTATTCATTTTGTGAATTAATAAACGCCTTGCGCTAACATCGCGTCAGCCACTTTCACAAAGCCTGCCACGTTTGCACCAACTACATAGTTAATGTTTGCTTGGCCTTCTGCTGAACCGTATTTTTTACAGTTTGCATGAATATCTAACATGATGCGATGAAGCTGTCTGTCCACCTCTTCAGCAGTCCAGTATAAACGTTGTGAACTTTGCGCCATTTCTAAACCTGATGTCGCAACACCACCTGCATTAGCCGCTTTACCTGGGCCAAATAATACACCAGCTTCTAAGAATGCTTCTGTCGCTTCGATAGTGGTTGGCATGTTTGCCCCCTCAGCGACTAATTTCACACCGTTTGCAATTAGAGCTTTAGCATCTGAAATCTCTAATTCGTTTTGGGTTGCGCAAGGAAGTGCAATATCTGCTTTCACTTCCCAAGGGCGTTTACCCGCAAAATATTGAAGGCCAAATTGTTTTGCAAACTCTTCTACTCGACCACGTTTTACATTTTTGAGCTCTAATAACGCCTCTAATTTTTCACGATCAAACCCTTCAGGTAAATATACATAACCCGCAGAGTCAGAACAGGTTACGACTTTCGCACCAAGCGCCATCGCTTTTTCAATGGCATATTGCGCCACGTTACCCGAACCAGAAACTAAAACTGTTTTACCTTGGAAGCTATCCCCTTTCTCTGCAAGCATTGCTTGGGCAAAATAAACCAATCCATACCCTGTTGCTTCTGGGCGAATTAAGCTCCCACCGAATGAAAGACCACGACCAGTAAAGACACAAGCAGCTTGGTTTGATAATTTTTTCATATAGCCTGCAAGATAGCCTACTTCACGACCACCTACACCAATATCACCGGCGGGCACATCGGTATCTGGGCCAACATGACGATACAATTCAGCCATTAATGCTTGGCAGAAACGCATCACTTCAGCATCTGATTTGCCTTTAGGATCAAAATCTGAGCCGCCTTTCGCACCGCCCATTGGCAATGTAGTTAAGGCATTTTTAAAGATCTGTTCAAAACCTAAGAATTTTAAGATTGATAAGTTAACGGATGGATGAAAACGCATACCACCTTTAAAAGGACCAATTGCACTGTTGAATTGCACACGGAAAGCACGGTTTACTTGAACTTGGCCTTTATCATCAGTCCATGCCACACGGAATTGGATTGCGCGCTCTGGCTCAACTAAACGCTCTAATAAAGCTTCTGAACGGTATTTAGGGTTTGCTTCCAAGAAAGGCCAGATTGACGTGAAGACTTCACGAACGGCTTGTAAAAATTCAGGTTGGTGGCCGTCACGTTGAGCCACTTTTTCAAGAAATGCGTCTAATGATGCTACTGCTGACATAGGATTTTCCTTCTAGTAGTGAGTTAATATGATGTGTGTAACGTTATTTTATTTATCACCGTCTTGTTGCGGCGTGTCATCAATATAACAATAGAAAAATCAACTAGGCAATAGTTTTTTTATAGAAAAAATGAAGAAAAAATAAAAAACGAGAAAACATTTAATATTTTCTCGTTTTTATTAGATAAGATCTAAAATTAGCACCTAGATTAGCTCTTCAAGTTAAAAAGTGCTTATTTATTTTTACCTTCTAAGTAAAGCCATTCAGCGACTTGCTTCGCAAAATACGTCAAAATACCATCCGCACCCGCACGCTTAAAGCAAAGCAATGATTCCATAATGCATTCTTTTTCTTTCAACCAACCATTTTGAATGGCCGCCATATGCATCGCATATTCACCAGAAACTTGATAAGCAAAGGTTGGCACACCGAAATAGTCTTTCACGCGATATACCATGTCTAAATATGGCATACCTGGTTTCACCATCACCATATCTGCCCCTTCTTGTAAATCAAGAGCCACTTCTTGCAAGCCTTCATTACCGTTGGCTGGATCTAGTTGATAGGTTTTCTTGTCTCCACCTTTCAGGTTGCCGGCAGAACCGACCGCATCACGGAATGGACCATAATAATTAGACGCATATTTTGCAGAATACGCCATAATTTGCGTATTGATATGACCATTTTCTTCCAATGCCTGACGAATACGACCAATACGTCCATCCATCATATCACTCGGTGCAACAATATCTGCACCCGCTTCAGCGTGTGAAACAGCCTGTTTAATCAGGATATCTGTTGTAATATCGTTTAATACATAGCCTTCTTCATCAATGATCCCGTCTTGTCCATGTAGTGTATAAGGATCGAGTGCGACATCGGTTAATACACCTAATTCTGGATAAGCGGCTTTCAATGCTCTCACTGCGCGCTGTACCAAACCGTTCGGGTTAAATGCCTCATCCGCCATTAAAGATTTTTTATCTTGCTCAACTACAGGGAATAATGAGATCACTGGCACGCCGTATTTCACTAAAAGACCTGCTTCGATTAATAACTGATCGATCGTTAAACGTTCAACTTTAGGCATAGAAGGGACTGGTTCACGATGATTTTCGCCTTCAATGATAAATACCGGATAAATTAAATCATTCGCGGTTAAAGTATTTTCTGCCACTAAACGGCGACTAAAATCATGTTTACGTAAACGACGAAGACGACGGGTTGGAAAACCGCCTAAAATTTGTTGAGTCATAATAATATTTCCTGTTTTTATGATGTTAAAAGGGCGTATCACCTACGCCCATTTTCTTAATCTTTGTGATTCAAATCACCCTGATTTTCTACCGCACTTTCCTCATCAGTTGCCTCTTCTTCATCCTCTTTCGGTTGATAGAAACGTGCAACTAACAAGCCTAATTCAAAGAGAAGACACATTGGTACAGCAAGTAAAGTTTGAGAGAACACGTCTGGTGGCGTTAAGATCATGCCAACAAAGAATGCTCCCACAATAATATAAGGGCGTTTTGCCGCCAATGCTTTCGTGGTTGTGACACCTGTCCAGCAAAGCAAAATAATGGCAACGGGTACTTCAAAGCACACACCGAAAGCTAAGAATAATGCTAGCGCAAAATCAAGGTAACTGCTGATATCTGTTGCGATAGCTACCCCTTCTGGTGCAGTTTGCGTAAAGAAACTAAATACGAAAGGGAAAACAACATAATAAGCAAACGCTACACCGCAATAGAATAAAACTGTACTGGAAAATAATAACGGATAAATTAAACGTTTTTCATGTTGATACAGTGCTGGTGCAACAAATGCCCAAATTTGATAAAGCAAATAAGGTACAGAAATAAACACCGAAACAATCGCGGTTAATTTAATTGGCGTAAAGAAAGGCGTTTGGATATTGGTTGCAATCATCGTTGCACCTTTTGGCATCACCGCTGTTAAAGGTGCAGCGACAAAATGATAAATATCATTAGAAAAATAAACCAACGCCACAAAAACCACTAAAATACAAATTACACAACGTAATAAGCGGTTTCTGAGTTCAACAAGATGGGTAATTAACGGTTGGGAATCGTCCGTCATATTGCTCATAATTATTCTCTAGGACTTCGCTTCAGATTTGGGTGCTGGCTGTAGCTCCACATCATCCGGCGAATAGTAATCGGATAAACGCTCAGTTAATTCAGCTTGTTCATGAGGTTCAAGTGCGGTCAAATCCACTTCTTTTTTTTCAGATTCCAAAACTTCGGCAGTTTCATTCTCTGCATGTTCAGTGGATGCTGTTTCAACCGGTTTCTCTGCTGTTTCTTGTGCGCTTACCTCAAGTTTTTCCGCAGAATCAGTCGGATTTTCAGCCGCACTTTTAATTTCTTTAATTTGCTCTTCCACCGTTGTACCTGCTGCAGCCGCTTTTTCTTCTAGCTCTGCACGCATTTTTTGGGCTTGCTCTTTTAGCTCTTCAACAGTTTTACTTAAATCTGGGGAAAGCTGTTTGAGATTAAGTTGTTCCGCTTTCTTAATACTATCTTGCAACTCTTGCAATTTAAGCTCTTGTTTTAATTCATTTTGAACATTAGCTGCCAATCCACGGATCGTTTTCACCCAGCCCATTACCGTGCGAATAGCCACAGGTAAACGCTTAGGGCCTAGCACAACTAAGCCCACAAGCATCAATAAAACAAGTTCGGAAAAACCAATATCAAACACGGTTATGCCTGTTCTTTATCTTTTACAGTTTCAGTTTTTTCAGCAGTGGTTGTACCGTCTTTAATTTGAGTAAACTCAGCATCTTTTTTCGGCTCGTCATCAGACATCGCTTTTTTAAAGCCTTTTACTGCTGCGCCAAGATCAGATCCCGCATTGCGTAATTTTTTGGTACCGAATACTAATAAAATCACGACTAATAAAATAATCATTTGTGCTGGGGATAAACCAAACATAGAAAAACTCCGTTAGAATTAAATTGAAAATTTGGGCTTGAATATACTCTTTTTATGCATTTGTCTCAAGAGGTAATTTTAAAAGTGCGGTCAAAAAAATTAGAGGATTTTTAACCGCACTTTAGTCTTATTATTCAGCCAGTTCTGTTTACTCATGAGACAGGAATTATGAAATAACAAAATCCAGTTCTTTCATGTATCGCTCATAACATTGCAAGATGTCTACAATCAAATCCTCTTCATTTGTAATACTCAAAGGATAACCTTCCAATTGAATATTGGTTGAAACCATTAATGCATGATGAACTTGTGCAGGCTCAGGCTTCTCGAACAAGGTAATTTGGTAAAAAAAATCTTCTGCTAATCCATTTTCAATAGAAAGAACCAGTTGATTATTATCACGACCAAAATGTTGCTGTAAGGTCACATTTAAACCATAGGTACCAATGAGTAACTGGCGCAACTCTCTCATTGCCAAAAGTGCCGTTGTTTTTAAATGTAAAATGGCATCATCTCGCTTAGGTTCAATCACTAACTGTCTTAAACGGCTACGCCAGTTTGCACCTGTCCACAAATCTGAAACCTCTGTGGAATAATATTGACGTTCAAATCGTAAGCCCTTCAACAAACTCCATGCCATCAAAGACATCAATAGAGCAAAAGGTAAAGAAAAAAACAACATCGTTGATTGAAGTATTTCAATACCGCCAAAAAGATAAAGCACAAACGTAACTGCTGACAATAGTCCTCCCCAGAACATAGATTGCCAACGAGGTGAAACCTGGCTTTTGTCTTCAATCGCAATATTATTAAGCGTATAAATACCAAAGTTAATGGTGACGATAAAAAAGAGTGTGATAATAAATAAAGCTAACGTTTTAGTTAACCCGGAATAGGGTAAATAACTCAGAAAATCAAAAAGGAGTGACCCCACATTATTTACAGCTTGACCTAATGCCCCCTCAGCAAGATGTTCATTAACCCAAATGGCCCCATTTCCAAATACTGTGAACCATAAAACAAAGAATAAACTTGGCACCATCAATACGCCGAAAATAAACTCCCGTAAAGTTCGTCCGCGAGAAATCCGTGCGATAAAAATTCCAAAGCCAGGCGCCCACGAAAACCACCATGCCCAGTAAAAAACTGTCCAATCCATAAACCAGTCTAAATGTTCTACATCATAGGCATAAGCCTTGAAGCCGACTCTAATTAAACCGCTTAAGTAGGTACCAATATTTTCCGTAAAAGCAGAAATTAAATATATTGTCGGACCGAATAACAAAACCAGTAACATAAAGAGAAAGGTAACGCCTAGATTTAGCTCACTAAGAATACGGAACCCGTTGGCGATACCCTGCAGTGAAATTAAGATAGCAATGATAAAAACACTCACTAAAATAAGGGGAACCAAATACGGTGAGTTATCCAATAAATGCATTGAATGGAAGGCAGCCGCCAACCGAATCGCACTGTAACCTAAGGTTGCAACTACGCCAAATAAGGTGGTACAAATCCCGAGAATATCAATGACATCCCCCACTTTTCCATCAATCTTTTCTTTCAGTAAGGGATAAAAACAAGAGCGTAAAGAAAACGGTAATTTATAGCGAAATCCGAAGTACGCAATCGTAAGTGCAATTAATCCATAAATAGCCCAAGCACTGATGCTCCAATGAAAAATACTAAAAAATAATGCCGTTCTAACTTTCTCATATTCACCTATTGGTGAAAGAAAATGTGAAAGCGGTTCAGCAACACCAAGAAAAACAATGCCAATACCAATTCCAGAGGTAAAAAGTAACGCAATCCAAGAGCCTAATTTAAACTCTGGTTCTTCCTCATCACTCCCGAGTTTAATATCGCCGTATCGTCCTAACGCCAAGAAAAGTAAAAAGAACAGAAAAAATGCACTCAGTAAAATATAAAACCAGCTAAATTGAGAGAAAATAAATGCTTTCGCCGCAGCAAGATAAGATATAGTTTGCTGCGTATCAAATAAAAGGGCTGCAATAATCGCTAAACTAAAACCTAAACTGCCCCAAATAACATTTGCTTTGAAAGTATTTTGTATCTTCATATTTGTTTTAAGATAAAAAGTGCGGTTAAAAATTTAGAGGATTTCCAACCGCACTTTAGTCTTATTATTCAGCCAGTTCTGTTTGCTCGTGTGCCATCAATTCTTGACCCACATCGTCTAGCAAACTTAAGTAACGTTCATAATGTTTCAACATATCGGCAATTAATTCATCTTGATCCATATATTGCACATCATAACCCACTCGACCATCAAAGAAGTAAGTGTATGGTTCATAAGTCATACTATGCTGGATATGTGGCAAGTTATCGTCATTAATTAATTGCTCTGACACCTCACGACCGACAGATTTCACCCCATACATAAAGTCTCGCATCAAATCTTTCTGAATGACTAACTCGACTGCAGGTTCATCTTGATCAAATAACGTGTTAATTTGTACGCTTAAGTCATATTTGCCAATCAACTCTTGACGTAATTCACGCATAGCCGGTAAAACCGTATGTTTAAGGAAACGTAAAATATCTTTTTCTTGCGTTTGGTTCATCATTTGTTCCAAACGTTCTTTCCATTTATCCCCCGTCCAGAAAATACTGGTTGGATTAACTTTGGTATCAAAATATTTTTTATCTGCACTCAAGCCTTTCCATAAACTAAAGCACATCAGCAACATCAACATCGCAAAAGGTAATGCTACCAACAAAGTCATGGCCTGCAGGTTTGCCAAACCACCCGATTGCATTAAAACAATCGCGACGACTGACATTAATACACCCCACATTACGGCCTGCCAACGAGGTGCTACAAGGCTTTTATCGCGTGATGCAATGTTATTTAATACATAAATACCAGAGTCTGCCGAGGTGATAAAGAATAAAGAAATCACCACCAAACTCACTAAACCGGTCACACTAGAAAGCGGTAAATAATCTAAGAATTTAAAGAGCAACGTTTCAGGCGAGGAAATCATTTGTCCTAACGTACCTGCAGCTTCCCCATCATTCAACCAAATGGCCGTATTACCAAATACGGTAAACCACAAGATGCCGAACATGCTAGGAATCACCAACACACCGAAAATAAATTCGCGAATGGTGCGTCCTTTCGAGATACGCGCAATAAATAAACCTACAAATGGCGCCCAAGAACACCACCATGCCCAATACAGAATGGTCCAACCGCTAAACCAGCCAGTATGTTCTTGTTCATAAACATAGGTTTTGAAGCTTAATTGGACTAAGTTGCTGAGATAAGTTCCGATGTTGTCGCTGAACGCTGATAACAAATAAAGTGTTGGCCCCGCCACTAATACGAAAATCAACAAACAGAAAGCTAATGTTAAATTCAGCTCACTTAAGATTTTTACCCCTTTCCCTACACCAGAAATCGCGGAAAATATCGCTAAACTCATTACCACGGCAATTACGACAACTTGCAAGCTGAAGCTATTTTCGCTAATCCAGCCTAATTGATGTAAGCCTGCACCCAATTGTGATGCACCAAAACCTAATGTTGTGATAACACCAAATAAGGTGGCAAGTAACGCCATAATGTCGATAAGATCGCCTAACTTGCCATTAATACGCTCTTTCAATAACGGATAGAAACAAGAACGTAATGCCAAAGGTAATTTGTAACGGAATCCAAAGTAAGCCAATGCCAACGCAATCGTGCCATACACCGCCCAGGCATGAATTCCCCAGTGGAATAAGGTGTGTAACAAGGCTTCTTGTTGCTTATGCTCTGCGCTGCCTGTGGTAATATCAGATAAGTAATGCGTCAATGGCTCTGCTACACCAAAGAACATCAACCCTACCCCCATACCGGCAGCAAATAACATCGCCAACCAAGACAGAAAACCAAATTCAGGCTCTTCTTCATCATTGCCTAATTTGATATTACCTAGGCTACTGACTGATAAAATGACTAAAAAGCCCAAAAATACTGAGAATGCTAATACGTAAAACCAACTAAAGTTGGCAAAAATGCCCGATTTAGCAGCATTTAATAAAGTTTGTGTTTGTTCAGGTGCGATTAAAATCATCGCGACAAGCAACACCACAAAAAATAACGTTGCACCAATCACTAAAGGATTGAACGACGTTTGCTTTTCCATAAATTTAGATAAAGACAACGCTTCCCCCTTAAAAATTAAGTGAATAAAAATAAAATCAGATTAAACAAAATAAGGCCTTAAGCCCTAAATGGTGAGATGGAACCATCGCAAATGATAGCACGGAGAAGTGCGATTTTGAAGGAAACGCTCAGTAGGATTTGAGTGGATTGTTTCCAAATACGAAATATATATTATCAAAACATCAATATTTTTTCAAATTGCCGAACATTGAAACATCATGAAAGAAAAAGTACGGTTAAAAAATCTTTAAATTTCTGACCGCACTTTATTCAATATTGATTAAATTCGTTCTTCGATAATTCCGCCACCCAAGCAGACTTCATCTAGGTAAAACACGGCTGATTGACCTGGTGTGACCGCGGCTTGTGGTTCGTCAAAAATCACTCGAATGCAATCGTCATCAATCGGCTCAACCAAACAAGCAATATCCGTTTGACGATAACGAGTTTTCACCGTGCAACGGAACGCTTCACGCACAGGTTCGCGACTCACCCAATGTAGCTGTTTGGCAATTAAGCCTTTGGAGAACAAACGTGGATGATCATGGCCTTGTGCCACAATCAATTCATTATTTTCCACATCTTTATCTACTACATACCAGGCTTCATCACCGGCATTTTTTAAACCACCGATCCCCAGCCCTTTACGCTGCCCGAGGGTGTGATACATCAAGCCTTCATGACGACCAATAATCTCGCCATCTACGGTACGGATATCTCCCGGTTGTGCGGGTAAATAACGTGCTAAGAAATCCTTAAACTTACGCTCACCGATAAAACAAATTCCCGTAGAGTCTTTTTTCTTCGCGGTAATTAAACCTAAATCTTCTGCAATAGCACGCACGATTGGCTTTTCGATTTCACCTACAGGGAAAAGGCTTTGACCTACCTGATGTTTACTCAACGTGTAAAGGAAATAGCTTTGGTCTTTGTTGCTATCTAAGCCGCGCAATAGCTCTGCTTGATTATCTGCACCACGACGACGCACATAATGGCCGGTAGCAATATAGTTAGCGCCCAAATCTTCCGCTGCATATTCCAAGAAAGCTTTAAATTTAATTTCTTTATTGCACAAAATATCCGGGTTTGGCGTGCGACCAGCTTTGTATTCTGTTAAGAAATGTTCAAACACGTTATCCCAATATTCCGCTGCAAAATTGATTTTATGTAGCTTAATGCCTAGCTTGTCACATACCGCCTGCGCATCAGCAAGATCCGCTGCAGCTGTACAATAATCGGTATCGTCATCTTCTTCCCAGTTTTTCATAAATAGGCCTTCCACTTGGTAGCCTTGCTGTTGAAGAATAAACGCAGAAACGGAGGAATCCACCCCACCAGACATACCACAAATGACTTTTTTAGTAGCATTTTCGGCAAGTTGTTCTGCACTCAAGGGTGCGAAATGTTGATTATAAGTATTTGAAGTTAACATAAGTCTCCCGTAACTTCGGTTAAGGCGAAGCACATTGGTGATAATGATTGAAACATAGCGGAATGACTTCCGCCCCATAAATTAAGGTTATTGCACAAAGTGCGGTTGATTTTGAGTGAGTTATTTCACTTCATAAAAGTGCGAGTCATCATCTTTCTTCGCAAATTTTTGTTCGTATTCAGCTTTGGCATTTTCATCGCCAGCATCTAATTTTTCTTGTAAAGTGTCGCAAGGTTTATCGCAGTCACAGGCTTTAGCGATACCGAGTGATGAAAGTCCGCCACAGCTGCCCTTTAAGCTTTGTTTTTTAAAGATAAAGCCCACAGACATTAATACAATAATGGCCACAAAAGCGATTAGGGTAAAAAATAAAGTTTGCATGATTATTCCTTATTTGCGAGTAACTTTTGGAAGGCTGAGGACATTTTCGTTTCAAAGCCTTGTTCGGTTTTCATAATTAAATAAACCGGAATATTTTCTTTCTCAGCCACTTCCAATGCTTTATCTTCACCAAGTACAAATAGGCCTGTAGATAAGCCATCAGCAGTCATTGAGCTTTGTGCAAGCACGGTAATTGAGGCTAAATGATGCTGAATTGGATAGCCGGTTTTCGGGTCAATTTCATGTGCAAAGCGTTGACCGTTTTCCTCAAAATAAATACGGTAATCGCCTGAGGTCGCCATCGCCATATTATTTAAACCAATTACTTCTTGAACTGATCTTTCACCCGTATTATTCGGTTTTTCAATAGCGATTTGCCAAGCTTTATTTTCGGCATTTTTACCTTTTGCACGGATTTCTCCGCCAATTTCCACCATATAGTTTTGTACGTGATTTTGCTCTAAAACATCCGCAACTTGATCCACACCAAAACCTTTAGCAATAGATGATAAATCAATATAAACCTGTGGCACGGCTTTACTTAAAGTTGGGGTTTTACCGCTCATATCAAGGTGAATTTTATCAATTCCCACCCAACTTTGACGTTCAGCAAGTTGCTCTGGGGTTGGCTTACGTTCTGGGCGTTTTTCTGGCCCAAAGCCCCATAAATTTACTACAGGCCCTACTGTCACATCCAATGAACCCTCAGTAACCTGATTTAAACGGATCGCTTCTTGTAATACTTTGGCAAAGTCCGCAGAGATTTCAATTGGCGTATTCACTTGTGTATTTTGATTAAAACGGCTCAATTCGGAATCTTTAATGTAAGTGGACATTTTCTGATTCACATCTTTTAAAACCACTTCAATCTGCTCATGTGTTTTTTCAGCATTTTCTTTAACTGAACCGTCATCAATGTAGCGGATATGGTAAGTGGTTCCCATGGTTTTACCGCTAAGTGAAATAATTTCCGGATCTTTTTTACAAGCACTTAATGAACAAGACAAGGCAATTGCAATCAATCCGCTTAATATTTTTTTCATCTATTCCTTCCTAAATATATGAATTACAGGCAAACCGACGCATCTATCAGCTTGCCTGTAATCCATCTTAAATATTGACCGCACTTCATCACAAAGTGCGGTCAGTTTTCATGATGTTTTGATTAACTAAAATCAACCACCGAAGTCATCTAATAAGATGTTTTCATCTTCAACACCGAGGTCTTTCAACATTTTGATTACCGCAGCGTTCATGACTGGAGGTCCACACATGTAGTATTCACAATCTTCTGGTGCTTCATGATTTTTCAAGTAGTTTTCATAAAGTACGTTGTGAATAAAGCCAGTGTAACCTGTCCAGTTATCTTCTGGTAACGGGTCAGATAATGCCACGTGCCATGTAAAGTTCGGATTTTCGGCTTGAAGCTGATCAAAATCTTCTACATAGAACATTTCACGTTTAGACCGTGCACCATACCAGAATGACATTTTACGTTTAGAGTGTAAACGTTTTAATTGGTCAAAGATATGAGAACGCATTGGCGCCATACCCGCACCACCACCGATGAAGACCATTTCATTGTCGGTTTCTTTCGCGAAGAATTCACCGAACGGACCAGAAATTGTCACTTTATCACCTGGTTTTAATGACCAAATGTAAGAAGACATTTGACCTGGAGGTGCATCAGGTTGACGTGGTGGTGGCGTTGCAATACGCACATTAAGCATAATGATGCCTTTCTCTTCTGGATATGAAGCCATTGAGTAAGCACGAATAATATGCTCATCCACTTTAGACACATAACGCCATAAATCGTATTTGTCCCAATCTTCGTGGTATTCTTCTGGAATATCAAAATCTTTATAGTAAACCGTATGTGGATCAGCTTCGATTTGGATATAACCACCAGCACGGAAAGGTACTTCTTCGCCTTCAGGAATCGCTAATTTAAGCTCTTTGATGAAGGTTGCTTTGTTATCGTTAGAAATAACAGTACATTCCCATTTTTTCACACCGAAAATTTCTTCTGGAAGTTCAACGTCCATATTGCCTTTTACATTAACTTGGCAAGCTAAACGATAGCCTTCTTTTGCTTCACGTTTATTAATATGAGAAAGTTCAGTTGGGAGAATTTCACCACCGCCACTTTTCACTTTCACAATACATTGGCCACAAGAGCCACCGCCACCACAAGCAGAAGAAACGAAGATACCTTTACTTGCTAACGCACCAAGTAATTTACCGCCAGCAGGTAAAGTGATCGCTTTTTCAGGATCGTCATTAATAGAAATGGTGATATCACCAGAATCCACTAATTTTGATTTAGCGAATAAAATAATCGCAACGAGCACTAAAAGGATAACCGTAAATGCCGCAACACCTAATAATAAAATTGAAGATTCGCTCATTTATGCCTCCTTATAACTGAATACCAGAGAATGACATAAAGCCAAGCGCCATCAAGCCCGCAGTAATAAAGGTAATCCCTAATCCTTTTAAGCCTGCCGGTACATCGGCATATTTCATTTTTTCGGTTAAGCCTGCAAGCGCAACGATTGCTAACATCCAACCTAACCCTGCACCTACACCATAAACTGCAGATTCTGCAAAAGTGTATTCACGTTGTACCGCAAAAGATACACCACCAAAGATCGCACAGTTTACGGCGATAAGTGGAAGGAAGATACCTAATGCGTTATAAAGTGCTGGGAAGAATTTATCTAGAGTCATTTCAAGTAATTGAACAAGACCCGCAATAATCCCGATAAAGGTAATGAAGTTTAAAAACTCAAGGCTTACACCTTCTACCAATGCACCATCTTTTAATACATGTTCATACACAAATTGGTTCGCAGGTACCGCAATACCAAGTACTACTGTTACCGCAACACCAAGGCCAAATGCCGTAGAAACTTTCTTAGAAACCGCAAGGAAAGTACACATCCCTAAGAAGAAAGAGAGCGCCATGTTTTCAATGAAGATCGCCTTCACGAATAGGCTAATATAATGTTCCATTGATTATTTCTCCTGTTGCTCAGGTTTCCACGTTCTTAAGCCCCAAATAACGAAGCCGATAATAAAGAACGCACTTGGTGCAAGAAGGAATAAACCGTTTGGTTGATACCAACCACCGTCTTGAATTGTTTGGAATACAGGGAAACCAAATAAACGACCAGAACCGATTAGTTCACGTAATGTTGCAACAATTAATAAGATCGCACCATAACCTAAACCGTTACCGATACCATCAACAAAGCTTTCTAGCGGAGGTGATTTCATCGCAAACGCTTCTGCACGGCCCATTACGATACAGTTTGTAATGATAAGACCAACGAATACAGAAAGTTGTTTAGATAAACCATAAGCATAAGCTTTTAGTACTTGGTCAACCAAGATTACTAAAGATGCGATAATCGCCAGTTGCACAATGATACGGATACTATTTGGAATATAGTTACGAATCAATGAAATGAACAAACTGGAGAAACCGGTTACCAAACTTACCGCAATCGCCATAACGATCGCGGTTTGTAATTGGGTCGTTACCGCTAATGCAGAACAGATACCCAAAATTTGCAAGGCAATCGGGTTATTTTTAACAATAGGATCGAATAAAAGACCTTTTAAGTTTACTTTTGCATCAGCCATTATTTGATTTCTCCTGCTTTAAATTTCGCTAAGAATGGACCAAAGCCATTTTGGCTGAACCAATAATCAAATGAACCTTGAACACCATTACTGGTTAAAGTTGCACCTGATAAACCATCTACACCGTGCTCTTTATCTGCAGCAGAGCTACCTTTGTAGATTTTGAATTTTTGGTTACCTTGTTCATCGAATAATTTTTTATCAACGAACTGTGCTTGCCAACGTGGGTTCGCAATTTCACCACCAAGACCGGCTGTTTCACCTTGATCATAGTAAGTAATACCTTTGATGGTATTCGCATCTGGTGCAACAGAAACAAAACCATACATGGTTGACCATAAGCCACGGCCATACATTGGTAATACAACTTGGGTTACATTGCCTTGTTCATCTTTTACAAGATAAACACGTGCTTGGTTTGCACGAACCTTGATTCCTGCTTTATCAGCCTCAGCTGGGATAGCTTGGCTCTTAGCTGGATCTTTAACGGCATCTTTAGGTTCAAATTTATTAATTTCTTCTGCTGAAGCTTGAACGTAATCACCACTTTGCAAATCAACTAAACGTGGCTCAATAAATTTGCTGTAAGTGTCTTTAATTACTGATGCATTATCTTCTTTCATTAAGCCAGCAACAGTTAAAATGTTACGTTGAACGTCGAGTGCTTTTTGTTCATCTTGTTTAGATTTTAATGCTACTGCAGCACCAGAAACCACGATAGAACACACTAAACTTAGCAACACAACAACGGTAACTGTACCGCTAACGCTATCTTTATTAAATTTAGCCATTTGTTCTTGCTCTCCGACGTTTGATATTTGCTTGAACCACGATGTAGTCGAAAATTGGTGCAAATAAGTTTGCAAATAAAATCGCTAACATCATCCCTTCTGGATAAGCTGGGTTCACTGTACGAATTAATACCGCCATCACGCCAATTAACGCACCGTACCACCATTTACCTGTGTTGGTAAATGAAGCTGATACTGGGTCGGTTGCCATAAAGATCATACCAAGTGCAAAACCACCTAATACAAAGTGCCAATGCCAAGGCATTGAGAACATTTGGTTAGAATCAGAACCGATTAAGTTGAATAAGGTTGCTGTACCAATCATACCGATCATGACACCAGCCATGATGCGCCAAGAAGCAATTCGAGTGAATACAATCACTGCACCACCGATTAATAACGCAAGCGTTGAAACCTCACCCATTGAACCTGGGATATTACCAATGAATGCATCCATCCAAGTAATAGGTTGACCGGTTACAGTGTGTTGTAATGCTGCTTGACCACCTTGAGACCATTGTGAAAGTGCGGTTGCGCCTGAGAAACCATCTGCTGCAGTCCATACTAAGTCACCGGAAATTTGAGCCGGATAAGCAAAGAATAAGAATGCACGACCAGCAAGTGCAGGGTTCATAAAGTTACGACCTACACCACCGAAGATTTCTTTCGCTACCACGATACCAAAGCTGATACCAAGCGCCGCTTGCCATAATGGCAATGTTGGTGGAACGATTAACGCAAATAAAATGGTTGAAACGAACATCCCTTCATTTACTTCATGACCACGCACCACTGAGAACAATAATTCCCAAATTGTACAAACGGTAAATACCACTAAGTAAATTGGTAAGAAGAAGATCGCCCCTAATGCCATTTTTGAGCCCCAAGTTGCATTATTGGTTAAATCTAAACCCAATGAACTTGCAAGCGCATAGTGCCAATCATTAGCAATTAATTGATCTAAATTGCCTAATTGATTTAAGGCAGGGATCGCTTGGTTACCCACATTGTACATCCCGTAGAAAATCGCTGGGAACAACGCAAGGAAAACCGTAATCATCATACGTTTTGAGTCTAACGCATCACGAACGTGTGTGTTTTTGTGCGTTACCGTACCTGGTGTATAAAGCAAGGTATAAATCGATTCAAAGACCGGATAAAGCTTGCTGTATTTACCACCTGGCAAAAACGCGGGTTCCATTTTGTCAAAAAGATTTTTTAAACCCATTTTTAACCTTCCTTCTCAATCTTATCTAATACTTGACGCAAGATTGAACCGTATTCATATTTGCCCGGGCAAACGAAAGAACATAATGCTAAGTCTTCTTCATCTAATTCAAGACAACCTAACGCTTGTGCGCCATCGGTATCGCCCACGATTAAATCACGTAATAATAATGTCGGTAAAATATCCAACGGCATTACGCGCTCATAGCTACCGATTGGTACCATTGCACGCTCACCACCATTCTCTGCGGTAGTGAAGTTGAATAATTTCTTACCAAAGTGACCTAATACGGTACGGGTAATCGAATATTTGTTCGATTGTGGTGTGATCCAACCTAAGAACTCTTTCTCATTACCTTCTGCAATCACAGAAACTTGTAACGCATAACGACCCAAATAGTCGTGAGCATCTTTTGCTGTTTGACCACAAAGTACTGAACCAGAAATCACACGGTTATTACCGTCTTTTAATTCACCTGCGGTTAATTGAGAAAGGTTAGCACCGATTACGGTACGAACTAAACGAGGCTCTTTCACTTGCGGACCAGCAAGAGAAATAATGCGTTCTACATAAAGTTCGCCCGTGGTGAATAATTTACCTACAGCAATCACATCTTGGTAATTGATATGCCATACAGTTTTATTCACACCAACTGGATCGATAAAGTGAATATGAGTACCCACTAAACCAGCAGGATGAACACCGCCAAAATCATGTACTTTTAGGTTAGGTAAATCCACGGTTGGGATATTGCTATCACCCGCTTTACATAGATTTAATGGTTTATTTGGGAATAGACGACTTAATACTGTTAAACCGTCAATAAAATCTTGCCAATGCTCTTTTAACACCACCTCTGGATTTGCTGCCAAAGGATTAGTATCCATCGCATTTACAAACAGAGAAGAAGGTTCTGCATCTAAGGCAGGCACTTTGCTGAACGGACGGGTGCGGAACGCTGTCCACAAACCGGATTCAACGAGGTTTTGTTTAACTTGTTCAGAAGAAAGCGTATTGAGCTCACCTGCGTTATATTTAGCGAAAGCAACTTGATCGTTACCTTGCACATCAATGACCACAGATTGTAATACACGTTTTTCGCCACGATTAATTACAGTGATAGTACCACTCGCAGGGGCTGTGAAAACCACTCCAGGGTTTTTCTTGTCTTCAAAAAGCACTTGGCCTTTTTTCACGACATCGCCTTCACGTACCTTCATAGAAGGACGCATACCCACATACTCTTCACCAAGAATCGCAACCTGATTCACAGCGTTACCGCTATGGATTACTTGTGCTGGTTTTCCTGCAATAGGAAGATCCAAGCCTTTTTTGATTGTAATCATACTGTTTGCACTACTTTTCTAGGTTAAAAACACGATTGCAATCAAAGCATATGCTCTAAAAGCAATCTCGCGATTGAGCGAGCCAGAAAACGCTTTTAAGATCAAAGCGTTATTAACTGACACATAAATTTAAAAACTCAAATCTGTTTAATTTCTCGACTCGTTAAGAATGACTAACTCATCCAGAAATTGAAATTCGAAAATTAAAAGCGTTTCATTCTAGCGGAAAATGGGCTTTTTTTCTACTTTAACCCGATACTTTTTGTGAAATATTTGTGAAGTTTTTAGAGTAATACTCATCAGGAGTTAAAAATAAATTCACGTTAAAATAAAAAGAGAGAAAACCTCTTGCCTTCTCTCTTATTATTGAAATGGAATACAGGGAACGTAAGAGAATACTTACTGTCCAACACCAAGACAATTTGGTGATTTTGGAAATGCTTCACCTAGGCTCTCCCATTCGCTTTTTGTATAAAGATGAAGAGCTAATGCGTGAATGCCATTTTTTAAATCATCGGCCAAAAGTTGGTAAAGTTTTTGGTGGCGTTGCACCTTGCGCATGCCTTCAAAAGTATCGCTGACAATCACTAATTTAAAATGAGAATCAGCCCCTCGACCGGAACTGTGCATATGGCTTTCATTTTCCACGGTGGCAAAGTGCGGTTGAAATTCGGCTTGAATTCTCTCTAATAATTCTTGCTGTTTTGACATAAATAAACTCCCTAACTTTTTGCTATACATTCAGCGTTAAGTTTGTAAGAATAACACAAATTAACCTAATTCAATGAGGAAATTATGAAAGTAACAAACAAAATCAAAGCATTATCAACAATGACGTTGGCCGCTGCGACATTATTTTTAGCGGGTTGCCAAGCGCAATCTAATACCTTAACTTTTGCGCCTCAATCACCAACTGCATCAATGAATATTAACCAATCAGCAGTGGTAACAGTCAATACTCGCGATTCTCGTCCACAACAAGAAATTGCAACTTATACTAAATCAGGTGAGCTGATTAAATTAAACGCATCACCAAGCGTTACTCAACTTTTCCAACAAGTAATGCAACAAAATTTAGTTAGCAAAGGTTTCCGTATTGGACAAGCTAATAATGCGAATGCGGGTGTAACCGTTGAAGTGAAAGAATTCAACACTCACGTAGATCAAGGTAATTTACGTTATACCTTGAACAGCAAAATCCAAGCAGTTGTTTATGTACAAGGTCCGCGCGGACAATACAACAAAACCTTTAATGCGACCCGTTCACAATCTGGTGCATTTAATGCGAGCAATGATGAAATTCAAAAAGTGCTAGGCGAAACCTTCAAAGATATTGTTAATAATATTTATCAAGATCAAGAAGTTACTAACGCAATTAATCAATATACTAATTAATTAAAAGTGCCGTGTCCTTTTCAATAATACTTGACGAAAGCGCCTTTCAAGCGTAACATTCGCCCGATTTTTTAACGAGAAGGACACACACTTTGGACAGTCATAGTCGATACCGAATATCGCTTTAGACTCTCGCCTCTTATCAGCGAGAGTTCGCTGGTAATCAATTTACCTTTCTTCGGCATCTTTTATCGAACGAAACCCATTTTTAAAACATACAAAAATTTGACCGCACTTTTCTCTAGTGCCAATTTCGTTTGATCTTTTTTTGTTCACAGTTGGATCTTCATAATCCCAAAAGGAGTATGACCAATGATTAACGCTTTTTCCATTAGCGATTCCCGCTTGCTTCGTATTGATGACGAACCAGCCGAGCTCAGCTCTGCCATTTGGTTAGATTTACTGGAGCCAACAGGGGAAGAACGTGAAATGTTGCAAGAAGGCTTAGGACAAAGTCTCGCCTCATTCCTCGAATTAGAAGACATCGAAGCATCCGCGCGTTTCTTTGAAGACGAAGACGGCTTGCACTTGCACTCATTCTTCTATTGTGAAGACGAAGAAAACTACGCCGACCTCGCAAGCGTGGCGTTTACTATTCGTGATGGGCGCTTATTTACCCTACGTGATCGTGAATTACCCGCATTCCGTTTATATCGTATGCGTTCCCGTAGTCAGCGATTATTAGAATGCAATGCATATGAAGTTTTGCTCGACTTATTTGAAACCAAAATTGAGCAATTAGCGGATGTTATCGAAAACGTTTATGCGGATTTAGAAAAATTAAGTCGTGTAATTCTAAACGGTACGCAAGATGAAGCTTTCGATGAAGCCTTAAATACCCTAACAGAACAAGAAGATACCAGTTCTAAAGTGCGTTTGTGTTTGATGGATACACAACGTGCATTGGGTTTCTTGGTGCGTAAAACACGTTTACCGGCTAATCAGTTAGAACAAGCTCGTGAAATCTTACGAGATATCGAATCCTTGCAACCGCATAATGAGTCTTTATTCCAAAAAGTAAACTTTTTAATGCAGGCGGCAATGGGTTATATTAATATCGAGCAGAATAAAATCATGAAATTCTTCTCGGTGGTGTCTGTGATGTTCCTACCGGCAACACTTGTGGCATCCACTTACGGAATGAACTTTGAATTTATGCCAGAGCTTCATTTTAAATATGGCTATCCAATGGCTATTGGCTTAATGATTGGTGCGGCACTTACACCTTACATCTATTTCAAACGGAAAGGTTGGTTATAATGGAAATTTCCCAAACTGCGTTATTTTTAGGATCGATTATCGATCTGTATTGTTTAGTATTAATTTTACGCGTATGGCTACCATTAGCGAATGTGGATTATTACAATCCCATTTCTCAATTTACGCTGAAATTAACCCAGCCAGTTATTGCGCCATTGCGTAAAGTTTTTCCTGTGGTGAAAAAAGTGGAAACTGCTGCACTGGTTTTAGTCTTCTTGCTTTGCGGATTGAAATCGGTTCTGTTTGGCGGGTTAAATCTCAGTTTCTTCTTGCTATTGGGCATATTAGGACTAATTAAAAATATCGGTGTGGCCATTTTCTATGTGTTAATTGCCGGTGCAATTTTAAGTTGGTTTAATCGTGGCAATAATCCTGCATTCTATGCGTTATATCAACTTACCGAACCATTATTGAAACCCATTAAACGCATTTTACCAACTGTGGGCATGATTGATTTTTCACCGATGGTTATTGCCATTGTTCTGTTATTTTTGAATAATCTCTTTTACGATTACTTCCAGGTTTTATGGGCAATCGCCGCTTAAAATGCGGTCAAAAATAATGTTATTTTTCGGGCTGGATTTTCCAGCCCTTATTGTATGGTAAGTAAATTTAGTTATGTCAGCAATCGAACAAACATCTGAAGGACTACGCCTTAAAATCATTTTGCAACCCAAAGCCAGTAAAGATCAAATTGTGGGATTGCACGATGATGAACTCAAAATCACGATCACCGCACCGCCTGTTGATGGTCAAGCAAATGCTCACTTGATGAAATTTTTGAGTAAAGCATTCAAAGTACCTAAAAGTACAATCATACTTGAAAAAGGTGAATTAAACCGACATAAACAAGTTTGGATTCCTTCGCCTAAATTAATTCCATCTGAAATTCAAAATCTCTTATAAAATCAGTAAAAAAATCACCGCACTTTCTACCAATTTTCCCCGTTTTACGCTATCCTATACCACATTTTATAAAGCAAAATATGCCGCAAAGTGCGGTCAAAATTTAAGGTGATTTTCTATGCAACAACATTACCGCCCTGATTTGATTGAACCTGCCGTTCAACAATATTGGGCTGAAAATAAAGTCTTCAAAGCAATCAAAGATACGTCTAAAGAAAAATATTACTGTCTTTCAATGTTCCCTTACCCATCTGGTCGTTTACATATGGGCCATGTGCGTAACTACACCATCGGTGATGTGGTTTCTCGTTATCAACGTATGAACGGTAAAAATGTGTTACAACCGATTGGTTGGGATGCATTTGGTTTGCCAGCGGAAGGTGCTGCGATTAAAAATAAAACTGCACCCGCAAAATGGACTTACGAAAATATCGAATACATGAAAAACCAGCTCAAAATGTTGGGCTTTGGTTATGACTGGGATCGCGAAATTGCGACTTGCCGTCCGGAATACTACAAATGGGAACAATGGTTCTTCACCGAGCTTTATAAAAAAGGCTTAGTTTACAAAAAAACCTCAACTGTGAACTGGTGTCCGAACGATGAAACCGTATTGGCGAACGAACAGGTGCACGAAGGTTGCTGCTGGCGTTGTGATACTCCTGTCGAACAAAAAGAAATCCCACAATGGTTTATTAAAATCACTGATTATGCAGAGCAACTATTAGGCGGATTAGACCAACTGCCACAATGGCCAGACATGGTAAAAACCATGCAACGTAACTGGATCGGCCGTTCTGAAGGGGTGGAAATTACGTTTGATGTAGCAGATACCTCAGAAAAAGTTGCGGTTTATACCACCCGCCCAGATACTTTCTATGGTGTGAGCTATTTAGGTATCGCAGCAGCGCACCCATTAGCAGAATTAGCGGCAGAAAAAAATCCTCAATTGGCTGAATTCATCCGTGAAGCAAAAAATGCCAAAGTGGCCGAAGCAGACCTAGCCACAATGGAGAAAAAAGGGATGGCAACCGGCTTATTCGCTATTCATCCATTAACCGGTGAAAAATTACCAATTTGGGTCGCTAACTTCGTGTTAATGCACTACGGTACTGGTGCAGTAATGGCGGTTCCAGCACATGACCAACGTGACTTTGAATTTGCTCAAAAATACAGTTTGCCAATTAAACAGGTAATCGCACCACTTGCAGATGAAGAAATTGATTTAACCAAACAAGCTTTTGTTGAACACGGTAAATTAGTGAACTCTGCTGAGTTTGATGGTTTGGATTTTGATGCGGCATTCAACGGTATTGCGGACAAATTAGAAAAATTAGGCGTGGGTAAACGCCAAGTGAATTATCGTTTACGTGACTGGGGCGTTTCTCGTCAACGTTATTGGGGTGCACCAATTCCAATGCTGACCTTGCCAAACGGTGAAACCGTACCAGCCCCAATCGAAGATTTACCGATTATTCTACCGGAAGATGTGGTCATGGATGGCGTGAAAAGCCCAATTAAAGCCGATCCAAACTGGGCTAAAACCACCTTCAACGGTGAACCTGCATTAAAAGAAACCGATACCTTTGATACCTTTATGGAATCGTCTTGGTACTATGCACGCTATACTTCACCAAGCTATGCTGAAGGCATGTTGGATAAAGATGAAGCCAACTACTGGTTGCCGGTGGATCAATATATCGGCGGTATCGAGCACGCGACCATGCACTTGCTCTACTTCCGTTTCTTCCACAAATTATTGCGTGATGCAGGTTTCGTAACGAGCGATGAGCCGGCACAAAAATTATTATGCCAAGGCATGGTATTAGCCGATGCGTTCTATTACACCAGTCCGACCAACGAGCGTATTTGGGTAAGCCCAACGCAAGTGACCCTTGAGCGTGATGAAAAAGGCCGTATCATCAAAGCGACTGATCCAGAAGGCCGTGAATTGGTGCATACCGGTATGACCAAAATGTCGAAATCCAAAAACAACGGTATCGACCCACAAGAGATGGTGGAAAAATACGGTGCAGATACTGTGCGTCTCTTCATGATGTTCGCTTCTCCTGCAGAAATGACACTTGAATGGCAAGAATCTGGCGTAGAAGGGGCAAAACGTTTCTTAGGTCGTGTATGGAATTTGGTGTATGAATACAGTCAAAATCCTGCAAAAACTGCTTTAGATGTGACCGCACTTTCTGCAGACCAAAAAGCACTTCGCCGTGATGTGCATAAAACGATCGCCAAAGTGAGCGATGATATTGGTCGTCGTCAAACGTTCAATACCGCTATCGCAGCAGTAATGGAGTTAATGAATAAATTAACCCGTGCGCCATTAGAAAGCGAGCAAGATCGTGCTGTGATGGCAGAAGCATTAAGCGCAGTCGTGCGTATGCTTTACCCAATCACACCACATATCTGCTTTGAGTTATGGAAAGCTTTAGGTAACGAAAGCAACATCGACCATGCAGAATGGGTGAAAGCTGATGAAGCGGCGATGGTAGAAGATGAAAAACTTATCGTGGTTCAAGTCAACGGTAAAGTACGTGGTAAAGTGACTGTCGCAGCTGATGCGGATGAAGAAACCGTGAAAACGGTTGCATTTGCAGATGAAAATGTGAAGAAATTTACTGACAATACACAAATCGTGAAAGTGATTTATGTACCTGGTAAATTGTTAAATGTGGTGGTTAAACCGCAATAATCCATAAAATAACCGCATTTTATTCCAAGAGTTGCATAAACGACTCTTAAACAAAATAAAGTGCGGTGAATTTTACAGGTAATTTTTATGATGAAATCAATCAAAACGATCTGCTTTGTTGGGGCTACTGCCTTTTTAACTGCTTGTGGTTGGCACTTCGATAATGGTGCGGCTGTTCCTGCAGAATTAAAAACAATGGCTCTTGAAAGTAGCGACCCATACAGTGAAATGTCAATGGCAATGCGTAAGCAACTGCTTAGCAACAACGTAAACCTTGTTCCTGCAAAACAAGGTGTGCCAGTGTTGCGTTTAAATAAACAGACTTCAAGCGATAAAGTGGCGTCAGTCTTTAAACAAGGCCGTGAAGCAGAAAAAGTATTGACCCTTGATGTTGAAGCAAGTGTACGTTTAGCAAACGGAGAAACCTATCCAATCTCTGCAAAAATCAACCGCACTTTCTTTGATAACTCACGTGCTGCATTAGCAAAATCAGCTGAACGCGATGTAATTTGGAATGATATGCGCGAACAAGCGGCTCGCCAATTAATTAATAAAATGGCTGCCTTACAATATCAAGTTCAAGGAAAATAATGAACCGCATTTTTCCTGAGCAACTGGCCTCTAATCTGAACAGCCATTTAGCGAAAGTCTATTTTTTGGTTGGGACAGATCCCCTGTTGCTCAGTGAAAGTGAAGCTCTCATTCATCAAGCCGCCCTTCTTCAAGATTTTGATGAAAAAAATCAAATCACCATAGATACTAATACTGACTGGCCTGCATTAATTGAGGCCAGCCAATCTATGGGGCTCTTCTTTAATAAGCAAATTTTCATTCTCAATTTACCCGAAAATTTAACCGCACTTCTGCAGAAAAACCTTCAGCAATTTATTAGTGGATTAAATGAAGATAGCTTACTTGTTCTCACCTTGCCTAAATTGTCTAAAGCAGCCGAAAAACAAGAGTGGTTTATTCAAGCAAATCAACTTGAGCCACAAGCTGTTATTGTTAACTGCCAAACACCAAATTCAGAACAGCTTTCTCGTTGGGTTAAGCATCGTACAAAAAACATGGGATTATCAGCTGATGAGGAAGCCGTTCAACTGCTTTGTTATAGCTATGAAAATAATCTACTGGCATTGAAACAAGCATTACAGCTTTTAGATTTGCTTTATCCTGATCACAAACTCACGTATAACCGCGTAAAATCCGTCGTAGAGCAATCTTCTGTTTTTACCCCTTTCCAATGGATTGATGCATTGTTAGCAGGCAAGGCAAATCGTTCAAAGCGGATTTTGCGAGGTTTACAAGCTGAAGATGTGCAACCTGTCATTTTATTGCGTACTTTGCAGCGTGAACTACTCACCTTGTTAGAATTAACAAAACCACAGCTGCGCAATCCATCTCTTCAAACAAGTTTGCCAACACAGACACTCAAAGCGGATTTTGACCGCCTCAAAATTTGGCAGAATCGTCGTCATCTTTATACGGCAGCGATACAACGACTCACCTATCAAAAGCTCTTTGAAATATTGCAAGAGTTGGCAGATATTGAGCGCACAACCAAGCAAGAATATGGTCACGACGTGTGGGTAAAATTGGCAGACTTATCGGTTAAATTTTGCTTATAAAAAAATCTCGGCGTTAACCGAGATTTTTTATTATTGCGCAATTTTTAAATCTTGATACAGATAATTTCGATAGCTATTCACTAAATCCATATCCTCTGCATCTTCGAGCTTACCTTGGCTTAACTGACGCATCGCGATATTTGCTCGCATAAAGTCATCCTTCGGTGATAAACCTGCCACATCAAGTAATACGCCACCAACAAAGGCTAAATCTAAGAAATCTTGCTGTTGAACAAAGTCAGTCTTACGATTAGTTCTAACCACAAATTGAGTCACATAATCTGGATTTACAAAATTACCTTTTTTCGGTGGAAGCTGATTATCAAAAGCGACTTGGTGATCACCAAAATAACCGAATACATAAGGTGTTTCACGCGATTTTAAATAATCATTTAAACCTTCAATCGCCTCATTAAGGCTATCAATACGATCAATATAATCGTTCAAGCAAGAAATCGCTTTTCCTCCTAAACGCTTACTCGCCAAATTAAAATGGTTTGGCATATTCGTGTTGTAAGGGCCATGCTCTTTCATCGTGAGCACATAAACAAACATGGGCTGTTGTACATTTTCCAATGATGGATGCTGTTTCTGCAAAATCAGTTTGGTGTAATACATCATCTCTTCACTGCTAATATGCCAGAGATTTTTGCTGATTGATGCGGGATAGCCTAAATCTTGTGGTTGCAACATCAAATCAAAACCAAAGTGGTCATAAGCAGGTTTTGCGTTGTAGTTACCTTTCGTAAAAGGCGATAACGCCACACAAAAATAGCCTTGATCACGAAGGTTTTTAATAAACCCTGTCTGTAAGTGTGGGACAACGGAATAAAACACCCCACTTGCTAAAGCACCAAAATCGGTTGAAGGCACCCCTGCAAGGAAAGCAAATTCAGATTTCCACGTTGCACCGCCCACTGTATGCACACGCAATGGACTCACAAATGCGGTATCTTCTTGCTTATTAAACATTGAAAATGGCGGGATGGTTTCTGCATCAAAATCAAATTGATGGGGATTCAAGGTTGATTCTTGTAGACACACCACTATGTCTGGTTTTTCTGCGTCTGGCTTTTCTACACTTTCAGTTTTACCCTCAGCCTTTTCACTTAAAAGTGCGGTCATTTTTTCTTTAAATTTTTGGCTATTACCTTCAAATTCTGGCACTTTAAAGAATACGCCACGACAAGACATTGGTAAGTTTAAAAATACATCTCGACCATCATCTGGCAATGAATCCAGCCAGACTTTTGTTGCATCCGGATCTTTAGAATAATGCCACATTAAACCAAAGCTCGTTGCTGCAAGTATTGCTGCAAATAAGCGAAATCCAGTAGAGGCAGTTTCAACATCTGACCAGCCACAGATAGCATAACCCAACAGACCTAATAGCCCCAACACGCCGAAAATCGCCCCTTTATAATGTAAGAGGGTTTCCCAATTTCGCCAGTCTGTTACGAGCCAAAAATCTGAAATGAGTAAAGGTTGTTTGTAGTAATGAATTTTCATTCGATGGAATAGCATCAACACCACAAAAAGCACGGACGCAAAATTCAATCCGCGTTGCCATTGACCGGTTATCGCAAACATTGAGCTAAACAATAAGACGAATAATGCAATCGCAAAAAAATATGTCCAACGATAGTGTGAATTGACGATAAAAATCACCGTCGCAATAAAAAATAAACTCAGAAAAATACTTGGAATCATAGTAAATAAAGTTAATTAAATGTTATTTAGCACTTTCAGCCACTAAACGCTGAATCAGCTTTAAATTGGCAGGCGGAAATTGCCCTGCATCAAGCTCACTTTGTTCAAGCCAAAAACCTTCTTGGCCTTCTCGTCCAAAAGGCTCACCGATCCATTCTGTGACCAGATAAAAACTAAAATCTAAAATTTTGGTTGGATATTCAAATTGAAAACGTTCGTACAGTTCAGCATTTAAAATATGAATGCCAATCTCTTCTTCCAATTCTCTTTTTAAGGCTTCTTCAGGGGTTTCACCTGCATCAACTTTGCCACCCGGAAATTCTAATGCTTGTGCAAAATCTTGCCCTTCTAAGCGTTGGGTCAAATATAGCTGCCCAAATTCATTACGAATAATTCCTGCCGCAACTTGAATGATAGGCTTACTCATCGTCTTTCCTTATCTCAAAAGTAGAAAGAGCGGTCATTTTTAGCGGTGTTTTAAAACACGCAAAAATTTAACCGCTCTTTTCCTTAACTAAGCATATCGGGCTTTACTGCCGTGACAATGCTTGTATTTTTTACCTGACCCACAAGGACAAGGTTCATTACGTCCAATATGGCGATCTGAATAGTCCTCATTTTGAGCTTGCTCTGTATTTTCATCTACAGGTTGATGTGTTAATGCTTCACGCTCAGCCATTTCCTGACGTGCACGTTCTGCTTCTTCCATCTCTTCCTGGGTACGTACTTTCACACGAGTGAGTGTGGTAATCACATGATGTTTTAAAGAATCCAACATTTCAGTAAACATACGAAAAGATTCTTTTTTGTACTCTTGTTTTGGATCTTTTTGCGCATAACCACGTAAATGGATACCTTGACGTAAATAATCCATTGCAGCCAAGTGCTCTTTCCAGAGTTCATCAAGGGTTTGTAACATCACGCCTTTTTCGAAATGACGCATAGTTTCTTCACCCGCAAGCGCTTCTTTCGCTTTGTATTCATCTTCCGCTTCTTGAATAATGCGCTCACGCAAGTTTTCTTCGTGAAGATTATTATTTTCTTCTAACCAATGTTCAATTGGTAACTCAAGGCCAAACTCTTGCGCTAAACGCTCTTCTAAGCCTTTAATATCCCATTGTTCTTCCAACGATTGCGGTGGAATATACTGGTCAATCACATCATTAAATACATCGCTGCGGATTGCTTTAATAGTCTCTGAAATATCATCATTATCGAGCAAGTAATTACGTTGTTCGTAAATCGCATGACGTTGGTCATTAGCCACATCATCATATTCAAGCAAGTTTTTACGACCATCAAAGTGGAACGCTTCTACTTTCGCTTGCGCCGATGCGATCACTTTAGCAAGTAGCTTAGACTCCATCGCTTCGCCTGGTTGAGTGAAGGCTTTACGCATCATATTTAATTTACCTTCATTCAGATAAATACGCATTAAGCCATCTTCTAAAGAAAGGTAGAAACGTGAAGAACCAGGGTCACCTTGACGACCTGAACGACCACGCAACTGGTTATCAATACGACGGGATTCATGACGTTCTGTCCCGATAATATGTAAACCACCGGCTTGCATCACGATCTCGTGATTTTTCTCCCACTCAGCTTTGATTGCCTCAATTTGCTCTGGTGTTGGATTATCCAATTTTGCTACTTGAGCTTTCCAGTTACCACCTAGGATAATATCGGTACCACGACCTGCCATATTGGTTGCAATAGTTACTGCACCTGGTGCCCCCGCTTCAGCAACGATTTCCGCTTCTTGTGCGTGGAATTTTGCATTCAACACATTGTGTTTGATGCCTGCTTTATCTAACGCTTGAGAAAGCATTTCTGATTTTTCAACTGATACGGTACCCACAAGAACCGGTTGATTGCGAGCAACGCAGTCTTTGATATCTTCAATAATCGCATTAAATTTGTATTCTTCATTCTCAAACATGACGTCCGTACGATCATCACGAATCATTGGACGGTTGGTTGGGATGACCACTGTTTCCAAACCATAAATTTGTTGAAATTCAAAGGCTTCGGTATCTGCCGTACCTGTCATACCCGCTAATTTGTCATAAAGACGGAAGTAGTTTTGGTAAGAAATAGAAGCAACAGTTTGGTTTTCGCTCTTAATTTCTACCCCTTCTTTCGCTTCGATCGCTTGGTGTAAACCGTCAGACCAACGACGACCTGCCATTGTACGACCTGTGTGCTCATCGACGATCACGATCTCGCCATCTTTCACGATATAGTCTACATCGCGCTCAAATAAGGTGTTTGCACGTAATGCCGCCATAACGTGGTGTAACAACACAATACGCGCTGGTGAATAAAGGGAATCACCTTCTGGCATTAAACCTTGTGCGATTAACCACTCTTCTACTTTTTCTTGACCGCGTTCAGTTAAATACGCTTGTTTGGTTTTAAGATCTAGAGTGTAATCGCCTTCACCGGTATATTCTTCCGTATCTTCTTTTTCTTGCTTAATTAAATTCGGAATTAATTTATTTACCGCAATATAAAGCTCAGAACTGTCTTCCGCTTGACCAGAAATAATCAACGGCGTACGTGCTTCGTCGATTAAGATGGAGTCCACCTCATCCACTAAGGCATAGCCTAAATGACGTTGGAAACGCTCTTCTTTAGAATGCGCTAAGTTATCACGAAGGTAATCGAAACCTAATTCGCTGTTTGTCGCATATGTAATATCGGCCGCATAAGCTTCACGTTTTGCTTCAGGCGGTAAACCTGGGATATTCACTCCAACAGTCATACCTAAGAATTCAAATAACGGACGGTTGGTATCCGCGTCGCGACGTGCTAAGTAATCATTCACTGTCACAACATGTACGCCTTTACCTTCCAATGCCATTAAATAACAAGGCAAGGTTGCGGTTAAAGTTTTACCTTCACCTGTACGCATCTCTGCGATACAACGGTTTGTTAGCACCATACCACCGATTAATTGCACATCGAAATGGCGCATACCAAGCACACGTTTACCCGCTTCACGTACGGTTGCAAAGGCTTCTGGTAAAAGTTGTTGTAAGGTTTCACCGTTAGCTAAACGGCTACGGAATTCGTCAGTTTTTGCTCTTAATTCATCATCACTTAATGCTTCAAAAGCCGGCTCCATTTTGTTGATTTTCGCAACTTGTTTTCTTAATCTGCGTAAAATACGTTCGTTACGGCTGCCAAAAATTTTTGTTAAAAAACTCATAATTTCTCTTTCAAATAAAAAATAAAAAGGATCATCCGATTAAAAAATCGGTTCGTTCAAAGATAAAAGAAAATTAAATGATGGCTGGGCCGGCACGAATAGGGGCAAACACAGGGAATTCTGCCGCAATAAAGTGCGGTTGAATTTTTTCGTGTTTTTGATTGGAATGGGTTTTGTGATTTGTTGGCTGAGGTTGAACCTGCAATGCTTGACGAATTTCACGCACTGCAATCAACATATGTTGTTCAGATGATGTTTGGTAATTTTCGCCACTCATATTGGATGAAGGCGGGACCTCTAATCCCTGAGCGACAGGTAAAGCAAAAATCGCAATCATGCTTAACAGCAACTGCGACCAGAAATTTGTTTTACCTTTGTTTGATTTCATCATCTTATTGTCTCTGACAAAATTTGTGTGTATTGTATCGGAAATTCAACATAAAGTCATTATTGGGGTATTATTGTGGAAAACAAGCATGAGCGTTATCAAAAAGCCATGAATATTATTGATGTGCTAGAAGGATCACAATTTGCCAAAATTATGCAGAAAGGCTTAATGTTGAATGAACTGAACCAAAACATCAGCCGCCTTTTCCCTCAAGAATTTAAAGGACTTTTTCGGTTAGGCTCCATCACAGATGGGAAACTCTTTATCGAAGTCAAAAGTGCGGTCGTTCGCCAAGGGATTTTATTTCGTCAAAGAGAATTACTCACTGCAATTCAACCGACTTATCCCGAAGTAAAAGGCTTTGAGATTAAAATCAACCCAGAATTAACCTGCTAAACTAACCTTTAAAGATAGCGATTAATTCTTTTACTTTGACTCGTTTCTCTGAAGATTGACTGATCGAGCGCTGTACTTTAACGCGTTTGCATTTTGCCCCTTTATAAATCTCACGTGTAAATTTCGTATCGTGGTTAGAAATCACGACGGAAATTTGCTTTTCTTTTTGTGCTTTTTTTGCACATTCCGCTAAATTCTTTTGATGCTCAAGGCCAAACGAATTTCCCGCATATCCAGTAAAATTAGTATCTTGCGGAAGCGGTGCATAAGGCGGATCACAGTAGATCACGCTGTGTTTATCCGCTAATTCAAATGTCTGTTGAAAATCAGCACATAAAAAGACCGCACTTTGTGCCTTATGAGCAAAATAGCGTAATTCATCTTCTGGGAAATAATGGGTTTTATAAGCACCAAAGGGCACATTGAACTCATTTTTACTGTTATAACGGCATAATCCGTTAAACCCAAAACGGTTCAAATAAAGGAACAACACCGAACGTACGAAAGGATCAGTTGATTGATTAAAAGCTTCACGCTGAGCATAATAATAGTCGGCTGTATTCGCATTTTCGGCGAAGAAAATTGGCTTACAAGCCTCAATATAGGCATCCACATTTTCTTTGACGATATTAAACAAGTTAATCAAATCAGGATTAATATCCGCCAAAATATAACGTTCAAAATGAGAATTTAAAAAAACGGCACCCGCCCCCACAAAAGGTTCGATTAAGCACTGTTTTCTTTTTGGAAAGACACGATTGAGATCGTCCGTTAAACGAAATTTACCGCCCGCCCATTTCAAAAACGGGCGGTGTTTAATTCGAGGTTTCGTTTTGTTATTTTTTGGACGCAACATGAGAGCAATGACAGTTAGTCATGTTGTGTGCAACGCTCAATGGCGTTTAGCACAAGAGATTTGTCAGTATCAGTCGCCACGTAGGCTTGACCAAGGGCTTTTAGCAACACAAGACGCAACTTGCCTGCCAACACTTTTTTATCACGCATCATGTGCGGTAAATAATCGTCTGGTTGCATGGTATCAGGCGAAACGGTCGGCAAATTAGCACGTGCTAAAAGCTTTTCTAAACGTGCAACATCTTCAAAAGAAAGATCGCCTAATTGTTCAGATAACACCGCAGCCATCATAGTTCCTGCTGCAACAGCTTCACCATGTAACCAGTTTCCGTAACCTAAATGTATTTCGATCGCATGCCCAAAAGTATGACCGAGATTTAATAATGCACGATCACCTTTTTCAGTTTCATCGCGCGCAACAACATCCGCTTTGATTTGGCAACAACGTGCAATGCAATGTTGCAGTGAATGTTGATTTAATGCGACTAATTCATCAATATGAGCTTCAAGCCATTCAAAAAAGGCATAATCTAAAATCGCCCCATATTTAATAACTTCCGCAAGTCCCGCATTCACTTCACGTTTTGGCAAGGTATTGAGTGTAAGGGTGTCAATGATCACCGTAGAAGGTTGATAAAACGCCCCAATCATATTTTTGCCTAACTCATGATTAACGGCTGTTTTGCCACCAACAGAAGAATCCACTTGGGCTAATAATGTGGTAGGAATTTGAATAAAACGCACACCACGCTGATAACTTGCTGCAGCAAAACCTGCCACATCACCAATCACACCACCACCTAATGCAATAATGGTGGTATCTCGCCCATGATTATGTTTTAAAAGTGCGGTAAAAATGAGGTTTAAAGAATCGAGCGTTTTGTATTTTTCGCCATCAGGCAATAATACCGACTCAACCTGACAGCCGATTTTTTCTAAGGTTTGTGTAACGGTTTCAAGATAATATTGTGCGACAGTTGGATTAGTCACGATCATCACCTTATATCCTTTTTTCAGCGGATAACAGGCTTCATCTTTTAATAAACCTTCGCCAATATAAATGGGATAACGACGTTCTTTTAATTCAACATTTACGCACAACATTTTTAATCCTTAGAGTGAACCGTTTAAGCCGTTTAGATTATCAATTAAATCAACAATTTGATTAACCATTACTTTGGCATTTTGCTCATCTGTTGGCAAAGTAATATCGGCAATTTCTTCATATAACGGATTACGCACTTTAGCTAAATCTTCAAGCACTTGGCGTGGGTTATCTGTTCCTTGTAATAAAGGACGTTTTTTATCACGTTGTGTACGTTGATATTGCTTATCTACCGTGGTTTCTAAATAAATGACAATACCACGAGCAGAAAGATAATTACGATTCTCTTTTGACATCACTGCTCCACCACCAGTGGAGAGCACAACGCCTTGTAATTGGGTTAATTCATTGATAATGCGCTCTTCACGCTTACGAAAGCCTTCTTCACCTTCTAAATCAAAAATCCAGCTAATGTCGGCGCCCGCACGTTCCTCAATTACAGCATCTGAATCGACAAAGTCCATATTCAATTGTTGCGCAAGCTGACGGCCAATGGTGCTTTTACCTGCGCCCATTGGACCGACTAAAAAAATATTACGTTTTTCAGCCATTGTTATTCTTCTAACTTACTTAAATAATGTTCAAATTAATCTTTCCTAATAAAAACTGGCTACCTGAAAAAATGGTAGCCCGAAAGATCACCCAAAAAATAATGAGGATTATCGCAATAAATCCCCCTATGTTTCAACCTTTAGCAGGAATTTATTTTAAGAAACGCAAAAGTGCGGTCAGTTTTGGGGGATTTTTATGTTCAGACTAAATCCCATTTTCTAAAGTGATAGAAAGACCACACTGACAAAATGAATTTAATGCCTCATTTTTCAGCTAAAATATCGATTATACCAAGCCTTTGAATAGGGTATAAATCAAACATTAAATAATATATAATGCCGCGTTAAATTACATTCTACGTTTAATTATGTCTCAATCGAAAAAGCACATTTTAGTTATTTCTTATTCACAAACAGGTCAGTTAAATGAACTGACGCAACATTTTCTTAAACCGTTAAAGCAACAAGAAAATATTGTCATTGAAGAATGTCAAATTAAACCAATTCAGCCCTATTCTTTTCCTTGGAAATTTATTCCCTTTTTTAATCAGTTTCCAGAATCGGTTCATCTCAAACCTGCACCAATTGAAACACCATTATTACAACGTGAAAAATATGATTTAGTCGTCATCGCTTACAGCGTGTGGTTTCTATCACCTTCACAACCTATCACTGCATTTTTGCAATCTGAACAAGCTAAAATCTTAAAAAACACGCCTGTCATTACCTTGATTGGCTGCCGTAATATGTGGTTGATGGCACAAGAAAAAATGAAAAAAATGCTGACCGCACTTGATGCTAATTTAATTGGCAATGTGGTTAAAACGGATCAATCCAATGCTTGGGCAAGCTTTATTACGACTCCAGCATGGATGTTCAGTGGAAAAAAACGTTATTTTTCATGGCTACCGAGCGCAGGAATTAGTGATGCAGATATGCAAGATATGCAACGTTTTGGGTGTCTTTTAGTTGAAGTTCTGAACGAAAATAGACCTTTAGATAAATCACTTTTCCAAAACATGGGGGCCGTCAAAATTGATGAAAAATTAATGATGAGCGAAAAAGTCGGTCACCGCAGTTTTTATATCTGGGGAAAATTACTGTTAAAGTGCGGTCAAATTTCGCCTGTTTTTCGTCAAGCCGTGCTCTATTTTTATATCGTATTTTTGATTATACTAATTCTCACTGTTGTACCACTTTCAGCCGTGGTAAAACGCCTATTAAAACCATTATTAAAAGAAAAACTGGCGCGTCAAAAGCGCTATTTTGCTGAACCTTCAGGGGAATAATTTTGACTTCACTACATGATGTTTATATTAATCGAGTTGCTGCATTTTTACCAAATGAACCTGTAACAAATGATCAAATGGAACAGGTACTCGGGATGATAGGTAATACACCATCCCGTGTACGTAAAATGATCTTACGTTCGAATGCGATAAAAACGCGTCATTATGCAATTAATCCGGAAACCCGAGAAATGACACATACTAGCACTGAGCTTGCAGTAGAAGCCATTAATGATTTAATTCGCCAAGGGATGGATGTCAATGAGGTGAGTTGCTTGGCATGCGGTACGTCTTACCCCGATCAAATTATGCCGGGCCAAGGTGTCATGGTGCATGGTTTAATTCCTAATGCACCACCCTATGAAGTCCTAACTGCCGCAGGTGTTTGTGTAGCGGGTATGGCAGCAATGAAACATGCTTATAATGCCGTTCGAACTGGTGAACATCAAAGTTCAATTGCCGTGGCATCTGAAGCGGCATCTGCCATCATGCGTGGTGAACATTTTCAAGCCGAAATTGAACAAAGACTGTTAGATGAAGCTAAACCGGAAATTGGTTTTGAAAAAGATTTCCTACGCTGGATGCTTTCTGACGGCGCTGGCGCTGTACAATTAAGTCATCAACCCAACAAACATGGTCTCAGCTTAAAGATCCACTGGATTGATCTCATTTCTTACGCCAACGAAATGCCTGTTTGTATGTATGCGGGTGCAGAGATTCGTGATGAACAATTTGTGAGTTGGAAAAACGTCACTAAAGAAGAGCGTGAAGCGCACAGCCTGATGGCCGTCAAACAAGATGTCAAATTACTCAATGAAAATATTGTGCGTTGCACGGTTGAAAATGCGCTATTACGCTTAATTGATAAATATGATTTAAAAGCGGATGAAATTGATTATTTCTTACCTCATTATTCTTCAGGCTTTTTCCGAGATAAATTATTAGATGGTCTGAAAAATATTAATTTCGAGATTCCACAAGAAAAATGGTTCACTAATCTTGAAAGCAAAGGTAATACAGGCTCAGCATCGATTTATATCATTCTACAAGAGTTTCTAGAGAAATTCCCGCTCCAAAATGGGCAAAAAGTATTGTGCTATATTCCAGAGAGCGGTCGTTTCTCCTCTTGTTTTATGCTACTAGAGGTCGTGAATGGACATTAATGAAATCCCACAAGATGACAGTAAAATTTTCCGTGGGCAAAAGAAAGTCATTTATGCCACTCAAAATGGTCATTATAAAACTGGCACCACGACAGGTTGGGATACGGAAGCATTTGTTACAGAACAAGCGGTTGAAGAATTTAACCAACTAACCAATGAAGCCTTAGATGCGGTAAAACGCGGTGAAAAATCACCGCTCTTTTATTATATGTACCGTTATCGTTTCGATCTTCAAACGCTCGCTCAAACCACAGGGTTTTGGCAGTGGCAAATTAAGCGACATTTTAAACCGAGCATCTTTGATAAACTCTCGGATAATGCATTAGCTAAATATGCAGAAGCATTTGGTGTATCAACTTCAACATTAAAAACGATCTAAAAAATAACAGCGATATATTAATTCTTATGAACAATTTCCAGCATCAGCACACGGCTCACTGCGAAAGTGGTGTCATGTCCACTATGTTGAAAGCACAAGGTGTCGATTTTAACGAAGCGATGGTTTTCGGCTTAGCCTCTGCATTGACCTTTGTTTATATTCCATTAGTCAAGGTCAATGGAATGCCACTTATATCCTACCGCATGCCCCCAAAATCTATCATTAAAAATGTGGCAAAACGTTTAAAAGTGCGGTTAAAAATACAAAAGTTTCGTGCACCACAAGCTGGACAAGACGCACTCGATCTCGCATTAGCCGAAAATAAATTAGTTGGTTTACAAACTTCTGTCTTCTGGTTGCCTTATTTCCCACCAGAAATGCGTTTCCATTTTAATGCTCACAATTTAATTGTGTACGGCAAAGAGCAAAATGATTACTTAATTAGCGATCCTGTCTTTGAAACAGTACAGCGTTGTGCGGCTGAAGATTTACAACGCGCGCGTTTTGTAAAAGGCGTACTGGCACCAAAAGGGTTGATGTATTACTTTGAAAGCCAACCTGACTTAACGAAGATTGATTTACCAAGCATTGCCCGTAAAGCGATTCGAAAAAATGCCAAGCAGATGTTGGCACCGCTGTTTTTCGTCGGTGTAAAAGGCATTCGTACTGTTGCAAAACGAATTGAAAAGTTAGCGAATCACCCTTCAGACAAATACAAACGCTTATATCTGGGTCACATCGTGCGTATGCAAGAAGAAATCGGCACTGGCGGTGCAGGTTTCCGCTATTTATACGCCTATTTCCTTGAACAAGCCGCTGATATCTGCCAAGAACCCAAATACAAACTTGCCTCAGAACACATGACGGAAATTGGCGATATGTGGCGTCAATTTGCAGGATTATGCGTGAAACAATGTAAGAAGCCTACAATCGAAGGTTATCATACCGTAGCGGAATATTTGCGTGACATTGCAAATAAAGAACAACAAATTTGGCAGACATTACGTAATTTATGATTCAAATAAATAATCTTAGCCATCTCTACCCTAACGCAGAAAAAAATGCATTAAGTGCGGTCAATTTTGATATTGAATCAGCCTCTACGATCGGACTTTTAGGTCCGAATGGTGCAGGTAAAACAACCTTAATGTCTCTACTTGCTGGGTTGCAATCTGTGCAACAAGGCGAAATTTATTTTGACGGTGTACCTTTTGCAAAATTAAGTAAAAAACAGCGTCATCAGATTTCGTTAGTACCTCAAGATTTTGCATTTTATCCCTTGCTCACGGTTTGGGAAAACTTGAAATTTTTTGCGGCATTGTATGATGTTCGAGATAAAGGTTATTTATTAGAACTACTTGCTAAAGTCGATTTAACCTCCCATAAAAATAAGCTTGCGAAACATTTATCTGGCGGTTTAAAACGTCGTCTCAATTTTGCTATTGGTTTAATTAACCGTCCGAAAGTCATTTTTCTAGATGAAATTACGGTGGGTATTGACCCGCAGTCCCGACAATTTATTTTAGATAGCGTAGCGGCGCTAAAAGAACAAGGTGTGACGGTAATTTATACCTCTCATTATTTACAAGAAATAGAGCAATTATGTGATAAGTTAGTGCTGTTAAATGAAGGCAATCTCATTTATCAAGGCAGCGTGCAAGGCATTTTAGAAGAAGGACAAAGTTTGGAACGTTTTTATTTAGATTTTTTAAATCAGGCGGGAAAAACATGTTAATTGCATCGATTTTTAAAGAAATGCGCCTATTAAGCCGCGATCTACATGGTGTTGCTGTATTATTCATTATGCCAATTCTGTTTATGTTGATTATGTCAGCAGCATTGAGTAATGATAATGCATTAAGTAATCGTTCAGAGATTGTGCTATTAAGTGAAAAAAATCAGCTAAATGATGATTTCCTCACTCAACTCAAACAAGAAAATCTTGCGGTTAAACAAGCTCCGTTATCAGAATTAGCTCAATATCAAGCGGATTTACAAGCGGGTAAATTTGACTTGCTAATTTTAAATCCTAATCAAAAACAGACCGCACTTTCAGAAGAACAGGCTTTAGAACTTTGGTTAAACCCTAGTGTAGATCGCAGTTGGCTACTAGGTGTGAAAGGTGTATTGCAAAAACATTATTCTCAACTGCGTTTAAATGACTATTTAGCTGATAATCACATCACGTTAGAAAATAATAAACGTAAACCAATCAAAGACATTCAGAATAAAGTCAATAAAGAGCTGGATAGCAAATTTGCCCAAATTAATGATTATCTCGCAAAAGATTTGTGGCAAGAAATTTATGTCAATCGTCATGGTAAGGAAGTGAGCAAACCAAGCTCCGTACAACATAGTGTACCGGCTTGGCTGATTTTTGGCATGTTCTTTATTATGATTCCTCTATCTAACGTGATGGCAATGGAACGTCAGACCAATACGCTAACTCGTTTACGCATGGCGCGGGCTTCTGCATTGAGCTTGATTATTGCTAAATTAATTCCTTATTTTTTGATTAACCAATTACAATTTGTCGGCATGGTCGCGCTGGGTTATTTTGTCCTCCCTGCACTTGACATGCCCGCATTTACTCTTTCAGGAAGTTGGTTACCTTACATCGTATTATCCAGTGCAGTCAGCCTTGCTGCACTAGGATATGGTTTGTTAATTAGTGTGGTAGCGAGAACCACTGAACATGCGGTCGTGTTAGGTGGAGGCGGCATCATTATTATGGCGGCTATTGGTGGTATTATGGTGCCTGTTTATGTGATGCCAGAAATCATGCAAACCATTTCACAATTTTCGCCTATGGGCTGGGCATTAAGTGGCTTCCAAAATTTATTATTAAATCACTATGAGCTTAACCAAATACAACAACCACTCTATTTATTAATTGGATTTGGGACAATCACATTACTTTTAGCGACTTTCATTTATCAACGACAATTAACTAAACAAGCGAGATTCTAATGGCTTATACTTTTACACTGGAAGCACCGGCACTTGAGCTGGAACTCAAAAAACTCATCGTGCAAGAAACAGAAAAAGATGAATTTGATCCTGCCGAAATTAGTGATGATGAATGGCTATTTGGAGAGCAAAGCCGTATTCAATTAGATTCATTAGATGCGTTGCAAGTTGTTGTAGCACTACAGGCTCATTTTGGTGTACGTTTACAGGGGGATCGCATGGTGCGTAAACATATGATGAACGTACGTGATCTTGCAGCATTTATCCGCGAACAACATAGTAAAATCTAATGAATGTTTATATCAACGCTGTTTCTGCTCGATTTGCAGAAAAGCTTGGTTCAAGAACCTCTAATATGCTAGGCCAACCGCTTAGTTTTCCTTATTTCAACGCATTTAAGGAACCGCTGTTGTCACTAGAACAACTCTATCACTATATTGACCTCGAAATTGACCGCACTTTGCAACGTGCGAGTTGGGATAAATCTGAGCTAAAAAATATTCCCATCCTACTTGGTTCTACCGCTTATATGATCAGTGATTGTGAAATGCGTGTAGCTCATCATCAAGCATTACCGAAAGAATATAACCTTACTGCCATCGCCGAGGATTTAGGAAATCGCTATCAGACAGAAGTATTTAGTTTTGCCACGTCTTGTACCTCTTCAGCACAAGCCATTGGTTATGCGCACAAAATGCTGAAAGCTGGCATGTATAAAAAGGCTTTAGTCATTGGTTTTGAGATGTTTAATCGTCTTACTTTTGAACATTTCCAATCCATGAACCTATTATCACAAGCCAATAAATATCAGCCTTTCATCAACTCTACAGGCATTGTATTAGGCGAAGGCGTTGGGTGTGTTGCATTATCAACAGAAAAAAACGAGTCATTCCCATGTGAAATATTTGGGATAACAACGGTCACAGATCATGAAAACCTGACCAACAGTAGCGAAGCGGCATTACGTCAATTACTCACCAACTGTCTAGCTAAAACAAATCTAAAAATAGAAAACATTCAAGGCATTAAAGTGCATGGCGTGGGGGGAAATAGCGATGAGATGGAACAATCTGTTTTACAGGAACTCTTTCCCAATACCGAAACCATTTTAGTTAAACCCTATATGGGACATACACTTGGTGCCAGTGGTGCATTAGAAACCGCATTTTTAATCGAACACTTACAAAAAACTAATGTGAAGTGCGATCACTTTTTAAATTATTTTTTAGGTTTTGGCGGTAGCAATATTGCATGGTTTTTAAAGGTGGGTGGATGACATTTTATATAAAACAAACTAACCAGTTCATTGCTAATGGCATGGATGATAAAACATTACGCATGCGACTCAAAGAGCAAGGTCTCGATGCTCGTCGTTTAAGCCGTTTCACTCAACTTGCTTTGCTTGGTGCTATACCATTAAAACCCTATATTGATGAAAATACAGGAATTTATTTAGGATCGCTTTTTAATTCACCGAGCAAATTCAATAAAATGTTTCATCAACTGATGGAGCAAAATTTGCCTAGTCCTTTAGATTTTATGGCAAATATTAATAACGCGGCGACATTTCAGCTGACTCAGACCTTACAAACCTCAGCCAACTCCATATTTCTAGCGGTTAACCACCAAACCATTTGGCAACCGCTAAAACTCGCCTTATTGGATCTTGAAAACGATGAAATATCATCCGCATTAATCGGTTGGACGCTAGAAAAAAGTGAACATTCTGAGCAAACTGAAGGGGCCGTATTTTGGCTTATTTCTAAAGACGGGAAAAATTCGGAAAGAAAACTTGATCTCTTATCTCTTGAGCATTCAATGTCTGAAAACTTAGATTTTCTTTCTCATATAAAAACAATAACACCTTAATTGATATCAATTAAGGTGTTATTTGGTAGAAAATTACTTAACAATGTCGCCTTTTAATGCTACACCACTCATTAAGTTACCTGCATGGCATTCATATTGAGTTGAGCTTTGGAACGTGTGTTTTTTGTAATAACTGACGATATTACCCACTTTGCTCGCACCTTGTGATTTTGCTCTATCTTGGAATTGTTTTACCGTAGAAAGGAATGCCCATTGACAAGATTTTTCATCTGATTTATTTGCCGCATTCGTTTTCTTATTACTTACCAAACCTGCTTTAACCACTCTGCCTGGTGCCGGTTTACCAAAATAAAGTTTAACCGATGGGTCAATAATTTCTTTTGCTTCTGAAGAATTTAACGCATCCTGAATAGAATAGTAATGCGTTGTATCTCTTGGTGCACAAGCAGCCATAAGCATAGCCGTAGCAACAATACTTAATTTAGATACTAATTTCATTTTGACTCCTTTTGATTTGAATGAAATAAATATTTCTCTTTATAACATAGAGATGAGTAATATATCAAATTTTAACCTATCTACGACTATTTTATTGTGAATAGAAGTAGTGTAAAATCTTAAAAATTTTTTATTTATAACTTAAGGTACCAACCCATGAAAAAACTATTACTTACCTCACTTTTATTTGGCTCATTTGTTCTTTCAGCTTGTTCATCAGGCGTTAATGATGTAAAACCAGTAGAAGCTAAAAATATCAAAGAAGTATGCTTGAAAGGCTCTATTCGTAAAGCGCCAGATGAAATTGTAGAGGCTTTAACAAAAAGTTTAAAACAAAAACATATCGCAGCAAGACTTGTTAAAAAAGATGAAGGTTGTAGCCATATTTTACACTTCAGCGTAAAAGGTAACTCTAAAATTATTGCAAGAGCAAGATTAGATTTAAGAGATTCAAATAAACTTTCTCTTGGCTCTGTCTCTTATAAACATCGCGGTGACGAAGCTGATCGTGTAAAACAAGTTGGTTTACAAGGCCAAACAGATTTAATGATTAATGAATTATTCAAAAACAATTAATTTTTAACCATATAACATGACTGAAATCTGTAATTTCTCTTTCTCACTTCAAGGGTGGAATATTGTTTGCAATAAATCGCTAACTGCAGATGATTGGAAACAAGGCTATACTTATTTACGAAACCAAAGTGAAACATTTGAAGACTTTGCACCTAAATTAGCCTTTTTACCTCCACTAAAACGCCGTCGTTTAAGTGATTCAGCCCGTCTGTTTTTTGAGGCTGCGTGGGATTTGGTAGGAGAAAATGCAGATATGCCTGTGGTTTATGCCTCATCAAACAGTGAAATGAATCGTAATTTTGCGTTGTGGCATTCCTTATTAAAAGAGGGGGATGTTTCTCCCACCTCTTTTAGTCTCTCAGTTCATAATGCATTAATTGGACAATGGTCTGAATTACGTCAAGTTAAATCAGAAACCACTTCGATTATGGCTCGAGTGGACAACCTTGAAACTGCACTATTAGAAGCGACATTACTGCTTAATGAAGGGCATGAAAAAGTGCTTGTTGTTATTGCTGAATCGCCGCTTGAAGCAAAATATAATGCTCAACCTGTCATTCGTACACCTTTAGGTTATGCTTTGGCTTTAGTCGTCACTAAAGGAGAGCAATATCAATTAACGCTGACTGATTCCCCTTTTAATCATGATGTTACCGATAATGCACTAACTTGGGTTTCTCACCAATATCTTGAGAGTCGCACTTGGCACACACCAAGTAGTTCAAATGGAACTTGGCTATGGCAGAAAAATTAGATTTTCTTAAACGTTGGCTGGCTACCGCTATTGCCTTTTTATTTTGGGCTGTTGCAGGCACACTATTACAACTCGTTTTACTTCCTTTTGCCCAAAAAGGAAAGCAAGCTAATTTATCTACCCAATTAAAAGTTCGTCGTTTTGTTGGCGGGATTTGGTATTATTTTATTCGCTACCTGTCTTGTGCGGGTGCTTTAAAAGTGACTTACCAAGGGTTTGAAAAATTGGGACGTCCAGGCCAATTAGTTGTGGTCAATCACCCATCTCTACTTGATGTAGTACTGATTCTCAGTAAAGCGCCTTCACTTAACTGTATTGTGAAAAAAGATCTTTTACACAATCCCACGATGAGGAATCAAATTCTCGCTTGTGGTTTTATCCCCAATACCGAGTCTCTAGAACTCTTGGATCATTGTGAGCGTGTATTGCAACAAGAGAGCCTATTATTGTTTCCAGAAGGAACAAGAACTGGCTGGGATGGCATCGTAAAATTAAATCGTGGTGCTGTTTCAATTGGTTTACGTAGTGCAAAAGTTATTACCCCCGTCACTATCAGGATGAATCCATTAAGCCTAAAAAAAGGTCATCCATGGTATAAAATACCAGACAAACAAATTCATTATGAATTATCCGTTGGCGATGATATCGATCCACAAGAATGGATAGAAAATCAATCTATCCCGATGGCATCTCGCCGTTTAACGAAATATTTAGAAGATTATTTTAATTCTCAAACCTCACAAAAAGGATCGCAATAATGCAACTTGAACAACAATTAAAACAACTTATCATTGACAGCCTAGCATTAGAAGACATCAGTATCGAAGATATTGAAACTGACATGCCTCTTTTTTCATCTGAAGGGCTAGGTTTAGATTCAGTTGATGCCTTAGAACTTGGCTTAGCTGTTCAAAAAACATTTGGTCTACAATTAGATGGTGAACAAACTCAATTAAGAGATCATTTTGAAAGCGTAGCAACACTTGCTCACTTTATTCGTACACAAAAAGGTGAGGCATAATTCATGACTGAACAGGAAATCAGAGATTTATTAACGGAAGCTCTGGAATCTTTATTTGAGATTGAACCAGAAAGAATTAAGCCGGAAACTAATCTTTATGAAGATTTAGAGATCGATAGTATTGATGCTATCGACTTAATCGATCATATTAAACGTAAAACAGGGCATAAACTTCAAGCGGAAGATTTCCGCAATGTGCGTACTGTAGATGACGTGGTTCAGGCGGTTCTAAAACTTAGTCAAAACGCACAATAATGACACCTTACTTACCGACTTCTCTTATTGCTCAGCACCCCAGTTGGCACTATGCTGATTTTGAGTGCCGAGCGTTTCAAATTTCAGCTGAATTGCAACAGCGTCAACTTCGATCCGTTACGGTATGGCTAGAAGATGGTGCAACATTGGCATGCCTACTGCTAGGTGCTTGGCATGCTAATGTTCGTGTTCTTTTCCCACCTAATTTCACTGAAGAAAGTATTCAGTGGGCAAATGAGCATTCTGAGCTTTGGCTCACTGATCGTGATATTGAACTCGAAAAATGCGAGCAAATCTCTCAATTTGGCATCACACAAGATTGGGAAAAAGTTGATAAAAACCGACCGCTCTTTGACTTTAGTAACCAAACTGAAATCTGGTTGAAAACATCAGGTAGCACCGGTGAAGCCAAAACCATCATTAAAACAGCAGAACAAATGTGGTTAGGTGGAGAAGTATTAGCCAAGGGTTTACCATTTCCTGCCGAAAATAATATTACGGCAATTAGCACAGTGAGCATTCAGCATATTTACGGCTTAACCGTACATATTATGATGTCACTGGTTAACAGCTGGCAAATTGGTCGAAAACAACTTTTCTACCCTGAATGCATCATGCAAGAAGCCAATAAATCACAAGCAGCAGTTATTGTGAGCAGTCCAGCAATGCTTTCAGGCATAGATTGGCAGCAAATGAAAATTGCTGAAAACATTGAGGGTATTATTTCTTCAGGTGGTGCCTTAGCTGAAGAGTTATCTGAACAAATTAGAGCCAAAATTCACCATCCCGTTATTGAAATTTATGGCAGTACGGAGACGGGTCCAATTGCTATTCGGGATGATATTTCCCTTTGGCGACAATTACCTAATAGTCAACTTGGTAGCAATAAGCAAGGCGAGTTATGGATTGAAGGTGTTTGGCTTGCCAAACGAGAACAAACCGCAGATGTGGTTGAGTTTGAAGAAAACGGTTTCCGTTTATTAGGACGAGCAGATCGCATTGTCAAAATAGGGGATAAACGAATTTCCTTATTAGGCGTAGAAACGGCATTGAATAAACACGAATTTATTGAAGATTGTTATATTGCTCAACATCCTGAGAAATCTCGTCTTGCCGCCTGGATTGGTTTAACTGAGCAAGGCATTCAATTTTTTAGAGAGAAAGGTCGAAGAGCGCTTATTCATAAACTAAAACTTTTCTTAGAGCATTCTCAAGAAAAAGCAGCTATCCCTCGTTTCTGGCGATTTACTTATCAATTACCACGTAATAGTCAGTCAAAAATAAATAAGCTGGAATTTAACCGCACTTGTTTAGAAACCTGTAAGGATGCGATTTGGCTTGAACAAAGCAAAAATGAAAATTCACAAATCTCAACCGGGATTGTGCCGCTTGATTTAGTGTATCTAAAAGATCACTTCGCTGAATTTCCATTAGTCCCTGGCGTCATTGAATTACAATGGATTTCGGAAAAAATAAAGGCGTTTTTTGGTAAAGAAGTCATTATTCGTTCATTCGATAAGCTGAAGTATCAAACATTCTTACGACCGAATGATCGCTTTAATATTCAATTAAAATGGGATTCATCAAAAAATAGAATGGCATTTCAATTACTTGCCAATAATGAAACTTGCTGTACTGGATTAGCCATCATAGAGCATGAAGAGCATCCTACTGATTGTTAATATATTGCTTGCGCTAACAGCCATCGCTTACCCGATTATTTGGCTTTTCTTTCAAGCAGAACAACTCTTGCATACGTTACCTTATGTGATGAGTTTATTATGGTTGATTAAAAGCCTAATACACCCGAATAAGGGACAAAGAATTTTTGCATTAGGCATGGCTATCCTATTATTCCTTGTGGGGTGGCAACGCTCACTCGATATGATGTATTGGTACCCTATTTTAATGAATGGCATCATGTTGGTGTTATTTGGCGGAAGTCTATTCCAATCTCAATCATTGGTTGAAAGATTAGCTCGTTTACAAACGCCTAATCTCAATGCTCAAGCTATTCAATATACTCGCCGAGTAACCCAAGTCTGGTGTGGTGTATTTTGTTTAAATATTTTGCTTTCAACGCTCTTTATTACATTTAACTTATTAGAATATTGGGCAATTTATACTGGGGTTATTTCTTACATTATTATGGGCCTAGTTATGAGTATTGAATGGCTCATTCGTCAACGCGTAAAACGGAATCACTATGAATAAACATCAACCTAACTCACTTATTGCATTAAATCCAGAATGGCGCTGGCAAGATTTTACTTATCGTTGTCAACAAATCAGCCAACAACTCCAACAAGATAATATTCAAAGTGCAGCATTTTGGTTTGAAGATGCCGCAAACTATGCCTGTGCAATGCTTGCCTGTTTTGATGCTAAAACCCGAATTTTGCTTCCACCTAATCTTCTCAATGAAAATCAAGAATGGATTCGTGATAATGCTGATATGTTATTTGATGACAATAAATTCAACACCTACGGCATTTCACAAGTTATTGATAAAAAAGATTTCTTTATTGACAAACATTGTCAAACCGAAATTTGGCTAAAAACATCAGGAAGTAGTGGTCAACCTAAAATCATGGTGAAAACAGCTGAAAAAATGTGGCAAGAATCTGAAGCAATCAGTCAGTCACTTCCTTTCCCGGAAGGAAATGGCATCCATATTGTCTCAAGCGTTTCTGCACAGCACCACTATGGTTTATCCTATCGAGTCATGTTACCGCTGACAATGAGCTGGTCAATTGGTCGAAAACAGCTCCCTTATCCAGAATATATGATTACAGAAAGCCTTATTGCGAAACAATCTATTTGGGTTAGTAGCCCTGCATTACTGACCCATTTAAATTTAGATGAACCTCAACTTCATCAATGTCGTATTTTAGGCATTCTATCTTCAGGTGGGATGCTGCCAGAAGAAACCGCAACAGTCATGCGCGCCAAGCTTAAAACTAAAACCATTGAAGGCTATGGTAGTACAGAAACGGGCGTCATTGCGTTTCGTGAACAAGCCGGACTTTGGACCCCTACCCCCGTAACTAAAATCGGGGTTAATGAAGAAAATGCATTATGGGTTGAATCACCTTGGCTTGATCAACGTGAACAAACGGCTGATGGCGTTGAAATCATCGGTAATCAATTTAACTTATTAGGCCGCATTGATCGTATCGTTAAATTTGGCGATAAGCGTATTTCTTTAGTTCGAATTGAACAAGACCTATTGAAACACCCTTATATTCGAGATTGCTATGTTGCACAACATCCTAATCATTTACGCCCTGCTGCTTGGGTTGAATTGAAGGAAGAAGGCATTTCCTTTTATCTACAAAAAGGACGGGCTGAATTATTAAAACAACTCCGGCTCCATTTAAGTAAAACCCAGGAACATTCAGGCTTACCACGCTTTTGGCGATTTACTAACAAATTGCCACGTAATAGCCAATTCAAGATTAGTCGAGCAGATTTTGATGCCATATTTTTACATGAAAAAGAAGAACAATTTTAACTTGCTATGATGGAACCGAAACTTATTGCGATTATCCCGCACTACAATCATTCTGACAAAATTGGCAATGTAATTAACCAATTACACAAGCTAAATTTACCTGTATTAGTGGTTGATGATGGATCATCTGAACAGCATAAAAAATCATTAGCTTCTCTTTCAGAAAAAGACAATCTACATATTCATTATTGCCCACAAAATCAAGGTAAAGGTGGCGCGATGAAAGTAGGTTTTAGATTAGCATTTGAGCAAGGATTTACACATGCCTTGCAAGTGGATGCAGATGGCCAACACAATCTGATTGATGCCCTTTCAATGCAACAAAAAATGCTTGAAAATCCGACCGCACTTATTTGTGGTAAACCCATCTATGGTGATGATGCGCCTAAATCCCGACTTTATGGGAGAAAAATTACAGATTTTTGGAATGCCATTCACACTCTTTCTCTCGATATTAAAGATGGCATGTGTGGCTTTCGCTTGTATCCATTAAATCGCACCATTGAAATTCTCGATAATGAACATGTCGGAAACCGCATGGATTTTGATATCGAAATTCTCATCAAGGCTCACTGGTATCAAATACCGCTAATTTGGGTTGATACCCCTGTTTCCTATGATAAAAATGGTGTCTCACATTTCAATGCGTGGAAAGACAATGTGTTAATCAGTAAAATGCACATGTATTTATTTTTTGGGATGTTAAAACGCTTATTAACCGGAAAGCCGCTATGAATCAATCAAATGAGAATAGCCAACATTGGGCGAAACAATCAGAGAGAGGAAATGCGTTCTTCTTAAATCTCACGCGATTAATCGTGAAATATTGCCCATTATGGTTAATTAAAATCGCCACATTTGTGGTGGTTTGTTATTTTTATCTCACGGCAAAAGAGGCACGAAATAATATTAAAACTTACCAACATCGCCTCAAACAACACTTTCCACATTGTCATTTACCCTCATTTTCTGTATTTCGTCAGTTTCTCTTTTTTGGTGAAATCATTTGCGACAATTTTGCAGTTTGGCAAAGGAAAATCCATTACACGGATTTAATTATCGATGATGCCGATAATCTCTATGGCGATCTCGATCAAGAGGGACGAGGTCAGATTCTTGTTTGCTCGCATTTTGGTAACATCGAGATTTGTCGAGCATTAGTCGATAGCGGACAACACAAAAACTTTCATTTGAATGTATTAGTACATAGTAAAAATGCTGAAGCCTTTAACAAAGCATTAGTTGAAGCCGGTGCAGATGCCCTACCCCTTATTCAAGTTGAAGATTTAGATGCGCAAAAAATGTTAGAGCTTTCTCAACGCTTAGAGCGAGGTGAATGGATTGCGATTGCGGCTGATCGCGTACCTATCCGTGGCGATAAAACACAATCAATCAACTTCCTTGGTCATTATGCTGAATTTCCTCAAGGTACATGGTTGCTTGCAAGTATTTTAAAAGCACCTTTAAATACAATTTTCTGCCTTAAAGAAAAAGGACAATATCGAATGAAATTGCGCCGTTTTTCTCCCCCAATTAGCGGGCGTGGCAAAGTGCGAGAAGAAAATATTAAGCAGGTCATGCAACAATATGCGGACTTACTTGCCAAAGAATGTGCAGAAAATCCTCTACTTTGGTTTAACTTTTATAACTTTTGGAATGATAAAAAATGAAAAAACACGTTTTTTGCCGTCATAATTCTGAATTCGAAGTGCAATTCTTTGATGTCGACTCGATGGATATTATGTGGCATGGGCATTACGTCAAATACCTTGAGATGGCACGCTGTCAATTCCTAGAGGAAATTGGCTATACCTATGATGTTATGAAAAAACAAGGGTTTGGTTGGCCAATCGTTCAACTTAACATTAAATATGTTAACCCTGCATTATTTCGTCAAAAAATCCGAATTGAATTAAAAGTAGTCGAATATGAAACTTGTTTGCGCATTGATTATGTTATTTTTGATGCTAAAACCAATCAAAAATTAACCACGGCAAGTACCACCCAAGTAGCCGTTAGTATGCAAACACGCGAAATGCAATTACAAACGCCGCCATGTTGGCAAAGTGCGGTCAAAACTCATCCTACTTTTGTATCTGAAGGGGAATAATAATGCGATTGATGCTCTTCATCTTAGGTTTGTTCCTAAGCAGCGTAAGCTTCGCTTTTTCTGAAGCTGATTTAGTTAAACAACTTCAGCAACCTCAAAGCGTTCAAGGAAACTTTATCCAACATCGCTATTTAAAGGCATTAAACAAGCCAATTGAAATGCAAGGTCAATTCGCTTTGTTAGCTCAAAAAGGGCTATTATGGCAACTTGAGAAACCGTTTAATAACCAATTAAGAGTGACACCTAACGGAATTCAACAATGGAATGGAAGCCAGTGGGTGAATAGTGGTAATGTTGGGCAAAACGAGCAAATTGGTCTCTTTTTAGGGTTGTTATCCGGCAATATTGATGGGCTTAAATCCCAGTTTGATTTTGCATTATCCGGCAATGCTAACCAATGGCAACTGACCTTAACACCTAATTCATTATTAATGCAGCAAATCTTCACAACCATTGAAATTTCAGGCGATCAAACTGTGAAAAAATTAACCTTAAATGAAAAACAAGGCGATCGCACACAAATTGAATTTAAACAAATCCAGCTAAATCAGTCATTAAGTCAGTTTGCCCGTTCAGCGCTGGAATAAACGATTGTAAAAGATGAAAAAAACAACCGCACTTTCCTTGTTATATGCTGTATTTATCTTGTTTGTTTCCCTCTTGTTTGGCTATTTTGTCAAACAAGGAAATTGGCTACAAACAGATTTACACACATTACTCCCCTCTCAACAAGAATGGGCGAATGTTCAAGTTCTCGCTGATCAACAGCAAGAAAAACAGCTAAACAGCCAAATTATTGCACTTATCGGACATGCTGACGAAAAACAGGCTTTTCAGCTGACTGACCATATTGCGCAAACGTGGCGTAGTAGCAAACTGTTCTCTCATATTACCGATCGCATTCAGCCTAACCTTACTGAGCTACAACAAGATATTCAGCTTGTCGCATTTGCTACTGTGCCACAAGCTGTTAGAGAACAATTGATTAACGCTCCTAAAAGTTATTTTCAGCAATATGCGGAGGACATTGTTAACCCATTTAAGCGAAATAATTTACTCTCATTAGAACAAGATTGGCTTGGTTTTGGACGTTTTGCACAGCAAACACAACAAGGTAATGTACAATGGCACGCCGAAAATGGCATGCTCACTGTCAACCAAGATAATATGACTTGGGTTTTATTACGAGCTGAACTGCAACAAAATGATTTTATCAATCCATCAGAAAATTTAACCGCACTTCTGACGAAGAATCGCCAATATCTCACTCAATCTGGTGCACAATTTAAAATTACGGGTAGTGCATTGTTTGCCGCCGATGCCAAACAAAAAGCCGAAAAAGAAAGCGCATTAATGAGCGTACTTGGCGTGAGTTTAACGTTATTATTATTACTGATTGTCTTTCGTACTCTTCGTATTTTATGGCTATTTTTGCCTATTCTAATTGGAATGCTTTCAGGTGTCGTTGCAACCGTGTGGGGATTTGGTCAAATTCATATTCTTACCCTTGTTATTGGGACCAGTCTCGTCGGTGTATTAATTGACTTCCCGCTTCACTGGCTTGCAGGCTCCCTCTTTGACCGAAAATGGTTGCCACTTCTTGCGATGCAAAAATTGCGTTTTACCTTTTTCATCAGCTTGTTAGTTACCTTACTCGGGTATGGACTACTTGCCTTTACTCATCTGCCTATCTTGCAGCAAACTGCTCTTTTTTCGGCTGTATCCTTGATTACCGCGTTACTTGCGACACAGTTATTCTTACCCTATTTATTTTATCGGTATCAGCCAACAACATTATTACCCGAAAGAAAAACATTTAATCTCATACAAAAAGGATTAAATACCTTTGCAAACAAACGCTTTAATAAAGGTGCACTCCTAATTATCTCTCTTTTAGTTTTAGGTGGCGGTATTAAATCCTCATGGCATGACGATATCCGACAATGGGTCTCCATGCCTCAATCCATGCTAAATGAAGCCCAAACTATCGGTGAACTCACTGGTGTTGATTTAGGAAGCCAATATTTTTTATTGACGGCTGAAAATGAGACATTACTACTTGAAAAAGATGCGAAGTTAAGCAAGCAATTAGCTCAACGTAACATCACATTTAAATCATTAAGCCAGTGGATTTTTCCCCTCACAGAACAGAAGCAATTCGCAGAACACCTTCAACACATTTCTGCTGATGATTATGCTGTTTTAAATGATATTGGTGTGCCAACTGAAAAAATTCAGCAAAATTTGACCGCACTTTCTCAACGTAAGCCATTGACCTTATCTGAAGCGCTTAATACGCAACTTGGACAAGCGTGGAAGATGCTTTATTTAGGTGAATTAGCCCCTAACCAAGTGGCGAGTATCATAAAAATATCTCAAGCGGATAGTGCAACAATGCAAGCATTGGCAAATAATCAAGATATTTTCTGGCAAGATAAACGAGCTTATTTAAATCAAGCCTTTAAAGAAGCAAAAGAGCAAGCTGCCTGGCTAAAAATCATTTCTTTTGTTATCGCTGGATTGCTTTTATGGAAAGTATTTGAAACCAAAACAAGTATTCGAATCTTATTCATTCCTTGTATCTCAATCTTAGGAACGATCGCTATTTTTGGTTGGATAGACTTGCCTATTGGTTTATTTTCGATGTTTGGATTATTACTGGTTTCGGCCATTGGTATTGACTATGCCGTTTATATGAAAACTGTCAATGAAGAGCCATCTCATAAACGCATTACACTGACATTGGCTGCTTGTACCACATTAATCTCATTTTTACTGCTCGCCATTAGCTCCACACCAGCAGTGGCGACATTTGGTATAAGTGTTAGTATTGGTGTTATAATAAGTCTTTTAACCACATTAAGACTCATGCGTTAAAAAACGCATAAAAATGACCGCACTTTATGATAAAAAAATACCTTTTATTATGGGCATTAACATTACTAACAGCTTGCTCAACTTTGCCTAATATTGAGGCATTACCGGAAGTAAAAACAGACAGCCGAACTTTTAAAGTAGAGCAACTTGCAGAACAGCAAGTGAAACAAACAAGCTTGCTGACTGTTCAGTTCCAGCCTGAGCAATGGCGATGGGTTCAAACAGATCCTCTTGGCTCACCAATTGCTCGATTATTATTAACGAAACAAGGCTGGGAAAATGATGGCTTTGTGATGCCGAATAAACAAGCACAAGGTTTATTCTTGGCACTGGCAACTGCATTTACAGAACAACAACCCAATGCAAAACACTTAACATTAATGAATGTGGATGTATCGCATCAACAAAATACGGCGATTTACCAACAGAATGGTCGTTTTTTATGGAACATTCGCAAACAATCAAATCAATATTTTATTCAGCTAGCAGATGGCAGTCGTTGGCAAATTGAAGAACTTAACAATTAGGAATCTCTGTGCAATTATTTCTTTCTCAACCTGGCATTTTGAGTAGCATTGGCGATAGTCTATCTCAACATGTTCAAACTTTATTAGAAGGTAGTGACTCGCCACTGACTTTTTCTAACAAGCATTTCCAAGAAAATGGCTTACAGGGTAAATATAATACTCTGGGTGAAGTCAACAGCTCCTTGCGTGCATTTCCGGCTGATTTACCCAAAAAACATCACAGCCGAAATAATCAATTACTCTGGCACAGCTTAGAACAAATTGAACCAACGATTCAGCAAGCCATTTCACGTTTTGGTCGCCATCGTATTGCAGTAGTCATCGGTACATCTACCACGGGAGTAGATGAAAATTTACCTGTATTTAAATATGCCGCAGAACATGAAGATTGGTCTGGCGCGGAATTTAATCAACAACAACAATATTTTTCTGCTCCGGCTGATTTTATTGCCCATCAATATGGCTTAACCAATCTTATCTATGGCATTTCAACTGCTTGTACATCAGGTGCGAAAGCATTAATTAGTGCTGCTCGTCTATTGAATGCAAATTTGTGCGACGCGGTAATTTGTGGTGGCGTCGATACTTTATCGCTATTAACGTTAGTTGGTTTTAACTCTCTCTCCGTTTTATCTGCTGAACAAACCAATCCTTTTTCTGCCAACAGACAAGGGATCAATCTTGGTGAAGGTTCCGCTGTATTCGTAATGAGCAAAGAAAAATTAGATGATCATAATATTGCGCTATTAGGTTATGGCGCCAGCAGTGATGCCTATCATATGTCATCGCCACACCCTGAAGGTGAAGGTGCGATTAAAGCTTTCCAAAACGCATTAAACTCAGCACAACTTGCTCCAGAAGCCATCAATTGGGTTAATTTACATGGTACAGGCACCATTCATAATGATCAGATGGAAGCCTTAGCTATTCACCATATTTTTGGTCACGATACTCCTTGTACAACAACAAAACCTTATACAGGACACACACTAGGTGCTGCAGGCGCTATTGAAGCTGCTATTTTATGGGGGATGATTGACCGCACTTTTAATCCAACAGGTAAACTCCCTGCACAATTATGGGATAAACAAGCCGATGAAAAAATGCCACCAATTGCCATTACCGATCACACGAGTCATTGGACATCCGAGAGACGCATTGGTGCAAGTAGCTCTTTCGCTTTTGGTGGAAATAATTCAGTACTTATTTTAGGGGAAGTGAATGATTGATTTAACCTGTCCTATTACTGATATCTCACCATTAATTCCTCATAGTGGGGAAATGGTCATGCTAGATAAAATTACTGAATTTGGCGAAGATTATTTGATCGCGGAGATGACCGTAAAACCAGATTGCCTGCTCTTAAAAGATGGTAAATTGGCTACTTATATGGGCGCTGAAATCTTAGCTCAAGGCGTAGCAGCATGGGCAGGATGTAAATGTGTAAAAGCGGGTCAACCTATTGGATTAGGCTATTGGATCGGCTCAAGAAAACTGACATTACATCGCCAAGATATCTCAGTCGGAAGTTTATTACAAATTCAAATTAAACGTTCTATTGAAGACGCAACAGGATTTGGTGTTTTTGACTGTACGTTAATCGATCTTTCTAATCAGCAACCTTTAGTGGAAGGTGCATTAAACGTTTTCAGACCACAAGTATCACAGGAATAAAAAATGAGTGAAACCATTTTAGTTACAGGCTCAAGCCGAGGTATCGGTAAAGCCATCGCCTTACGCCTTGCACAATCAGGTTTTGATATTGTGGTTCATTGCCGCAGTCGCATCGAAGAAGCTGAAGAGGTCGCACAATCAATTCGAGAATTAGGTCGTCAAGCTCGCGTATTACAATTTGATGTTAGTCATCGAAACGAAACAGCTGAAAAACTACTTGCGGATGTTGAATCTCATGGTGCTTATTATGGCGTTGTGCTCAATGCCGGATTAACACGAGATAATGCATTCCCTGCTCTAACTGATGAAGATTGGGATGTTGTTCTACGCACGAATTTAGATGGATTTTATAATGTTCTCCATCCTATTATGATGCCAATGATCCGACGCCGTAAAGCAGGTCGAATCGTTTGTATTACATCTGTATCTGGACTAATTGGCAACCGAGGCCAAGTTAACTATAGCGCATCTAAGGCTGGTATTATCGGGGCAGCAAAAGCGCTCGCCGTCGAACTTGCTAAACGCAAAATCACGGTAAACTGTGTAGCTCCAGGTCTCATCGATACGGATATCTTAGATGAAAATCTTCCGATTGATGAAATTCTAAAAATGATTCCAGTTGCAAGAATGGGAAGCCCGGAAGAAGTTGCACATGCCGTAGATTTTCTGATAGATAAAAAAGCAGCTTATATTACTCGCCAAGTTATCGCTGTAAATGGCGGGCTTTGCTAAAACATTTACAGTACAAAATTTTTTATACTAGTCTAATAATGAATAATTGAGATAAAAAAATGAAACGAGTTGTCATTACAGGTATTGGTGCGGTCACAGCCTTTGGAAAAACATGGGAAGACGTAAAAGCTGCCTTTCAACGCAAACAAAATGCAGTTCAAGCGAAAACTGAATGGGCTGAACGTTATCCTGAGTTAGGTGCAAATCTCGGTGCAGAAATCCATGATTACACCCCTCCTGCCCATTGGAATCGAAAACAACTTCGCAGTTTAGGCCGTGTCTCTCAATTTGCTGTTGAAGCCGCTGAACTCGCCTTAGCAAATGCCAATTTATTAAATGAGAATGGAATCATTTTACCTTATTTAAAAGAAGGAATAATGGGTGTTGCCTGTGGTTCTTCCACTGGCTCAACAAATGATGTCAGAGATGCGGCAGAACTCCTCATGACAGGAAAATCGGATGGTTTTAATGCCAATACCTATGTGCGTATGATGCCTCATACCACGGCAGCAAATATTGGTATTTTCTTTGGTCTAACTGGCCGAATCATTCCTACGTCTAGTGCTTGTTCTTCCGGCAGCCAAGGTATTGGCTATGCTTATGAATCAATTAAACATGGTTTAATCCCGATGATGCTTGCTGGCGGAGCAGAAGAATTTTGTCCATCTGAAGTTTATGTATTTGACTCTCTTTATGCTGCAAGTAGAAATAATGCTCACCCTAAACAAACTCCTCGTCCTTATGATAAAGATCGTGATGGATTAGTAATTGGTGAAGGTGCTGGTATTTTTGTATTAGAAGAGCTGGAACATGCGCTTTCTCGTGGTGCCAATATCATTGCAGAAATTGTTGGCTATGGTGCCAATAGTGATGGTGCTCATGTAACTCGTCCACAAAAAGATACTATGCAGCGCTGTATGGAGCTAGCCTTAAAAGATGCACAGCTATCTCCAGAACAAGTGGGCTATGTAAATGGCCATGGCACGGCCACCGAACAAGGCGACATCGCAGAAACACTCGCAACGGAAGCTGTGTTTGGAAAAGTACCACTTAGCTCACAAAAAAGCTATCTAGGACATACCCTAGGTGCTTGTGGCGCATTAGAATCGTGGTTTTCAATTGAAATGATGCGTGATGGCTGGTTTGCCCCAACCATTAATTTAGATAATATTGACGAACGCTGTGGCAAATTAGACTATATTCAAGGTGATGGACGACAAATTCAAACAAACTACGTGATGAACAATAACTTTGCTTTTGGAGGAGTCAATACCTCGCTCATTTTTAAACGCTGGGAAGCGTAACAAAAAAGGCTATTCAAACGAATAGCCTTTTCTTTTATCAGCAGTTAATTATAGATAACCAAACAAGCTTGTGAAAATGTAACCAAAGATACATGAAGTGATTACACCGATTAAGCCCGGTAAAATAAAGCTGTGGTTAATTACAAACTTACCAATGTGGGTTGTGCCTGAACGGTCGAATTGGATTGCCGCAAGATCACTTGGGTAAGTTGGTAAAATGTAGTAACCGTAACAAGCTGAAGCAAAGGCTAAGATAACAGCAGGATCAACACCGATACCTAAAGCAAGCGGAACGAATGCAACTAATGCTGCCGCTTGTGAGTTTACGAATTTAGAGATTAATAACAACATTACTGCATAAGTCCAAGGATGTGCTTTTACCACATCACCAAGTGCTGCTTTCATCATTGGTGTATGAACGGTAAACATGGTTTCCGCCATCCAAGAAATCCCGAATACAGCCACTAACGCAATCATACCTGAACGGAAAATTTCATTTTTACTGATTTTGCCTGCATCAGTTTTGGTAAAGATAACAATTAATGCACCCGCTAATAACATGAAGATTTGAATAACGTGAACCATGCTTAAATTCACTTTTTTCTTCGCGGTATCTTTTAATACGATTGCAGCGTTATCGATAGTTTCAGTTTTATCTCCAGCTGTAATTACAACACTGTTATCTTGAGCGGTAATTGTTTGAGCGACTTCACCTTTATCGTTATAAATCGCAACGTTGTTATAGGCCGTTTGAGCTTTCGCTTTGCTGTCTTTAACATCAAGTACCAATGTACCGTCTTTTGCTAAAGCAACGATTTTACCGTCTTTAACATTAAAGGTTTTCACAGCTTTATCAGCAGAAACGATTTCAACCACTTGAGCAGGTGCTGATTTTTCAAAGGCTGGGCGTAACTCTTTAAAGTAACCTAATACTGCTACCACTAAAATTGCACCAAAGAAGATCCACATCGCATTCCAGCTAGATTGTGGTAATTTTTTGTCTAACAATGATGTGCTATCACCATAAACATATTTTTTGAATTCTGGATCTTTTAATTTCTCTTGGAATTCTGGGTCTTTATCTAAATCTTTACCACGAAACCAGCTGAAAATACCGATAGCTAATACACCGCAAAGGGTTGAAGGCACGGTAATTTTTAATAAATCTAAATAGCCATCAAAACCTGCTAATGGGGTTTTAGCATTCACTAAGAATGTGGTTAAAGTCACGACTGCCACAGAAACTGGTGACGCGATGATACCCATTTGAGAGGCAATTGAACTTGCCGCCATTGGACGTTCAGGACGAATATCATTTTTGATCGCGATATCATAGATGATTGGCAACATGGTATAAACCACGTGACCTGTACCACATAAAATGGTTAAGAAACAAGTTACAAACGGTGCCAAAATACTGACATATTTCGGGTTACGACGAAGCATTTTCTCCGCGATTTGTAACATGACATCTAAACCACCACTGGCTTGTAATGTTGCCGATGTCACCACCACCGCAAGGATGGTTAACATAACATCGATAGCTGGCTTACCTGGTTCAATACCAAAGCCGAAAACAAGAACAATTAAGCCTACTCCACCGAGCATACCCAGTGCGATACCACCTTTTTTTGCCCCGTAAAACAAACAGATAAGAACAATAACAAGCTGAATCGCAAACTGGCTACCTTCACCTAGGTTCATTAGAAAATCCATAAGATACTCCGAATCATTTTATGGTTAATTAGAAAGAAATTTTGATCGAATACTAGCATCAAAATTAACTCATAATAAGTACTTTTAAGGTAAATCTTGTTTTAAATCAAAAAATAAAGGGACTAAATAATAAAAGCAAATCTGAGAAAGATTAAAAAAGGAAAGTGCGGTCAGAAATTTAAAAATTTAGAGATATCTTTTTTATTTGAAAATAAAGAATTTAGAGAAGAAATTTAAAGAAAAAAATTAGGCGACCTAAAAGATCGCCCAACTTAAAAATTACTGATTGTTTTGAACGTAGTCAATCGCAGATTGAACAGTTGTGATTTTTTCAGCTTCTTCATCAGGAATTTCGATATCGAATTCTTCTTCTAAAGCCATTACTAATTCAACTGTATCTAAAGAGTCCGCACCTAAATCTTCAACGAAAGAAGCTTCTGGTTTTACGTCTTCTTCTTTAACACCTAATTGTTCAACGATGATTTTTTTCACGCGTTCTTCAATACTCATTTGTTTTTCCTATTGTTGTTTTAACTCATTTAAGAGCGGTTAGTGTATGCATTTTTGATAAAGTTGCAACTATTTCTTAGGTGGTCGCACCACAAAAAAACAGGCAATGTAAAAACACATACAGAGAAAAAGTTACATTGCGATTGGGATTTTATCATTAACTAAACTGCTTTGCTATATTTTATAGACAAAATCCCATATATATCTCCCCCAAAGGGTTAGCTCATATATAAGCCGCCATTCACATGTAATGTGGTACCGGTAATATAAGCCGCATCATCAGAAGCTAAAAATGCCACTGCTTTTGCGATATCTTTTGGCTCACCTAAACGACCTGCGGGAACATTACCAAGAATGCCTGCTTTCTGTTCTTCAGTAAGCACTTCTGTCATATCCGTTGCGATGAAGCCAGGAGCTACAACGTTTACGGTAATGCCACGTGATGCCACTTCTTTGGCTAAGCCTTTAGAAAAACCGATCAAACCTGCTTTTGCTGCACAATAGTTAGATTGCCCCGGGTTACCCATTGAGCCCACAACAGAACCGATAGTAATGATACGACCGAAACGTTTTTTCATCATGGAGCGTAACATTGCTTTAGAAAGATGGAATACAGAAGTTAAGTTAGTTTGCATAATATCGAACCATTCTTCATCTTTCATACGCATTAATAAGTTATCGCGTGTGATACCTGCGTTATTCACAAGAATATCAATATCACCAAATTGCTCTTTAATTTGTTCTAATACAGCATCAATACTTTCTTTGTCTGCCACATTTAATACTAAACCTTTACCTTTATCACCAAGGTAAGCAGAAATGGTATCAGCACCTTTTTCAGAGGTTGCGGTACCAATTACAAATGCACCTTTTGATGCTAATTCTTCTGCAATTGCGCGGCCAATACCACGTGTTGCACCTGTTACTAATGCGATTTTATTTTGCATTTTTAATCCCCTTTTATGCTAATAATGTTTCAACAGCATCTAATGATGCCACATCGTTTACTGATATTGCTTGTAATTCTGCCACGATACGTTTTGTTAAACCGTTTAATACTTTACCTGGGCCGATTTCAACTAAAACCTCTACACCATCTTGTGCCATTTTCTCAACGGTTTCAGTCCAACGAACTGGGCTATATAATTGACGAATAAGTGCGGTACGAATTTCTGCACTTTCTGTTTCCGCTTTGACATCCACGTTATTTAATACGGCAGTTGCTGGCGCATTAAGCGTAATCCCTCCAAGTGTTACAGCCAATTGATCAGCAGCTGGTTTCATTAATGCACAATGTGAAGGAACACTTACCGCTAATGGTAAAGCACGTTTTGCGCCCGCTTCTTTACATAAAGCCGCTGCACGTTCTACCGCTTCTTTCGCACCAGCAATCACCACTTGGCCCGGTGAGTTAAAGTTTACTGCAGAAACCACTTCGCCTTGTTCGGCTTGTTTACATGCATTGATAATCGCTTCATTATCTAAGCCAATGATCGCATACATTGCACCAGTACCTTCTGGTACTGCTTGTTGCATTAATTTACCGCGTAATTCCACTAATTTAATCGCATCTTTAAAATCAATGACAGCGGCACAAACTAATGCTGAATATTCACCTAAACTGTGGCCAGCCATCACGCTTGGTTGTAATTGTGGGTATTTTTCTTGCCATACACGGAAGATCGCAACGGATGCTGCTAATAATGCAGGCTGAGTTTGCCAAGTTTTATTTAATTCTTCTGCCGGACCTTGTTGAACCAAGTTCCATAAATCATAGCCAAGCACCTCTGATGCTTGTTTAAAAGTTTCGGTGACTACCGGATATTCGTTAGCAAGATCTGCTAACATGCCAACAGCTTGAGAACCTTGCCCTGGAAAAACCATTGCGAATTTTTTCATGTTTTCTTCCTATTTCTTCATCGTTTAAATGTTGAAAGTGCGGTCAAATTTAACCGCACTTTTAAAATTCCGTCGGGATTCTAACAAATTAATTAGAATCGCACCAATGCTGAACCCCAAGTCCAACCACCGCCAAAAGCTTCGAGTAGAAGCAATTGACCGCGTTGAATTCGGCCATCTCGTACCGCTTCATCTAAAGCAGTTGGCACAGTCGCCGCACTGGTATTCGCTGTACGATCAAGCGTTACCACGACTTGCGACATATCCATCTCTAATTTTTTCGCTGTCGCCGTAATAATACGTAAATTTGCTTGATGTGGCACAAGCCAGTCGATATCTGTTTTTTGGAGATTATTAGCAGAAAGGGTTTCTTCCACCACATTAGAAAGCTCACGTACCGCTAATTTAAAGGTTTCGTTACCTTGCATTTCAATATAACCAGATTTCTCCACACCACGCTCAGCTTGTGGAAGTAGTAATGCCGCATGGTTATCTGGCGATGCATGTAAATGCGTTGAAATAATGCCTTCTTGCTCCGATGCCTCTAAGATCACGGCACCCGCACCATCACCAAATAACACGACAGTGCTACGATCGGTTTCATCTAATTTACGCGAGTTAAGATCTGCACCAATCACAAGGGCTTTTTTCACGCTACCTGAACGAATAAATTTATCCGCTACGCCTAAAGCATAAACGAAACCGGTGCAAGCTGCTGCTAAATCAAAAGAAATCGCGTCGTCAATACCTAATAAACCTTGAACTTGGCAAGCTGAACTTGGATAAGCGTGAGAACCACTGGTTGTCGCAACGATGATCAATTCAATTTCTTGAGGATCAAGATTAGCCATTTCAAGTGCTTTTTTGGCGGCTTCACATCCCATTGTTGCAACAGTCTCATCTGCTGCAGCAATACGACGTTCACGAATCCCTGAACGTGTCACGATCCATTCATCTGAAGTATCAACCATTTTTTCCAAATCCGCATTGGTACGAATGTGGCTCGGCAAATAGCTACCGGTGGATAAAATTCTACTATTCATCATATCAAAACTTATTAATTAATAACGTTGTAAACCCGCCAAGATTTTTTGTGGAATTTGCAAACGCGCTTGCAAAGCGGCATCCGCAATTGCACGAGCAAATGCATCCACATTTGCGCTGCCATGGCTTTTCACCACAACAGCCGTTAATCCGAGTAAAGATGCCCCATTATATTCATCAGGGTTAATGCGTTTCAAGCGATGATAAGCATCTTTAAAGAAAAAACGCAGAATAAATTTGGCAAGCGATTTAAAAATAGGCTGTTTTTCTTTTCCTTTCAGAAGAGATAACAGATTCTTAGCGGCCCCCTCAAGGGTTTTTAATGCAATATTTCCCGAAAACCCATCACTCACAACCACATCAGCCACGCCATTTAATAAAAAGTTACCTTCAATAAAGCCGGTATAATTAAGTGCGGTCGATTTTTCTAATAAATTCGCAGCTTCACGAATAGATTGATGTCCTTTAATTTCTTCCACGCCGATATTGAGTAAGGCAATGCGTGGATAAACTAAGTTCAATCGGTTTTCGGCAAAGATCGAGCCCATGACGGCAAATTCATAGAGATTTTGAGCAGAACATTCTACGTTCGCGCCTAAATCTAACATCACGGTTTTATCACCCGTCATCGACGGTAATAAGGATACCAACGCAGGACGTTGAATTCCCTCTAAAGGTTGTAAGAGTACCTTTGACAATCCCATCAACGCGCCCGTATTTCCTGCACTCACACAACCTTGCGCCTCTCCTTTCTGAACCATTTCAATAGCTAAACGCATCGACGTGCCTTTGCTATGACGCAATGCATGAGAAATACCTTGATTGTTATCAATAGTCTTAGTGCAATGATGAATTTGAATACGTTCTAAAAGGGAAGAAGGTGCATTTTCCAGTAAAGGGGAAATTTGTTGGCTATCGCCAAACAGCACTAAAGAGAGCATTGGATCTGCTTCCAACGCTGAAAGAGATGCGGGGATAGTAATACGGGGACCAATGTCCCCGCCCATCACATCTAACGCTAAGGTTAGACGGTTCAAGTGAATACCTTATAAGTAAAATTACTTATTGATCACTTTGCGACCACGATAGTAACCATCAGCAGTTACATGGTGGCGTAAGTGGGTTTCACCGCTTGCTTTATCCACTGATACTGCAGCAGTAGTTAATGCATCGTGTGAACGACGCATATCACGACGTGAACGAGATTTTTTGTTTTGTTGAACAGCCATTGGCTATACTCCTAAATTTAATTTACTTTTGCTTTAAATTAGCTAATACAGCGAACGGGTTCGGTTTTTTTGCCAATTCTTCAGGCAATTCGCCAAAAACCTGTTCGTGCGCGGACACTTCACAGTGTTCAGATGAATGCATTGGGACAAGCGGTAGAGCTAAAATAAGTTCGTCTTCCACTGCACCAAGTAAATCTATTTCACCAAACTCATTAAATTCGATTGGCTCATAAATTTCCGGCAAGTCATCAGCCTGATCCCAATTAGCCACTGGACTATACATAAAATGACATTCCAATGTTTGTTTGAATGGCTCGCCACAACGTTGACACTCTAATTCAACGTCAACTTGTACTTGCCCTTTCATCACCACTAATTTTTGTGGATCAATATAAAACGATAATGTTACCTGTGCATCGCTGAGCACTTTCCCCGTAGATTCAGCTAAACGCACTAACTGACTAGCGGTATAATAACCATCATAATCAATTCTTTGTTGAGCGTCTTTAACCGGATCAACGGTTAGGGGTAGTTTTACCTTTTGCATAGGGTGCGAATATTACCTGTTGTCAATAAAATAGTCAAAGGAAATTCGCACTAATTATGAGAAAAGTTCAATCTCTATCTAAACTCTCTCAAGATTTACACCTTTGCAAAGTGCGGTCATTTTTTCCTGTGTTTTACTCGGCATGCTCACTCAAGAAGCCGCCACTTTGATGTTTCCAAAGGCGAGCATAAAGGCCATTTTGTTCAAGCAACTCTGCATGTGTACCTTGCTCAACAATTTGTCCTTTATCTAACACGATTAAACGATCCATTGCCGCAATAGTGGATAAACGGTGAGCTATGGCAATAACCGTTTTATTTTCCATCATTTTGTCGAGACTTTCTTGGATCGCTACTTCTACTTCTGAATCTAACGCACTGGTCGCTTCATCCAGCAGTAAAATTGGTGCATCTTTTAACATGACACGCGCAATGGCAATACGTTGGCGTTGACCACCCGACAGTTTCACCCCACGTTCACCAACATGGGCATCATAGCCTTTTCTACCCTGTGCATCGCTGAGATAAGGAATGAAATCGGCCGCTTCCGCACGTTTAGCCGCATTGATCATTTCTTCGTCCGTCGCTGTTGGGCGACCATAAATGATGTTATCGCGAACAGAACGGTGTAAAAGCGAGGTATCCTGTGTTACAAGACCAATCTGACTACGAAGACTTTCTTGGCTTACATCTAAAATATTTTGACCATCAATGGTAATTGAACCTTCTTGCGCTTCATAGAAACGTAGAAGCAAATTCACAATGGTTGATTTGCCCGCACCGGAACGACCAATTAGGCCCACTTTTTCACCTGGTTTAATAGTGAGATTAAAATGGTTAAGCAACGGTTTATTCGGATCATAGGCAAACGAAATATCGTTAAATTTGATTTCGCCTTGTTTCACTTCTAATGGAACACAATTTGGCTTATCAACAATGGTGTGTGGTTTGGTTAGTGTTGCCATACCATCATTCACCGTTCCAATATTTTCAAATAAACGTGCCGATTCCCACATAATCCAGCGGGAAAGCCCATTTACACGTAATGCCATTGCAGTTGCAGTCGCCACTGCTCCCACGCCTACTTGACCGTTTTGCCATAACACCACGCCTAAGATTGCAGTGCTTAACGTTAAGAAGATATTGGTTGCATAAGTTAAGGTATCTAATGAGCTAGCCAAACGCATCTGTGCATGCACAGTGACCATAAATTCTTCCATGGAACGTTTTGCATAATTCGCCTCTCTCGCATCATGTGAAAATAGTTTCACCGTTGCAATATTTGAGTAAGCATCCGTAATACGACCCGTCATGAGAGAGCGCGCATCAGCTTGTCGTTGAGCTGTTTTCGCTAAGCGTGGAATAAGCAAACGTAAAATAGTCACAAATGCTACAATCCATAAGAAAAACGGCACTAAAAACCAGGTATCTAAAGCCGCCAGTACCAAACCTGAAGTAATAAAATACACCGCAACATACACCAGCATATCCGCAATGGTCATTACGGTATCACGCACTGCAAGGGCGGTTTGCATCACTTTCGCCGATACACGCCCTGCAAATTCATCTTGGTAGAAGCTTAAGCTTTGGCCTAGCATCAAACGGTGGAAATTCCAACGCAAACGCATTGGAAAGACACCTTGTAGCGTTTGTAAGCGCACATTCACGCCCACAAATGACCATACAATACTGAAAATCAGCAAGGCGGCCATACCTGCGAGCAAATGCCCTTTTTCTTGCCAAAGCGTGGTTGGCGTATAAGCCCCCAACCAATCCACCAACAATCCCATAAATTGGAAAAGTAAGGCTTCCATCACCCCTGTACCGACCGTCAATACCGCGAGTAAAAAGATCCAGCCTTTCATGCCATCAATGCTTGACCAAATAAAACGGAACAAGCCTTTTTCAGGCGTCGTTGGATTGCTTTCCGGATAAGGATTTAAACGGTTTTCAAACCATGAAAATATTTTATTAAACATAACAATACCTTAAAAAATTAAAGGCGACAGTGCCGCCTAAAGTGCGCTCATTATAGCGTAAGTTTTGAACGATGGGCTATGTTTTGCGAAATTGACTCGGTGAAAGCCCATAAATGGCTTTAAATGCCTTACTAAAATGCGCTTCTGATTGATACCCTACTTCAAGGGCAATCGCTAAAATGGTCTTTTGAGTATTTTTCAATAAAACAGCCGCCATTTCTAACCGCACTTGTGTGAGAAATTTTCCTGGTGGCATCCCGAGCTGCTGTTGAAAGATCCGCATAAAGGTTGCACGAGACATGGAAGCCAACTCTGCTAATTGCTCAATATTCCAATCTAATTGAGGTGAAAACAGGATTTTTTCAAGGACTTGATTCAGTCTTTTATCCTGCAACGCGGCTAATAAGCCTTGATTGAGCAAACCTATTTGCTGAGCATGACGCAAAATATAAATAAACAACACATTTGATAGTGCATCAATCACGGATTTTGTGCCTTGCTCCGGTTTCTCGGCTTCTTGTAAAAAAAGTGAAACCAAGGGCTGCACGGGCGTATTTCGCAGCGAAAGATGTAGATAGTCTGGTAACGAATCAATTAATAATGACGGTTTTTGATAATAAAATGTCCCACAAAACATCTTCAGATCAGGCGTACCTGCTCCTATTTGATGGACATTAAAAAGTGCATTTAATTGCTCTCTCTGTAGGCTATTCTCTCTTTTTTGTTGAGAACTGCCCAAAAAGTGCGGTCGATTTTGAGGGAGAAAAAAGAGATCGCCCTTCTTCAAATGAAACTGTTTTTCCGCCAAGGTTACCCAGCACTCTCCTTGCTCGATTAAATGAAATAAACCTTGATATTCCGCTGCATCTGGCTGATGTTCAACTTGCCAATCCCCTTGAAACAAACAGCGAATATTAATTTCCCCGCGCACTTGTGCCAGCTGTGTTAATTTATCTAAATAATCCATCGTGAGATTTTCCGTCTAAAAGTTAAGACAATTTGACAAGTATCATACGCTAATCTGCTTATAATTCCTCTCGAAATTTGTACTAAATTTAAGGAGAAGAAATATGTTTGCAGATTGGAAAAATGATGTAGCACACGTTAAAAAATCATTCGGTGCATTAGGTAAAAAATACCCTAAAATGTTACAAGCTTATGGCGCATTAGGTGCGGCGGCGGCAGAAGGTAACGTATTAGATGCCAAAACCCGTGAATTAATTGCATTGGCTGTTGCCGTAACAACACGTTGTGAAAGCTGCATTGGCGTGCACGCTGATGAAGCGGTGAAAGCAGGTGCAACTGAAGAAGAAGTGGCAGCAGCATTAGCGATGTCTATCGCATTAAATGCAGGTGCGGCTTACACCTACTCTCTTCGTGCATTAGAAGCTTACAACGCACAAAAAGGCGAATAATTCGCAAGGAACTTTATGATTCTTTTAGCCCTCATTTGAGGGCTTTTTTTATCTCTTAAATTGACCGCACTTAAAATAAATTCAACGCTCTCATCTGAGCCACCACTTGCTCTACCTGAACTTCAGCCATTAAATTTTTGCCTTTTAATTTGGTCGCCCAAGGCAATTCAGTTGAAGGTTTTCCTTGTTCTTTTTGCACATTTTCTTCATATACTGACACCACATTATCCAGATTATGATAAGGTGCGGTGCGCAATGGGTTGTGATAAGCATACAACCCAATCACTGGTGTACCTTGCGTGGTGGCGATATGAGCCGGACCGGAATCGGGTGAGAGCACTAAATTTGCTTGATGAATTAATGCAGCAAGTTGTTTCAAACTTGTTTTTCCTGAAGCATCAACCGGCTGAAAATTACAAAGTGCGGTTATTTTTTTCACCATTTCTAATTCGCGTTTTGCCGGCGAGCTACAAAAAATCACATTCACATTATGTTGATGAGCAATATTTGCCACTTCCGCATAACGCTCCACCAACCAATCTTTCTCAGATTTACTAGAGCAAGGAGAAATAATCAGATTTTTACGTGTAGGATCAATAAACTGTTTGACGTATTCTCGATCTACATCAGAGATCGCCAATTGCCAAGAAAGCATTTCTGCCGGTGGCACACCAAGATAATCAGCAAAAGCCATGAAACCATCTAACACATGAGGCATTTCAGGATCTTGCACTCGACGATTCACAAATAACCACTGCCCTTCTCGGGAACGTTTTTTGCCAAACCCAATTTTATATTTTGCTTGAATACCAAGAGAGATAATAGATGCACGAAATGCCGTCTGCATATTCAAAAGCGCATCAAATTGATTGTTTTTCAAAAACATCCATAAATTCCACACGCCTTTCCAACCGCTCTTTTTATCGTAAGGAACCAGTTCCACGCCTTCAATGCCAGAAAGCAGACCCATTTCTGTTTTACCCACAATCCACGTTAATTTCGTTTGCGGCCAATGACGTTGAATATGCTGCACCACAGCAAGTGCATGGCAAACATCACCCACAGCAGACAAACGTAAAATACAAAGTGATTTAGGGGGAGAGGCAAAAAGTGGAGAATGGGACATTTGAGTTCCTCGCGCATTTAATTTCCGTCTATTTTAAAGTAGAATGAAAGCATTTTCTATTATTCGGTTCAACTAAAATGCTTGAATTCCAACAAGATAATCAATTCTTTCTTTTTAATCTCACAGGAAAACCAACAGAGCCCGCTTCATTTTTTGAATCGGCTTTTTGGAAAAAACAACAACGTATTACCGGTTCAGCCAAAGGACGCGGCACAACCTACTTCCTGGATACAAAAGATCTTTTTGGTGTAAACACTGCCCTTCGTCATTATTATCGCGGTGGTTTATGGGGGAAATTCAACAAAGATCGCTATCGTTTTCAATCATTTAGTGAAACTCGTAGCGTGGCAGAATTTCAACTGCTAAATCAACTTAATCAAGCAGGTGTAGCCGTACCCAAACCGATTGCTGCACGTGTTAAAAAAGGCAAATTAGGAATTTGCTACCAAGCGGATATATTGATTGAAAAGATCGAAAATGCCCAAGATCTAACCGCACTTTTACAAACACAGCAACTGCCGAATGACATCTGGCAAGCTATTGGTAAATTAATTCGCCAATTACATGATTTGCAAATTTGCCATACGGATCTTAATGCTCATAATATTCTCGTTCAACAACTCGAAAATGAACAAAAATGTTGGCTTATTGATTTCGATAAGTGCGGTCAAAAATCAGGAGATTCTTGGAAACAAGGCAACCTAGAAAGATTACACCGCTCTTTTGTCAAAGAAGTCGGCAGAATGAATATTCAATTCAATGAAGAAAATTGGGCTGAATTGTTGAAAGGTTACAATCACTAAAACCAGCAAAAAACAAACCGCACTATTGTGCGGTTTGTTGCATTTTAAGCTTCAGGCTCTTCTAATTCTTCATACTTAGGTTCAGTACTTAAAAGAATCTCTTGAATATGCTCTGCCATTTTTTGATCGCATTCACGAGCAATATCAACCATAGCTGGATTTTTAAATATGCCTTTGTCAGGATCATAAACTTGCGACATTAAGGCCACTTCATGGCGATCTGCGTCAAAATAATATTGACTGACTGCTTTTGCCATTTTAGGGGCCATGCCTAAATTGATAAGTGCTCGTTTACCTGCTCGGAGTGCTGAATCAAAGGTTTCACGAATCACATCATCAGCTCCCGCTTGATATAGTGCGAAGGTATCAAAACGATCGAATGCTCGTGCGATGATTTTTATGCGAGGATTAATTTCTCGAGCAAAATGGACGATTTGATTTGCTTGCGCCGGATTATTGATCGCTACAACAAGTAAATCAGCCTTTTCCAATCCTGCTGCAATTAAAAATTCTGGACGAGAAGCATCACCAAAATAGGATTTTATTCCGTAATCATTAAAGCCTTTAATCATGGAAGGATCTAAATCTACGACGGTGGTATCGTAACCACTTAATCGAAGTAAATCATTCACTATCTGTCCGAAACGCCCCATCCCCAGAATTAAGATTGGATGCTGTTCATCAATTTCATCTGGCTGAATATCATCTGTCTTCGGTTTAGGCATCAGTTTTTCATAAAGAATTAATATAATCGGTGTAAACACCATCGAAAGCACAACAATCGCTGTCATATTCGCATTTATAGTTTGATCTATCACTCCTTCTGCTGTAGCAGCAGCAAATAAGACAAATGCAAACTCCCCACCTTGAGCCATTAAAAATGCTCGTTCCAATGCGGTTTTATGTGAGCTTTTTGCTACGCGAGCAACCAAGTAAATACAGAGACCTTTTGTGAGCATGAGAGAAATCACACCCAATAAAATCAATGACCAGTTTTCAATAACCACATCGAGATTTAATGACATTCCCACACCAAGGAAGAAAAGACCAAGTAACAAGCCTCGGAAAGGCTCGATATCGGCTTCAAGTTGATGACGGAAAGAGGACTCAGATAGCATGACTCCCGCAACAAAAGCCCCCATTGCCATCGAAAGTCCTGCTTCTTCCATTAACAACCCCGAACCTAACACAACAAAGAGCGCAGCAGCTGTCATCACTTCGCGTGCTTTAGAGTTAGAGAGAATTTTGAAGACTGGATTCAGAATAAAACGCCCAATGAAAACCAACGCTCCTAATGCCACCATCGCAATAAGCGCAGATTGCCACCAAACGATTTGTGATTCACGTTCAAAAGGTGATAAGAATGTAATCACAGCTAACAAAGGTACAATCAGCAAGTCTTCAAATAATAAAATTGAAACAATTTTTTGCCCCGGTTTTGTTGAAAGTGCTTTACGTTCCCCAAGTACCTGCATCACGATTGCTGTCGATGTTAAAACAAAACCCGATGAACAAACAAAAGCCACTTCCCAAGACAAACCAAATTGAGTCGCTACAACAGTCATCAGTACCGCAGAAATGACAACCTGCAAGCTACCTAATCCAAAAATCTGACGACGCAAACTCCAAAGATGAGAAGGCTTCATTTCAAGCCCAATCACGAATAAAAACATCACGACGCCAAATTCAGCAAGATGAATAATCGCTTGTGGATCATGAATAATATGCAATCCAAAAGGCCCAATAACTAATCCAGCCGCTAAATAACCTAGTACAGAACCTAATCCGATGCGTTTAAATAACGGCACGGCAACAACTGCAGCTCCCAATAGGGCTACAACCCGGATGAGATCACCCGCTCCTTCCGCAGCCATAGTTAACTCCTCAAATATTTTAAATATAAAAAAAGATCGCATAAAGCGATTATGAGTCGCCTGCTCTAACCGACTGAGCTAAAGGGGGAAAGTGCGGTTGATTATAGAGAAATAATCATTTGAAGTCTATATACAAAAGGATGATAGTTGGAAAATTGACCATCCTTTTTTAGACTCATTATTGCAATACCGAAATATCCGCCACTTGTAAGAACAAGCCTTGCAACGTGTTTAAAATCGCTAAGCGGTTTTGGCGTAATGCAGGATCTTCAGCATTTACCATCACGTTATCAAAGAAACTGTCTACTGGAACGCGTAAGTTCGCCAATTTATCCAATACTGCCGTGTAATCACCTTTTGCAATAAGCGGTTGTACTTCGGTACGTAATGCAAGTACTGCTTCAGCAAGAGCTTTTTCTGCTGGCTCTACGCAAGCGGTTAAATTGATCTCGCCAATTGCAGCATCCGCTTTGGCTAAGATGTTACTTACACGTTTATTTGCTGCTGCTAACGCTTCCGCTGAATCTAAAGTACGGAAGTGTGAAACCGCACGCACGCGCGCATCAAAATCAGCGGGACGAGTTGGACGACGCGCCAATACCGCTTGAATCACATCCACCGCAATACCTTCATCTTGATACCAAGCACGGAAACGACCGAGCATGAAGTCCACCACATCGGCAACCACATTTTGATTTGTGAGTTTATCACCGAAAAGTGCGGCTGATTTTTTCACTAAATCTTCTAAATCAAGTGGTAAGTTTTTCTCAACGATAATACGTAATGCGCCTAATGCCGCACGACGCAATGCAAATGGGTCTGCGCTACCTTTTGGTGCTTGGCCGATGCCGAAGATACCTGTTAGAGTGTCAAATTTATCCGCTAAAGCGACCGCACTTGCCACTAAAGATTTAGGTAATTCATCACCCGCAAAGCGTGGCATATATTGTTCGTTTAATGCTACTGCTACTTCTTCGTCTTCACCATCATGACGAGCATAGTGCATGCCCATTACACCTTGCGTATCGGTGAATTCGAATACCATGTTAGTCATTAAGTCACATTTCGACAATAAGCCTGCACGTTTTGCTTTCGCTTCGTCTGCACCGATTTGTTTTGCAATTTCGCCTGCAAGTTGTTCAATGCGGTCAGTTTTGTCTTTCAATGTACCGAGTTGTTGTTGGAACAACACAGTTTCTAAGCGTGGTAAACGATCAACGAGTTTTTGTTTTAAGTCAGTTTTGAAGAAGAATTCCGCATCGGTTAAACGAGGGCGAACCACTTTTTCATTCCCTTCGATAATTGCTGTTGGATCTTCTGGGTTGATGTTCGAGACGAAAATAAAGTGCGGTAATAATTTGCCGTCTTTGTCATAAATCGGGAAGTATTTTTGGTCGCCTTTCATGGTGTAAACCAAAGCTTCCGCTGGCACCGCTAAGAAGCGTTCTTCAAATTTAGCCGCTAATACGTTTGGATATTCCACCAACGAAGTCACTTCCTCAAGCAAGCTTTCTTCAATATCAGCCACGCCGCCAAGTGCAGTCGCTTTTGCTTGAGATTTTGCCAAAATTTCTGCTTTACGCTCGTTGAAGTCTGCGACTACAGAACCTTTTTCACGCAATAATTGTGGATATTGGTCTGCATGTTGAATTTCAAATTCTTTCTCGCCTAAGAAACGGTGACCGCGAATAGTGCGCGCACTTGCTACACCTAAAATTTCGCCTTCGATTAACTCATCACCTAACAACATGGTCACAGTATGAACCGGACGAATAAATTGCACAGTTTTGTCTGCCCAACGCATTGGTTTTGGAATTGGCAATTTCGCCAACGCATTTGCCACGATGCCGTTAAGCAAGTTTTTGGTCGGTTGACCTTCAATTTTCGCACGGTGAACTAACCATTCACCTTTATCAGTCGCAATACGCTCTGCCTGATCAACGGTAATACCACAACCGCGCGCCCAGCCTTCTGCCGCTTTAGTTGGCTTACCTTCCGCATCAAAAGCTGCAGACACTGCCGGCCCACGTTTTTCGATTTCTTTGCTCGGTTGCTGTGTGGCTAAGTTCAACACTTTCACCGCCAAACGACGCGGCGCCGCAAACCATTCGATTTTGTCGAAGGTTAAGCCTGCTTGGTTTAATTCCGCTTCAACGTTATCCGCAAAAGAGGTCGCTAATGTTTTGAGAGCTTTTGGTGGCAGCTCTTCTGTGCCGATTTCTACTAGGAAGTTTTGGGTTGTCATTTCGTTTCTCTTATTTAAAAATCCTGTTAATTAAATTCTTTATTTCTTACCGTTCTTAATACTCTCACTCAACACCTGTTGAAAACGCTCGTAATCACAAAAGCCATTTTCATCTTTTTCACAGTCTTTGAGCGTTAATGCTGTTTGGTTTGGTGGTGTTGCTAAACTTAATGGTGTGATATTAATCAGCTGATCGGTGGTTTGATACACATAATCCAACTTAAATTTGAGCTTACCACTGGGTTTGTGTTTCCACACTTCAAATAGTAACTTGCCACCGATTGGGATATTTTCCAATGAATCATCTAATTCATAAGGTTCAACACCTAGTGCTGCAAGCAGAGCGACGATATTAGAATCGTGTCCAACCAATAAGTTAATTTTGTTTTCACTATTTAGTTGTTGCTGAATAAATGCCAATAACGGGTATAATGCATTTTGTGCTAACGCTTCGTTGTTTTTAAATAACGTGCGGTAATATTCGTTTTTAATTTCGTTAATTGCACGCCATTTGTCTTGGCTATTCACGCGGCCGTTGGCGATTTCTGAATCAGGCTTACCCACATAATGTGCAAGCAATAATGCACTAACTATTTTCTTTCCTGTGCTGATAGAGCCAGTAATCTTGACCGACTTTCCGTCTTTAATACTGTATTCACCGACTTTTCCACCTAAATCACATTCGCCTTTTTGCAAGCAGTTTGGTGAGTTTTTATAATCGATGATTTCACTCAATAGCGCATAATTTGGTGCTAATTTTTTCTGTAAAGCGGTTAAATCTACATTATTTTTTGCTGATTCGATCAAAGCTTTACTTGGGTTGTGGACTTTTGTCGTAAAAATTGGATCTTTTTCTGAACCAATTTCACCGCGATGGTGTAATTGCACATTACATCCGGCAAAAGCCCCTGCCACAATCGCTTGTCCTGTTGCAACTGTGCGTTGTACTGCATTCGCATAAGTGAAAATACCTTCACCCGATGCACAACGTTCTGTCGTTAATAATCCTTTATCCGCAAGCCATTGCCCTAAATACTGTCCGAAATAGGTTTCTAGCACCGTCCCTTTTGCAGTGAGATAGCCAGATGGTACATTCCATTTTGCCCATTCATAAGGGGAATATTTCGCCATTTCTTGCGGATCTTTTTCCACTGGTGAACGCAATCCGTGTCGGCTGAAAATCAATACTTTCTCTAATTCATAATCAGAACTTGAGGAAATTTGACCATTTTCTGTTGCAAACGCACTACTTGCTAAAGCTGAGCCAAGCAAAAGTGCGGTGAATTTTAGGGTTATTTTTTTCATATTCGAGACTTAATCATTTAATGTTGAAATTGAGCTATAAAAATTCAAGGCATATTTGGTGCCGTAAACTAACACCATAAATACTGCAACAATATTGACTACCGCAAAAAAGATTAGTTGTTTACTGTTGCTCTCCACCCAGAGCATTTTAAATAATGCGAGCGTACCAATATTTTCATCAAGTTCGCTCTCTCCACCTAGTGTTCTTAAGGTTTTCAGCATCTTGCGTACAAAAGCAACGGTATTGATTGCCATGACGCTGAGTGCAATAAATCCTGAAGCCAAACTTAAAAACAGCACGAGCACATTACTCCACGCCCAATGTGTCCAATTCAGCTCAGAATACATAAATAACGCGAGTGATAAAAACAACACAGCGGGTGTTAAATTTCGCAAAAACATTAAATAGTCATCACCAATTCTAAATAAAAATTGCAAAAAACTGACTTTCTTCATTACTTACGAATTTTCCAACTTTTCTTGGTTTCCATTAAACGCACTTTGCCATCTTTGGAGACATAGCCGCCTTTTACCACATCTAAAATCGTATTTTCAGGCAAATCAGAAGCAAACACCTCAACCTGTTGCTTATCTTCCGAAAGAATGCCATAAACCGCTTGGGTTTTATTGGCAGGATCATCTAGCTTAATATTCGCCACATCAAACACTTGTACACAGGCTTTTTTCAAATAAGAATAAGACTGTCCCGCACTTGGTAAGCAACCGTGAGCATCTGTTTCACCACCCACAGTTGGCATTTCAGCTTGTGGTTGCGCATTGCTACAAGCGGTCAAAATCATCGCTGAAATTGCAAAGGCTAAGGTTTTTTTCATCATTTTAAAAAATCTCTTTTAATTTGGCTTCATCTAAAATAACACGATCATCATCTAACAATAATGCCGGAAAGCCCGCATAGCCTTGTGCTTTTGCATCATCAAATGCTGCGTGACGATCACGCAAACGCAGCCATTGTTTCAAGTTTGGAATGGAAGATAATACTTCCACTGACTCATAATCCACACCCAAGCGTTTTAACTCTGCCACAAATGGTGCTGTATCTGGGCAATCTGCCGCATAATAAAGAATGGGTTTCATTATTCACCTCCTTGTTCTGCTGCCGCAGTTGGATTCAATTTCGGTTCACCAATTTTAGTTAAGCGATTACGATCGCGATGTTCAAACGGTGCATCATAATTTGGGATAATCAGGGTGGTGGTTTGATCATATGACCAAGTACCATCATCATGGAATTTCACCGTCATTTCAAAACTTTCCGTGGTAAATGAACGCTCTAAGAACGGATTAGAAATGATGCCGTTTGTTAATGAACCGCGTACTGCTTTTACCGTAAATTCTTTCGCATCAGCCGGTGCATTACCGACCGCAATAAACGTTTGGCCACGTGGAATGCTACCTGTTAATAAAATATTGCCTGTTTCAGGTTCCCATAACCAATAACCGACTTGATCGTGGAACGTTTCCACTTCGCCTGGCTCTACAATATGGGTGTGATAACGCAATCCATAATAGAGTTGCGGACCATTGGTTTGACCATCAGTTGGATGGGCTTCGTAACGTTCGATATAAGGATCTTTTTCTGGCCCTTCTGCTTTCGGGTTGATATCCACCCCACGCTTACCTTCCCAAACACCCGCTAATCTAGCCAATGGGCCTAAATTCGCAAGCGTATTTGGATCAGTTTCTGCTTCCGTGTAAATATCATCTGGGTATTGAAAATCTTTCATCATTTTCTCCTTATATCGTTGTGTTAATGCTTAAAGTGCGGTTGTTTTTTCGTCTATTTTTTACAGCCAGGGAAACCTAAGGCTTCACGGCTTGCATAGTATGCTTCCGCCACGCCTTTGGTTAATGCACGAATGCGTAAAATATAGCGTTGACGTTCTGTGACCGAAATCGCTTTACGTGCATCTAACAAGTTGAAGCTGTGTGCCGCTTTTAAGATACGCTCGTAAGCCGGTAATGGTAATGGACGTTCTAATTCTAATAAGCTTTTCGCTTCTTTTTCATATTGATCGAAGCAGTAGAATAAGAAATCGGTATCGGCGTATTCAAAGTTGTAAGTTGATTGCTCGACTTCGTTTTGATGGAACACATCACCGTAAGTGGTTTTGCCAAGCGGGCCGTCAGACCAAACTAAGTCATACACAGAATCTACGCCTTGAATGTACATCGCTAAACGCTCTAAACCGTAGGTCACTTCACCTGTTACTGGTTTACATTCTAAGCCGCCCACTTGTTGGAAATAGGTAAATTGGGTCACTTCCATACCGTTTAACCACACTTCCCAGCCTAAACCCCAAGCCCCTAAGGTTGGGTTTTCCCAGTTATCTTCCACGAAACGGATGTCATTTTGTGTTGGATCGAAACCAAGCATTTCAAGTGAACCTAAATAGAGTTCTTGAATATTATCTGGAGACGGTTTAATCACCACTTGGAATTGATAGTAATGTTGTAAACGGTTCGGGTTTTCGCCATAGCGACCATCGGTTGGACGACGTGAAGGTTGCACATAAGCAAATGCCATTGGTTCTGGGCCTAATGCGCGTAATGCAGTCATTGGGTGAGAAGTCCCTGCGCCCACTTCCATATCAAAAGGTTGAACAACGGTACAACCTTGATTTGCCCAATATTCTTGCAAGGCTAAAATCATGCCTTGGAATGTTTTTACGTTGAATTTTGTACTCATAATTTTTTTAATAACAATGTGATGAAAAATACAGGCATTATACTTGAAACTATAAGGCGGATAAAGGCGAAAAAGTGCGGTCAGAAAAATCCTTAAATTTTTTATTTCTCTTAAATTTCATTCATTTTGATGATGAGTTATTTTCATCGCCAGAAGTTTGCACGCCAAGCGTCTAATGTGTAAACTGCTGGCACTTTTATACAGACTTTTCTCCTAGGGATTTTAAAATGAAAAAAAATGTGATTACTTCAGCGATTTTATTAGCGATTCCAGTATTAGCGAGCGCTGAGGAAAAAGAAATTCAACTTGAACCCATTCATGTTTATTCAGCTTACGCTACCCCAGTAAACCAAGATCAAACCGCTTCATCTGTTACTGTTTTAACTGAGAAAGATTTTTCAGAACGTAATGCAACTTATGTGAGTGATGTATTAAAAACCGTACCTGGCGTAGCAATGGGAGTTAGCGGAGGGCGAGGTGCAGCGACAAGCCTTTTCTTACGTGGAGCAAACTCAAAACATACCGCTGTGATTATCGATGGCATTCGAGTAAATCCTGTTGACACTAATTTTGATTTTGGTGGATTAGCATTAAGTAATATTGAACATATCGAAATATTACGTGGTGAACAATCTGCACTTTGGGGAAGTGATGCTATGGGTGGTGTAGTTTATATCACCACAAAAAGTGGATTATATAAAGACAAACCATTTAATGTCGATTTTGACTTTGGTACAGGCTCGCACCGTACACGAGATGGCTCTGTCACTGTATCAGGTCAGCAAAATGGTTTCTATTATGCTCTTCACGGCGATAGCCACCGCACAAGTGGTATTTCTGCCCGGAGTAAAAATGTATTTAATTACACAAGCGTTTCAGGTGTAAAATCTACCAATGTACCCGCAACCGAAAAAGACGGTTTTCATCGAGATAATGCATCTATTCGTTTAGGTTTTGATGATAGCAAAAAAGGGGTGGATTTCCTTGCATCTCACTCTTCTCAAACCTTGCATTTTGATAATAGTGTAGCAGATGAATTAAAATTTGATGATAATACTCGTATTCGTGAAACTAGATATAAATTAAGTGGTTATTTAGGTAGTTCAGATGATCTGTTTGTACATAAAGCGGCTATTAGTCATATTAAAACTGATAATGACACAACACAATATAAGCCTTGGGTATCTTCTGTAGACAAAGCTGAATACGATAGCAAAAAGCTCAATACCAACTATCAATTAGACATTAACTTTGACCGAGAAGGCGAAGTAAAACAAGCTGTTAGTTTATTAGCTGATTATCAAAATACAAAATATGTTGCATCTGCTTATAATTTTGTTGATAAAAAATTAACAGAAAAAAGTATCGCTGCTGAATACCGCTTATTTACTGAATCTGACCATAGTCTCTCTATAAGTGGTCGTTATACAGATAACAGCTTATTTGAAAATGCATTTACGGCTCGCCTTGCTGGAGCTTATCGTTTATCACAAAACGTCAAAGCACACGCAAGCATTGGTAAAGCAATCCACAATCCAACATTTATTGATGTTTATGGATGGGGCAATTCTACCAGTTGGGCCGCAAACCCAAATTTAAAACCAGAAAAAAGCTTAGGTGGTGAATTAGGGTTATTAGTAGAAAGTAATGATAAGCGTCATAGTCTTGATACTACACTTTTTGTTCGTAATGTAGATAATTTTCTTGATGCAATACCTTTAAATAATACTTACACGCTTTATCGCTCTATCAATCGTGGTGGCAAAACTAAAATTAAAGGTGTCGAAATATCTTATAATGGCAAATTTTCTGAGTCTCTATCAGGTTACGCGAACTATACTTACACCTATATTAAATCTGAAAATGATCAATATGGTTTAAATTATGTTCGTCGCCCAAAACACACAGGAAACCTTGGTTTAGCTTATCAAATCACGGAAAAATTAGGTTCTGATGTGAATGTTTCTTATGTAGGTAAACGCCTTGATTCCGGCGATTTCAAAATGCCATCCTACACCTTAGCAAACTTAGGCGTGAATTATAAAGTGGCGGATAGCTTGACGATATATGCGAACCTTAACAACGTATTCAATAAAAAATATGAAAACGTACTGGGCTACGGCCAAGAAGGGCGTAATGTTTACGTTGGGTTAAAAGGATCGTTCTAATTATTACTCACTAACAAGGGCGTGCTTAGCACGCCTTTTTACATTCTTGATGGCGTAGCGTATCATTATCACTATGCAAAAAACTCGCTTAATTTTAACCGCACTTTTCCTTCCGTTTACCGCTCTGGCTTCGGAACAATTTGTCTCGCTCACGCTTTGCAGCGACAGATTACTTATTGAACTGGCTAAGCCTTCACAAATTGCTGCACAGTCGCCTTATTCGAAAAACCCGTTGATGATGTTAGACAAAATTAATACCGACAAACCTGTACTAGAACCGCAATTAACGGAATTATTGCCCTATTTGGATAAAACGATTCTGATTAACGAAACCTTTTATCCGCAATTAGTAGCTGAACTAAAAAAACTCGGTGTGAAGATTATCCCGATAAACGACAGCCCACAAACGCCAGATGAATTATTTGCGCTGATTCTAGACTTAGGCAAACAACTGGGTAATGAGCAAAAGGCGGGTGATTTAGTAACAAAACTCAAATCGCAAAACTTTCACTTAAATCGACCGCTTACCGACACACTAATTTTGTCGGAAACAGGAGTGGTAGAGAGTTACTATCCACAATATCCCGTACTGTTAAACCTACTCGGATTAACACCGTTAAAAACGCCACTTACCGCACAAAATTTCTCGTTAGAAAAAGTGATTTTAAGCCAACCGAATGTGCTCATTTCACTGACTGACAAACAGGGTTACAATGCACAAGCCGAATTACTACAACACCCCATGTTGCAAGACTTTTTCAAAAAACAACCGCTTGTCAGCATCCCGATGAAATATACCTATTGCTTCGATCACGGCGTGTGGCAAGGGGCGGAGAAGATTTATCAACAGTTAAAATAACCTATGACCAAAACACTAAAATTAAATACCGCACTTTTCTTCGCGTTGCTGTCGATTAGCGGATTTGCGATTTATCATCAGCTAGGCGACTTTGCCCATCTCAAAAATGCGGATGGTGTGCTCACCGATATGCGCTCGATGGTGCTGTGGGATATTCGTTTTCCACGCATTGGTTTAGCTTTATTGACGGGCGCTAGCCTAGCGATAGCGGGCAATGCGATGCAAGGTATTTTCCAAAATCCATTAGCAAGTCCGGGCTTACTCGGCAGTAGCTCTGGAGCAACAGCTGCTAGTGTATTTATCCTCTATTATTTTGCCGTGCCATTTTCACTGCTCTTAGCCGGTGGTGTGATTGGTGCGCTTTTAAGTTTTTTAATCGTGTATTTGATCGCCAAAAACTACGGTACCACGATGATGATTCTAAGCGGCTTAGCCATCAATATGTTGCTTGGGTCAGCAATTGCATTATTACTCTCCAACGCGGAAAGCCCATGGGCATTAGCCGAGCTTTACCGTTGGTTACAAGGCTCATTGATGTGGGCTAAATTAGATACCCTGCTTATTTCACTCCCGATTGTTCTCGCAGGAATGTTCTGTTTATACCACACTCGCCGATACTTAGATTTACTCACCTTTGGTGAAGAAACTGCGAGTACCATGGGCGTGGATCCCAAACGTAGCTTTTTCATCAGTACCTTTGGTGTGGCTTTATTAGTCGGGGCGACCATTCCGCAAACTGGTACCATTGGGTTTATCGGTTTAATCGCACCACACTTCGCCCGTATTTTATTAAAAGCTCGTCCGTCACAGCTTTACCTTACCAGTGCGTTAATTGGGGCATTATTGCTGTTATTGGCCGATTTAGCGATTTTATATATCCCGCTGTTCTCACATATTTACATCGGAACATTGACTGCGCTTATCGGTGCACCTTGCTTGATTTGGATGTTATTAACGCAACAGAGAAAAATCTATGATTAAAATTGAAAAACTCACCCAATCCTATTGCTTAAATGACATCAACTGTACGCTTCCATCAGGTAAATTGATCGGCATTATGGGTGCTAATGGTGCGGGAAAATCCACGTTATTAAAAACCATTGCGGGTATCTTGCCCCTCAAACAAGGGGAGGTTTGGTTTGATGATCAGCCATTAAGCAAAATGAATGCAACTGAAAAAAGCCAACACATTGCTTACCTTGCACAAAATACGCAAATTCATTGGGATTTATCCGTTTATGATGTGATTGCATTAGGTTTAGCTACGCCCTTACCAAAAGAAAAAGAGCGGTCAAAAATTCAAGCATTTTCAGAAAAATTTGCGGTAACGCATTTGCTTGATAAGCCATTTCAACAACTTTCTGGTGGCGAAAAAGCACGCGTACAACTCGCTCGTTGCTGTATTAAAGAATCCCCTGTTTTATTGGTCGATGAGCCGATTGCGCCACTCGATCCTTATTATCAAATTGATATGATGGAACAGCTTAAATCACTCACACAGCAACATACATGTATCGTCGCAATTCATCACCTTTCATTGGCTTATCAATTTTGTGATGAAATTATTCTATTAGAACAAGGCAAATTGTTAGCAGTCGGTGAAACGCAAGCCGTATTAAGTGCGGAAAATTTGGCGAAAGCCTTTCATATTCGTGCTGAGATTGATCCTCTGGAAAAGACTATCTCAAAAATTGAAAAGCAATAAAATAAAAGCACTTAGCGATTTACTAAGTGCTTTTTTATAGAAATGAATTATGGCTGGATTTCTGAATCTACGAAGAAATAAGCAATTTCTCGTTTTGCGCTTTCAACACTATCAGAACCATGAACAGAATTTTCACGCTGACTTAACGCGAAGTCTTTACGGATAGTGCCTTCTGCCGCCTCAGCCGGATTCGTTGCACCAATCAAAGTGCGGTAATCTTTCACAGCATTTTCTTTTTCCAATACAGAAACCACTATCGGGCCAGAGAGCATATACTCCACCAACGGATCAAAAAATGGTTTACCTTGATGTTCTGCATAGAAACCTTCCGCTTGTTCTTTGGTTAATTGCACCATTTTAAGGGCAACGACACGGAATCCCTGTGATTCAAAACGTCCTAAAATAGCACCAATTAAATTACGCTTTACTGCATCGGGTTTGATAATCGAAAAAGTACGTTCTACCATAAAATCCTACTTAACTTGCTTTCGTTACTAATAAATTTGCTAAAGTTTTCACACCAATTCCGGTTGCACCTACAGCCCATAAATCACTACCTGATTTACGATAAGTAGCCGAACAGTCAATATGCAACCAACGTTGTTGATAGTTCTTCACAAAATACGATAAAAATGCCGTTGCAGTACTTGCGCCCGCGACAACTGGCGCTGTACCTGTATTTGCAATATCAGCAAAAGAAGAAGTGATTTGGCTGCGATGGAATTCTTCAAAAGGCAAACGCCAGAACGGTTCATTTTCTTCTTTCGCAGCTTGGAATAGGCTATTTACCAACGCATCATCCATAGAAAGCACGCTGTGGTAATCATTACCGACTGCTACTTTCGCTGCACCGGTTAAGGTTGCACAATCGACAATAAATTGTGGATTTTGATTATCGGCTTCAATTAAGCCATCCGCCAATACTAAACGGCCTTCCGCATCAGTATTTAAAATCTCAGCGGTTACATCATTTTTATACGTGATGATATCACCCAATTTAAACGCATTACCGCTCACCAAGTTTTCTGCACAGCATAGATAGAGTTTTACACGTTGATTTAAACCGTGCGCAATCGCAAATCCTAACGCCCCTGTTAATAACGCTGCGCCGCCCATATCGGTACGCATGGTGCTCATGCCATCACTTGGTTTGATGCTATAACCACCACTATCAAAAGTAATACCTTTACCCACTAAACACGCTAATACTGGCGAATTTGGATCATTAGTCGGGTTAAAATCTAATTGCAACATAGCGGGTGGATTAACAGAACCTCGCCCCACAGTAAAGATCCCGTGGTAACCTTGCTCTTTTAACGCTTCACCAGAAATGATTTGAAAACTGACCGCACTTTTATCGGCATAATTTTCGGCTTGTTTAGAAATAAACTCAGCTGCACGCTCTGCTAATTTAACCGGCGTAAGGGTTTGTGCCGGTTCATTAATAATGCCACGTACAAAATCACCACATTCAATACGCGCTAATAACTCATCTTGCGGCTCATCATCTAAATGAGGAAATTCAATCGAATAATCTTGCTTCGCCGAGTAAAAACCTTGATAAAATGCCCAGCAATTTTCTAATTCCCATGCATCCCCCACAAGTTCAACATCTTTAATACCTTGCCCACGTAACTTACGTGCGGCTTTTTGAACTAAAACAAGGTTCGATTTTTCATCATCTTTAAGATGAATAACAGCTTGATCTTGATTAAAACTTAAAATGGCATTTTTGCCCCAACTCTCCGAAGCGGGAGCCGTTGATAATGTAATCTGCATGTAGTTCTTCTCCTTTATTTATCTATTATTCTCTAGGTACCATTTTACCGTCTGACAAAGTCCTTGTTCAAAGGTTATTTGTGGTTGCCAACCTAATTCTGCATGAATTTTAGAACAATCCAATGAATATCGCACATCGTGACCAGGTCGATCTTTTACAAAAGTAATTAAATCTTCGTAATACTTAATGTGATTAGGCTTATTTGGCGCAAGTTCTTCGAGTAATTGGCAAATTGTTTTAACCACTTCAAGGTTTGTTTTTTCACAATTTCCACCGATATTATAGTTTTCTCCGACTCGACCTTTTGTTAAAACTAAATATAAAGCTTGGACATGATCTTCCACAAATAACCAATCACGAATCTGTTGCCCATCACCATAAATTGGCAAAGGTTTTCCCATTACAGCATTTGAAATCATTAAAGGGATAAGCTTTTCAGCATGCTGATAAGCCCCATAGTTATTGGAACTGTTTGTGATAATCACCGGCAAACCATAAGTGCGATGCCAAGCCTGTACCAAATGGTCACTCGCTGCTTTTGAGGCTGAATAAGGACTGCTAGGATGATAAGGAGACTGTTCGGTAAAGGCCGGTTCAGAAAGGGATAGATCCCCATATACTTCATCAGTAGAAATATGGTGGAATCGAAAGGCAGATTTTTTAGCCTCGTCTAAGGTATGCCAATAATTCTTAGCAACTTCTAACAACGTATAAGTCCCCACAATATTGGTTTGAATAAAATTAGCCGATCCCGTAATAGAGCGATCAACATGACTTTCTGCCGCCAAATGCATCACTGCATCAGGCTGATATTTCTCGAAAACGCTTTCTATCGCCTTAAGATCACAAATATCAACTTGCTCAAAAGCATAGCGAGCACTATTTTCTATGTCTTTTAAGGATGATTGATTTGCAGCATAGGTCAGCTTATCAACATTGATAACAGAATCTTGAGTATGATTAATGATATATCGAATGAGGGCGGAACCGATGAAGCCGGAACCACCTGTGATGAGGATATTCATAGCTTATGGAAAAACAACCCTCAAATAAGGAATTCTTTTTATAACTAACACTACACTTAGGCATAAAAAGTAGGTCAAAAAAGCCCCTGCAAAGCGCCAATAAACATTATCAGCTGTAATTTGTAGAAAATACAATTCATAAGACATCGCTAGCTTATGAATTAAATAAATCCCTAAACTGCATGATGATAAAACGGCAAGAAAGTTTGCGATTCTAACAGATTCGACATTTTTTCCTATTTCTTTAACTAGAACAAATACTGCCAAAGCTAATAATACAGAATGAAATTGTATATAACCGAATAGAAACTTATCAATCTTTCCTTGCTCTAAAGAATAATAATAGGTCCCCACATATCTAATAAATGCAGATATCAGGCCAAGTAAATAAATTACAATCCTTTGCTTTCTCGACAACTCGATTGTAGAAAAAAGGTAACCTAAAATTAGAAATAATACATATCCAGCCACTGGAAATGATAATGAATTATTATATTTAATACCTAAAGATAGAAATAGTAGTGGCAAACAAGAATGAGTAACAAATAAAAAAATAGCCATATACCACAAAATATTTCTATTATCCTTTAGTAGAGATAATACCGGTATAAAACAATACAATGATATCAGAGGGATAAAGAACCAATAGATATCGCCATGGTATATTCTAGTTGTAATAATCGCACTTAAAACTTCATTGATATTCTTATATGCGAACTTCCCCACTAACCACGAATGGAACAGTAAAATAATACTCCATATAATGAAGGGAACTATTGCTCTAAAAACTCTCTTTTTAAAGAAATCCTGAGTTGAATATTTATTTCGATATCCAAATAATGTAGCACCTGTTAGCATAAAAAAAATAGGCACAGCCCAATAGAATAACACCTCGAACATCAATGATTGTTTCCATGCTAATGTATTTACATTAAAATTATGAACAATCCCATTATGATGTAACGATAACACCGCAAAGCAGGCTAAGATATTCAAAATATCAAAATATGTTATTCTTGATTTGGTTACGACACCCATTAAGAAGCTCCATCGCGTTTTATAACAGTATGAATTGTTTTAAGTAGAATGATAACATCATTCCATAATGACCAATTTTTCATATACCAAACATCCATCTCAACACGCTCATCAAAATGCACATCACTACGTCCACTAACCTGCCATAACCCAGTAATGCCAGGTTTCACAGCTAATACTAACGGTGCTTTTTTACCTATATCATTTTTCTCAATAACCATATATGGACGCGGTCCGATAAGGCTCATTTCTCCTCGCAATACATTAAATAACTGAGGCAACTCATCAAGAGAGGTTCTTCTTAAAAAACGACCAACTTTTGTAATTCGGGGATCATTCATATACTTGTGATAAAGATCATAATATGCTTTTTCCTCAGGGTGCTTTTCCAACCATGCTGGCATAAAAGATTGATCTGAATACATTGATCTAAATTTATAGCAAAAGAATTCTTTACCATTTAATCCTAAACGTCTTTGCTTAAATAAAATATCACCTTTAGGGTCTTCAAGTTTCAACCACAAAGCAATAATTAGAAGCACTGGCCCCCATAAAAAAAATGAGAATATCACCAACAGATAGTCAAGCATTAACTTGATAAACTTATTTACCTTGCTTAATAGTTTATTTTCCAAAATAAATACATTTGTACGCGAGCTAAACACATTATAAATATGCGATTGTGAAAAGTCATATCCATTAAGCACTGGTGTAAAGATAATCTCTCTGCTATTTTTTATATTTTCTTCAATAATTCTATCAAGTTTCTCTTTCGTCAAGTTCATACTATCGATGAAAAGTGTCGAGTGTTTAGAATCGGATGACTCCACATAACCTAAATAATAATTATCAAACAATACAGACTCAAAATCATGATTATTTGAGATCACTTTTGCTGTTTTCTTCCAAAAGCCTAATAGAAATAAAACCTTCTTAGCAAATAACTTCAGTAATGGTATTGTAATCACACTTAACGAGAAGATTAGAATCAACGTACTTCTAGAGTAATATTCTGCATTCTGTCCTAAAACTAACCCTGCTAACACAATAACAAAAGATAGGAAGCTAGAACGCACAACAATTCTAGCCTCATGCCAAAAGTCAAAACGTTTTGTATAAACGCCAAAATAAAATAAAATAAAAATAAGGGTAATATAAACACTTCCAAATGAGAGATAACTATATCCAATAACTGGCAAATCAAAGAAGATATTTAATATCTGTCTGAGTGACACAGCTAGTGCTATTGCTAAAAATATAGCTACCACATCAAATAGCATTAAAGTGATTGTTGATATAAACTTATTCAAAGCTAACCCTCTATACTTATTCTATTTGAAATGACTATTTATACATTCTAAGGCTTCGGCAATAATATTATGCATATCAAAATATTTATACTGAGCTAACCGACCACCAAATATTACATTAGTCTGATTATCAGCTAATTCCTTATATTTAGTATAAAGTTCATTATTTCTTTGATCATTTATTGGATAATACGGTTCATCACCTTCTTCATATTCTTTTGAATATTCACGAGTGATTACCGTTTTAGCTTGCGTACCATATTCAAAGTGTTTATGCTCGATAATACGAGTATAGGGCACTTTAGCTTCCGTATAATTTACTACTGCATTTCCCTGATAATTCGGAACATCTAATACGTCATTATCAAAACGCAAACTACGGTACTCTAGTTTTCCGAATTGATAACCAAAATATTCATCAATCATTCCTGTAAACACAATCTTCTCTGCTAAACTTTCGTAATATTCACGCTCAACAAAGAAATCGATATTCAATTTTACTTCGATACCTTCTAACATTCTTTCAAAAATACCTGTATAACCACCAATTGGAATACCTTGATAAGTATCATAGAAATAGTTGTTATCATAGGTATAACGAACAGGTAAACGTTTAATGATAAATGCTGGAAGTTCTGTGCATTCCCGTCCCCATTGCTTTTCAGTATAACCTTTAATTAATTTTTCATAGATATCGCGGCCAACTAATGAGATAGCTTGTTCTTCTAGATTTTTAGGTTCTGTAATATTCTCTTTTGATATCTGCTCTTTAATTTTAGCTTCAGCTTCCTGTGGTGTGATGACACCCCACATCTTATTAAATGTAAGCATATTGAAAGGTAAACTATACAATTCATCTTTGTAACGAGCTACAGGAGAGTTAGTAAAACGGTTAAATTCAGCAAATTGCTGAATATAGTCCCAAACAACTTTATTGCTTGTATGAAATATATGAGCACCATATTTATGCACATTGATGCCTTCGATATTTTGGGTATAGCAGTTTCCACCAATATGATCACGTTTTTCAATTACTAAGCATTTTTTACCACGTTTAGTCGCCTCATGAGCAAAAATTGAGCCAAAAAGACCCGCCCCAACAATAAGATAGTCATATTTTTTCATTTTGTTATCCTTCAATTTTATAAATAACTTTGAATCGTCTTTTTAAGACCTTCTGCTAATGATGTCTCAGGCTTCCAGCCTAAAGATTCTAAACGTTTTGTTGATAATTCTGTACGAGAAGTAAAGAAATACCCTTTAGAGTTAGCATTACTATTTTGAGCATATTCCACAGAAGGAACTAAAGTTGGAAATATTTCTTGAATAAGAGTTACAACCTCTCGAATAGATTTAGCTTCTGTTTCATTCGCAATGTTGAATACGGTTTTATTTTCATTAACTAACATTGCTTTAATTATACCCGTCACAGCATCACTGATATAACAGAATGCACGAACCGCACTACCATCACTTAATAATTTAATTCCTTTACCATTTACGGTCATCTCCACTAAGTCATTCATAATACGTCCATCATTTTTAATATTCATTCCTGGCCCATATATATGAGCTAAGCGAAGAATACTATAAGATAAATTAGCATAACTATCGACAGCACACTCCAGCATATTCTCGCATAACTTTTTAACTTCAGGATAGCAACTTCTAAAGTTTAAAGGATTCAGCACTCCAATATCATCTTCTTCAATCACAGACTTATTTGAAACCATTCCATAGATTTCACGAGTTGAAAAAAATACAATTTTCGTTTTTGCTTGTTTCTTCGCAAATTCTATTGCATTATGCAATCCTAAATAATTAGTATGAATAATATCCAATGGGTTATTTACAATATTTTTCGGATCCGCATTACCAGCTGCAAAAATGATGTAATCATACTGTTCTGTAAGCTGGAATGGCTCTTTAACATCTAAAAAAATACATTTAAAGAAGGATTTATCGACTTCTGAATAATATTTTTTTAAACTCTCTTCACTTCTAGCCGTTAAAGTAAGCTGAAAACTTGCAACTTTTGTTTGTAAAACATTAATTAAAAATCTCCCCAAATAGCTAGAGATTGCTCCGGTTGCACCAACCAATAAAATGCTTTTCCCGTTTAATTGAGATAACTCAGGACTCAATCGTTGAGATAACGCTCTAAAATCTTCTTCTAATATGCTCATTCACTACCTCGATATAGCTGTTCATCTTCTTCAATAGAAAACATTGCTTTTGCAAGATAAAAGTCCTCTTGTGTGGTAATTTTGATATTCTCAGGTCCACAAAGAACAATTGGAAAATCTAATTCTGGATAATAATGTTTAACAATCATACAGGAATCAATAAACGAAAATTTATTTTCTGCAATGGCTTTATGATGTGCAGATTTTATTAAATCTAAATTAAATGTTTGGGGGGCCTTAGCAATAAATGAGTTTTCACGCTTAATTACATGTTTAATATAATTATTTTCCACATAAGCAAAAGTTTCTTTTGCTGTGGCACAAGTAATCGCTACCTGTTTTTCTTTCGCAAGCTCAATATTTTGAATAATGATTTCATCATTAATAAACGGTCTTACCCCATCATGGATAACCACAATGCCACTATCCATTTCTTTTAAACCATTGTAAATAGATTCTTGCCCTGAATCGCCACCAGGCACAATACGTATCACTTTTTTTAGATGGTACTGTTTTACTAAATCTTCTAAATGAGACTCCCACCCTTTTAAAATCACGACAACAATCGCATCGATTGCCTCACATTGTTCAAACTTTTCAAGCGTATGAACAATAACTGGTTTACCATATACTTTTAAAAATTGCTTTGGCAATGATTTTGAGTTCATTCGAGAACCAGTCCCACCAGCAAAAATAAGTGCGTAATTCATATCTATCCTTTTAAAGAAACTTATCCTTTATCATTAAGAAACTTTCATTAATAAATTTTTCTTTTAACACAAACAAACTAAGTAAATAAACAATACCAAAAATAATCGCTATTATTGCTAAATTTACAATTAAATAAGAAGAAATAAATGGGTATAAAAAATAAGAGAGTATCCCTGATAAGGCTAATGAGATAATAATTTTCCCATATTCAATACCAACAAAAAGAATACTTAAATAGGACCTAACCATATAGATCTGAACGCATAAGACAGCAAACTCCGCACAAACCACAGCAATTGCCGCACCAACAGAAGCAAACTTAGGAATTAACCATAAATTTAGCACTATATCAACAAATGCCGCAATTATCACAGAAGTAAAAAGTGCGGTCTCTTTCTTCAATGGAATTAAAATTTGGACACCTAAAATATTCGTAATACCAACGAACACTATAGCTAACATTACAATTTTTAATGGCAAAATCGCATCTGTATATTGTTCGCCAGCTAGCACTAAAATAGTTTGCTCTGCAAATAAAATAAAAAACAATACAACAGGTAGAGCTATCACGAATACAAAATTTATTGACTTATTTAATGCAGCATTAAATTCAGACTGCATATTATTTTGAATGTAGTAAGACAATCTAGGGAGCAATACGACACCTAAAGAAGTCACTATACTCAATAGAATAGCTTTAATTCGAATCGCAGCATTATAAAATCCTACTTCAGTATCATTCGTCATAAAGCCCAGCATTGCCGAATCAGTCGTAGTATAAATGGCTATGGCAAAACTTGTTAAAAAGAAAATAAACATCGGCTTAAGATGTCGCTTAAATTCATACTGACCAATAAATTTAAGTAAGATAACTTTTCTCAAGTTAATAAAATTAACGAACCCTGAGCCTACAGTGGCAAATGCAGTAATTGCCGCAAAAACTAAATAATCACTTTTTTCTTTAACCAGTAAAAATGTCGCAGCTAATGCAATTAAACGAAAAATAATCGTACGAACTGTAATGTAGCGATATTGCTCTAAGCCCTTATATAGCCACTCTACTCCAATAATACTGAATAAAATCATACTGGAAGTAATAATAAATAATTTAGGATCAGAACTTAATTGTGGCACGACATCTAAAGTAATAAAAAACAGCATATAAACAAAGCACATTACAGCAAAATTAATTGCTAAAATCTCATGTGTCACTTTTGATAACTGTAATTTATCATCTCTAACTTGCGCAGTTGCTCGCACGCCATAACTGTTTACACCAAAAGTCGCTAACATCGAAAAATAGGTAATGACAGAAACAGCAAAAGCAACCTTTCCCGTTCCCTCTGGTAATAAAACTCTAGAAACATAAGGGAAAGTAATTAATGGAAATAGAAAATTCGATACGGTCAATATCAAATTCATTATAAAATTAAATTTTATCGAATTTATTTTCATATTAACTCTTGAAAAAGTCTCGCTTTTGATTTTTTTGACCACAAATAAGCAAGTGCAAAAAATATTGGATTGTATGTAGGATTGATTAATTGTGGATCTGTTAAAGAATGTAACATCAAAAAAATCAATACTAAGCCAAAAACAACATTATTTTTTTGGATGACCAAATAGGCTAATTTTGTAAAACCTATAGCTAATAATAGTGAAGGAATCACACCATAGTTGATCAACAGTTGTTGAAACGCTGAATCAATATAAAAATAACCTTTTCCTTCCGTTACATCCGCAAAGCCGACATACTCAACATTAGCACCAAATAAATGAATGCCATATTCATGAAAGCCATGATTACCTAGCCATAATCGCCCAGATAATGCTTTATCGATATTTAGCATCCAATCTATTTCTGGATTAAACGTACATTGCAAATAAACAGCAACTAAAAAACAAATGATATAACTAAATAATGTTCCAAACTTAAATAGGAAACCAATCCCCCACTTACTATGGTAATCAATCTTCCACCATTTATTGATAAATAACAGAAAACACAGCAAATTTATTAAGTAATAAACAGCCCTCGTATCTGTCATATAAAATAAATAATAATTAAAACCGACTATACACAATAATTCAGCACTACCAATTTTAGTACCTCTAATAATGAAGTAACATAATACAAAATGATAAAAATAATTTGGTAGTAGTGTTGGGAATCCAAATCCCATTAGATGGCGTTCTTTCCCATCCTCTCTAAAAAGGTCTATATTTAAATCAGTATATAAATCAAATAGATCACCTAGATAAATAACGATCAAGGAAATAAAGCTCAACCACAAAAATGCGACGAGTAACTTTTTGAATTCAATATATTTACAAAGTATAAAAACCAGACAAAAATTAATTAAAAAACCATTTTGCTTTGTTACTAAAGTTGAGATAGCAAAAGTAGTAATTACAAGGAGATCAATCCAGGTTTCCTTATTTATCTTATAAATAAATAAGATACAAACAATGAATAAAAAAAACAGACTATAATTAAATAGAGCAAAATAGGCATCTGCATCTGACACTAAAGATATATATCTTGAAGAAAAAATCTGGCGATATAATACCCATAGACCAAACGGAATTAAAAAAAATGCAGAATACTGTTTTTTAGCCATTAACATAATTGCTATTATTTTTTATTTTTATAGAGAAACTTCACTACTCCAAAAAAGCCAAATCCCAAAAATTTAAGTAACTTAACTAACTTTGTTGAAATATGATTATAAAAATCTGGATTTGTTTGTTTAACTTTATCTAAAAACGCTTTTAATTCCGTTTTTGCTTGTTGTGAATTTTCTTGTAAAAAGGCTGTTTGAGTTCTTAAATGAATCATCTTATTTAGGCGCAAGTTAATAGCCTCACATAGAATCGATAACATTTGCTGATTTTTTTGTGAAAAGAACGTTAAGCAATTCAATGTCACTTGCTCCAACATAAAACGATTCTTAATTAGTGATTCAGGTGCAACGCTCTGACCTTCTCGGCCTAAACGATATTGATATAAAACATCTTTCAAGATAATGGCCGTTTTTAAATAAATTGAAGGATAAATTTTATATTCGTTATCCACGTAGAACATCTTTTCGCTAATTTTAATATTATTTTCTTTTAAAATAGCAGTTCTATAAGTGGTCATATGCATCTGTTGAAGTTCCCCCATATATTTCAATGCATCTTCATATGAAATAACCTCACCATATTTTGTTTCAGGCGATAACTCAACCAATAACTTTTTGCGTTGGTTGTCATCCATAAACACTTGGTTACACGGATTGATAATTAAATCTGCATCGTGATCTTTAAGAAAATCCAATAGATTTTGCAATGCGACTGAATCTACCCAGTCGTCTCCATCTACTACTTTAAAATATTTTCCTGTTGCTTCTCGAATACCGGCATTGATGGTTGAGCCGTGTCCACCATTTTCTTTATCAATAATTCGAACAGAATTAGGGTACTTATCTACATATTGTTGTGCTACAGCAACAGTATTGTCTTTTGAACCATCATTAACGACTAAAATTTCTAACAAATCTAAATTATTGATTGTTACCATTGTATCTAATGTTGCTGCAATATAAGCTTCCACATTATAAGAAGGGATGGTAATAGTAAGAATTTTTTGCATAAAATAACCTCAATTTTACTTCAATTTTGTGAAAAAGTTGGCGGCATATTGCTTTATGTATTTCACCAAATGCCCTAACAAAGCAATACTTGCATAGGCTTTCAAATTCACTAAAATAGGTAAAAACTTCAACTTAGAACGCATAAAACGTTTATTTTCCAAAAACCAAGAAATTCGTTTATCCGATTCAATTACATTTTTGATCCAATCTTTTTGTTGGGTAAAACTTAAATTGGCTTGCTGATTGCTGTTTCTTTCGACTGCTGATAAAAAATATCTGAAAAATCTATCCACCAATAAACTTTTAGCGGAATCGGATAATATCCCTTTACGTTCAAGAAGTTCCTTAAACATTAAGACTGAATTAAGATGAATTTCAAAATAATCCGGCACAAATTTAGAGGTTAATGAATTTCCATTTCTTCTTTTTTTATAAAAATAGTATGGTTTATTTAAGATATAAAAGTTATCAATAAAATTAAATACATTTATGTTAAACTCAAAATCTTCTTTTAACGCTAGTGGTTTACAATAAAATTTATTTTCCACTAAAAACTTTCTATCGTAGAATTTATTATTCATATATCCAAATAAGAAAGTATTTTCTAAATCAATTAAAGAAGAAAAATTATTTTCATCAATATAACCAGAATATGAGCTTATGATATTTTTAGAATACTCCAATTTATCATTATTTTCATAATCCTCTCGCATTCCTGTAATAATAACTTTTGGGCTATACTCCTCTGCTATTTTAGCAATTTCAGGTAACCAATTCAGATCAAAAATATCATCAGGATCAGGAAAACCAACATAATCACCAGTGGCATATTTCAAGCCTACATTTCGGCTCTCTGATAATCCTAAATTTTTAGCATTTTCAATAATTCTCATCCTAGGATCTTGTATTAATGAGAATAACTTTTCTTTAGTATTATCAGTTGCACAATCTTCAACAAAAATAACTTCTATATTTTGATAAGGTTGCTCACATAACCATTTATAAACTTCATCTAAATACTTAGATACATTATAACAACAAAAAATTAGACTTAATTTTATATTACTCATTCTCAATCCAAGCGATCATTTCATGATTAATGCGTTTTTCCACTGGAGGAAGCTTCATATAATCTTTGTATAGTCCTTTCAGGTATGAATCCCAGCAGCTAAATGTTGAAAATTTATTGTTTTCAAACGTAATTTCTGTCGTTTGATCAACTTCAGCTTTTAGCATTCTTTCTGAAGCCCCATAAAGCCCCCACGTTATGGCTCCTACATATTTTGCAGAATCATAATCATATTTCATGGCTAAATTATTTAAATGATTGATAGCGCGATCTTTACCATAAATTAAAGCTAAAGGTTTAAGTACATATTTAGCTAATTTTTTGACCGCACTTTTTCCTTCACCTAATTTAGCATTACATAAACCAATAATTTTTCTGTAGTATTCTGCTTTCTTATAAATCCTAGCAACTTCATTTAGATTTTCAGGTAAACCATCCATTGGCATAATATCTAGCCACAGATGTTGCTGCATTTCATCTTCTGCATACTTAGCATCAATGTGCGTTTTGACATTCACAAATTTAGCATAAGGCAGCAAAGTTCCACTCTGACTAAAAAATAAGAATTTATAAGTATCACTTTGATAACTACGACTAAATTCAATCAACTTATTAAAATCACTGCGAGGCATTGCTAAGTCAATATCATCATCCCAAGGAATAAAGCCTTTATGACGAATAGCGCCAAGCAATGTGCCACCTGAAAGATAATATCTCAATCCAAGAGCATCACAAATCCGACGAAATTCGATTAGAATTTGTAATTCAACTTGTTTAATTTCATCTAAAGAAAGCTGCTTTTTCATTTTTTAAAAACTCTTTTCGTATTTTTTGCCGAAAAATTTTGCACTTAAAAAGGCAAAGCCTTTCTTCAACCAATTAATTTTCTCGCCATAGACAAATGGAATTGCTTTCACTTTTAATGGCTTAGATTGAGAATATTGTTTTAACCAAACATTGAATAACAACTCACTGACACGTCCATAAAAACGTGCATGGAATGTTGAATATTGTTCCGCCGGAATACGTTTTTCCAATTCAAATAAAATGGGGAATAACCAACTGCAGTAATCATTCACTAATTCTTTAGACATTATGAACATGTTAAACATATAGCCACTACGCTGTTTCATTACCGCATCAAAACTTCCTAAAAATTCACCGCACTTTTCGGCAATAATTTCACGAGTTACATCTAAATGCTCAGCATGTAAGGTATTCGCATAATGTGAATAAAGCGTTTCAATGTAATAATTGCGTTTACTTGGTACGATTACATCATATTGGCTTAATAAGTGACTCGCTTCTTCGTGTGTTAGATAGAGTGTTTCCAAATGATTCTTTTTACGCTCTGCACGGCTTTTTACACTAAAAAAACGACGATAATGAATTAAACCTAAATAATCATTAGGTAAATTTTTCCACGCCCAATAAAGTCCTGTTAGTTCACAAAAATTAGGATTTTTAGCGGAAATATTATCGCCAGTATCATCGCCTTGATAACCAAGTTCTTCTTTCCCTGATTTACCTACATGTAATGGCAGATACATATCATCTAATGGCATAAAATGTTGTTTGTGTGTAGCAATAATAATTTTAATATCTTTCATATTTATGCCTTATTTGAAAATACTTCTCTAGCTAAAATGATTAATGATGAAAGTACTACACCAAAAACAAATCCTACAATAAGTAAAATCAATCGCTTAGGCCAATCACGTTGAACGGGATAGTCTGGCTCACTTAAATAATAATATCCGCTGACAGCACCTTCTTTCTCTACTTTTTTCTCTAATACATTTAATAAGTTAGCTTGTTTTTCAATATTATAATAATTCAGTGGATAGACTAAAGGTGCATTTTTCAATGTATAGACCTGAGCTTGTAAGTACTTTTCCCCCAACATAAATAAATATGATCCATCACTAAGTTTTGAATCACTAAATGGCACCTTTGCATCACCTAACAATACTTCTGGTACGCTTACATTACCACTTAAAGATTTTGAATAATCTTTAATCCCAGCTGATTTTGCGATATCCAATGCCGTTGTAAGGTTTTCTAACTGAATTTGACGCACTGTTTCTGTATCTCGTTCAATTTTATTTTTCTGAACTTCTAATCCACTAATCACCAACTTAATATTAGCTAGAAAGTCTTTTTTATTTTCAGCAAGCACCCATTGGTTTACAAATTGGATATAGTCTAATAATACATCCTGCGCTTCTTTTGGTGTCTCAGTAGCAAAACTAACATTCACACCAATTGAATTTGGATCTTTTTTAGGATCTGGTACGGTAACAATCAGATTTTTATCAACCAAGTTAGATAACAGCTTCTGTTTAGCCTCTTCAGAATTAGCATTTTTATCAGCATAAGTGTTAAACCATTTTGATTGAGAAAAGAATGCCTCTTTCAAACTACGTGAAAATAAAGCTGTTTTAAAGTCATTAAATACAGCTTCTGAAACTTTATCTTGTGAAAAATCTTTAATATCTAGAATTGATGCATATTCACTACGAAATGATAAATAATCACCTAAATTAGCGATTTTAGGTGGAATTACCACCGATTTAGATGTCCATTGTTCTTTGGCTGTAAAAGCATAGCCTGCCGCAATGGCGGTACAAACGAAGGCAGATAAAATAATCCATATCTTTTTCTTCCATAGATTTTTAATTAATTCAATCAAATCAATCTCATCCGACTCATTTATTTTTTGATAACGACTATCACTCATTATTAATCCTTTCTAGTCCATTGAACATACTATAAATTCACCGCATTCTACCTGAGTTCCCCTACTCTAACAAGGGAATTAAAATAATCTTAATGAACAATGACCAACTGTAATAACACTATAAATTATCAATATAAATAAAAAAAAGATATCACTTTAAAGGCGATATCTTTTATATTTAAAAATCAATTGATTATATATTAATTAAGCATAATACATCTCAAACTCAACCGGATGTGGTATCATATTTAAACGTTCTACTTCTTTACGTTTAATATTAATAAATGCTTCGATAAAGTCTTTCGTAAACACACCACCTTGCGTTAAGAATTCATAGTCTTTTTCTAATGAATTCAACGCTTCTTCTAGCGAGCTCGCGACTGCTGGAATATCTTTTAATTCTTCCGGTGGAAGATCGTAAAGATTTTTATCCATTGCATCACCTGGATGAATTTTGTTCACCACTCCATCAAGACCTGCCATTAATAATGCAGCGAAAGCCAGATATGGGTTTGCCATTGGATCTGGGAAACGCGCTTCAATACGGATTGCTTTCGGGCTGGTTACTGCCGGAATACGAATTGACGCAGAACGGTTACTTGCAGAGTAAGCCAACAATACTGGTGCTTCAAAGCCTGGCACTAAGCGTTTGTATGAGTTAGTACTTGGGTTAGTGAAAGCATTTAATGCTTTTGCATGCTTAATGATACCGCCGATGTAATAAAGTGCGGTTTCAGAAAGGCCGGCATATTTATCACCTTGGAAAATGTTTTTACCGTCTTTGCTTAATGACATATTACAGTGCATGCCTGAACCATTATCACCTGTGATTGGTTTTGGCATAAAGCAAGCGGTTTTGCCGTGTTCTAAAGCAACGTTTTGCACCACATATTTATAGATTTGTGTTTCATCCGCTTTTAAGGTTAAGCTGTTGAATTTGGTTGCGATTTCGTTTTGACCTGCTGTTGCCACTTCATGGTGATGAGCTTCGATGACTAAGCCCATTTCTTCTAAAATTAAACACATTTCAGAACGAATATCATGAGCTGTATCAATTGGTGCCACCGCACAATAACCACCTTTCTTCAATGGACGATAGGCATTGTTACCGCCTTCATATTTTTTGTTGGTGTTCCAAGCGGCTTCAATATCATCAATGGCGAAAGAAGCACGGTTCATTGATACATCAAAACGTACATCATCAAATAAGAAGAACTCAGGTTCTGGACCAAAGAATGCCTGATCTGCAACGCCTGTTGAACGCATATAGTTTTCTGCTCGAATAGCGATTGAACGCGGATCACGATCATAGCTTTGCATGGTTGTTGGCTCATAAACGCTACAACGAATTGAAAGTGTTGGGATCTGCGCAAATGGATCGACTACTGCAGTTTCAGCAATTGGCATTAAAAGCATATCGGCTTTGTTAATGGTTTTCCAACCTTCAACAGAAGAGCCATCGAACATTTTGCCATCTTCAAACATATCTTCATCGACAAGGCTAACCGGAATAGAAACACCGTGTTCTTTACCTTTGATGTCAGTGAAACGAAGTAGTGCGAATTTAATATCGTTCTCTTCGATCAGTTTGAATACGTTGGCAATTGCATTTGCATTTGGCATAAGGAGTCCTCTATTTTGCTATGTGTATAATCTTTAATAAAATTAAAAGAGCATTATAACGCAATCGCTTGCTTTTTTCATAAGATTTATTTTATGTCCTGGCATAGCAGAGCAGCGAAATATCGTGTATAATTTTTGCCCTTTCGAGATTCTCGTAGAGTGAGTTTATTCACTAATTCAAACTACTTGGACTATTCGGTGGCATTAAAACTCCACCCTACAAAACTTAAACTTTAAGAACGTAATAAATGAAAAACGACATTGATATTAACAAATTGCGCAATATCGCAATTATCGCTCACGTTGACCATGGTAAAACCACCCTCGTTGACAAACTCCTTCAACAATCTGGTACATTTGAATCAACTCGTGGTGATGTTGATGAACGCGTAATGGACTCAAACGATCTTGAAAAAGAACGTGGCATTACCATTCTTGCAAAAAATACCGCAATTAACTGGAATGGTTATCGCATTAACATCGTAGATACCCCAGGACACGCCGACTTCGGTGGTGAAGTAGAACGTGTACTTTCTATGGTGGATTCTGTACTTTTAGTGGTAGATGCTTTTGACGGTCCAATGCCACAAACGCGTTTCGTAACCCAAAAAGCCTTTGCTCATGGTTTAAAACCAATTGTGGTTATCAACAAAGTTGACCGTCCAGGTGCTCGTCCTGATTGGGTGGTGGATCAAGTATTCGATTTATTCGTTAACCTTGGTGCAACAGACGAGCAATTAGACTTCCCAATTATCTATGCATCTGCATTAAATGGTGTTGCAGGTCTTGAACACGAAGAATTAGCGGAAGACATGACCCCATTATTTGAAGCGATTGTTCAACACGTTGAACCGCCAAAAGTAGAACTTGATGCACCATTCCAAATGCAAATCTCACAATTAGACTATAACAGCTATGTTGGTGTTATCGGTATCGGTCGTATCAAACGTGGTGCAATCAAACCAAATCAACCTGTGACTATCGTTGATGGAGAAGGTAAAACTCGCCAAGGCCGTGTGGGTCAAGTTTTAGGTCACCTTGGTTTACAACGTTATGAAGAAGATATTGCTTATGCAGGCGACATCATTGCGATTACTGGTTTAGGTGAATTAAATATTTCTGATACCCTTTGTGATATCAATGCGGTTGAAGCCTTACCTTCATTAACCGTTGATGAACCAACCGTAACCATGTTCTTCTGTGTAAACACCTCTCCGTTTGCGGGTCAAGAAGGTAAATATGTGACTTCTCGTCAAATTCTTGAACGTTTAAACAAAGAGTTAGTTCACAACGTGGCATTACGCGTAGAAGAAACACCAAACCCGGATGAATTCCGTGTTTCTGGCCGTGGTGAATTACACCTTTCTGTATTAATTGAAAATATGCGTCGTGAAGGTTATGAACTTGCGGTTTCTCGCCCTAAAGTAATCTACCGTGAAATCAACGGCAGAAAACAAGAGCCTTATGAGCAAGTGACTATCGACGTAGAAGAACAGCACCAAGGTTCTGTTATGGAAGCATTAGGTATCCGTAAAGGTGAAGTTCGTGACATGATGCCAGATGGCAAAGGCCGTGTACGTTTAGAATACATCATTCCAAGCCGTGGCTTGATCGGTTTCCGTGGTGAATTCATGACTATGACGTCTGGTACCGGTTTACTTTACTCCAGTTTCGATCACTACGATGACATCAAACCAGGTGAAATCGGCCAACGTAAAAACGGTGTATTAATTTCTAACGCAACCGGTAAAGCATTAGCTTATGCGCTATTTGGTTTACAAGAGCGTGGTAAATTAATGATCGAAGCTAACGTAGAAGTTTACGAAGGCCAAATCATCGGTATTCACAGCCGTACAAATGACTTAACCGTAAACTGTTTACAAGGTAAAAAACTCACCAATATGCGTGCATCAGGTAAAGATGATGCTATCGTATTAACTACGCCGGTGAAATTCTCCCTTGAGCAAGCTATCGAATTTATCGATGACGACGAATTAGTAGAAGTAACACCTGAATCGATCCGTATCCGTAAAAAACTCTTAACGGAAAACGATCGTAAACGTGCAAACCGTACGACAACCAGTACAAGCACACATTAATCAAAAACGTGCGGAAATTTGACCGCACTTTTAAACAAACAAAAGGCGAACATGATGTTCGCCTTTTTATTTCATGATTAAAACTAGCCTAATCTGACTTTCTCGCCACCGAATTCATCGAGTAAGTTTTCTGTCAGTTTAGATAAAATACCCGTCATTAATACAAAATCAGCATCAAAGCGTTGCGCATAATCTTCTTTTAAAATATCCGCATTTTTCTCACGCACGGCATCGGCAAATTTTAAACGTTTGAGCGTGCAATCTTCATTAAATACAAAAGTCAGTGTATCTTCCCACTCCAATGCGAGCTTACTCACCACTTTTTTACCATCTTGTAAAAGCGCGAGAATCTCTTCATTTTCCAAAGGCTGTTTTTTGCAACGGATCACGCTGTCTTCTTGGCTTCCACGAAGTTCAGCCTCTTCTAACGCCACCAACCAATGCGGGATTTTTTCCTGCACAATCCAATCCGTTAAAATGGTCGAAGGTTCATTCGCAAAAGTCAACGGCACAACAGGTAATGAACCAAGTGATTTACGTAATAATGCTAAGGCATCTTCTGCACGTTTACTGGATACTGCATCAACATGAACAAGGTTATTCTCCGTATCAATCCACACAGAAGTTTGCTGATTTTTAGTAAATGCACGAGGCAATAAATTCATCACCACATCATCTTTTAATGTTTGTTTTTCCGTTTTCTTCAATTTACGGTTTTCTTTTTGTTCAAGGTTTTCAATGCGTTCATCTAATTCACGTTTCACCACATTCGCCGGCAACATTTTCTCTTCTTTTTTCGCAACCAACAAAATATGTTTACCGACTGAAAAATGCAATAGTTCGCTGTCTTTCAACAGATTTGTCCAACCAAATTTACTTTGATCTTGTGAGCCACAAGGATGAAATTCACAATCTGACAACTGGCGTTGTAATTCATTAAGATCCCAATCTAGGGGCTTAGTCAGCCTATAGGGTAAAATACGCGACATTGTAGCCCATAAACTCACGGGAAAAAATGATGCAACAGAAATTAATTGCCTTCATCGGCGGTGGCAATATGGCACAAGCGATTGTGTTAGGTCTATTAAAACAAGGTTATCCAGCCGATAAAATTATTGTGAATGATCCGAACGAAGAGAAACGACACTTTTTTGCTCAATATGGCGTCGCGGTTTCTACAGATAACAATCAATCCATCACGCAATCTCAAGTAGTTTTATTTGCCGTTAAACCGCAAGTCCTTGCTGATGTTTGCAAGCCATTAAGTGCGGTTGATTTTTCTGATAAATTAATCATTTCTATTGCTGCGGGTATTTCGACTGCTCGATTAGCCGAACTCATCCCAACAGCAAAATCCATTGTTCGCGTGATGCCAAACACCCCAGCGTTAGTTGGAGAAGGTATGGCAGGCTTATTTGCGGATAAAAACACGCCTGAAACTGACCGCACTTTTGCGGAAGATTTACTTTCAGCTGTAGGGAAAACCACTTGGGTGACGAATGAAGATCACATGCATGCAGTAACCGCTGCATCTGGCAGTAGCCCGGCTTACTTCTTCCAACTTTTAGAAGCTATGCAACAAGGCCTAATGGAAATGGGCTTAGATGAAAAGCAATCTCGTGAGTTGGTACAACAAGCCATGTTAGGCTCTGCGAAATTGGTGATTGAAAATCCACAGACGGCTCTTTCCACTTTACGAGAAAATGTCACCTCAAAAGGCGGTACCACCAAATGGAAAAATTATTCTAATGCAAGTTCGTCCTTTTACTTGGCTCGCCTTGAGCTTTTTTGGCTACTATTGTGCCTACGGTGTGTTTCTTCCCCTTTTCCCAGCATGGTTGAAAACGCAATCTTATAGCGAAGAAAGTATCGGCTTATTGCTTGCCTGTGCCTACATATTCCGTTTCAGCGGCGGTATTTTATTTTCCGGCTTAATAAAACGTGTTTCCCTCTTAGTAAATGGCTTACGTTATTTAGGTCTGGCTAGTGCGATTACAATGGCGTTAATTGGACTGATGTCACACAATTTCTGGCTGTTGTTTATTGGACTTGCCTTGTATTCCATGGTAAATGCAGCGGGGATGCCGATTGGTGATAGCCTCGCCAGTACGTGGCAGCAACAAATTCATTTAGATTACGGCAAAGCACGCTTAATTGGTTCCTTTGCGTTTGTTGTTGGTGTCATGGTATTCGGGTATTTCGTTGGACTCGTGGGTGAACAATACATTACTTGGATGATCACAGGCATACTCGTTTTCTATAGCATTGTTCAGCTACTTCATCCAAATCCAATGCCTCAAGATGAGTCACAAAGTGCGGTCGAAAATTCTGTTGGATTCTTAGGCTTACTCAAAAATAAAACGACACTTCGTTTATTTATTGCTATCGCACTGATTCAAGGATCGCACGCAGCTTATTACTCATATAGCACCATTTTTTGGACAAATCATGGCCACTCCGTTTCCGATGCGGGCTTATTTTGGGGAATCAGTGTATTAGCTGAAATTGTGGTCTTTTTCTTCTCCACTCGATTATTCAAAAACTGGACCATTACAGCCCTTTTCTATCTCACCGGTATTGCGGCTATCGTGCGTTGGCTAGCGTTCGGTTATGCCGATACCTTTGTTGAAATCGTCCTATTGCAATGTTTTCACAGTCTTACTTATGTCGTCGGCCATTACGCGACCGTGCGTTATATCACCACTCAACCACAAACCCATATTGCGAAATTACAAGGCTTATACAATGCCTTAGCGGGATGTGCAGCCATTGCGATTTTCACTGCGCTTTCTGGCGTACTTTATCCAATGTCACCGGTTTATGCCTTTAGCTTAATGGCCGCCTTTGCCTTCATTGGGTTATTTATCACCCCTCGTGGTGTGAAAGCCTTTTTGGTACATAGAGTGTAAACATGAATAACCTTACGCTAGTCGATTTGTTCTTGAATGAATATTGGATCGAAAAAGGATTGTCTGAAAACACCGTGCAGTCTTATCTTCTCGATTTGACTGCGCTTTGTGATTGGTTGGATAAACAAAATTTATCCCTCGAAACCCTCGAACCTTTAGATCTGCAACAATTTTTAGGCAGTCGTTTAGAGCAAGGTTACAAAGCCACCAGCACTGCACGAATGTTAAGTGCGATGCGGAAATTATTCCAATATTTATATCGTGAAAAGTATCGTACAGATGATCCAAGTGCCGTGCTTAGCTCGCCTAAATTACCAAGCCGTTTGCCTAAGTATTTAACCGAGCAACAAGTCACAGATTTATTAAATACGCCTGATGTAGAAATTCCGCTTGAGCTACGCGATAAAGCCATGTTGGAATTACTTTACGCCACAGGATTACGTGTCACGGAATTGGTCACGCTCACTATTGAGAATATGAACCTGCAACAAGGTGTCGTGCGTGTGATTGGTAAAGGCAACAAGGAACGTATTGTACCAATGGGAGAAGAAGCCGCATTTTGGGTGCGACAATTTGTGCTCTACGGTCGCCCTATTTTGCTTAATGGGCAAAGCTCTGATGTAGTTTTTCCTAGTCAACGGGCTCAACAAATGACTCGCCAAACCTTTTGGCATCGTATAAAGCATTATGCCGTGTTAGCAGGAATCGATACTGATGCGCTTTCGCCACACGTTCTTCGTCATGCCTTTGCGACACATTTAGTGAACCACGGTGCGGATCTCCGTGTTGTGCAAATGCTCCTCGGACACAGCGATCTCTCTACCACGCAAATCTATACTCACGTGGCTAAAGAACGCTTGAAACACCTTCACGAAAGATTTCATCCGAGAGGATAAGATCAAAAAGTGCGGTCATAATTCATTACGTTTTATGGCCGCACTTTGTATGAAAACATTATTTTAATGATAACAATCTTGCCACATTTTGAGCTGTTGAAACTAAATTATGCTCGCCCTGTTTGAGAATTGTCGGTAAATCACCAAGATTACGGATAATTGGGAACACCGCATCAATTCCATGTTCATACACCACTTCATAATCCTCACGTAAACAACCTACGATCGCGATGACTGGCTTATTAAATTGTTTTGCCGTGCGTGCCACACCAATTGGGGTCTTACCTAAGATACTTTGCGCATCCATACGGCCTTCGCCAGTAATCACTAAATCAGCATCTTTAACTTGCTCAGCGAGTCTCAAATTATCCAACACAATCTGCACACCCGCTTTGAGTTGCACATTAGGTAAGAGTAATAAACCACCGCCCATACCACCTGCTGCCCCTGCACCTGGTTGTTCTTTAATTTGTTTACCACAATCCCGCTCAGCTATTTGAGCAAAATGGGCTAATGCCGCATCGAGTTCCTTCACCATCTCTGGCGTTGCACCTTTTTGTGGACCAAAAATCGCAGAGGCACCTCGTTCACCACAAAGTGGATTATTCACGTCACAAGCTACTTCAATTTCTATATGTTGCAATCGAGGATCTAAATCAGCCATTTGGATTTCAGCAAGATTGGATAACGCTGCACCACCAAAGCCAATGGATTGACCATTTTTATCCAATAAACGCAAGCCTAATGCTTGCAGCATACCTGCACCACCGTCATTTGTGGCGCTCCCGCCGATCCCTAAAATGATGTGTTGAACACCAAGGTCAAGGGCTTGCTTAATTAGCTCACCCGTACCAAAACTGGTGGTTTGACAAGGATCGCGTTTATCCATCGGGACAAGATGCAATCCCGATGCGGCCGCCATTTCGATAATCGCCGTTTTACCCTCACCCGATAAGCCGAAAAAGCTTTTTACTTGATTGCCTAACGGTGCAGTGACTTCCGTTTCAATCAAGCGACCTTGAGTGGCATCTACCAAGGATTGCATGGTTCCCTCACCCCCATCTGCCATCGGTAATTTCACATATTTGGCATTCGGGAAAATACGTTTAAAACCCGTTTCGATCGCATTAGCCACTTCAAGTGCGGTTAAACTTTCTTTAAATGAATCAGGCGCAATGACAATTTTCATATTCTCTCCTTAAACTAATTAAATACACCAAAAATTAAGGTGGAAACAATGGTCATAATCAAGCCCACTGCACTTTCATAAGGAATCAATTTTAAGCGTTCTTTCATATCCATATTTACGCTACCGCCAGTTGCATGGAAAAAAGAACCATGTGGCATATGGTCGAAAACTGTCGCCCCCGCATGAATCATCGCGGCACCTGCCAGACTACTCACCCCCAACTCTAATAACGTTGAACTGAACACATTCGAAGCAACAGCAGTACCTGCAGTTGTTGATGCCGTAGCAAGCGACATGAGTGCACCTGAAATTGGTGCAAGGATATAAGAAGGTAAACCCGAATGTTTTAAGCCTTCAATGAGCACATCTTTCATACCAGAATTGGCAATAATACCGGCTAGAGCGCCCGTACCAAGTAGCATAATCGCCACCGGAGCCATTTTCCCTAAACCGCTAATCGCATAGTTATTGGCTTGGCGAAGCTTACCCATACATAATGCCCCAATCAGGCCACCAAGTGGTAAAGCGATTAAAGGATCCACTTTAATATCGGCTAACGGACGAAGTGCCAGTAAGAAGATGGCAACCAAAGGCGCCACAAGTGCGGTCAAAAATGAGGGTAGATTCTGTGTTTCAACTGCGACAACTTCTTGGGCTGAAACACGTGAACCTTTGTTTCTTAACCGTTTTGCTAAAAAATACGTCAATATTAAGCCAAAAATAGCGGGGATAATCCCTGCCATCATCACTGACGTTAAAGGAAGATGGAATGTGTCTGCCGCCGCGATTGCATTGGGATTGGGAGACATTAAGTTTCCTGCTTTTCCCTCACCAATCATCGCTAAGAGAATCGCGGGTTTTGATAAGTCAGTACGACGAGCAAGTGCTAAGGCGATTGGAGAGACCGTAATCACAGCTACATCAATAAACACACCAACGGCGGTTAAAATTAATGTAGCCAACGCTAACGCTAATAATGCTCTTGTTTCACCTAACTTGTTTGTAATGGTTTCAGCAATGGTATTCGCCGCACCAGATTCAATCAGAACACCTGCCAATACCCCTGCTGCGAGAATCCGCATGACTGCGGTAGTGATACCTTGAGCCCCTCCGATCATGAGACTCACGGTTTGAGATAAATCAGCACCACCGACTAATCCCCCTACTAAAGCCCCGACTAACATACCATAGGCTGGTGAGACTTTTTTCAAAATAAGGAAAATAGCGACGATGAGTGCAATGAGCGCACCTAAGGCTGAGACTGTTGGCATAACGTCCTCCTGTTGATATGAATATGCAAAAATCTTTCTTATTTATATCAGCAAAAGTAGAGGAATAAAATCTTGTCCGACTTCCACCTACAAAAACGGCTTATGTAAAACACATAAGCCGAAATTGTTACTGAAAATTGACCGCACTTTAGAAAAATAAAATACTTCCCCAAACCACGACAACAATGCAAAGGGTAATGAATACCGCTGCCGAACCTTGGTCTTTGGCTCTTCCTGAAAGCTCGTGACGTTCTGTACCGATACGATCCACCACCGCTTCAACTGCACTATTTAACAGTTCCACTGCCATCACAAGTAAAACCGATGAAATCATCAAGGCAATTTCAATTTTAGTGTCACCTAGCCAAAATGCGAGTGGTTTAAGCCTTGTAAAGAATATTTTGTAGAGTTAATTAAATGGGTTAATCCCGTGGTTTTATACATAAAAGTTCCTATGTTTTAATCTATAAACGTTTTGTTTCGATAACGTCGTCTAACTTCGCTAATCTGGCCAGTATTTTACTTAAACTTTCGACATTTTTCAGTTCAATTTCCATATCCATCGTTGCCACTTGTTTTTTGGTGTCCGCACGGCTTGAAACCCCTAACACGCTGACTTTTTCATTTGCAAGCACAGTCGTAATATCGCGCAATAAACCGTTGCGATCACTGGCCACAATGCGAATATTAATATGGAACCCCGCCGCATAATTATCCCCCCAAAGAGCTTCTACCACGCGTTCAGGGTGGGCTGCTTGTAATTCAATGAACTGCTCACAATCGCAACGATGAATTGAAATACCCCGCCCCATCGTAATGTAGCCTGCAATGGCATCACCTGGAATAGGCTGACAACAACGCGCCATATGGTGCATTAAATTGCCGACCCCTTCAACAATGACATAGCCTTTATTCTGTTGTTGCTCGGCTTTCTGTTGCGCCTTTTGCTGTGCAGTATTCGCACTTTTACTCGCCACATGGCGGAGAATTTCTTGATCTGCTTCTTCAGCCGTCACTTTGATCAATCGGCTTTGCAAGAAATTCATCAACTGATTTAAGCGAATATCTCCGCTACCAATGCCCGCATATAAATCTTCGAGGTTTCTTAAGTTATAACGTGGCAAGGCAAGCTGCTCAACCTGTTTCAAACTGATATTCAAACGCGCAAGTTCATTATCTAACTGCTCTTTACCCGCTGGAACGTTTTTATCACGATCTTGTTTCTTAAACCACGCTTGGATTTTGGCTCGCGCTTTTGAGGTATGAGTAAACCCTAGGTTTGGATTGACCCAATCTCGGCTTGGATTTGGATTTTTCTGCGTGATAATATCCACTTGCTCACCCATTTGCAGGTGATAAGTGAATGGCACAATACGTCCCCCAACTTTCGCTCCGATACAACGGTGGCCAATTTCACTGTGGATCGCATAAGCAAAATCGAGAGGCGTGGATCCCGCAGGTAAATCAACCACTTCACCTTTCGGTGTAAACACATATACGCGATCATCAAACACCTGGCTACGTAATTCAGCCATCACTTCGCCAGAATCCGTAATATCATCTTGCCATGCAAGTAATTTACGCAACCAAGTGATTTTTTCTTCGTAAGCGGAAAGGCTACCTGTCGTGCCCTCTTTGTATTTCCAGTGGGCGGCTACACCAAGTTCGGCATCATCATGCATTTGCTGAGTACGAATTTGCACTTCAATTGGCTTACCACCTTTGCCTAACACCACAGTATGAATGGATTGATAGCCATTTGGTTTCGGGTTGGCGACATAATCATCAAATTCTTTTGGCAAGTGTTTGAAATGTGTGTGGACGATACCGAGCGCCGTATAACAATCTTGCAATTTCTGTACAATCACCCTAACCGCTCTGACATCATATAAGCCACTGAATTCCAAATGTTTCTTTTGCATTTTTCGCCAAATGCTATAAATATGTTTTGGACGGCCGTAAACCTCAACCTGGTCGATATTTTCTTTTAAATAACCGGTTAATTCTGTGACGAAATCCGCAATATACTGCTCACGATCTAAGCGGCGCTCATGTAATAATTTGGCAATATTTCGATATTGTTCTGGATGCAAATAACGGAAGCAGTAATCTTCAAGCTCCCATTTCAATTGACCGATCCCTAAACGGTTGGCTAATGGGGCATAAATATTGGAACATTCTTTGGCTGCCAATACTTTTTCTTCTTCACAAAAGTGATTTTCCGCATTACGAAGAAACGTAATACGTTCAGCAAGTTTAATGATCACACAACGGAAATCGTCCACCATCGCAAGGAGCATACGGCGCACATTATCCACTTGAGAGGCATTGGCAGAATGGCTGGCATTGAGCTGACGGATATTATCCATCTCCTCCACACCTTTAAGCAGTTTGGTGATTTTAGGACCAAAATGTTCCTGAATTTGCTCCCAATCGACAATTTTATTTGCTACTAAGGGGAATAGCATCGCGGTGAGTAAGCTTTCGCTGTCCATATTCATTTCATGCAGAATCTCCACCATTTCCACACCGGATTGCAATGTAAGGATTGCATTCTCCATTTGATCGGCATGTTCAGCTATTTGGGCTTGGGCATAATACCATGCATCAATCAGAGACTTTTCTACGGGGGCAGCAAGCTTAAGGCTCGAACACCATTGTTCGATCTCAAAATCATGTGGATTTGATAAGTGAGAACCACGAACTGCAACCATAATACCCCCTTGTTGATGAATATGGCTCGGCAACATCCTGTCAGCCGAGTTGTCTTTTTAAGACAACAAAAAAGTCTGACTATTCTATCAGAATTTACGCCTTATTTGATAAATAATGTCACCGACTCCAAATGACTGGTATGTGGAAACATATCAATCATAGCGGTTTTGATAATGCGATAGCCGAAAGAGCGAAGAATCTCAGCATCCCGTACTAAGGTTGCGGGATTGCAAGATACATAGAGAATGCTTTCGGCACCAAGTTCACACAACGCATTCAGTGCAAATGCAGCACCACTACGAGGTGGGTCAAGAAGAATTTTATTGAAATGTTGTTTTGCCCAAGGTTGTTCTGAAAAAGCTTGGTCTAAATCAGCTTGATAAAATTCAACATTCTCAATGTGGTTAAACTGTGCATTCGTTTGAGCTTTTTGAACCATGTCAAAAACACCTTCAATTCCAACCGCACTTTTCACGCGTTTGGCTAAAGGCAACGTGAAATTGCCCATCCCACAGAATAAATCTAAAACGTGATCGTCCTGATTCAAATCAAGCCAATCTAAAGCCGTCTCAACCATTTGTTGATTTAAGTGGGTATTCACTTGAATAAAATCGCGGATATCAAAAGATAAACGAATATCGTCCAGAGAATAATAAGGCATTTCACCATGCACAAGTTGGATATTTTGATCATCTTGTAAAAACAAATTCACAGCATTGACACGTGCAAACTCGAGTAACAAAGTGCGGTCAGTTTCGGCTAAATTTCCTTTGTAACGTAACAACATGGCTACGCCATTATCCGCTGAAACTAATTCAATATGCCCTAATTGTTTCGGGGCTGAATATTGAGTCCAAAGTTCGGTCAATTTTGGGATAAGATGATTGATTGCAGACTCTGCGACTAAGCATTGCTGAATGCTGACTAACTGATTGGAGTTTTTCTGACGAAATCCCATGTCAACGGTTTTGTTTTTAGCATTCCATAGCAAACTTAATCGTATACGACGGCGATAGCCCCATTGTTCGCCACAAATCATTGGCATTAATTGAATAGGCTCTGCTTGCAGTTTACTTAAACGAGAAAAAAGTGCTTTCTCTTTCGCTTTATGCTGCATTTCCACAGGAATATGCTGACCTTGGCATCCACCACAACGGCCATAATAAGTACATTGAGGCTCAACACGCTGCTTACTCTCTTGTAGCCATTTTTGTGCAGTCGCTAATCCATATTGACGTTTTTCATCAGTCACTACCGCTTCCACTTTTTCCGTTGGCAAAGCATTTTCAATGAACCAGGTTTTACCTTGAATTTTGGCTACGCCTAATCCTTGATAATCTAAATCCTGAATTTCTGCGACGATTTTTTGCGTGGTTTTCTGTTTTTTTTGTGGAGCGTAAAGTAAAGCCATGATGGTGTTTTAATCTATTTGTATCAAAGAAAGGGATTATTTTAAATAAAGTACGTTTTGCGTAAATAACTCTCGGCTTTTCAGCGGTTTATCGCCTAAATAAGGTTTGAGTGCGATTCGAGTAAAGCGCTTTGCTGCTTGCAAGACTGACTCATCGGTGAATTCCAAACGGTCAAAAGCAAGTAAATCTCGGCCATAAAAGGTTAAGTTATCTTTCACTAACGAGGCGATAAAACCCTTTTCCACA
>JAGZRA010000048.1:0-14130 GCA_018381885.1 Parahaemophilus parainfluenzae | reverse complement strand
ATCTACCGCTTTCATCAAACCAATATTCCCTTCTTGAATTAAATCCAAGAATTGTAAACCTCGGTTGGTATATTTTTTCGCAATAGAAATCACCAAACGCAAGTTAGCTTCAACCATTTCTTTTTTCGCACGTCGAGCTTTTTGTTCACCACGAGATACCGCATCGCAAATCTCACGCATTTGTTGAATGGTGAGATTCGTATGCTGCTCAATATTCGCTAAGTTATCTAGAGATAAACGGATACGCTCTTCATATTTTGGTAAGCGTTTTGCCCAAGCTTTTGTTGATTTTAACGCTTTTGCTACCCATGCATCACTGCTACCATTCGCAACAATAAGCGCCTCAAATTCATCTTTTGGCATACCCGCGATATCAACTAATACTTTTTGTAGTTGACGCTCTTCTGAACGTACACGTTTCATCATATTCTTCATTGATAAAACAAGTACATCAAATTGTTTTGGCACTAAACGGAATTGTTTAAAAATATCTGCGAGTTGAGCAATTTGATCTTTTGCACGTTTACCACTGCGACCGTGTTTTGCAATAGTTGCTAATGTTTTAGTATGTTGCTCTCTTAATGCGGCAAATCTTTCACGCGCCACTTCAGGATCGATGCTATTATCTGAATCGCTGTCATCAGAACTTGAGCTGTTATCGCTTTCATCTTCCTCATCGCTCTCATCAACGTCCGCAGCAGATTCGGCACTTTCATCTTCATCAGCAAAATTTTCATCAATGTTTGCGGTTTCCTCTTCTGGAACATTTGGATCCACAAAGCCTGTGATTAAATCAGCTAAACGATAATTGCCCGCTTCAACTTGGTTATAATTATCTAATAATTCAGTTAACGCTTCTGGGTAAGCTGCAATCGCAGTTTGGACTTCATCGATCCCTTCTTCAATACGTTTTGCAATGCTGATTTCATCTTCACGGGTAAGGAGATCAACGGTACCCATTTCACGCATATACATACGCACAGGATCTGTTGTACGGCCGATTTCAGATTCCACATTGGATAAAATCTGTGTTGCTTCTTCCACTGCATCTTCATCCGGAATAGTGTCATTCAACATCATTTCGTCACTTTCCGGCGCTTCATCCAGAACCGGAATACCCGCATCATGCTGTAAAGTCTGCAACAACTTATCGTAATATTCCGGATCGATCACATCTTCCGGAAGTAAGTCATTAATCTCCGCATAGGTTAAATAACCTTGCGTACGACCCAATTCCATAAGCTGTTCAATTTGTTCTGAATATTGCTCTGCGGTAGATTGTTGATTTTGTTCCATTTTTATTCCCGTTTTGCGTTATTTTTGGAAGATAAAAGCCCTTGTTTTGAATAGGAGATTTTACCATTGTTATGACGGATTAACTAACTGTTTTTTCTGCTCTTCTTTTCCCTTGAGCAAATTCACTAAAATTGCTCGTTCTTGATCAGTTAAGCCTTCCGCCCTTTCTTTGGCGATAAGCATCTCAATATCACGTTCAATTGCTTGAATATTCAATCGACGATAGTTTTGAGAGAATGCATTAATGATTTCTAAGTCGTCTAATAGATGATCCCAAGACGCCAATATTTCAAGGGGTTTACTGAATTCTGTATCACGAAAATATTCTAAAATTTGCCCTGTTGTAATGCCTTCTCGTTCACGGCAAAGTGCGGTCAATTTTTCGAGCAATTCGTAACCCGCTTCATGCTTTAAGGCTTGTAAACCGATATCCGAAATACGATTCACTAATTGTGAATTCTGTAATAACAGCGAAATCACCACGCGCATTGGTGTTTTCTTAATGGTTTTTTGTGGCGTTTTAGGTTTTGGTTCAGCCTTGTCTATTTGATTTGGTATTAAGCTTTCAAGCTGTGATTGATCAAAGATCCCAAGCTTTTGCGCCAACATATTCCGCAATGATAGACGCAACATATCACCAGGAATTTGACGAATTAAAGGCGCTGCGAGTGCCACTAATTTGCCTCGTCCTTCTTGTGTCGAAAAATCTACCTGTGGACTTAAATGCGCAAATAAGAATTCTGTGAGAGACTGAGCTTGATCAATATATTCTTCAAACTTTTCTTTACCATATTGACGAATATAAGTATCCGGATCTTCTCCATCTGGTAGGAAAATAAACTTAATTTGTCGTCCATCTTCCAGATAAGGTAAGGCGTTTTCAAGCGCACGCCAAGCGGCATCACGCCCTGCTCTATCACCATCGTAGCAGCAAATGACTTGCTCTGTTGAACGGAACAATAATTGAATTTGCTCCGAGGTCGTCGATGTCCCAAGAGAAGCCACCGCATAATTCACACCAAATTGCGCTAATGCCACCACATCCATGTAGCCTTCAACCACCAGTAATTTTTCTGGCTCATCATTGATTTGCAAGGCTTCATATAAACCATAAAGCTCATTACCTTTATGATAGGTAATGGTTTCGGGGGAGTTCAAATACTTGGGTTTTTCATCCGTTAAAACACGTCCACCAAAGGCGACTGTTCGACCACGTTTATCCCGAATCGGAAACATGATGCGATTACGGAATTTATCGTACACATTGCCACGGTCGTTTCGAGAAAGCATACCTAAATCAAGCAACTTTTTCTGTTCTTCTCGATTTTTGCCGAATTGACGTAACACCGTATCCATCGCATTGGGTACATAACCAATTTGAAAACGAGCAATAATTTCTGGCGATAAACCACGTTGCTGAAGATAACTTTGAGCAGGAATATTTAGCGGGAGTTGAGCTTGATAAAACGACGCAATCTCTTGCATCAAATCGTATAAATTACGTTTTGTCTGATAGCTCACATCCGGTTTATTGCCGAATTGGTTTGAGCGTTTTTCATAAGGCACTTCAAGCCCAGCCGAAGCAGCAAGTTCTTCAACGGCTTCAACAAATTCTAATTTGTCATAATCCATTAAAAATGAAATCGCATTGCCTTTCGCGCCACAGCCAAAGCAATAATAGAATTGTTTTTTTTCACTTACTGTGAAGGATGGTGTTTTTTCGTGATGAAACGGACAGCAAGCTTGATAATCTCGTCCCGCTTTTTTGAGTTTCACGCGTGCATTTATCACATCGACAATATTCGATTTTGTGAGCAGATCATCAATAAACTGGCGTGGAATTGAGCCTTTCATTGCCTTGCCTCCTTGAATACGATGCGAAAGTGCGGTTAATTTTGCGTGACTTTTTTTCGATGAATTTAAAGCAACAAAACCGTGATACCCAAAAGGTTTCACGGTTTGTCTTAACTCGAGTTAGAAAATACTACAAATTAGTATAAACGGGTATTGCGCGCGTTTTCGCGAGCATTACGTTTAGCGTGACGTTTAGCAAGCGTTGCTTTTTCACGTTTACGGATTGTAGTTGGTTTTTCATAGAATTCACGAGCGCGAACTTCTGCTAAAATACCAGCTTTTTCGCAAGAGCGTTTGAAACGACGTAAAGCTACGTCAAATGATTCGTTTTCACGTACTTTAATTACAGGCATAAGCCAATCACCTCAATGAGTTTAATTTAATTGCAATTTTAAATTTTTATTACTGCCGAATGAACGGCAAATTCAATAAAGGACGCAATTCTAATCGATCTTCCCCGTAAAAGCAAAGGAAAGATCGCCTATTTGCTGAAAATTTGGCGTTTGAACTGGTTTAAGCGGGCTAAACAAGGTAAAATCTTTGCCAATTTTTTTAATAAAATGAGAAGAAAATGCGTATTTTAGGGATCGAAACCTCCTGTGATGAAACAGGTGTCGCGATTTATGATGAAGACAAAGGCTTAATTGCTAATCAGCTTTACACGGGGCGCATTATTAGTGGGCGCAACGATCGCGCGTTCACTGGCTTATGCCTGGAATGTGCCCGCTATTGGCGTACATCACATGGAAGGTCATCTACTTGCGCCAATGCTTGATGAAAATCGACCGCACTTTCCATTTATTGCCCTCTTAGTTTCAGGTGGACATACGCAATTAGTGCGCGTTGATGGCGTAGGAAAATATGAAGTCATTGGCGAATCCATTGATGATGCCGCGGGTGAAGCCTTTGATAAAACTGCGAAATTATTAGGGTTAGATTACCCTGGCGGTGCAGCACTTTCACGTTTAGCCGAAAAAGGATCAAAAGATCGCTTTGTATTTCCACGCCCTATGACAGATCGCCCTGGTCTTGATTTTAGCTTTTCAGGCTTAAAAACCTCAGCAGCTAACACCATTAATCAGGCGATCAAACAAGAAGGCGAATTAACCGAACAAACCAAAGCCGATATTGCCTTTGCCTTCCAAGATTCCGTCGTGGATACACTTGCAATTAAATGTAAACGTGCCTTAAAAGAAACCGGCTATAAGCGTTTAGTGATTGCTGGCGGGGTGAGTGCAAACAAAAAATTACGCGAAACCCTTGGCACTATGATGAAAAATCTTGGTGGTGAAGTATTTTATCCGCAACCTCAATTTTGTACCGATAATGGTGCCATGATTGCCTATACGGGCTTTTTACGCTTAAAACAAGGTCAGAATAGCGATCTCGCCATTGATGTCAAACCTCGTTGGGCGATGGCCGAACTCCCTGCAATTTAAGGAAAAAATATGGAAAATATAATTAAAGTAAGAGCCATGCGCGCAGCCGGTATCGCTTGTTTTTTAGTGCTCGCGATTATTGGCGCATGGATTTTTACCACGCCAAGCAGTGATATTGTTGATGCTCTTGCTGAAGCAGGAAAAATGGTGGGCGGAGGTGCCACTTACGGGACCTTTATGCTAGCAGCCTGTCCACCTGTTGCAGGATTCATTGCCTATCATTTCTGGAAATGGGTGATTAAATAATGGCAAAACTCTATTTTTACTACTCTACGATGAATGCGGGTAAATCAACCACGTTGCTGCAGTCTTCCTATAACTATCGTGAACGCAATATGAACACCATGGTTTATACGGCAGCCATTGATGACCGCTTTGGATTAGGCAAAGTCACGTCACGTATTGGTATTCATGAAGATGCGAATTTATTTACGTCAACCAGTGACCTTTTTGCCGAAGTGAGTCAACGTTTACAACAAGAAAAAATTCATTGTGTTTTAGTTGATGAAGCCCAGTTTTTAACGAAACAACAAGTGTATCAATTAAGCGATGTCGTGGACAAACTGAAGATTCCTGTGCTTTGTTATGGCTTGCGTACCGACTTCCAAGCAGAGCTATTTGAAGGTAGTAAGTATTTACTTGCTTGGGCAGATCAACTAGAAGAATTAAAAACAATCTGTTATTGTGGACGTAAAGCCAATTTCGTTTTACGTTTAAATGAACAAGGTGAAGTCATTAAGGAAGGGGAACAAATCCAAATTGGTGGAAACGACTCTTATCTTTCGGTTTGCCGCTATCATTACAAAGAAAAGTGCGGTCAGCTTTAACCTCGTTTTTCAATTTTATACTCGGAGAACAATTTTATGCTAAAAAACAAAACATTCGGCAGTGCCTTAATCATTGCCGGCACGACCATCGGGGCGGGAATGCTCGCGATGCCATTAACCTCTGCCGGTATTGGTTTTGGTTACACCGTTTTCTTATTAGTCGGCTTATGGGCACTTTTGGTTTACAGCGGTTTACTTTTTGTTGAAGTCTACCAAACAGCCGATCGATTAAATGATGGCGTGGCGACTCTCGCTGAAAAATACTTCGGCATCACTGGACGTGTCTTAGCCACCTTTAGTTTGCTCATTTTACTTTATGCTCTTTCTGCGGCCTACATCACCGGAGGCGGTTCATTATTATCGGGTTTACCAACCGCTTTTGGCTTTGAAAGTCTTTCCTCCGAACTTTCAATCATTTTATTTACCGTCGTACTCGGTGCCTTTGTGGTTGTAGGTACAAGAGGCGTTGATGGTGCCACCCGCATTCTGTTCATCGGTAAATTAATTGCCTTTGCTTTTGTGTTATTCATGATGTTACCAAAAGTGTCTGTCGATAACCTGATGGCCTTACCTTTAAATTATGCTTTCGTGATCTCTGCGGCACCAATTTTCTTTACCTCCTTTGGCTTCCACATCATCATGGGCAGCGTAAACAGCTATTTAGATGGTAGTGTTACTCAATTCCGTAAAGCGATTTTAATTGGTACAGCTATTCCACTTGTAGCTTATTTAGTGTGGCAATTAGCGACTCACGGCGTATTAAGCCAAAATGAATTCGTGCAAGTGTTACAAGCAGATCCAACCCTTAACGGCTTAGTCAATGCAACACGTCAAATCACGAACTCCCACATCATGGGCGAAATCGTGCGTGTGTTCTCTGCACTTGCATTAATCACCTCTTTCCTAGGTGTGATGCTCGGGGTATTTGAAGGTTTAGGCGATTTATTTAAACGTTACAAATTGCCACACAATCGCTTGACACTGACGGTTGCAGCCTTCACACCACCACTTGCGTTTGCCTTGTATTATCCTGAAGGCTTTATTGCCGCATTAAGCTATGCAGGTTTACTCTGTGCGTTCTACTGCTTAATTTTGCCTATCGGACTAGCATGGAAAACACGTCAAGCGAATCCGAATCTGCCTTATCGCGTAATCGGTGGAAACGTAACCTTAGTGATAGCCTTAGTAATTGGCGTAATCATTATGATCGTGCCATTCTTAATTCAATCGGGTTATTTACCTGCAGTAGCAGGCTAAAGTGCGGTAGATTTTCAAGGCATTTTTCTCATAAAAGTAGGGCTTAAACGCCCTATTTTTTTATTTTCAAAAAATTTTCATTTTTTTTACCTCTCTTAATCTTTCCTTAAGATTCTCTTGTTTAAATACACTCATCGAAAGGCAAACAACCCAATCGATAAATAAATCTGAAAAATGTTAATCACTTAAGAAAAGATTAAGATTTGAATGATTTAATACATCTGAAAGCAAAACTTTCAACTTACTTTATGATTATCTTATTTAGGAGAACAAACTATGAAAAAATTACTTACTGTTGCAGCTATCGCATTATCTTCTGTTGCCGTATATAACACCGCAATAGCGCAAGGATTTAATGATGGCAATAATCAAGTCACTCAACAAGGTTTTGTAGATGAAAGCGTCATTGTAAAAACCGTTGCTGATGCATTAAATGCCAATGATAACACTCCAGTTCGTTTAGACGGACAAATTGTAAAACAAATTGGTAAAAAGGATTTCTTATTTAAAGACGCAAGTGGAAAAGAAATCCAAATTGAAGTCAGCAAAAAAGCATGGAATGGTCAAACGATAGCACCTCAAGATAACATTCAAATTATCGGTAAAGTCGATAAAGAATGGAATAAAACAGAAGTTGATGTAAAACAAATCATCAAAAAATAACTAACAAAATGACCGCACTTTTCTTAAGTGCGGTTAAAAATCCCAAAGGAGAAGAGAATGGAAAACGTACAAACAATGTCAGATCTTATGCAGCAAATTCAACAACGAATTGATTCACTAAAAGCCTCTGCTATGCAGCAACAAACAGAAATGAAACAATCATTAAATGAATGTATTGAGCAAAGTGAAGCCATTCAAAATCAATTAGTTCAGAGCCAACAGCAATTAACATCACAATTGGAATACGGCACTGCAGTATTAATTGAACTGGAACAAGGGTTACAGCTAGATTTCAGTACAGAAATCGCCGAATTTGAACAGTTGTGTCAAAATGAAACCGCCGATACGGCAGAATTAACACAACGATTAGAACAGAATGTACAGGAAAAAATCACGTTCCAATTAAACGAATTAAAAGCCAAAACAGGTATTGCCTTACAAGAAATTGGTCAGGTGACACTCCATATTAAGCAGTTATTTGGGGCAGAAAAAAGTGCTAAAGTGAAAGGGTTGGCAAAATTAAAACAACGTTTATATAAACGCTTTGGTAAACAGATTATTGCTTCAAAAGAATGCTTGGCAAAACAACTGGAACGCGGAGCCAGTAAATTAAGAGCTTAAAATGTCTGCTATCGTTTATTAAGAAGAAAAGTTAAACCGCACTTAATCTTGAGATGAGATGAAGTGCGGTCATTTTTTTAGTATTTTTTCGATTGAGACGATTAAATCTGAGCCAGAAATTCTTCTTCCGTTAAAACAGCCACACCTAATTCTTGCGCTTTTGTCAGTTTAGAACCGGCTGCATCACCAGCAATCACAAAATCCGTTTTCTCTGAAACCGAGCCGCTCACTTTCGCGCCCATGTCTTGTAATAAGGCTTTAGCTTCATTACGTCCCATTTGAGTTAAGGTTCCGGTTAATACAACCGTTTTGCCTTTAAAGCGGTTTTCTGTCACTTCTTTGGTTTCCACGGTTTCCCAATGTACGCCTTGTTGGATAAGATCATTCACCACAGCCACGTTATGTGGCTCGTGCCAAAACGCTAAAATACGATTTGCCACCACTTCGCCCACATCCGGTACTTGTTGTAAGGCTTCTAAATCTGCATTTTGTAACGCTTCGAGGGTTTTGAAATGATTGGCTAAATTCAACGCCGTTGCTTCGCCCACTTCACGAATCCCTAAAGCAAAAATAAAACGTGCTAACGTCGTATTTTTCGCTTTTTCAAGGCTGGCTAAGGCATTTTCAGCAGATTTAGCCCCCATCCTTTCCAAACGAGTCAGCGTGGTTAAATCTAACTTGAATAAATCGGCTGGCGTATGAATTAATTCACGATCCACCAACTGCTCGATTAATTTGCCCCCGACGCCATCAATATCCATGGCCTTGCGAGAAACGAAATGTTTAAGCGCTTCTTTACGCTGTGCTGCACAGAACAAACCGCCCGTACAACGCGCTACCGCTTCACCTTCAATACGAACAATGGCTGAATCACACACTGGACAAGTTTCTGGAAAAACAATCGGTCTTGCATCCGCTGGACGACGATCGTGCAATACGCCAATAATTTGTGGGATCACGTCCCCTGCACGGCGAATGACCACGGTATCACCAATGGCAATATCCAAGCGTTGAATTTCATCACCGTTATGTAATGTAGCATTACTTACCGTTACCCCTGCCACAAATACCGGTTCTAATTTGGCTACTGGAGTAATTGCCCCCGTTCTGCCCACTTGGAATTCCACATCATTTAAGCGAGTTAATTCTTCTTGCGCAGGGAATTTATAAGCAATCGCCCAACGTGGCGCTTTGGAAATAAAACCTAATTTCTCTTGTAATGCAATATCATTGATTTTCAGCACAGTGCCATCAATATCGTAGCCAAGAGAACTGCGTTTATTTTGAATATCACGATAAAAATCCAACACTTCATCTGTGCCATTACATAAACGGATTTCTGGGTTTACCGGAATCCCAATAGACTTCAACCATTGCAAACGATCATAATGCGTATTCGGCAAATCTACCCCTTCAGCAATACCAATACCATAAGCATTCAATACTAATGGACGCTTACTCGTAATTTTTGGATCGAGCTGTCGCAACGATCCCGCCGCTGCATTACGTGGGTTAGCAAAGGTTTTCTCGCCTTTCTCTAAAGCCTGTTGATTTAAACGCTCAAAGCCTTCATGTGGCATAAACACTTCACCACGCACTTCTAAACGTGCAGGCGGATTGTCCATTAAAAGCTGCAAAGGAATATTTCGAATCGTACGGATATTCGCGGTAATATCTTCCCCTGTTGTCCCATCACCGCGAGTAGCAGCTTGAGTCAGTACGCCATTCACATACAAAATACTCACCGCTAAACCATCTAATTTCGGCTCACAGCAGAAAGTGAGCGGTTCAGGCAAACGAATAAGACGATCTTCAATACGTTTTACGAATGCATAAAATTCCTCGTCTGAAAAGACATTATCCAAAGATAACATTGGAATTTCATGACGAATTTGTGCAAAGCCAGAAAGCGGTTTGGCGCCCACACGTTGAGTAGGTGAATCTGCCGTAATGAGTTCCGGATGGGTGGCTTCTAAGGCTTTAAGTTGATGAAATAGATTACTCATTGAATTAAAATGGGCGAACCATCGGCTCGCCCAAAGTGCGGTTATTTTTTCGTGCGTTTTATGCGATGCGAGATAAGTAATCCTGCTCAGCCATATCATCAAAAATTTCTTGCTGATCAGTCAATACCACGCCACCTAAATCTTCTGCGATGGTTTTCGCTGCACGAATCATCATGCGTAAGTTCGCTAAATTATTACCTGGTGATGGCAACTGCATAAAAAGCACCACACCCATGGTTGAAAACTCTGCCATATTGTAATAATCAAACGTACCTGGTTGTTCAATGTTTGCCACACTAAATAACACTGGGCTTGCCACGCTTAAATCAAAGTGGCGGTGATACATTTGACGCTCACCAAAAATAAAACCGAGGTTTTCTAAAGATTGAGATAATTGTGGGCCATAGAATTCACGATTTTGATTTGAAATGACATAAAGTTGAACAAAACCCGTGGTTTGTTTTGGTTTTTCCACTTCTACCGGTTCGTGATAGTTAAAATGCACGTTCTCATGAGTAGGTTCTTGAGTTGGATTTAATGACATCTCGGCTAACTGCTCACGCAATTCAGGCGAAGAAGAATTCACACCATCAAAATCATTGCTTTGAGCTTCTAATTCTTCGATTGTCATTTCTGCTACACGCGGTTTTGGTTGTACATTTGTTTCAGGATAAACCACGGGTTCAGGTTTTGGAGCTGGCGCAGGAGCAGGTTGCGTAGTATTCATCTCATAAACCGGCTGATTTGGTAGAGAGATTTTAATATCATCCACGCTTTTTTCTATTTGACGCGCATCCACTTGAGCGCGCTGCTCATCAAAATTAAATTGCTGTTGACTTGCTGCCTGTGGTGCGACTTTAGGTTGAACACTTTGTTGTACAGGCTGTGCCGCTTGAGCACGATGTGTTAAACGAATATCCGCATTAGGATCAGCAGCTTGCGAAAAAGGATTGACCTCACCGTTTTTAGAAGTGCGGTTAAATGTGTTCGCGCTTTTAAAATATTTTGATTTCTCACGGCGATTTGACCATAATCCGTGTACCACTAAGGCAATTAAAGCAATCACCCCTAAAATAATCAAAATGGTATTTAAATCCATTCTTGTTGCTCCTTAACGCAATGATTTTTGCTAATCCTATCACATTTCCACAGGTGAAAAAATAGGAAAGCAAACAAGATATTAAAAGGGATGAGATGGAATTTTTCTCAAAAAATATTGTCTTTCTGTGACATTTTGTATTTTTTACTTTTCAATTTAAAGGAACAATGATGATCGATCAAAATGAAATAAAATCTGCTTTCAATCATTTCGTGATGGGTTGGCATTTCATTACGCAAAAAGGTCTCCGCCGTTTTGTGATTATGCCGATTTTACTTAACGTCGTCCTACTCACAGGCTTATTTTGGTTATTTGTCTCACAAATATCCACGATGATTGACTGGGTGATGAGCTTTATTCCAGATTGGTTAAGCTTTTTAAGTGTGATTTTGCTCGTACTGTCTATCGGCTCAATTCTCTTATTTTTCTATTTTGCCTTTACGACACTTTCAGGCTTTATTGCCGCACCGTTTAATGGATTATTGGCAGAGAAAGTCGAGAAAATGCTGACTGGAGAAGCCGTTAATGATGATGGTTTTGCCGAAATTATGAAAGATGTGCCGCGTATGCTAAATCGTGAATGGCAAAAACTGTGGTACAGCTTACCAAAATTTGTGGGCTTGTTCTTATTGAGTTTTATCCCAGTTATCGGACAAACCATTATTCCTGTGCTGACGTTCTTATTTACCTGTTGGATGATGGCGATTCAGTATTGTGACTACCCATTTGATAACCATAAAATTTCTTTTGGCATTATGAAAAATGCATTAGGCGAAAGACGCACACAAAGCCTCACATTCGGAGCATTAATCACCCTTTGTACCGCATTACCGATTGTGAATTTAGTCGTTATTCCCGTTGCAGTCTGTGGTGCGACCGTAATGTGGGTGGAAAATTATCGCTCACAATTAAAATTTGATATGAATTTTGACCGCACTTCAAGTTCAACACAAATTGTGACACGCTCCACGAGTACGGAAATTAAGCCTTCAGGAAACAGCATCGTGAATAAATAGCATTTAGTTATAAAATATAGCTATTAACTATTTTTTGAATTTAAAAGCTGGTGTTATAACTATTGCATCAAATAATTCCAAAATATAAAAGGACAGTAAGATGACAATTTATGCAGATAACTCATACTCAATCGGTAATACGCCATTAGTTCGTTTAAAACACTTCGGACACAATGGTAACGTTGTCGTAAAAATTGAAGGTCGTAACCCAAGCTTTAGCGTGAAATGCCGTATTGGTGCCAATATGATTTGGCAAGCAGAAAAAGATGGCATTTTAACGGCAGGTAAAGAAATTGTAGATGCAACCAGCGGTAACACCGGTATCGCTTTAGCCTATGTGGCTGCTGCGCGCGGTTATAAAATTACCTTAACCATGCCTGAAACCATGAGCCTTGAACGTAAACGTTTATTACGTGGTTTAGGCGTGAATCTTGTGCTCACTGAAGGCTCAAAAGGGATGAAAGGTGCGATCGCTAAAGCAGAAGAAATTGTGGCGTCTAATCCAAATCATTATGTGATGCTAAAACAATTTGAAAACCCGGCTAACCCGGACATTCACCGTCAAACGACTGGTGAAGAAATCTGGAAAGATACTGAAGGTAAAGTCGATGTCGTGGTTGCCGGTGTGGGTACTGGCGGTACAATTACTGGTATTTCTCGTGCAATCAAACTCGATCACGGTAAAAAAATTACGTCTGTAGCGGTTGAACCAACAGAATCACCTGTTATTAGCCAAACCCTTGCTGGCCAAGAAGTAAAACCAGGTCCACACAAAATTCAAGGTATCGGTGCGGGCTTCATTCCGAAAAACTTAGATTTATCACTCATCGATCGCGTGGAAACTGTAGATAGCGATACCGCAATTGCGACCGCTCGTCGCTTAATGGCCGAAGAAGGTATTCTTGCGGGTATTTCTTCAGGTGCAGCAGTGGCAGCCGCTGACCGCTTAGCAAAACTACCAGAATTCCAAGATAAATTAATCGTCGCAATCTTACCTTCTGCATCAGAACGTTATTTAAGTACGGCGTTATTCGAAGGGATTGAAGCTTAATCTATTGATTTCATTCATTCTATCTAAGGTCTGTTTTCACAGACCTTTTTTGTTTATTAATTAAACAATTTTTATTTAATATAACTAAAGGAAATAATTCATAAATAAATAATACTTTTCTTTTCTTTTTCGCTTCTTATAATTCATTTCACTTTCGTTATTTATCTAAAAAAGGAATACTTATGAAAAAATCATTTTTTAGCACCGCACTTTTAGCGGCAGGATTAGCCCTTTCTACTTTTGCCAACGCAGGTGAAATTGCTGATCGCGTTGAAAAAACTAAAACCTTATTAGTCGGTACTGAGGGAACTTACGCACCATTCACTTTCCACGACAAAGATGGAAAGTTAACAGGTTTCGATGTGGAAATTATCGAAAAAGTTGCTCAAAAATTAGGTTGGAAAGTTGAATTTAAAGAAACTGCTTGGGATGGCATGTATGCAGGTTTAAATGCAAAACGTTTTGATGTTATTGCGAACCAAACCAATCCAAGCCCAGAACGTTTAAAAAAATATGATTACAGTGCACCTTATAACTACTCTGCTGGCGTAATCGTGACGAAAGCCGATAACGATAGCATTAAATCATTCCCTGATTTAAAAGGTAAAAAATCTGCACAATCTGCAACCAGTAACTGGAGCAAAGACGCGCGTGATAATGGTGCAATTATTGTGACTGTTGATAGCTTGGCACAAAACCTTGAAGCAGTAAAACAAGGTCGTGTTGATGCTACAGTAAACGATAAACTTGCAGTATTAGATTATTTCAAAAAACAACCTAATGCAGGTTTAAAAATTGCTGTAGAAAGTGATAAAAAAATCCCAACAGGTTTTGCTTTCTTGAAAGGTGAAGAACCGCTTATTGCAAAAGTGAACCAAGCACTTGAAGAACTACGCAAAGACGGCACGTTAAAACAACTTTCAATCAAATGGTTTGGCGATGACATTACTCAATAATTGGTTAGCCAGCCTTCCATTTATGACCACAGAACGAGCTGATTA
>JAGZRA010000047.1:0-6373 GCA_018381885.1 Parahaemophilus parainfluenzae | reverse complement strand
GATGAGGTCGTTGACCGCGTTGGCGGCGTCGAAGATGTGCTGCGAGAGGTCGCAGGCGTCGTACAGGGCGTCGGTGATGGGGTCGATGTTCTTGTATTTTTCGATGTATTCGTCCTTGGTGGCCAGGTCGAGCATCTTGCTGGCCGCGATGCGGAACGCGGCCGCGGCGTCCTTCATGCGTGATGCCTTGGCTGTCAGGGCGAGCAGCATGAGCGGCGTGATCTCGTCGGGTATCAGCGCGTCCTGCACGCCATCGGTCTTTTTCTTTCGTGACATTGAATCTCCTTAGAATTCGGGGTCTTGGCTGTCTGATGAAAAATCGTTGGAAGCGCCGAACGTGGCGCCAGGAGAGGCGGGTGCCGGCTGAGCCCACGGGTCACCTTCCGGCATGCCGGGGTTCTGGGCCGGGGAACCGTTCTGCCAGCCTTGTTGCTGGTTGGCGGGTTTGGCCGGATCCCCATAGGTCGAGCCACCGGAATAGCCGCGACCGGATTGGACACGGTTGACAGCGGCGGTCGCATACCTCAATGAGGGGCCTATCTCGTCGACGGTCATGTCGATGACCGTGCGCTGGGAGCCGTCCTGCGCCTGGTACGAGTGCTGTCTCAGTCGGCCCTGGGCGATCACTCGCATGCCCTTCTTCAGGGACTGGACGCAATGGCCGGCCATGTCGCCCCACGCGGAGCAGCGCATGAATAATGCCTGCCCGTCCTCGAACTGGTTGGTCTGCCGGTTCCAGTTGCGCGGGGTCGAAGCGATCGTGAAGCTCGCCACGGTCGCGCCGCCGCCCGTGGTGCGCAGCTCCGGGTCGGCGGTCAGGTTGCCGATGATCGTGAGAGCGCTCTCCCCGGCCATCACGCATCACCGCCCAACGCGCGCAGCAGGGCAACGGCGGCGGAACGTGCCTCGTCGGCCAGGTCGAACAGTTCCCAGTCGCCGTCACCGGCCGCGCCGTCGGCCAGCAGGCTCGCCACGTCATACGCCTTGCGCGAGAGGCCGCGGCACGCTTCCGCCACATCGTCCTCATAGTCCGTCGGCGTGGCATCGCGCTCCAGTCGCAGCCCGGTATGATCCATCGCTTGGTCAAGCATGGACAGCATCACGGGCAGCGTTGGCTTGTTCGGCGAATCGGCCACCAGCGACTGCAATATGGTGGCGAAGGCCACCCGCGGCGTCACGGTTTCGGTTTCGGGTTTCTCGCACATCTATCCCTCCTTATGGGTTTTGACTGGTTTGCGTTTCCACAGGCAGACCGCCGAGATCTGGCGGCGTTCCCGGTCGACCAGCACATCGCCGAACCGGGGCGGCAGTATGGTCAGCGGCCATGCGTCCGTGCGGTTGAGATGCTGGATGGTGGCGAGCAGGCTGTCCAATAGCTCGCCGGCACCCATGCGCATCCCCGCACTGTCCAACGGCCATTCGAACAGGCTTTCGCCTTCCTCGCGATGGTCGTAATCGGATTGCGTCATCACACCCCCTCTCCTCGATGGTTGAAATGATTTCGTGGACCGAGCCGAATCGAACGGCATCCCGCTGTTTGCCCCGCGTACATGACACCGCGTGATCTCCAGCGGGGGCGAACCTGCCGGCCCCACATGCGCCGCACCCGCTGCTCCGAGTACGACGCGATGGTGTTAGCGACTGTCCTTGTCGATTGCCGGGGAAGGAAAGAATAGGAACCCCGGCAAGTCCTTATTCGACGCCCGCCTCGGCCTCGAGCAGGCAGATCAGGCGAATGGGCACGCCAATGAAAGCGACCAGCGAACAGATGCCGTTTCCCAACGGGTAGCGGCATGCCTCGTGCGTCATCACCCACACCAGACAGGCCACGAGGACGACCGCCAGCACCGTCAGGTGACGCATGAACCGTTTCGACGGGCCGCCATCGGCCTTCCTGTATCCGGAGGCGTGATGCCCGTAATCATGGGAGTCCATCTATTCCTCCAATGTTTTGATGTAACGGCGCATCTCTTCCTTGCGCACATGCCTGCGACCGGGCTCCCCCCGCTTGTTCAACGGGCGGAACACATCGACGTCACGCTGGTTCACCGCGACCAGCAGGCCGTCGTAGTCGATGTTGAACACCTGCGCGGCCTGCGGCAGCGTCAACGTCTCGCGCTCCCACAACGGCACCGGATTGCCGTCGGTGCGCACTCCTTCAGCTGTTATGGGCATCATGGGTCTCCTTAATGGATTCGTCATCTTGTGAACGAGGCCCTGCATCGCACTCCACTACGCTTCCGTCTTCATACAGGTAAATTTCACGATATGGACCCGTATTGGAAGAGCGAGCTTCCGGACATGCAAGCTCCTGACGCACGAACGGATCATCGGTGATGAGCATCGGCGCACGCGTCATACCCCGATTCCTGGCTCGGATGTTCCCAATAACCAGCAGGATGATTGCGATGGACTGCAGGATGTCTATGAGATTCTGACCGCTCATCGCTTCGCCTCACTTGGGTTGGACAAGGGTGTTGACCCCGTCCGGGGTGACAATCAACTGGTCGGCGTTGTCGAGCGCGTCGATGTAATGCTGCCGAAGCACACTATCGGTCAGGGAGTCGTTGAGCACCTTGTTGGCGTCGGCCTCACCCTGCGCCTTGATGCGTTTGGTCTCGGCCTTGGTCTTCTCGACCTCCTGCTCGTTCAACGCCTTCTGCTTGTCGATCTCGGCGGCCTGCGCCTCCGCATACTTCGAGGTGATGGACTTCGGGTAGCGAACCTCCTGCACCGACACCTGTTCGACGCGCAATCCCATGTCCTTCCATTTCGCGGTCAGGGTCTTCTGGATGGCGGCGGTGTACTTGCTGCGGTCGGTCAGCAGCTGGATGGTGTCGAACCTGCCGGAGACCTCGCGTGGCACGCTGCGCACGTCCACCGCCGCCACCGATTTGACGAACGTGGTCTGCTTGCCGTAGTCCTTGTACAGATCCATCGCGTACTTCGGGTCGAGCGAATAGTTGACCTGGATGTCGATGTCCGCCTGCGCGCCGTTCTTGTCGTTGACGGTGACCTGCGGGCCGCGTGCGGAGCCGCCGTCGTAGTCCTCCTTGCCCTTGGCCACGTAGCTGATGACGTTGTTGCGGGTGTCGTATTTGACGGTGGACTGCCACGGGAGCTTGCCGTGGAATCCCGCGTCGGCGGAATAGCCTGCGATGGAGCCGCCCATGTTCTTCAGCACGACGACCTCTCCCGCGTCCTGCGAATACAGACATGCGGGAATCATCAGCAGACCCGCCACGACGATGGGGACAAAGCCGAGGGTCGTGCCGTCGCCGCCGTTGGCAAGGGCGACGGCGATCATGCCGACTCCGATGAGCAGGAGGATGACTGCGATGATGAACCAGACCATGATGTTTCCTTTCTCTGGTTTTCAAGGGTTGGTTCACCTCCCCTAAGCTGGATATCGCGTAACTACTAGCTATGAGAGGAGGTGAAGAATAATGACGTATCGACTCGTGTTTGAGACGACCGCCGATAAGCGACGGTTTGTCGATTTAGCGGGAGAAGAGTATCCGTCGAAGACTCTCGATGAACTGGAGAACGCCGCCGCGTCGGGTGGTGTGGTCTCGGTCCGGGGTCGGGCCCTCGGTGTCCCCGAGGGGTCTCTTATCTATCTCAATCCGCGTGCCGCCCTGTGGTGGTCGCTGGTTGAGATCGACGACTGACTCCGGCACGACGGCGGCGCGGACGGAACGATGTCCGCCGTGCCGTCGCCCGTTCATGCTGATTTCGTAATCGAACTGTTTGGCGATGGCATTCCGTGCGGCAATCAGATCGTTTTCCGACTGGGGATAACCGATGATGAGAACGATGCTCCCGAGCCCATATCTCAGGACTTTGAAACCGTCCCCTTCTTCAATGTGGGCGCTGATGTTTCCCATCACTTCACCTCCTTGCCGGCGAGTTCGAGCGAGACAATGAGGGCACCCACGCAAAGAAGGGAGGTGATTACATGGCGCAATGGAATATCCGTTTTAACGACGAGCTGATCGGACCGTTCGACGACGCCGAAACGCAGGCGATCTCCCAGAAGCTCACCACGTCGACCAGGACGCAAGGAGGGGTCGTCTTCAGCGGCAAGCTCGCGGATTCCGGGAACGACGTGACTGCATACTGGACGCCCGGATGCCCCATCAGCTTCGAACAGATCTGAGAACGGGCCGTGACCACGCCTCTGCGCTTGCACCGCAGGGGCGTCTTCATGCAGTACCCCGCGTACAGCACTCTTAATCAGGATGAACAGCTGGGAATGGGAGCGCACGAAGTCGTCCACGCTCATCGTTTCGCCATGGTTGTCCATCGTCGCTTCGCGGACGGCTTTTTTCATAGCGTCGTACTGCCCCGGAGCCTGCTCGATGAACTCATCGGCGGATTGAGGGATGAGGAACTTAACATCTTTCAGGCCACTCATTCCGCACCTCCTTCGCCGAGCGCTGGGATAGTGTTTTCGGTGGCGGGCGTGGGGGCGTTTTTGGTGAATTGTGGCGGCAGGAGTTCCGACGGGGATTCTCCGATGGCTTCGGCGAGCGCAAGGATGTCGTCGAGGTCGAAGCCTCGGTAGCCCTTGAGCTTGCTGTTGAGACTGGAGTAGGGCATGCCAGACTTCTCCGACACGAATCGCTTCGTCATGCCCTTAGATTTGATTAGATCATCTATTTTTTGACCTAACCATTTTCTTGTATCTGTTGTACTCATGTGAGTAACGATAGATAAGATTTCACTGCATGTCAAGCCGTGTCGTGCTCATTTGAGTAATGATATATTCGTTTTCTGTTTTTTGTATGTAGAAAAAGAGATACAATTTACTCATGAATGAAATTCAGAAGAACAGAAGCCATCGCTTTGCGCAGCTTGTGGGGCTGGAACTAAAGGCCGATTTCACACGTCACGAGGTCTCACAGACCAGCGTGGCCGATAGACTCGGTCATTCGCGCACCAGTTTTTCTAAGTGGCTGAACGCTAAGCCGTCAATGCCGATGGAAGCGCTCATCAACACCTGCGAACTACTCGGCGTAGACCCACGCGAAGTATTCAACGCAGCCTATCGACGACTCATAGAAGAAATGGGAGAATACAATCCTGCGTCTACTGGCGAGCGCTTTGTTGATGATAGACAATCCCCGGAAGCCGGTCATGAGGACATCGATATCGACGCTTGGGCCGACCGTATCAAGGCCGAGGACAAGGTTAACGTCGAGTGATTCATTCGACCGCGTTCAGATAGGAAAAGGGAAATGTCGAGGAAGAACCGCAAACCGATCTACACGCTTTCGCAGGACGAGGCGGAACGTCTCGTCGCCGAGGTGAAGAACTCGGTGGAGAAGCTGTTCGTCATGCCCGCGGCGGGAGAACGCAACGCCGAATTCCACGTGCTCGGCGACGACGGGGAGAAGTTCACCATAGCCGTGTTCAAGGGCGCGATCAACGCCGACCGCCACTCCATGTCCGCTCGAATCACACGGCTCGGCGTGCCCCTGCTGCGGCTATGCGTGAACGGCTCGACCCACACGAACCCCGACGGCGAGAGAATCAGCGGAACCCACTGGCACATCTACAAGGAAGGCGAGGACGACTGGAACGCCCAGACTGCGGACATCGAATCACCGGACTTCGTGAACGATACAATAAGGCTGTTGGACAGATTCAACGTCATCCGCAGACCGGACTTCCAGGAGAAACTGATATGAACGAGACCACCGCCACCGACGAGCTCATCGCGGAATACGGCGAATGGCTCAAACGCGAATCATCCGTGCGCAACGTCGGCGAATGGCGCGAGGTCACTTTGCCGTTCCTCGACCGCTCCAACGACGACCTTTGCTTCTACGTCCGCACCACCGACGGAGTCACCTCGTTCACCGACGACGGGTACACGATGGCGTCCTTCGACCTCAACGGCGTCACCATCACCGAATCGAGACGCGAGCGCATCAATCGTCTCGCCCTGCGTTTCGGCGCCATGGTCGGCGATGACGGGCAGATCACCCTGGAGACCGAAGGAAGCCGTCCGGACGCGATGAACCGTTTCGTGCAGGCGTTGACCGATATCGGCTCCATGCTGGAGACCTCGCAGAAGAGGGTGCTGTCCTATTTCGCCGATGATGTGGCGTTGAAGCTCGACTCATGCCAGGTGTTCTACACTCCGAACGTGGGCATTCGCGGCGTATCCAGCTACGAACACAGCTTCGACTTCCTGTTCCAGCGCAGCGCCAACCATCCGACCCGGTTCTGCCAGGCTCCGAACCGATTCGACAAGGACGCCGTGAAGGACATCATGTTCGGTTGGGATGACACGAAGAAGGATCCCAAGCGCAGGGATTCCCGGCTGATAGTCATCGGCGACGACCGGCAGACGCCGTTGCAGCGC
>JAGZRA010000002.1:0-130023 GCA_018381885.1 Parahaemophilus parainfluenzae | reverse complement strand
CGCAAGAAGGGACTAATATCGAAGCGGTCATCTAAGATACCAATTGCCAGTAGAACAAAAATACTGAATATATAAAGATAAGGTAAACGAAGTTGATCCCACTCCATTAAATAATAGCAAAGGTTTCCCATAAAAAGAGAAACACCGCCAATGAGCGGAATCGCACCTTGGTGACGTTTACGATAATTCGGCTTATCAACCAAGCCAATTTTATTGGCAATTGGTCGCATGACAATTAAGGTCAAAAATGCCCCTAAAAAAGTGACGAGAAGACTTAGCATAGTTTTTATCCTAAAAATTTTTTGCAAAGGATAACATAAAGAAAAATCAGCACACAAAGATTTTTCTCAAATTCAGTTTTTTAGTACAATATGCCCACTTTTAATATAAGGATTAAAAAATCATGACAAAATCAACCGCACTTTTCTCTCGTGCACAAGAAGTTATTCCTGGTGGCGTAAACTCCCCTGTTCGTGCCTTTAAAGGCGTAGGTGGTACACCTGTATTCATTCAAAAAGCCAAAGGCGCTTATATTTATGATACCGAAGGCAAACAATATATCGATTATGTGGGTTCTTGGGGCCCTATGATTTTAGGTCACAACCACCCTGCTATTTTAGATGCGGTATTAAAAGCAGCGGAGAATGGTTTAAGCTTTGGTGCACCGACTCCCTCTGAAATTGATTTAGCAGAATTGGTCTGTGAAATTGTGCCATCTATTGAAATGGTTCGTATGGTGAGTTCAGGTACTGAAGCAACCATGACAGCCATTCGTCTTGCGCGTGGTTATACAAATAGAAGCAAAATCTTAAAATTTGAAGGTTGCTATCACGGTCACTCTGATTCACTTTTAGTAAAAGCCGGATCGGGTGCGTTAACACTTGGTCAACCAAGCTCTCCAGGAGTGCCTGAAGATTTTGCTAAACATACCTTAACTGCAGAATACAATAATCTTGATTCTGTCAAAAAATTATTTGAAGAATTCCCTAACGACATCGCTTGTGTGATTATTGAACCTGTCGCAGGCAACATGAACTGTATTCCGCCAAAAGAAGGTTTCTTACAAGGCATTCGCGAAATCTGTGACCAATATGGTGCACTTTTCATTATTGATGAAGTCATGACAGGTTTCCGTGTTTCACTTGCTGGTGCACAAGCTTACTATGGTGTAACACCTGATCTCACCACATTAGGTAAAGTCATTGGCGGCGGTATGCCAGTGGGTGCTGTTGGCGGTAAAAAAGTGATTATGCAATACCTCGCACCAACCGGCCCTGTTTATCAAGCAGGTACTCTTTCTGGTAACCCGATTGCTATGGCTGCTGGTTTAGCTTGTTTAACTGAATTGAAAAAAGCTGGTAACGAACAACATCTTGCAGAATTAACCACTAAACTTTGTGATGGCTTAAAAGCATTAGCTCAAAAACATAATGTGCCATTTGTGATTAATCATGTAGGCGGCATGTTTGGTATTTTCTTCACTGACCAAAAACAAGTTACCTCTTATGCAGAAGTCATGAAATGTGATACCGAAAAATTCAAAGTGTTCTTCCATAAAATGCTCGATCAAGGTGTTTACCTTGCGCCTTCTGCTTTTGAAGCAGGCTTTATGTCTTTAGCACATACAAATGAAGACATAGAAAAAACGCTTGCTGCCGCTGATATTGCATTTGCCGCAGTGGCTTAAATATAAAAAGTGTGGTTAAATTTAACCGCACTTTTTTATTTCATACTATAAACGTTCATAGAGTACGTTTTCTAACAATCCCCTTTCCTCTTCGGTTAATGCTGTGCCTTTTTCATTTGTCAGAATGAAGAAGTCCTCGGCTTTTTCCCCTACAGTCGTGATTTTTGCATTACAAATATTGAGTTTTAACTCGCTAAAAATTTGACTGATTTGAGCCAATAAACCGGGTTTATCTAAAGCCACCACTTCTAATTCGGTATGCTCTTTTTTAGTTTCTTTCAAAAAACGTACATCTGTTTTTACAGTGAAATGTTGCAACTGTCGATTATTAGCAAAAGACATGGATGGCAATTTTTCGCCTAATAAAACAGAGGTTAATACTGTCTCTAATTCTCGGCGACGTTCCGAACGAACCAATTCACCATTTAATTCTGTGATGATAAAGCTGTCGAATACGTAACCATCATCGGATGTCAAAATTTGCGCATCATGAATACTGAATTTTTTTGCGCCAATGGTTGAGACCACTTTATTAAACAAATTAGCTTGATCGGGACAATAAACGAAAATTTCTGTTCCGCCGGAAGAAAAACGGTTACTGATTTTAACGAGTACTTCACCATCAAATTCAGCTAATAGCTCCGTATGCCACGCAATTTGTTTTGGGCTATTTCGTAAGAAATAATCAGATGGGCAACGCTGCCACAACGCTGAAATTTTCTCTTCCGATAATTCTGGTTTTTCTTCGGATAAAATTGCCAACGCCAATTGACGATTTTCAAGGATCTTTTCTTTATTATCTAATAATAAATTCATCCCTTGGCGGAATTGTTGTGACGTATAATCATACAGTGAGGCAAACAAAGAACGCTTCCAGCTATTCCACAAGGTACCGTTTGTTGCACAAATATCCGCGACCGTTAAACAAGTGAGGTAATCTAAGCGCACATGATTTTGTACACTTTCCGCAAAGCTCATCACGACTTCAGGATCATGAATATCTCGACGCTGCGCAGTGATTGACATGAGCAAATGTTCTTTCACTAGCCAAGCCATCGTTTCGATTTCTCGACGATCAAAACCATGCAAACGGGCAAATTCAACAATATCTTCAGCCCCTAACTCTGCATGATCACCACCTCGACCTTTCGCAATATCATGGAAAAGAGCGGCAACATAAAGCAAAGTGCGGTCAGAAATTTGGCTAAATATTTGATGGCAAATGGGATGAGATTCTGCTTCCTCTTCAGCTAAGAAACTTTCCAATTTCAACATCACTCGTAAGGTATGTTCATCCACCGTGTAAATGTGGAAAAGATCAAATTGCATTAAACCTTCAATTCCCTGCCATTGTGGTAAATAAGCCGTTAACACACCGTATTGGTGCATTGGGAGAAATGCGCGCTGAATCGCTTTCGGTTGATTAAATAACCGAATAAATTTTTCTCTTGCTTCAGGAATATCACATAATTTCTGCGTCAAACTTTCCAACGCAATCTGAAGTTGGCGTAATGTTGATGAATGAATTTCGGCTTGTTTATGCTTCGTAAGATAGAAAAAAAGATCCAATATACGATCTGGTGAACGTAAAAACACATCTTCCTTACGTAAACACAAACTTTGATTCACTAATTCAAAATTCTCATCCAAAGGATGAATAGAGAGCTCGCCATCTGTTGATAAAAAATGCTCTTTATAATGCTTAATCAGGATATCACTCAAACGAGAAATCGTGCGTAAAGCTTGGAAAAAACGTTTCATCATTTTTTCGACACCACGGTTTCCTTCACCTTCAAAACCAAGCATCTCGCTCACTTTGATTTGACGATCAAACAACAAGCGGTTGTCATAACGTTTTAAAATCAAGTGTAAAGCGAACCGCACTTTGAATAAAAATTCTTGGCTCTCTAATAATTGCTGATGTTCTGATGGGTAAATAAAGCCGCTTTCCAAAATGCCATCAAGTGTCATTTCTCCGGTATGGCGTAATGCGATCCAATATAAAAGATGAAGATCCCGTAAACCACCGGGGCTGTATTTTAAATCGGGTTCTAAGTTGTAACTGGTGTTGTGATAACGCTGATAACGTTCAATTTGTTCTTGTACTTTAGCATCAAAGAATGATTTTACCGCCCAAAAATCTGGCTTTTTCAATATTTCATCTAAGGCATTGAAAAGGGACACATCTCCCGATAAATAACGAGACTCAAGCAAATTGGTGGCAATGGTAATGTCTTGTTTACCTTCCTTTTCACATTCTTCTAAAGAACGAACACTATGCCCTACGTCAAATCCACAATCCCACAAGAACTGCACAAACTGAGCAATTTTTTCTTCCGTTTCAGACTCTCTTTCTTCTTTTGAAAGAATAAGAACATCTAGGTCAGATAAAGGAAAGATTTCTTGTCTGCCATAACCACCCACTGCAATTAAGGTGAGATTAGCTTTATCTAATTCAAATTGCTGCCAAAGCTGTTTTAACAGATCATCACAAAACTGTGTACGGTTAGCAATCAGCTTAAAAACGGAATAATCATCGAAGTGCTGACGTTCAAATTCCTTCAAATTTTCACGCTGGATTTTGACCGCACTTGGCGTGAGTGGAGAGTCGAAATGATAAGGAAAAAGCATAGGTATTCCACAAACAAAATAATTATAAAAAAAGCCCACTATCGTAGGCTTTTAGCTGAACTTAAAGATTATTCATTATACGTTGAATTCTGCCTTCCGCAATTTCTTCATCACGGATTGTCATCACTTCACAACCGTTTTCGGTAACCACAATTTGATGCTCATATTGCGCTGAATGGCTACGGTCTTTGGTTTTTACCGTCCAACCATCGCCCATAATACGTACTTCTTTTTTACCTGCATTAATCATTGGCTCAATGGTGAATACCATGCCAGGTTTTAAAACCACACCACCATCATCAGCATAATAGTGTAATACTTGCGGTTCGCAGTGAAATTCAGTTCCCACACCATGGCCACAGTACTCTCGTACTACGCTAAAACCTTGGCTTTCGGTATATTTTTGGACCGCTTTACCAATTTCATTTAAACGAATACCCGGCTTAACAGTACGTAATCCAACATAAAGCGCTTCTTGTGCCGCTTCAACCAATTTTTGGCTACGAATATTGGTTTTACCCACGACATACATCTTAGAGTTGTCTCCGAAATAACCGTCTTTAATCACGGTCACATCAATATTGACAATATCGCCCTGTTTTAATTTTTTATCGTCGCTTGGAATACCATGGCAAACCACTTCATTTATAGAAATACAGGTTGCTTTCGGAAAACCATGATAATTTAAGCACGCAGGAATCACTTTTTGTACATTCACCATATAATCGTGACAAATGCGATCCAATTCACCTGTGGTCACCCCTTCTTTGACATAAGGTTTGATCATAACCAAGACATCTGACGCTAATTTACACGCTTCACGCAACTTAACAATTTCTTCTTCAGTTCTTAATGGAATGCCCATTATTTCTCCTTATTTAATTCAGATTTATTCGCATATAATAGCACTAATTCCGTGAAAAATCTTGAATGAATTAACAGGTTATTAGATAATACAAGGATTATTTTTAGGAAAGTGGGGATAGAGATATGTCAGATTTAGATATGGCCGTGCCGCTAACTTTTACTGATGCGGCTGCCAATAAAGTAAAAAGTTTAATTAGCGAAGAAGAAAATAACGAATTAAAATTACGTGTTTATATCACTGGTGGCGGTTGTAGCGGTTTCCAATATGGTTTTACCTTTGATGATAAAGTCAATGAAGGTGACTTAACTATTGAAAAAGCTGGTGTGCAATTAGTGATTGACCCAATGAGTTTACAATACTTAATTGGCGGCACCGTTGATTACACTGAAGGATTAGAAGGTTCTCGCTTTGTGGTGAACAATCCAAATGCAACCAGCACCTGTGGCTGTGGTTCTTCATTCAGCATCTAATATGGATTTTCAATTTACCCATTATCTAGGCAATGTGCACGCCAAATGTTCAATGGAACACATTGCGCTAGCCAATTGGTTTAATTCAGAAGTGCGGTCAAATCCTCAAGCGTTTTTGACCGCACTTTCTGCCTGTGAGCAGATTAAAAATAATGATCAAGTCACGTTGATTGGTTCAGAATACACGCTTTTTATCAATACAGATGAAGTAATGATTCGCGCCAATAACCTTGCGATTGAAACAGATGACATTTTAGAAGACGACTTCCATTATTATGATGAAGAAAGTATCGCCTTCTGTGGTACAACAGACTTCATCCATTTTCTTAATGCCTATTTTGAATTTATTGCTTAACCTCATTCTCTGAAGCTAACTATTATGTCGGAAACGGAAAACACCTCACCTGAACAACAAGAAACACAAGCGCCAGACAAGCGCCGTTCTTGTAAAATCTTTTTAGCTAAAGCAGCCTTTACTTTAGGGACACTTGCTGTATTTTATGGTGGCTATTTAGACTGGCAAATTCGCTCAAAAATGGATGGCCAAATTTGGCGTTTACCAGCAGAAGTGTATAGCCGTTTAGAAAGCGTAAAACTGTCTGACAACCTTTCTTTTGATGAAGTCATTCAAATCTTACTCGATAACGAATACCGTCAAACCACAATGATTGCGGCACCAGGTGATTTTAAACTCGAAGAGGATACCATCGTATTACTTCGTCGCGCATTCCCTTATCCTGACAAACCTGAGCCACAACGTGTATTACGTTTACGTTTTACAGATAACAAACTTTCTCGTATTGAAGATTTAGTCAACGTAAAAGCGGTTGATGAATTCCGTCTCGCACCTAAATTAATTGCCATGTTGGAATCAGATAATGAAGATCGTTTAGCCATTCCGTTACAGCAATACCCTCGTTTACTCATCGATGCCTTATTACTCACAGAGGATCGCCGTTTTTATGAGCATAACGGGATTAACCCTATCGGTATTATGCGTGCAATGATTGCCAATATTAGAGCGGGTCAAACGGTTCAAGGCGGCAGTACGCTGACTCAACAACTAGTAAAAAACTTGTTCTTATCGAGTGAACGTTCTATTACACGCAAAGCCAATGAAGCGTTGATGTCATTAGTATTAGATTGGCGATATGATAAAAACCGTATTTTAGAAACCTATCTAAACGAGATTTACCTTGGTCAAAATGGTGATATCCAAATTCACGGTTTTGCATTAGCGAGCCAATTCTATTTTGGTCGTTCTATCCGTGAAATTAGCCTAGATCAAATTGCCCTTTTAGTTGGCATGGTGAAAGGCCCATCCCTTTATAATCCATGGCGAAATCCACAATATGCACTCGATCGCCGAAATGTGGTATTAAAGCTGATGCTTGATCACAAAATGATCGGGGATGAGTTATATGAGATGTTGAGCAAACGTCCATTAGGCGTTCAAGCAAAAGGACAGATTTCACGTAAATACCCTGCTTTCATTCAAACATTACAAGCGGATCTTCGTCGTCAATTAGGAGAAAATAAAACCTCTGCACTACTTGGTGCACGCATTTTCTCCACCATGGATTTAAAACAACAGGAACAAGCTGAAAATGCCGTGGTGAATACAGTCAATCAATTGCAAGTACAAACTAAAAATCCATATTTAGAAGGTGCAATGATTGTCGCAGATTATCACTTGGGTGAAATACGTGCAGTTGTCGGTGGATTACAAACAGAATATGCCGGATTTAACCGTGCATTAATGTCAAAACGTCAAATTGGTTCTTTGGTAAAACCATCCATTTATTTGACCGCACTGATGAATCCAGAACAATTCCGTTTAAATACACCGATTCAAAACCAGCCAATCACGATTTATGTTAAAGGTAGCCAACCTTGGCAACCTCGTAACTACGATCGCAAATATAGCGGTTCGGTTATGTTGATGGATGCCCTTGCCCGCTCATTGAATATTCCAACGGTAAATATTGGGATGAAAGTTGGCTTAAGCAAAGTCATTGATACGCAAAAAGCCATGGGTTGGGACAATGTGACGATTCCAAAAGTCCCGGCAACCTTGCTTGGCTCTTACAGTATTTCACCTTATGATGTGACAAAACTCTATCAAACCATTGCAAATCAAGGTGGCAAAATCGAATTAAGCACTATTCAAAGCATTACTGATCGCCAAGGGAATATTATTTACGAACACAATACCGTGCCAGATCAAGTGGTGCCGAGAGAAGCGGCTTATCAAACCTTGTATGCAATGCAACAAACAGTCGAACGTGGTACCGCGCGTAGCTTACAAAATGATTATGCGGATCTTCGTCTTGCGGGTAAAACGGGGACCACCAACGATGCTCGTGATACGTGGTTTGTCGGTATTGATGGTAAGAATGTCAGCACCATTTGGTTAGGTCGTGATGATAACGGCGAAACCAAATTAACCGGTGCCTCAGGTGCATTACAAATCTATAAAGATTACTTAAACCGTGTTGTCATTGAAAAACTGAAACTTGGTCAACCTTCTACCATTAAATGGGTTGGTATCAATGCTTACGGTAGTTGGAGTTGTGGTAGCAGCCGAACAATCCCGGTTTGGGCAAATAAAGATCAAAATTTCTGCGCTTCCGCACAAACGACGAGTACTGCGACTGCTACCGCGGCGCAAACTACGCAATCGCCACAACCTGAACAACCAGAATCTCCCAAACAAGAAAGTGTATGGGATGTGTTAGATAATAAAGTGCCAGTTGAAGAAGCTACGCCGGCTCAATAAATCAGCTTATTTCTGACCGCACTTTTATATCTCCATAAAGCGCCTAGCAAGGGCGCTTTATTCTTTTTCGCATAAAAGAACCGTCTCTAGATTTCCAATCTCGTGTGAATTTTTTGATCTCCATCACAAAAATTAGAATTATTTATTGCCATTTCACTGATATCAAAGGATAATTATAAATAGGAATTAATTTCATTTGAGGTAATGAGGTAAATAGACGATGCTATTCCGTTCTATTCGATTTTTCTTTTTAATTTTTTCACTCGCCTTTTCTTCTTCACTCTTTGCACAAGATAACTATCAACAATGGGTTGATGATATTACGGCTCGCCTAGATAAAACGTCTCAACTGCTCCAACAAGGCAATACCGATGACGCCCGTACTGAAGTGCAAATGGCTTATTTTGAAGTCTTTGAAAATCTAGAAGGCCCAATTCGTATCAATTTCTCTGCACAAAAAAGCTACCAAATGGAAGCGACTTTTGGCGAGATCCGTAAAATGATCGGTGAAGGCAGCTCACAAAAAGAGATTCAGGCTAAAATTGATCAACTCAAAAAAGAATTAAAAGAAGTGTTGCCATCATTGGTTGAAGGCCATCAACTCAATGCCGATGGACAACATGGCGTTTATGATAATCAATCGATTGCCCCTTATTGGCAACAAAGTTTTAAAACCATTGATGATTTAATCGCTCAAGGGATCGATGCTTATCAAAATGGTGATCTTGCCAATGCCAAAAAATTGTTCCAACAAGCACAATATGATGGCTATAAAAACTCAGAAATGGAAATGTCCATTCGCCAAAATCGCTCTGCAGAAATTTCAGCTGCGATTAACCAACAGTTTTACAACATCATTCGTTTAAGTGAACAAGCCGATCAAATCACAGAGATTGGTTACCAAAGCACGCAATTATTACAGGATATTGAAGAAAACTTGCCTAACCTGCCAACCACACGTGAAGAACAAAATGTTCAATCCAATGCAGCACAGCAAGCAACTGATAATCAACAAGAGCAAGATTGGAATAAGATTAAACAAGAGATCAACCAACGTATTCAACAAGCTATTGCCCTCTATCAACAAGGTGAAAGCAAAAAAGCGATTCTTTCCGTACAAGACACCTATTTCGACGTGTTTGAAAGCACAGGAATGGAAAACAAAGTGGGTTCTCGTGATAGTAACTTTAAAGCTGAACTTGAAGGCTACTTTACTCGTCTCGTCAGTTTAATGAAAGCTGAACAAGGTGATAAGTTACAAGCTCAAGCCGATGGTCTAAACCAGAATCTAACTAAAGCGGTTGAAATGTTACAGGGCGAAGAACAAAGCGATTGGTCTATGTTCTTATATAGCCTTTTAATCATTCTTCGTGAAGGTTTAGAAGCGTTATTGATTGTTGCAGCTATCGTGACTTACTTAATTAAAAATAATCACCAAGATAAACTGCCGGTTATTCGTCAGTCTGTTTATGTGGCGTTAATTGCTAGTGTGGTTACCGCATTTATCTTCCAACTTATCTTTGAAAACTCCGGTCAAAACCGCGAATTACTCGAAGGCTTTACGATGATTTTTGCCGTCGTTATGCTCTTTATGATGAGTTACTGGTTGTTATCTAAAGTTGAAGCACAAAACTGGAAACGTTATTTAGAAGGCAAACTCTCTACTGCCCTCACCACGGGCTCACTCATTGGCCTATGGCTTACCAGCTTCTTAGCCGTATATCGCGAAGGGGCAGAAACCGTATTGTTCTATTATGCCCTTGTAGGTGATGCGAAAAGTGCGGTCAGTTTCATCTACCTTTTCGCAGGTATCATTGTCGGCGCAATTATTCTCACCATTTGCTACTTCGTGATGCGTTATACGGTGGTGAAATTACCGCTTAAACCATTCTTTATGTTTACTGGTTCATTTATGTACTTAATGGCCTTTGTATTCGCCGGTAAATCAGTTTTAGAACTCATTGAAGGCAAACTTTTCGAGCCAACGCTGATTAGCGGTGTGCCTGAAATTTCGTGGTTAGGTATTTATCCTTATATGGAAACCTTGATTCCACAAGCAATCTTACTCGTCGCAGCCGTATTTGCTCTGTTTATTATGAAATATCAAAGCAAAAAAGCCGCGTAATACCCAACAATCCTTTAGGAGAAAAACAATGAAAAAAGCACTTTTAGCAACAGCATTATTTGCGGGTATTTTCACCGCGTCTACTGCTAACGCATTCCAAGAATATCCAATTGGTGAAGCGGTAACCATGAATGAAATGGAAATTGCGGCGGTTTATCTCAAACCAATCGATATGGAACCACGTGGTATGGGTTTACCTGCTGCGAAATCAGATATCCACTTAGAAGCGGACATCCACGCAGTAAAAGGTAACAAAAATGGCTTTGGTGATGGTGAATGGATGCCTTACTTAACCATCAACTATACTTTAGTAAATGCTGATACGGGTGAAAAACAAGAAGGTACCTTCATGCCAATGGTAGCGGGTGATGGTCCTCACTATGGTGCAAACGTGAAAATGATGGGCGTGGGTAACTATAAATTAACTTACCACATCGATCCTCCATCAAAAGCAGGTATGCACCGTCATACCGACCCGGAAACTGGCGTTGGTCGTTGGTGGAAACCATTTGATGTAAGTTATGAATTCAAATTCACTGGCATCAAATAATCTCAGGTAAATATTCATTTTACCGACTTGCCTTCCCCTGTTTGTCAGGGGAAGGCAATAGCATTTCATTTAACCTTAAAATATCGTCTGTTTTATCCTATTAAATGGTCAAACTATGAATTATTTTTTTACTTTCCTGCTTCAAGCACTTTTACCTTTTTCATTATTACTCGGTGTTTATCACAGTAAACAATCCTCTGTAAGTGCAAAAAAAATAATTTGGCTTAGTCTATTCAGTTTTATTGCCGGTATCGTACTGCGCCTTAGTTTACCAGCGGGACAAATAACCAATTTAATCGTCAATGCGGTAATATTGGTGCTATTGATTATCTTTGCCTTATGTTTAATTTTCGGCAAAGGTCGCTTACCTGCCTTTTGGCAAACGGTATTAATGCTCATCGCTGGAAGCTTCTGGGCAAAAGATCCCAACATTACCGCGCTTGTTTCTACTGATGTCATCAACACAGACTCAATCCTGCACATAAGTGCGGTCATTTTTGCCTTTGTTTTTTGTTTATGCTTACAAGGTTGGATCGATTTACTTTTAAAACAAGCGGGAAAAACACAACAAAAATCGACCGCACTTTTAAAAGGTGTGATGAGCCTTCTCTTAATTGGCTTACTGGTTCCACTTATTGGCGAACTCTTATTAATTTTAATGAAACTTCAAGTGCTTGAACTCACCAAACTACGTTTAAGCTTTGTTGCAAAATCAGGCGAAATCACTCGCTGGTTAAATTACATCTGTGCTGCCTTACTCTTCGTCGTACTAGCCATCTTCTACGGCAAAATTCATTTATCCCGCAAGCAACAAGTTAATGCGACACAAGAACCCATTGAAAAACGCCAAAAATTAGCCGCATTGCGTACTTCCTCTCGCTTACTTGGTTGGGGCTATTTGGCCGTAGCGATTATTTTTGCTACACAGCTTTATTGGGAGCAAATTGCTTCTCGTCCGCCACAACTGTCAGAAGCTATTCCTCTGACCTTAGATGAAAAGCAACAAGTCCATATTCCAATTGAGCAAGTAAAAGATGGCAAATTACACCGTTTTGTCTGGATTGCTGATGACGGTAAAGCCGTACGTTTCTTTGTCATTAATCGTCAACCAGATAAATTAAGTCTAGCTGCGGTATTTGATGCCTGCTTGCTTTGTGGTGACCAAGGTTATGTGATGGAAGGTAACCAAGTCGTTTGTGTGGGCTGCGGCGTACATATGTTTATTCCATCTATTGGTAAACCGGGTGGCTGTAATCCTGTTCCAATTGAAGATTGGCAACAAACTGAGACTGAAATTCTCATTAATCGAACCAGCTTAGAAGAAGGGTTAAATTTATTTAGCACGATTGTTGAAATCGATGTAAAAGATCCGATTAGTGGCGCCCAAATGAAAAACACTAAAACGGAACACAAATATAATTACGAAGGTAAAACTTACTTCTTTGAAAGTGAGAAAAATCTTGATTTATTCCGTGATAACCCTGAAAAATATTTAGGTAAGGGGGAATAATGCTAGCAAGAATGTTATTTCAATCTTGGCGCTTCAGCATTAAACGTAAACTGTTGGCCGTTATTACTATTTTCTTAGCGGCTGGCTTAGTCTCTGCGCTCTTGGCGGTATCCATTGATATTGGCGATAAAATGGCAAAAGAGCTCAAATCTTACGGAGCCAATATTTTAGTTGAACCTGCAAGTAATGCAGCCTTGCCTGATGAACTCAGTCATAACGCAGATTTAAGTAGCCAAGATTTTCTCGATGAAAAAGAGCTGCCGAATATTAAAGATATTTTCTGGCGAAATAATATCGTAGGTTTTGCCCCCTTATTAAGTGCAGATGTAAAAGCGGAAACGCTTTCCACAAACACTCACGATAAATCAACCGCACTTGGACAAATTAATGTGTTAGGTACGTTTTTTGATCACAACATCCCTGTACCAGATGAAGATGATTACCACACAGGACAAAAAATTATTAGTCCTTATTGGCATGTGCAAGGGGAATGGGTCAACGATCTTGAAACACCTGAAGGAGAATTTATTCCTGCATTGATTGGAGAGCAATTGGCTCAACGAACTGGCTTAAAACAAGGTGATAAAATCCAGCTTCGCTATCAAACTAATGAGCTAGATAATCAAAGTGCGGTCGAGATTACCGGTATTTTATCCACGGGTGGGGCTGAAGATAATCAGTTAGTCATGCCGCTCAATGCTGTGCAAAAATTGCTGGGCTTAGAAGGGAAAATTCAATCAGTTAAAGTTTCTGCGCTTACCGTACCAGAAAATGATCTTTCTCGTAAAGCCCGTGCTAATACCGATGCATTAGATGCGGAAGAGTACGATCGTTGGTATTGTACGGCTTATGTCTCTTCTATTTCACATCAGTTAGAAGAAGCCATTTCTGGTGCTATTGTTCGCCCAATTTGGCAAGTTGCCGCATCAGAAGGGGTCGTCATTGGTAAAATCCAGTTATTGCTTGCTGTCGTGACTCTCGCCGCTTTAATCGCGGCAGCTATGGGGATTGCCTCATTAATGAGTACAGGGATCATTGAGCGTTCAAAAGAAATTGGTTTAATGAAAGCGTTAGGCGCATACCAATGGCAAATCGCGTTATTGTTTTATTGTGAAGCCATTATCAGTGCCTTAATTGGTGGTTCGCTTGGTTGTATTGCTGGTTGGGGCTTAGCAAGATTTATTGGATCTGCGCTATTTGGTGTTCCGCTCAGTTTTGCTTGGATTGTAATCCCTTGCGTATTGATGCTGTCTATTTTAATTGCTGTAGTGGGTACTTGGTTCCCTGCTCATCGTATTGCCAAACTTTACCCTGTGGAGGTGCTCTATGGCCGCCAATAAAAGTATGTTTTGGCGTTTAATCTTCCAAGCATTACGCCTACGTTTACAACGAGTATTTATTATCTTCTCTGCACTGACTGTTGGTGCGTCCATTGTGACGGCAATGGCAGCGGTGTATTTCGATATTAATACCAAAATGAGCCAAGAGCTCCGTACCTTTGGGGCAAACTTTTACATCGGTGCAGCCAATGGTGGATTGATGAAGGAACGCCAATTAAAGCAAATTCTGCACAATGCACCGGATAATTTTATCACCGCTGCCAGCCCTTATTTATATGGTGTTGCGCGAAGTGATTTAGAAAAAATCGTGATTATGGGTGTGTGGTTTGAAGATATGCGTGTGCTTGCACCTTATTGGCAAATTACCGGCTCAGCCATTAATGTGAATTTTGATGATCGCAATGCCATGATTGGGAAAACCTTAGCAGAACGCCTTAATTTAGGTGTTGGCAGTAAATTAACGCTGTCTAAAAATGCGGTTGAAAAACATGAATTCACGATAAAAGGTATTGTTGAGGCAGGTGATGCCACAGACAACATGCTAATCGTGAATTTAGAGTTTGCCCAAAATTGGTTGGATAAAGAAGGATTAGCAAATAACGCCTTACTCAATGTAAAAAATGAACAAGGTAATGTCGCACAATTTGCCCAGGACATTATGCAACATCAACCTGATCTGACTGCTCGACCAATTCGAAAAGTCTCTGCTTCTGAAGGGCAGATTTTAGATAAAATCAAAGGATTGATGGGCTTAATCTCATTGGTCATTTTGATTCTCGCCACCCTTTGTGTTAACACCACATTGATTGCGATTGTTGGTGAGCGAGCAAAAGAATTTGCACTACAAAAAGCCTTAGGTGCCAAACAAAGTGACATCATTAAACAGATTAGTACCGAGATTCTGATCATTGCACTTTGTGCAATTGTCGCGGGCCTGATTTTCGGCTACATCTTGGCTCAATTACTTGGATTAACCGTATTTAAATCTTATATTGATATGCGTCTACCGGTTATTCCAATTACTATCGTCTTATCGTTATTGGTTGCCTTTATTGCGGTGATTGTACCAACCAAACGAGCTTTAAATATCCAAACCGCAAATGTATTAAAAGGGGAATAAAATGAGTGAATTTGTAATTGAAACGCAACATTTATATAAACGATTCGGGCAAGTCACCGCTTTAGAAGATATTAATATTAAAATTCGCCAAGGTGAATTTATTGCGATAATGGGTGCATCAGGTTCCGGTAAAACCACGCTGATGAATATTCTAACCGGCTTAGATACGGCTAGTGAAGGTAAAGTCATTCTAGATGGTGTCGATGCGGCACAATTGGATGAAATCGGTCGTCAGCGTTTCCGTGCAGAAAAAATTGGTCTAGTCTTCCAGCAATTCCATTTAATTCCTTATTTGACCGCACTTGAAAATGTGATGCTGGCTCAGCACTATCACAGTGTGATTGATGAGGCAGCGGCTAAAGCGGTACTCGAACAAGTAGGATTGGGTCATCGTATAGATCACCGTCCAAGCCAACTTTCTGGGGGGGAACAACAACGGGTATGTATTGCTCGCGCGTTGGTGAACCAACCACCAGTCATTTTTGCCGATGAACCTACGGGTAATCTCGACGAAAAAAATGAAGCGCTTGTACTGGATTTACTACAAGAATTAAATCGCCAAGGTAGAACCATTGTGATGGTGACACACAATCCAGAATTGGGTGAGTTAACCGATCGTGTTATTTATCTCCATCACGGAAAATTTGTAAAAGAGGAAATTCATGAAAAATAAATTCGTCAAACTACTAGCCATAAGTGCGGTCATTTTTGGCAGCGTTTCTTGTAAAGATGAAGTCGCTGCAATTGGTCAAAAAGCACCAGACATCGCTGCCTATGATTTACAAGGTAAAGAAGTGAAACTTAATGATTGGAAAGGCACTCGCTTACTGACATTCTGGTCTGAAACCTGTGGACGATGTGTCGCAGAACTAAAAGAATTCGAAAAATTGGCCGAAGCTAATCCAGATAAAGTTCAGCTTATCGCCATTAATGTAGATGGCAATAAAGTGGATACCAAAGCCGTGGTCGCCAAACGTCAGCTTACGTTACCGGTTATCAAAGACCAATTAAAAATTACTGCTGAACGCTATCAGCTTATCGGTACGCCAACAAGTTTTGTAATTACACCTGAAGGTAATATTCAGGCTAAATATGAAGGCGCGATTCCCGCAGAAGATTTAGATAAATTATTTAAAGGCTAGCCAAAATGAAAAAACGAATTTACTTACTCTCTACACTTTTACCTGTTTTAGGCTTTTTATTTGCCCCTCCTGCCCTTTCTGCCGAAGCTGACTTAGTGAAAGCAGAAAAGGTATATAAACGCTCTTGTGCAACTTGTCATGGGAAACAAGGCGAAAAACCAGCGATGGGTGAATCCAAAATTATTAATCAATTAAAACCAGAAGAAATTTCAACCGCACTTTTAGAACGAAAAGCAGGAAATATTCCTAGTGCAGGAAGCCCGGCAAAACAACGTTTAAGTGAGCAAGATATTCATAATTTAAGTGAATATATTCAAACACTAAAATAGTTTTTGAATTTTTTTTAAACTAATTCTAAAATGTACGGTCTTAGAAGGGGCTTAGTTTTATAAGCTAAGAAGTTTTTATTATATCAATAAAGGATTTTTTATGAACAAATTTACTAAAATCAGCGCAACTGCATTATTTGCATTATTCTTAACTGCTTGTGATAAACCAGCAGATAAACCGGCTCCGGCAAAACCTGAAACCACTCAGCCTGCACCGGAAGCTAAACAAGAAGCAGCTCAACCTGCTGAAGCAGCAAAACCAGCTGAAGCTACACCAGCTCAAGAACAAGCTGACTACAACAAATTGCTTGAATGGAACGCAAGCCAAGCGCAAGCTCAAATGGCTGCTCAACAAAAACTTCAATCTGATTTAACTGCTGCAGTTCAAGCAAAAGATGATAAAAAAATTGAAGAAGCAATCAAAACCTTCAACAAAACTGTTGAAGATACAATTGCAAGCTTAGATAAATTAGATATTACAGCACCTTCAGTGAAAAGCATTAAAGATCAAAATAAAGAAGTACTTGCATTATCAAGCGAATTATTAGTTGATCAATTAAACTTAGCAACTAAAGCGCCAACTGAAGAACAAACTAAAGCTTACCAAGCTAAAGTTGAAAAACTACAAGCTGCAGTAGCTAAATTACAAAAAGACGGTGCTGATTTAGCACAAAAATTTGCGCCTGCAGCACCAGCTGCTCCAGCTGCAAAATAATTAATCGTTAAGATGAAAAAACCTTACTGTAAAAAGTAAGGTTTTTTTATGCGCTTATTTTAGTATTTTGCTTTTTAACACATCCACAAATCGCTCTGTTGCCCCTTTCCAACGATCTAAATATAACGCAGGCTCTATCAACTCTAATTCATTTAATAAAAACGTATTGTTAATAATCGTTCCATCTACTCGCGCATAGACGGACATTTCTGGCAATTTATGTAAAACATGGCTTGCTGTTTCAATAATATGACGATCAACCTCAACAGGAATAATTTCGACTTTATATTGTGAATTCGCTCGCCATTCATTTTGAGGTGGCTGTCGGCGAATAGCATGGCTAAATACACCATTGAAAAAAATCAAACTGGTTTCACCATTTGTGGCCACTTCAGGAATAAACGGCTGTAACACAACTTGCTCACCATACGCAGAAAGATCGGGGAATGCTTCACCTTGTTTTAGTTTTGTTACCAAATTACCGCTTTGCCCTACAGCGGGTTTAATAACAAATTCAGGCCAATCTTGGCGTTCAAGTGCGGTCAAAATTTCAGATGTTTTTGCTGAACAAATAAGGGTTGGAATAACATTGATGCCCCAATTCTGCAAATCACATAGATAGCCTTTATGGCTATTCCATAACATTAATTCTGCAGGATTGATGAATGCACTCTTATGCAGTTTAATCCATTGAGTAAATTCATCATAGAAATTCGCATAATCCCATGCTGCTAAAGGCAGAATAAACTGACTCCGTAATGTTTCTTGCCAAGGTAAAAATTGAGTAGGAATACCTTGATTAGAAAGTTGTGTTTGTACAGGGATAAGATTTTGAGGGGCTGAAGGATAGGTTTTGCAAGTGGTAATCGTAAGCATGGTAAATAATGACTGGTTTAAGCATAAAGAAGATGCGCCAATCATCAAACTGGCGCATCAATTTCAAAGATTATTTTACTTGAGCAAAATATTTTTCAAGACGACCTTTGTTTGTCATTGATTTCTTCTCAAGATCTTTCACTACTTTCTCTGCTTGTTCTTTGTTTGGTAGATTATCCCCCACTTGAATCACACCATTCATATTCATTGAACGATGTACTGGGCAGGTATAAACATAAACACCTTCTTTATCTAAAGTGATTGTGAGTTCCTGATCTTCTTCAGATTGGAATTTTTGAGCACCTTCAGGAATCGCTTTGCTATGTACAAAGTGGCTTTTATTTTCTGCACGAAATGTCACCGTATCACCCGGTTGTACTTTTAAATAACCCGGTTCAAAAACCATTGAGCCTTCACTGTTTGAATTCAACATTTTGATGTCATAATGTGTGGCTTGAGCAGCAAAACTTAATCCTAATAATGCTGCAAGTGCGATTTTTTTCATTTTCATTTCCTTCTTAAGAATGCGCTGATTTACGTTGTGGACGAACCACTGGCAAACCTGCACTACATTGTAATAATTCAACGTTTACACGATATAAACGATTAATTGTTTCTACTTGTAAAACATGATGAGCATCTCCCACGCCTTGCACTTTACCTTCACCAAGTAAAATCAACTCATCTGAAAATTGAGCAGCAAGACTTAAATCATGTAATACCATTATAGTAATCAGATTTTTCTGTTTCGTATAGGTGTAAACTTCTTCTAAGAGATTAAGCTGATGATGCATATCTAACGCACTCACTGGCTCATCTAACATTAAAATCTGTGGTTCACGTAATAAAACCTGAGCGAACATCACCATTTGGCGCTGCCCTCCACTGAGATTCAGGATATCACGATGGGCTAAATGACCAATACCTAATTGTGTCATAATACTTGCCGCTTCAGTAAGAAGCTCATCACTTACTCGCATCGTTAGACTATCCATTCGTCCTAAAAGGACGACTTCAAGTGCGGTTAAGCTTGCATCTACTCGGCTATCTTGAGGCATATAGCCAATTGGTTTACGCCAATCTGCTAATTTCGTCCGTTCTAGCTGTTTACCTTGATAGGTAATCATTCCTTCATGTGGCAATTCACCAAAAATGGTTTTCAGCATGGAGGATTTTCCTGTGCCGTTTGGCCCAAGTACCGTATACACTTTGCCTTCCTCAAAACGGACATTAATGTGATCGGCTACGGTGAGATCACCTCGTTTTACCGTAAGATTCTTTAATTCTAACATTATTGTCCTCTCTTGTTATTTAAAATAATCCAAAAGAAGAAAGGTACCCCAATAAACGAGGTGACGATCCCCACGGGGAATAATGCGCCAGGGATAATGACTTTGGATAATACCGAAGAAAGGGATAAGAATGCTGCACCGACTAACATAGCTCCCGGTAAGAAGAAACGTTGATCTTCACCAAGCAACATTCGAGCAACATGTGGTGCAACTAAGCCGATAAAGCCAATCACGCCCACGAAACTGATTGCTGTCGCCGTCATCATTGCGACAAGAACTAAAACCTTAATACGTAATACTTGCAAATTGATGCCAAGACTTGCCGCTCGCTCTTCTCCTAAACGAAGTGCGGTCAATTTCCAAAGCTCTTTTGAAAGTAATGCGACACAAATTGTAGTGACGACAATAATGATGATTAAGCTTTGCCACGTCGCTTTATTTAGACTACCAAATAGCCAGAATAGGATTTGTTGCGAGACTTCCGGCGCCGAAATAAATTGCACCAATGAAAGTAAGGATTGGAAAATAAAGAGCAATGCGATCCCTACCAACACGAGCATTTCAGAGCTAAAACGACGTTTAGAGGCAAATAAGAAAAGAATCCCAGACGCGAGCATGGTCATGACAAACGCACCAATTGGCACTGCAACTTGTACCGGTAAACCAAAACTTCCAAAAGCAATTACAACAGAAGCCCCAAAACCTGCTGCTGCAGCAAGTCCTAATGTATAAGGACTTGCCATAGGGTTATTTAATAAGGTTTGGATTTCTGCCCCACCTACAGCCAGTGTTGCCCCGACTACAAGCGCCATCAATGCCATCGGTAAACGTAAATTATGCACAATATTGTTAGTCATTTTATCGACTTCACCGATACCGAATAACGCATTCACAACTTCAGATACCGATAGCATCGCTGGGCCTGTCATCACGTCGAGAATAAGACTGACCACGCCAATCACAAGAAAAAATAAAATAACAAACCAGCGTTTGCGTTCAAGCTTACGCTGGTTAGCCACAATATCTGCTACAACAGAATTGTTTTTCATTAATTAACGTTTCCCTTATTTGGTTTCAGGTAAAAGATAAATCGTACCTTCCGGGGTAACCGGTAAGTAGTTTTTATAGAAGTTTAAGTAAGTTTGTTGCGGATCTAAATCTTTAAACAGATCAGGATAAGCGGCTTTAGCTACAAACTGAACTGAAGCACTGTCTGATAGAGTACGAGAGTTCGCATGATAGGCTGCGTAAACACGGTTGTTTTTCACTGCCGGTAATTCAGCCCAACCTGCACGATGTTTAAATGCGTTTAAACGACGTTCTGCTTCTGCTTTTTCAATACCAAAGCCCATTACCATACCGTCTTGATTTTTCTTCAATTCAGTTTCACGGCCTGTAATAATAATCGCATCTGGTTTCGCGGCTAATACTTTTTCAGCAGCTAATGTACCCCATTTACCAATTTCTGCAGGAGCAACGTTTTCTGCGCCTACAAGGCTAATCATTGAGCCCCACATGCTTGAGAAGAATGTCATCCCTTGTTCAGCTGGGCCACCACGACCGAACTCTACATACACTTTCGGTTGTTTTGCTAATTTTGCATTTTTAACCGTCGTTTGAATATATTCTACGATATCTTTGTATTCTTTCGCCATTTTCGCTGCACGATCTTTCTGCCCCGTCAATTGACCAATAATTTCCGTTGATTTGATGTGTTTATCTAAGGTTTGAGCGTTGTAATCTAATACAACAATTGGAATACCCGCTTCATTGATAGCATCTAAATCAGATCCTAGCATTTCGTACTGCCAATCAGCTAAGACTAAAAGATCAGGTTTTAATGAAAGCACTTTTTCCACAGAGAATGTGCCTTCCTCTACTTCACCCACATCATCTAGTTGATTCAATTTTGGCACAGCTTTACTAAATAACTCCCAGCTAGCTGGTGCCCAAGAAGACCATACTTTCTTAGAAAAACCGACAACGTTATCTAACGCTTTATCACCACCAACTGCCATATAATCTTGGTAATAGAAACCAAGTACCACGCGTTTTGCCGGTAAATCTACAGTGACTTGACGATCAAGTATATCTTTTACTTTCACGGGATCAGCATTGGCAAAACCAGTAGTTAAACCAAGAATAGTGGCAATCGCTAAAGTTGAAAAACGTTTTTTCATAAGAAAAATCTCCTGAGTAAAATTAAACAATTCAAAATGATAATAATTATCGGTGAGAATAATAACGAAAACGATTGCTAAATTCAACTCAAGCGCTTAATTATTCTTCGTAAGCTTCGTCAGTTAACGTTTTTAAGAATGCCTCTAACGCATTAATCTCTTCATCTGTTAGCGGTTTTGCTTTTAAAACATCAGGATTAATGGTTTGAGCATATTCGGCTTTATCCCAGGCTTTCCCTGTTTCAGGATTCACTTTACGATTAGGATTATTGAAACTGTCTTTAAATAGTAAAACGGTTTTTAAATCGCGGAAAACACCGTTATGCATATAAGGCGCAGTGACACCAATGTTACGCAAAGTTGGGACTTTAAATTTACCTTTTTGCTTTTCATCACCTTTCACCATCGGATTATCCAATAGTCCATTATCTACAAAATCTGCAGCTAATTTATTGTGCTTAATTAATTCTTGATTACTTGGTACGCCGATATTGTAATAGCGGTAATTCGTAAAGGTTTCTTTTGCTGAATTCGCTTCACTTGATTGGTGGCAGTTACTACAATTTGTACGTGTTTTATCGAAAAATAGCACCTTGCCTTCGGCTTCAAGTGTGGTCAATTCTGCTTCACCTTTTAAAGCGCGATCATATTTTGAAGAGAATGGCGCAAATAATTCCTGTTTTTCGAACTCGCCAATGGCTTTTTCCATGATGGAATAAATCTTGTCAGTATCTGCCCAAATACTTTCACCATAAAGATCTGTAATTGGCTTGTAATAGGTAGGATCCGCTTTTAATCGTTCAACAATGGCTTTCTTATCCGGCATGCCCATTTCTACTGGGTTTACTGGTGGCCCACCTGCTTGCTCGGCTAAATCTTTTGCTCGCCCATCCCAGAATTGTCCGCCTACATAATCTTTAATTTTTTTATCAAAATGAAAATCCGGAGAGAACATAGCATAAAGCGCCGTATTGGCATTACGATTACCATGAAGATGAGGATTATCCCCTTCTGAGACCATTTGATTTGCGGAATTCTTACGTTGATCCACAAAGGCGGTATCCGGGCTATGGCAGGTTGAACAGCTTTGTGTTTTATTAAAAGAAATAGATTTATCAAAAAATAACACTTCACCGAGTGCTTTATAATCCAATTCTTTTTTCACTGCTTGATCAGCTAATGCATAATTGCTCTGCATCAAAGGTGCAAACAATAAAATAGAAAGCCATTTTTTTTGCATCGTGTTCTCCAAATATTCAATTTATAGATAAAAAATAATCCAACAAAGCTTTGTTGGATTATAAAAGGAAAATAATTTTCTACAAGCCGGTGGCCATCTTAATGCGATCAGCAAACATACCGATGCTCACACCGAAGTAATTTGATTTGTTCCAATCTAAAATCGTGCGGTAGTTATTGGAGACCAAGAATGCACGCCCAACTTCTTTATCTGGGCGAACTAACCAAAGATCGGCTTGCGAAAGTGCGGTCAGTTTATCTTGTTCTTGTTGGCTGAAGCTCGCTAAGGTGATGCCTTTAGACTGCCAGTCATTCAATGAACGCGCTTTATTCTTCTCAATGCCTGAAAGAGATAAATCTAATGGTTGATTTAATGTGACTTCAACGCCCCAAGGCAATTTGTTGTCCCAACCCACAGTGTGGAGATAGTTTGCAATTGAAGCAAACGCATCAAATTGGTTTGTCCAAATATCTTTCACGCCATCATTATTACCATCTGCGGCATAATTTAAGAATGCGCTTGGCATAAATTGGGTTTGTCCCATTGCGCCCGCCCAAGAGCCTAACATTCTGTTGCGTTGAATATGATCACGTTCTAACATTTTCATCGCATTCACAAATTCTTTGCTAAATAAGGCTTCACGTCTACCATCAAAGGCTAATGTGGCTAAAGCTGATAGTACATCATAACTACCTTGATAATAGCCAAAACTACTTTCCATACCCCATAAAGCAAGGATATATTCTTGTTGAACGCCATAGCGTTGACTTGCTTGTTGTAATGGTGCTTGTACTTCCCAATAACGCTCTTCGGCAATGTCTACTTTGTTTTGGGTCAGTACTTTATTCAAATAATTCGTTGTACCGTTTGGATTCGGTAACTGTGGTTGATCCGCATTACGCTGACTTCTACCCGCTTGAGCACGATCCAAATCTACAGCTTTTTGCATATATTGAATATTATTTTGTGCATTCAATACTGACAACGATACGCCTTCAGCAGCCGCTTTACCTTTTAAGAACTGTACATAATCATTAAAGTTATCTAAAGTTCTTGGTTTGCTATAAACGGCATTACTACTTACTGACGGAATGCTTTTGGTGGATGAGGTTGTCGTTGTTGTCGTATTACTTGAACAACCCGCCAATAAAAGTGCGGTCGATAATGCCGTCATTTTTAACGTTGAGATTAAATTCATTTCTTTTCCTTTTTTAATGTTCAAAATATCGCATTATTTGCGTAAAAATTTGTTATAAACAGCTTTCAATAATGAGGTTGGTAATAAACGAGAACCTGAACGTAAGGCAAAGGTGAATAGGCCTGAAAATAAGCCTTGAATACCTAAGCGATGTTTCAATTTAAATAAACGCCATTCTGCTTTCGCTTGGTTTAAACCACGACGACGCCCTACCATGCCATTACCCACGCGGGCATAAACTAAAATGTCTGGTAAGTTTGCCACTTTTTGTCCTTGCGCCACAAGCTTAATCCACAGGTAATAATCTTCCTGTAAATCCTCATATCCACCACAATTAATGACCGCACTTTTTTGATATGCCACCGTCATGTGATTGAACGGACAACGTTTTTGGGTAAATTTAACGATATCTTGTGCTTCAGTCGGCACGTTACGATATGCCACGATGTCTTGAATATTTTCGCCAAACTCAGCAATCTGCCCACCGAAAATAATTGTATCCGGATGTTGCTCAATAAACGCTACTTGTTTCGCAAAACGTTCTGGCACACAAATATCATCGGTATCCATACGGAATACCCAATCGTGTGAACAATGTTTCAAACCTTCATTAAGCGCTTTACCTAAGCCTAAATTTTTTGGCAGCTTCACTAAGTTTAAGGGTAATTTTGTTTCGAATTCAGAAACCACGGCTTCCAATTCTGGCGTTACCGCACCATCAAACACCAACACGATCTCATCTGCTGGATGGGTTTGAGCCACTAAACTTTCAAAACATTCTCTTAAATATTGTGGGTTTTCCTTAATATATAAGGACATTAAAACTGAAAATTTCATACTTCTCTATCTAATAAGTTATCTACATAAACCGTTTCAAATTAATTGCCAATTTGGGGGAAATTAAAACCACAAAGGCAATAATTAGCTGCTTAATACTTTTCGTTAATTTAAAAATCTCAAAATAGTAAAAAGCGGCTTTACGGGATAAATTCATAATATGTGGGTAAGCCAACATATATTGTGCGTTGATGGCAAAATTCTTTTCTTGCTCTGCCGTTTTCACATAATTTTCACGGATATAATCAATCGCTTTTTGCGTATTAGTGGTATCTGTTGATACGCTAGAACGCTTGGTATGGAACGTACAATAAGTCAACGGCTCAGCCACTTTGTACGCTTTAAACGTTGGATCTTGCACAAGCTTCAGCAAGAAATCATAGTCTTCCAATGAACGAAGTGCGGTCGATAATCCGCCGATTTTTAAAAACAGCTCTTTTTTCACCCCAATCATCGGCATACCACCAATTTTATTCGCCAGTAAAATTCGCTCTACGCTAATCTCTTGTGGCTCAATGGGGTTAGTCACATAGCTAAAACCTTCATTCACCATTTCACATTTAGCAGGATGATAAACAAAGTTAACATCAGCATGTTCGGCAATCACATCAGCTAATTTCTGACATTTATCATTTGCAAAACGATCATCGTCATCAAGGAATAACAGCCATTCATTATCCGCACTTCTTGCCCCGATATTACGGCTTTCTGCCGCGCCTTGATTGGTTTCGTTACGAATAACTTTAACTGCAAATGGATACGATTGTGTCACTTCAACGGGTTCTTTCGAACAATCATCCACAATCACCACATCAAAATTATAGGTGGTTTGCTTGGTTAAACTTTCCAATAAGGCAGGAATTTCTTCTTTCCGATTATAAGAAGGCACGATGATACTAAACATCTTTCGGCTCCTTTTGTTTAAATAAAATAAGTTGTTTACCGTGAGTGCCAAAAAGCGATAAGAACATTAACATCACGGACATAATGCCTGGGAAAGCAAAGGTGTCCGCTTTGATGTTACAGAATGCTAAAATCACAAAGGCAGAAAGTATAAATTTCCAGCTGCCATCAAACCAGTTTAAGGCAACTTTGCGTACAAAATAGAATGTCACGGCAAAACACACTAAAGCATAAGACACGCCGCCATAAAGAATTTGGCGTAAGAAACCAGAGTCCGTATGCCCATAATAACGGCCAACTTCTAACTCACCTGTCATATACATACCATCGCCATAAATGAACTGCTTGAGCGTTGGCATAAAGAGGTGGTTTTTCATCAAGGTATCTGTTGACGAACTGACAAATCCTGCACCGTGTAATAAATTAATCACGGGCTCTAAAGCATGTGCCACATAAGGATTTTCAGGTAAGAAATAGGCCAGTAATAATACCAAAACAGCAAACGCAATGAGTGATGGAACATAACGCCATTTGAAATACACTAAAATGCTCACAACCGATAACAGAAGGAATGTACGCCCTGAAATTAATCCGATACATAACATTAAAAATACCAGAATACTCGGAAGCGTATTATGTTTAGCGTTGTAAGCCAGTAAGAAATGCAACAGCATTAAATAGAATAAACTCAACTGGAAAAAGGCAGTTGCGGTGATGTTATATAAACGATACTCCTGCTCCGAACCATAAAAACGTGCAGGCAACACCGCATTGGTTGAAAGCAAGAAATCAATCATAAATGATGCACCGAGTAAGCCAATCACGCCCACTGCAAACTGCACTACTACACCGAGTTGTAAATCACGCACCACTTTCTGTTGACCATTTACATTGGCATAGAAGGCATTGTAAAGTCCCACACCAAAGATAAATAAAATCAGCTCTTTCACATACATGGTGATGACAGAAAAATCTCGCGTACCGTTAACTAAAAGCGGAATCACGCTAAATGTAATCAGCCCAATGATGACGGCTAAACTATCCACTGGCACAGTAATACCTTGTGGTTTCTGCTTTTTAAAATACTGATAAGCCAATACAACCAATGCTGCTAAACCTGCGACGAATGACATTCGTACAACATGGAACAGCCAAGGATCGTAAAGATAAAAAAGATTAAAAAGTGCGGTCATTTTTACGTTATTTTCCTAAATTCTTTTTCACTGCTAAGATTTTTTTGAGTGGATATTTAATTAATTTCTTCACTAAATTATTAGATTTTGAACCACGAATCGCTTCCAAATTACTCACTAATTGTGGATTTTCAATGGCTACAAGCGGACGAACCACATTGTTATTAATCTGGAATTGGGTTTCAAATAATAAGAAATCATCAGCAAGCCAAAACGGTTTTTCTTGTTCGAGTTGCTTTAAAAATGCACGTGCCGCTGATTTTTTGATTAAGTATGCCACCGTACCTGCAAAATAGCTTTTATATGGGTAAGCCACGGTGACATCACCAATTGTTTGGCGCAAGAATGAAAAAGTGGTTGGATAATTAATCTCTAATTCCACATCATTAAATTCTGCAATTTTCGACTGCCCAATTAAAACAATATCCGCATCACATTTTTCAGTTAAAAGTGCGATCGTTTTTGGTGATAAAGTTGAATTGAACAACGCATCATCTTCACAGACCAATGCATAGTCATTTTCCGTCACATTTTGATCTTCTACGATCTGACGATAAACCGCTAAATGACTTAATGTACAACCAATTTCGCCTTTTGTGACGTTGCGCCCATAATGCTGTTCAAACTCCGCTGAATTGAATACTTCTGCCAATTCATCCCACTCTTTTTGCATGGTATTAATCGCTGAAAATACAACGAAATCTGCTGTATCTGGTTGAGCAAAAAACAGCTCACGACGCTGAACATCTTTATCTAGTGAAATCAAATATTTATTCATAATTATCTCAAATTTGGTTTTTGCAGTATTTTGATTACAACAAACGGAAATAGTTGCAAATTATACTAAAGAAATAGTCCTATGGCATGGCTTTTAACACAACTTTAAAAAGCCTTAAAAAAATAACCGCACTTTAAATGCTTAAAGCGCGGTCTATTTTAAATGGATTAATATGTTATTTCTTTCAATTAGAAAATTGCAGTTGCTAAACCGACTACAACACTTAAAGAAAGCACTACAGCTAACATTGCGTAACCAAAATCACTCATTTTAATTTCCCACTTGTTTAGTTAAAGATAACCCATTCTAACAATAAAGCACGTTTTTTCAAAAATTTTTTATAATTTACTTAACCTATTTGGTGACAGTCTTTATAATAGGAAAAATTCTCTAGAGGCAAAATTATGGCAACAATTAAAGATGTCGCAAAAATGGCTGGTGTTTCCACCACCACTGTTTCACACGTAATTAATAAAACCCGTTTTGTAGCAAAAGAAACCGAAGAAGCGGTGATGCAAGCCATTAAAAGCTTGAAATACTCACCAAGTGCTGTTGCTCGGAGTTTGAAAGTCAACACGACAAAATCCATAGGGATGATTGTTACCACCAGTGAATCCCCTTATTTTGCTGAAATCATTCATGCCGTTGAAGATCATTGTTATCGTCAAGGCTATTCACTTTTTTTGTGTAATACACAAAATGATCCTGAAAAAATTAAAAACCACGTCGAAATGCTTACCAAAAAACGCGTAGATGGTTTATTGGTCATGTGTTCTGAATACACACAACATTCACTTGATGTGCTTTCTAGTTTCTCGTCTGTGCCGATGGTGGTAATGGATTGGGGTCCAAATACAGATACCGATATCATTGAAGATAACAGCTTTACGGGCGGTTACCTTGCTACTAAGCATTTAATTGATTGTGGTCATAAAGAGATCGGTCTTATTGCGGGTGAATTAGATAAAACGACGGCAAGAACCCGTTACGAAGGCTTTGTAAAAGCCATGAATGAAGCCAATCTACCGATCCATGAAAATTGGATTATGGAAGGTTTCTTCGAACCTGAGGACGGTTACGAGTGTATGAATAAAATTCTTGCACAAGACAGCCTACCTACTGCCGTATTCTGTTGTAATGATGTGATGGCATTAGGTGCAATTTCTGCGATTACGGAAAAAGGCTTGCGTGTGCCTGATGATATCTCGATTATTGGCTATGATAATATTCACTCATCGCGTTTCTATGCACCACCACTCACAACGATTCATCAATCTAAGTCTCGTTTAGGTGCACAAGCGGTTAATCTTTTATTTGAGCGTATTGCCAATAAAGATAACGATAATCACGAAAAACACCGCATTGCAATCCATCCTGAACTCGTCATTCGAAAATCAGTTCGCAACCTTAAATAAACATTAAACTTTTTGACCGCACTTTGAATTTTATCTAAAAAAGTGCGGTCATTTTTTACTTATTTTAGCCTTTTTTGATTTAATGCAAGTTTTTGACGTATAGCATTTGATCCCGATACATATTTTTGATTATATCTCCCCTAGTTTTATTTTTTTCTTTATCGGAGTTCATATGACTGATGAGTATCGCACTCTCCGCCATAACATTAATATGTTAGGGCGTTTTCTTGGAGAAACCATTAATGATGCACAAGGCGAAGACATTCTCACTTTAATTGAAAATGTTCGCCAATTGTCCAAACAATCTCGAGCTGGCGATAGCCAAGCACGTAAAACATTGTTGGATACCCTTTCCACCATTTCAAATGAAAATATTATTCCTGTTGCCCGAGCATTCAGCCATTTCCTTAACTTAACGAATATCGCTGAACAATACCAAACGGTCTCTCGCCAACACAAAGATTTACAATCTTCTAATCGTTCATTAAGTGCTTTATTCCAACGCTTAAAAGCATTAAATGTTTCAAAAGAGGAAGTTTACAAGACCGTTGAAAACTTGCTCATTGAGCTAGTATTAACCGCACACCCAACCGAAACCACACGTCGTTCGTTAATCCACAAACACGTTGAGATCAATAAATGCTTAAGTAAATTAGAGCACGATGATTTGACGCCTAAAGAACGAGGCATTATTGAACGCTTGCTACTTCGTTTAATTGCTGAAGCATGGCATACCAATGAAATCCGTACCGTTCGCCCTACGCCATTCGATGAAGCAAAATGGGGCTACGCCATGATTGAAAACAGCCTATGGCAAGGGGTGCCGGAATTCTTACGTCAATTAAATGAACATGCTCGTGAATTTTTGGGGTACGATTTACCAGTAGGCTTACGTCCTGTCCGAATTTCTTCTTGGATGGGTGGTGACCGTGATGGTAACCCATTTGTTACTTCAAAAATTACTCAACAAGTCCTCTATCTTGCTCGTTGGAAAGCAGCAGATTTATTCTTAAATGACATCAAATCCCTTGCCGATGAATTATCTATGGTGAAATGTACACCAGAATTTACCGCAAAATATGGTGAGCATTTAGAGCCTTATCGTTTTGTGGTCAAAGAACTTCGTGCAAAACTTATCGCGACCCTTGATTACTTTGATGATTGCATGGCAAATCGTCCGCCACGCGTAAGCCAAGCGAATATCATCATGGAAGATAATCAACTTTGGGAACCACTCTATGACTGCTATCAATCATTGATGGCATGCGGCATGCGTATTATTGCCAATGGTTCCTTATTGGATATTTTGCATCGCATTCGCTGTTTTGGGGTTACCCTTTCACAAATGGATATCCGTCAAGAAAGCACGCGGCATACGGATGCTATCGCAGAAATTACCCGTTATCTTGGTATTGGCGATTATGCACAATGGAGCGAAGCAGAGAAACAATCTTTCTTGGTGCGTGAATTAAATTCTCGTCGTCCATTAATTCCAACCCATTGGGAGCCATCTGCTGAAACCCAAGAAGTTTTAGAGACTTGTAAAGTCATTGCTCAACAAAAACAAGGCGTAATTGCTTGCTATATTATTTCCATGGCAAGAAGTGCTTCTGATGTGCTTGCCGTGCATTTATTATTAAAAGAAGCGGGTGTGCCTTATCATATCCCTGTCGTGCCACTCTTTGAAACCTTAGATGACTTAGATGCTTCTGAAGGGGTCATGCGTCAATTATTTAATATTGGTTGGTATCGTGGTGTGATAAATAATCATCAAATGGTGATGATTGGTTATTCTGACTCAGCTAAAGATGCGGGAATGATGGCAGCTTCATGGGCACAATATCGTGCTCAAGAAGCATTAGTCAACTTAACCGAAGAACTAGGTATTGAGCTCACTTTATTCCATGGTCGTGGTGGTACAATCGGTCGAGGTGGTGCACCTGCACATGCAGCATTACTTTCTCAGCCACCGCGCTCACTCAAAAATGGTTTACGTGTGACTGAACAAGGGGAAATGATCCGCTTTAAACTTGGTTTACCCGAAGTTGCGGTTGAAACCTTTGATCTTTACGCAAGCGCGATTTTAGAAGCAAACTTACTTCCACCGCCAGAACCAAAAGCAGAATGGCGTACTGTGATGAATGAACTTTCCGCTACTTCATGCGACATTTACCGTAGTGTTGTTCGTGGTGATAAAGACTTCGTGCCTTATTTCCGCAGTGCTACACCGGAACAAGAACTGTCTAAACTACCACTTGGCTCTCGCCCTGCAAAACGTAATCCAAATGGTGGCGTGGAAAGCTTGCGTGCCATTCCATGGATTTTTGCTTGGATGCAAAACCGCTTAATGCTACCAGCATGGCTGGGTGCGGGTGCGGCAATTCAAAAAATTGTAGATGAAGGCAAAGGTCATATTATTGAAGAAATGTGTAAAGCGTGGCCATTCTTCTCGACTCGTGTAGGTATGTTAGAAATGGTGTTCAGTAAAACCGATACTTGGCTTTCTGAGCAATATGATCATAACTTAGTGAAAAAAGAGCTTTGGTACTTAGGTGAGAATTTGCGTAATCAACTCAATGCGGATATTAAAACCGTGCTTTCGCTTTCTCACAAAGATGAATTAATGGCGGACTTGCCGTGGATTGCCGATTCTATTGCGTTACGTAATGTTTATACGGATCCACTCAATCTACTTCAAGTGGAATTGCTCCGTCGTTTCCGTGAATCGCCTGAAAACCCAAGCCCTGATGTCGAACAAGCCCTGATGATTACCATCACAGGTATTGCCGCAGGTATGCGAAATACGGGCTAGTTACGGCAACTAAAAATAAGTGCGGTCAAAAATAATGATAAATTTGACCGCACTTTTTGTTTTCTATTTCTTGCGGTATCATACGCACAATTGACTTGATGAAGGAAAACCCAATGACAACTGATATTCAAAAACTCGATCCCGATGCAGCGATTGATCTTGCTTATGATATTTTCTTAGAGATGGCAGGCGAAAATCTCGATCCCGCTGATATTATGCTATTCAATCTGCAATTTGAAGATCGTGGTGCAGTCGAGTTTGTCGAAACTGCCGATGATTGGGAACAAGAAATTGGGGTGTTAATCGATCCTGAGGCTTTTGCTGAAGTTTGGGTCGGATTAGTAAATGAGAAAGATGAAATGGATGATGTGTTTGCGAAATTCTTAATTTCACACCGAGAAGAAGATCGTGAATTCCACGTTATTTGGAAAAAATAACTACCTTTCTTACACTATATCAATTTACAAACTAAAACAGGTTTAATTTTAAATTAAACCGGTTTTTGCTTAACAGATTCGTGGTAAAGGTTCGTTGCGTGGTAGGTCTAATAAACGACTTTGACCGAAAAGACCAACTGCTCGAACTTTACCATCAGTCGTTACCTCGCCGATTACGGCCGCATTTTCACCTAATGGATGGCGACGAAGTGCGGTCAGAATTTCAGCTGTTTTTTCTTTATCCACCACAATCACCAATTTACCTTCATTAGCAAAATTTAATGCATCCAAACCGAGTAATTCGCATATACCGCGTACTTCCTGACGAATTGGTAATACCGTTTCATCAATTTGAATCCCCACTTTCTGAGCCTGTGCGAATTCGTGAAGTACCGCATTCACACCACCACGGGTCGCATCGCGTACAGCTTTCACCCCAGCAATCGGACGAATGCAATCAATAAGCGGTGCAAGCACGGCGCAATCACTGCATAAATCCGTTTGAATACCGAGATTTTCGCGTAAATTCAAAATGGTTGCACCATGATCACCTAAAGTACCACTGACAATAATCTGATCACCTGGCTGAATGCGATGCACGCCCCAGTCGAGTCCGTTTGGAATAACGCCAATGCCAGCTGTATTGATAAACACTTTATCTATCGCGCCTTTTTGTACTACTTTAGTATCACCTGTTACCACTTGAATACCGGCTGACTGACAGGCTTTTGCCATCGATTGGATCAATTTTTTTAAGGTTTCTAGTGGTAAACCTTCTTCCAAAATAAAGCCACAGGATAAATATTTTGGTACGCCACCGCATACGGCAACATCGTTAGCTGTGCCACAAACGGCGAGTTTACCAATATCTCCACCAGGAAAAAAAATCGGATCAATCACAAAACTATCGGTAGAAAATGACAATGTTCCACCTAAAGCATTTAACTCTTGTAAAGCAATACGAGCCTGATCTTCGCCTTGTGAAAGTATTGGATTATCAAATGCTTCAACAAAATAATCGCGGATCAACTCTTGCATGGTAGCACCACCATTTCCGTGTGCCATTGTAATAAAATCAGTCATTGTTTTATTCCCGTCTATATTGATAATAGGCCGCACATGCCCCTTCGGAAGATACCATCAATGCACCATAGGCATTGTCAGGATTACATTTTTTAGCAAATAATGGGCAATCAGCAGGCTTACATTTGCCGATTAATACATCTCCGCAACGAGAATCCGGATCATCAGCAACTTGATGTGGCTGGCAAGCAAAATACGCTTCTGCATCAAAGCATTGATAATCATCTGTCAGTTCTACGCCAGATTCTGCAATTTCGCCTAATCCACGCCATTCGCTACTGGCTTTCAAGCGGAATACTTCACTGATTGCCTGTTGTGCTAACTCATTGCCATGTTGGTGTACGATACGTTTATACTGATTTTCCACTTCACAGCGTTTTTCAACAATCTGTGTCACCAACATTAAAATTGCTTGTAGGATATCTAAAGGCTCAAAACCAGTGATCACAAAAGGCTTATGGTAGGTATCACACAATTCCTGATAAGGTTCAGAACCAATCACCATGCTTACATGACCTGGTGCAAGAAAGCCGTCAATTTTGACTTGTCCTTGTGACAATAAGCTGTGTAATGTTGGGATGATAGTGATATTTTGACATACCACAAAAAAGTTTTTTACCTGCTGTTTTTTCGCTTGTTGCAAGGTAATTGCAGCACTCGGCATAGTTGTTTCAAAACCGAGTGAAAAGAACACCACTTTTTTGTCTGGATTATTCAATGCGATATTCAACGCATCAAGCGGAGAATAAACGATACGAACATCCGCGCCCTGTGCTTTAGCTTCTAATAATGAACCTAAACGTCCGCGTACTCGCATCGCATCACCGAAAGTACAGAAAATCACTTCTGGACGACGAGCAATCTCAATACATACATCAATTCGCCCCATCGGTAAGACACATACCGGACAGCCTGGACCGTGAATAAATTCAATACTTTTCGGTAATAAACGATCCAGCCCAAATTTAAAAATGGTATGAGTATGTCCGCCACAGACCTCCATCAAATATAACGGATTTTCTGGTGTAAAGTGCGGTTGGTTTTCCATTATTTTTTGTAGTCGCTGTAACAGACTTTTAGCCAGTTCAGGATCACGAAATTCATCAACAAACTGCATTTGATGCTCCTATCGTTCTTGCGCTTTTAACCAGTCTAGCCATTGCTGTAATCCTTCTCCACTTTGAGAAGACAACTGGATAACCTCAATTGTTGGATTCACTTGTTTCGCATAAGCAATACATTTTTCTACATCGAAATTCAAGTAAGGTAGTAAATCAACTTTATTTAAAATCATTAATTTAGAAGCCGCAAACATATGTGGATATTTTAGCGGTTTATCTTCACCTTCTGTCACAGATAAAATCACTACTTTGGCATGCTCACCTAAATCAAATTCTGACGGACAAACTAGGTTTCCGACATTTTCAATAAACATCAGACTATTTTCCTGAGGCTGCAATTTCACCAATGCATTACCAATCATTTGTGCATCTAAGTGACAACCTTTGCCCGTATTAACTTGAATCGCTGGCACCCCCGTTTGACGAATACGATCTGCATCATTTTCTGTTTGTTGATCCCCTTCGATCACATAACAAGGATAGTCATTTTTTAATGCATTTAATGTGGTCGTTAACAAAGTTGTTTTACCTGAACCAGGACTTGAAACAAGATTAAGCGCCAAAATATGCTGATTCGCGAAAAAGCGACGATTCATATCGGCTAATTGATTGTTTGCGCCGAGAATATCTTGTTCTACTTTCAGTAATCGTTGCTGAGTTTCATCTTGTTGTGGAGAGTCTGGCATGCGGAAGGCGGAGTGAGAAAAATTAGGTAGTTTTGTTGCATGTTGCGCATTGGAATCATTATGAACATGCGGTAATTCTCCGATTCTGACTTGGTCTGGATGGCCACAGCCACAGGTTGTACACATAAGTCACCTCAATAATGTTTCGTTTATTCTGTAAATACTTAGAATCTATGGTAATTCACATGCGTTAGAATACCATATTCTCTATCTTAAATATATTCTTTGAAGAGAGATAAATACATACTATCAAGTAGTTAGCGTATTTTATATTCAAAAGATCAGGTTAAATTTGCCAATTTAGACGTCTTGCTATTTTACGGCAATTTCTTTCACTCTAAATTCGGTGCCACTTCGACGTTGTAAACATGCACTGTGACAATGTGGACAGCAATCTTGATAGGCTTCAATCTCAACTTCCTTTTGACATTGCCAGCACCATGCAATCGCAGGTAAATGAATAAAATGTAACTGACAGTTTTCAGCAACGGTATCTTTGCGCATAATTTCAAAGCAAAATTCTACCGCACTTTGCTCGACACAAGACAGTGCCCCAATTTCTAGCCAAATATCTGTCACTTCATGGATTTCATGCTTTTTCTGTTGTTGATCAATAATTTCCATAATATTCTGACAGAGAGACATCTCATGCATGATTTTCTCCTTAAAATAAAAAAGCAGTCTGTTCCAATTTTACTCTTTTTTGATGTTTATTTTCAGCATTTCTGTATTTCGTTGTTCGATATTTAAACGTTGTTTGAAAAATTTTTACAGGTACTCGTACAAGAAATCATTTTAGCGGCACAAAATTAATGCCGCTATGTTGCAATAAAGTATTCATTAAATCATTGTTTTGTTCAAATTGGCTACATTTGCCTTTGAGCTGAATTAAGCGAATTCTCAAGTGAGCCAATTCATGGATCCGTTTTGATACTTCTCGAATATGTCGATCTAGCAACTCATTAATTTCCCTTTCTTGCTCTTGCGTCGCACATTGAGGATTGAGCAACATTTTGATTTCTTTTAGTGAAATATCCAAACTGCGGCAATAGCAAATAAAAGAAAGTTGTTTCAAATGCTCTTCCGTATAAACGCGAAAATTACCACTTGTTCGCTTGGCGGGTTCGATCAATCCTTGTTTTTCATAGAAACGTACAGCTTCCACCGTACAGCCAACAATGTTGGCTAGCTGACCAATTTTCATTTTTTTAAAATTTCACTTGACTCTGAAGTTACTTCATATTTTATACTTTATCACAGTGTTCACATGTTAGAAAAGGAGAACTTCCATGAAAAAAACAGCATTACTTATCACTGCACTATTCAGTGCTTCACTCGCTAATGCGCATAATGTTTGGTTGGAGCCCGTTAAGGATGTAAAAGGGCAATATGTGGTTAAATTTGGTCATGAGGAAACTGAAACCTATCCTCAAAGCAAATTAAAAGCGGTACGCCTACTTGATGCTAAAGGCCAATTGCAAAATGCCACAGTAAACTTTAAAGAAGGCGAGGCACACTTTGCTGCACCTGATGCGGCCATAGCATTTATTCGCTTTGATAATGGCGTTTGGTCAAAATTGCCAAGCGGTAAATATGTCGAAAAAACTAAACAGCAAGCACCTGAAGCTGTACTCAGTGTTAATCCAGTCAAATTCGGCAAAGCGATTTTACACTGGGATGCACAAGCGAATAAATCACACAATATGGATTATGAGCTTATTCCACAAAGTGAACCGAAAGCGGGACAACCACTCGATATTCTCGTGTTAGTCAAAGGTAAACCTGTGCAAGGCATCAAAGTGGGTTTAGGCGAAGATCACCCATTCAACTTAACCAATGAAAAAGGGGTTGCACAATTCACCCCTAAAGCGGGTTATAACAAAGTCTGGGCTGAATTTGACGAGCCAGTTAAAGACAATCCTGACTATAACAAACGTAGTGTTGAATATATGCTCACTTTTGACGCGAAATAATGAAAAGAGTTGTATTTTTAACCGCACTTTTCACCTGGCTGTGCGCACCATCAGCATTGGCTCATAGTTTGCATGTATTTGCACAATATGATGGACGCACAGTTTCTGGCAAAGCCTATTATTCCGATATGACCCCAGCAGCAGAAACCTATATGGAGATTTTGCAAGCTGGCCAGGACTCCCCTCTATTGGAAGGTAAAACGGATCGCGATGGGCAATTTGCCTATCCGATCAATACCACTACCGAAGGTGCCATTAAAGTAGTGATAGAAGGTGAAGAAGGACATCGAGCCTCAATTGTTGCCAACAGAGTATCTGCGCAAACAACTAATAACAATGACAATGCATTGATGTTGGTCCGCGAAGATATTTCTAAATTAAAAGACAAAATTTACCTGCACGATATTATTGGCGGTATCGGCTATATTGTTGGTATTTTTGGCTTATGGGCATTGATTAGAGCCTCGAAGATAACGCGTGCGTCGCAATCTAAGGAAAGATAATATGCATTTATCGGAAGGTGTGTTGCATACACCCGTACTGCTTGGTGGTGCAGCTGTCGCATTAGTCTGTGTAATGATTGGTCTTAAACGACTCAATTCGCAGCAATTGCCGCTAACAGCATTGTTTGCTGCTGCTTTTTTTGTTGCTGGAACCATTCATGTACCGGTAGGCATTGGTAGCGTGCATCTCATCTTAAACGGCATGGCCGGCCTATTTCTTGGCTGGGCCGTTTTCCCTGCTTTTTTAATCGCATTAGTCCTACAAGCTCTGCTCTTTTCCTTCGGTGGATTTGCTGTATTAGGTGTCAATTTATGCGTAATGGCATTACCTGCCCTTCTTGTACATTGGCTATTTGCAAAAAGACTTGAAAATGACAATTCCCGTCGCACTCAAATTGCAGCAGGTATTGGTGCTGGTGTGATCGGTGTTGGCGGTTCAGCCTTGCTCGCCTCTCTAGTCTTAGCATTGGATGGCGGTAAAGTCTATAGCGACCTGATTATGCTTCTGGTGATATCACATATCCCCGTATTTATTATCGACAGTATCGTCAGTGTCGGCGTAGTCTTATTGTTAAACAAAATGTATCCAACAGCGCTCAGTGTGGTGAAATGAATTTCCTTGCTATTTTTCAACCGCACTTGCGATTAATTTATGTGTTTTTGTGTGGACTTATCGTCAGCACAATGACACATATTTCAACACTTGTTATCCTTAATCTGGTTGTATTCGGCGGATTACTTATTGTGCTAATTCACTATCAAAAATCCCTTGCCGGTTATTTTAAATATTGGCTTAAACTAAACCTCTTTACGCTACTCGTTTGGTTAACCTTAAGCTGGAAAATCACCGAGCAAGGTTTAGTATTAAATCCTATGGGTATTCAGCTCGCACTGCTCATCACGCTACGTTTTAATTTGATTTTAAGTTTAACCCGACTCTTGTTAATGGATATGAACGAGAGCCTTTTATTGCAGGCATTGTGCCGTTTGCCATTACCTGAAAAACTACTTCATCTCTTTGTTCTCACTGTTCGCTATATTTCAGTGTTCAGTGAAGTACATAAAAAGATGGATATGGCAATGCGAGCACGTGGCTACCAGCCAAAACTTAATGGCAGAACCTTATTTATCGCGGCGCAGCGTGTGGCATTATTATTAATTCATGCCCTCGTTAAAGCAGAAAAAACAGAAATGGCGCTAAAAGCTCGTGGCTTTCAGCTGCATGATGTGAAAAAAACACAGGATAAATCTTGATGAACGTCCTCGAAGTCAAACAATTACAAATCATGCGCGAGCAGCGTGTGATTATTGATAACCTTTCTTTTGAACTCCCTGAAGGCCATCGTCTTTTTTTACAAGGTGATATTGGTTGTGGAAAATCCACCCTATTACATTGCCTATTAGGTTTTATACTTTACCAACAAGGAGAAATTCGCTGGTTCGGTAATGTATGTCGACAAGAAAAGGATTTTGTACCATTGCGTGGAAAAATAGGCATCTGTTTCCAGCATGCTGGCGATCAACTTTTCGGCCCAACTGTACTTGATGATGTGGCCTTTGGTCCTCTCAATCAAGGATTGAACAGAGATGAAGCCTATCAAATTGCATTACAACAGTTGGAACGTCTAAATATTGTTGGATTAAAAGATCGTTCTGTGAATACCTTATCTGGTGGTGAACAGAATTTTACTGCGCTAGCCGGCGTACTGGCGATGCAACCCAAAGTATTATTATTAGATGAACCAACTAATGGACTCGATGTAAAAAATATCGCCAAACTGACCGCACTTTTACGCGAATTACAGTTGCCAATGCTTATTGCTTCACATGATTTACGCTTTAGTGAAACACTTGCGGATTCCTGTTTATCTTTAGCTACAGATAATGATGGCTAAATGCATTCATAATGCGTAAGGAAATAATTCAATAAAAAACGGGCGAACCATTTAAGTTCGCCCGTCATTCATTTATGACGCTAATCAAGCCACAAGTGCGGTTTCTTTTAAGCGATTTTTTAATTTCGCGTATTCAGTTACCACATAGCGTTCAGCCCAGGCTTGGTCTTCGATTTTATCAATACGAACCGCGCTATATTTGTATTCCGGCGTTCTAGAACCCGGGTTCAAATGTTCAGCGGTTAATTCGTTACATTTACCGATCCACCATTGATAGGTCATATAACAAGCGCCTTTGTTAGTACGAGTGCTCACATCTGCGCGAGAAATAACTTTACCACGTGATGAGGCAATCCAAACCAAGTCGTTGTTTTTAATGCCCAATTCTTTGGCATCTTGATCGTTCATTTGTACGAATCCCGGCTCATCCGCAAGTGCAGCAAGAGCTCGGCAGTTACCGGTCATTGAACGGCAGGAATAGTGACCCACTTCACGTACTGTGGAAAGTATCAATGGGAATTCTTCAGAGAGATCTTCCATTGGTGGTTCCCAGTCGCAAGCAAAGAACTCAGCTTTGCCATTCGGACGGTCGAAGATTTGGCCTTTATACAAGTATGTTGTACCTTGATCTTCAGGGCCTTCGTCAGTACATGGCCATTGGATATAGCCCATGCCTTCCATTTTTTCGTAGGTTGCCCCTTTGTAAATTGGGCAAAGTGAACGAAGTTCATCCCAAATTTCTTTGGTATTGTTATAGTGCATTGGGTAACCCATTGCTGTAGCTAGTTCACTAATGATCACCCAGTCATCCTTGACGTCGCCAGTTGGTTCAACGGCTTTATAGAAACGTTGGAAACCACGGTCAGCGGCACTATACACACCTTCATGCTCAGCACAAGAAGTGGCAGGCAATAAAATATCTGCCTCTGCGGCTGTTTGAGTCATAAAGATATCTTGAACGATGAGAAGTTCAACTTTCTCGAAGGCTTTTTTAACCGCATTAATATCAGGCTCAGTTTGTAATGTATCTTCACCCATGATATAGAATGCTTTAATTTTATCTTCCATGATCGCTTCAGGCACTTCACTCAACGGCACACCTGGTTTTGTTGGAATAGATGGCACGCCCCAAGCTTTCGCAAATTTTGCGTTAGTTTCTGGGTCAGCAAAACTTTGATAGCCTGGTAATGTGTTGAATAACGCCCCCATATCGCACGCGCCCTGTACGTTGTTTTGACCACGTACTGGATTCACCCCAACATTTGGTTTACCTAAGTTACCGGTAAGCATTGCCAAGCTTGCTAATGCACGTACGGTTTCTACACCTTGACGGAATTGGCAAACGCCCATACCCCATAAGATAGTAGCAGTTTCCGCTTTTGCATAAGTGCGGGCAATTTCACGCAACATTTCAGGTTCAATACCGGTGATATGTTGTGTGGATTCCGGTGTATAAGCTTTCACGGTTTCATAGAACGCATCGAAGTTTTCGGTGTGTTCATCAATAAATTTTTGATCTTGTAATCCTTCTTCTAAAATCACATTCATCATCGCATTCAAGAATGCCACGTTAGACCCGTTAGCAAGCGGTGCATAAATATCCGCAATACGGGCTGTTTCGATTTTACGAGGGTCACAAACAATAACTTTCGCCCCTTTTGCTTTAGCGTGATTAATTCGACGCGCCACAATAGGGTGTGAAGTGGAGGCATTATAGCCAAAAATGAATACGCATTTGGTATCTTCAATCTCAACAATTGAGTTGGACATTGCGCCGTTACCGACCGATTTGAGCAGACCTGTTACAGAAGGGCCGTGTCACACGCGCGCACAACAGTCAATGTTGTTATTTCCTAATACCGCACGGGCGAATTTTTGCATAACGAAGTTCACTTCGTTACCTGGTCCACGGGAAGAGCCCGTTACCATAATAGATTCGTTACCGTACTTTTCTTTGATTTCACTGAGACGTCTTGCTGTGTAAGAAATCGCTTCTTCCCAGCTCACTGGTGTGAATGGTTCGCCACGTTTGTAGCGGATCATCGGTTGAGTTAGGCGAGGAGTCAGGATTTTTGTATCATGCACAAAATCCCAGCCATAATATCCTTTTAGGCATAACTCCCCTTCGTTTGTCTTGCCGTTTGCACCTTCAGCTCCCACAATTTTGTTGTTTTCCACCAAAAGATGGATTTTACAACCTGAGGCACAATACGGACATACGGTAATTACTTTTTTAATAGCCATAGTAACGTCCTTATTTTAGTACAACACGAGGTTAGAGATAGAATTAGAATAATTAATTCTGGGTATATATTACACCCAAAATCAGTTCATAGTATTACAAAAAACATGGATTTATTGATATAAAACAGGTTTTCGTAATATTTTTAAAATATGTTTAGAAAATCACCCTCACTTTTTTACAAAACAGGAATCTCTTCAAGCGATCTTCCCTCTTTTAAAAAATCATACATAAATTGCACAGACTCTTTTACGCTTTCTGTCATCGGAAAACCAAAGGAAACCAGATCGGGTTGGAGCCCAACAAAAACAATTTGTTTAATATCTTGTTCCAGTTGCTCGATGAGGTAATTGAGCGGCATATTATGCGTACTCATGAAAAACATTTCCGCAATGCTCTCTTTTTCAATGATTCGGATTTTGCCCGGTGCTAATTCCATATCAGCCGCATCGAAAATTAAAAGCAAATCAGGTTTCATGTCTCGCACAATATGTGCCACATTTTCCGGTGCTGAGCCGCCGTCAAGTGCGGTCCAATTTGGCAATGGATTTTCAGTCAATAGCTGATAGAGATAAGGGCCTGCAGCGTCATCACCCATCATGCTGTTACCAACGGTTAAGATCACATTATTCGTCACGACGTTTCACCATAATATACATCACAGGTTCACGCTGAATCGATGCCAACGTATCCATCAGAATTTCGACCCACTCTTGATGTTCTGGGGTAAAATTGGCTTTATTTTCATCCATTGCTTTCGCCAATAAATTGACATGGCTGGAATCAATCACAATTTCACCAAATCGCATTAAGCCGGCAAATTTACGTTTAGCATCCCCTTCTGGAAAGCTATCTACAAAACGTTGATAAGCATCGTAGTCACAAACCAGTAATTTTTTAAAACAATCAATTACGCCAACATGGTGACCAATCGCCAAAGAGTAATACATCACCTGTTTTGCTTGCTCTGGAACTTGTTCATCGTTTTCGACGAAACGTTCGTTTAATAAATAGAAAAAGACTTTCGTTGTCATAACATTCCCATTTTTATAGGGGGCAATCACTTGCCCCATAATTAACTATCCCGAAAACGGCAGACTAATCGCATGCAAACGATTGATGATTTCGCTTAAACGCGGATCGGCTTCGCGTTCTAGGTATTCACCTAAACGTACACCAAATGGCACCTTGTCATTTTCTGCCATCATTGCCATAAATTGGTTAGCGATGTTACCGCCTTGACGATAACCGGCAAGACGACGCGCTTCACGTTCAAGACTAATACGCAAATCCAACGGAATGGTTGGGAAACGCAATTTAGCTTCTGCGTTAGGATCAGCTTTTTCTTGTTTACCTTTAAGCTTTTGATCAAGCAAACCAAGTGCTACCGCGAATCCATAAATGGTCGCTGCAGGGGTTGGAGGACAGCCAGGGATATACACATCAATTGGCACAATTTGATCACTACCACCCCAAACACAATAGAGATCGTGGAAAATACCGCCGCCACAACCACAAGCCCCGTAAGAAATACAGATTTTTGGATCAGGTGCAGCTTGGTAAGCACGCATGGCTGGCGTACGCATCGCACGGGTAACCGCACCAGTGAACAATAAAATGTCCGCATGACGAGGTGAAGCTACTACTTTAATACCAAAACGTTCCGCATCGAATGTTGGCGTAATGGTACTGAATATTTCGATTTCACACCCATTACAACCGCCGCAGTCCACACGATAAACGTAAGCTGAACGTTGAATATCTTTCAGCAACGTTTGTTTCATTTTGGCAATATTTTCATCAATACTAAACGGTGTTGATATGCCATTGACCGGCATTGGAATTTGTGTGTTCATCGTCTTTCGCCTCCTGCTAAAACGTTAGGTAAATCAACCGCACTTTGTTCTCGTTGCTCGAGCGCTTTTTTGAAATTCAAGCGAACCGGCTCTTTAAAGTCGATTAATTTCATCCGCATGTTGGATTCCATATTCGCGGTTTTTTCTAAGCTGTGCTGACGTTTACAAACCGGACAAGTATGCAACTCCGCCAATTTTTGTTTCACTAATTCAGGTTTATCTAAAGTTTGTTTGAATAAATCAATGGTGTAATTCAATTCTTTATAAGAAATAAACGGTTTACCACATTCCTGACAAGTTACTGTAGCAAAGGTTGTTTCTTGGAAAAGATCCTGTTTATTGGTCACTGAGAGTTCAAAATCTTGTGACAAGCGAATCGCCTTAGTTGGGCAAACTTCTTCACAACGACCACAGAAAATACAACGACCAAGGAATAATGACCATGTGCGTTCACCTGTAACTGGGTCGGTTCTCATGGTCAACGCATTAGCTGGACAGGCAATAGTACAAGCCGCACAGACAATACATTGATCAGAATTGAGTTCCGGCTTTCCTCTAAAATCCTCATCGACTTCATAAGGTTTGAACGGATATTTGGTGGTGACATCACCTGCTTTAAATACCGTTTTTAGTAATTTAAACATTTTCCGCCTCCCCTATTTCAATGGTGAATTTTTACGTTCAATACCGTAGCGTTCAATTTCTTTATAATCTACAGTTTTCGCTTTGCGTTTACGCACATCCACCACGGTGACACGGTCGGTACAAGAATAGCAAGGGTCAAGACTACCAATAATAAGTGGCGCATCAGACACTGTATTGCCACGTAACATATAGCGTAAGGTTGGCCAGTTAGCATAAGTGGCAGCACGACAACGCCAACGGAAAAGTTTTTGGTTGTCGCCTAGCATTGACCAGTGAATATCTTCGCCACGTGGTGCTTCCGTAATCCCTAAAGCAAAACGTCCAGGCGTATAATTGAAACCTTCTTTTAAGATTTCGCCACTTGGCAAATTGTCCACCATGTAATCAATGATATTCATGGATTCAAACACTTCATTAATCCGCACTTTCACACGAGATAACACGTCACCATTGGCTTCAGTGAAGAGATTGAAAGGGATATCGCCATAACCTGAGAACGGATGTACTTTACGTACATCACGCGCAAAGCCAGAACCACGAATCATTGGACCAACCGGGCTAAAGTCACGAGCGATATCTTTTGCCAAGACACCAACACCTACCGTACGTTGCTCCATATTCGGTGTATTTAATAAAATATCGGTTAAGGTTTTGAGTTCTTCACGCATTTCGCCGATAAGTTTGATACATTGCTCACGTTGATGTTTCAACATATCACGACGCACACCACCGATAAGGTTAATACCATAGGTTTTACGTGCACCTGTTAGCACTTCTGCCAAGGTCATGGATTTCTCACGAACACGGAAGAATTGCATAAAGCCAGTATCAAAGCCGGTAAAGTGACTAGATAGACCTAAGTTTAATAAGTGACTGTGTAAACGTTCTACTTCTAATAAAATCGCGCGGATCCATTCAGCGCGTTTTGGAATTTGAATCCCTAAAGCACTTTCGACGGAATTGGCATAGGCCACACTATGTGTGAAGCCACAAATCCCACATACACGGTCAGCCAGGAAGTTAACTTGGTCGTAATCCATACGGGTTTCTGCCAATTTTTCCATACCACGGTGCACATAGAACAAACGATAGTCCGCATCAATAATATCTTCCCCATCCACGAACAAACGGAAGTGTCCAGGTTCATCGGAAGTGATATGTAACGGGCCAAGTGGAACGATACGTGCTTCGCCTTTTTCGTTAATAAATTCGTATGTTTCTGTCGCGGTTGTCGGATCAGGACGTAAACGGTAATCCATGGAATCTTTACGTAATGGATAAAGATCATCCGGCCAATCATCTGGCAACACTAAGCGGCGTTGGTCTGGTAAACCGACGGCTTTCAAACCATACATATCGAATAATTCACGCTCGCCCCAAACAGCTGCTTTGACTTTTGGTGTTACAGACGGAAATTCTAAGCTCACAGGATCAACTAAGGCTTTAATGGTGATAAAAGTTTTCACTTCCCCTTCCATGGAAAGCACGTAGTACACTGCATAGTTGCCATGAATTGAACGCTCATCATTACCGAATACCAACGGTAACCAACCTTCATGTTGATAATAAAGGTATTCAACAACATCAGGTAACATATTGGTTTTAATGGTAAGTGTAACCTGATTTGGTGTTGACCACTCCTCATCCAAAATGGTATTTGGAAATTTTGCATTGACTGCTTCAATGTAATTTTTGCCAATCATTTTGGCTGGATCGACTGATGTATTTTTAGTTAATTCCATATATTTATCCCTCCTGTCGATCATTGCGCTAAACTTTGCCAAGGTAAAACTAACATTTCACCAAAAGACACTTGTTCAGATCCGAGTACAATTCCGACCGCACTTTTTAATAACTGCAAAATTGGTTCGGCAATATGAATACCCATAATAAACATGAATAACAATAAAATTGCCATCGCCATGAGTGAAACTTTGTTCACATCCCCCACTTCAACATTATCCGGTTGTTTGCCTAATACGGTTTTTAATACCATTAAAGACAATCCAGCTAACACGATAGTGAGTAAAATTAAACAGAACACCATTAACCAAGTTTTACCTGCGTAAATACCGGCAACAGCAATACTGAATTCACTGACGAACACGTTAAATGGTGGAATACCACCTAGTGCTAATGCACCACCAGCAAATAACACCGCCGTCATTGGTGCTACACGCCATAAACCACGTACTTGGTTCATATCTCGTGTTTTATATTTTAATAATATGTTACCTGAAGCACAGAATAACAAGGTTTTCGCTAAACTATGGTTGATGGTATGTAATAACCCCGCAAACACACCGATTGGACCACCTAAACCAAAGGCAAAGCTAATTAACCCCATGTTTTCAATACTAGAATATGCCAATAAACGTTTGATATCGAATTGGACGATAATAAACAACGCCGCCAATAATACAGAGAGTAAACCAAATACCAACAATAAGGTTTGCGGGTATGTAGAACCAACTGCTTTAGAAACTAAGATGTAATAACGCAATACCACCAACATGGCACAATTCAATAATACAGCTGATAGAATCGCACTCACTGGACTTGGTGCCTCACTGTGTGCATCAGACAACCAAGTATGCATTGGAAATAGACCGCATTTAGTACCAAACCCAACCAAAATAAAGGCAAAAGCAAGATACATGAGCATTGGATTCAAACCCGCTGCCTGTTGATTGATTTCTGTCCAGAAAATAGCTTGGCTTGGATCAGCTAAAAGATTTGTTCCATTAGAGAACGTTAAAATTGTGCCATACAATCCAAACGCCACCCCAACTGAACAAATAATGATGTATTTCCATGCTGCCTCAAGAGAGGTTTTTTGTTTGTATGTACCGACCAAGAATGCAGAACTTAATGTAGTTGCTTCAATGGCTGCCCACATCAAAATCACATTATTGGTGATCACAGAAATAATCATGGTGAAGAAAAACAAATGCAAAAAGCCGTAATAATTGCAGTATGTTTTCAAATCAAGATGCCCTTCACGATATTCCGTACCAATGTAGCCGATAGAATAAATACCGGCTAATGTTCCGACAATAGCAATGAGACCTAAGAAAATAGCAGATAGACTGTCGATGTAAACCCAGTTATTTAATGCACTGATTTCCCCCTGAGTTAGCACGCCATTAATAATTTGTAAGGCAAATGCTAACATCAAAATCAAACCTGTAACATGAAGTGCGGTACAAATTGTCCGTGCTTTTGTCACGCCACAAGCGAAACTGGCAAGTGATATTGCTAAAGGTGCGATTAATAACGCGATTATCCATTGTTCATACATAGCGTTACCCCTTCAAACTCATAAGTTGTTTTGCATCTAATGAATGGAATGTACGGTAAATTTTGTTTACCAACACCACCATTATGATGACGGCAAAGATAGCATCTGTGGCAATTCCTATTTCCACTAACTCAGGTGCTTTATTTGCCAATAAGGCTAATGTGAGATGAGAACCGTTTTCCATCAAACAATAACCGAATACTTGTTTTACGATATTGCGTTGGCTAACAATGCACACTAAACCTAATAAGAAGTGACTTAATGACACTGATAATGCTGGTTTAAGATGCGCAACCAACGGTAAATCGATTGGGACAACAACAAAGTAGCACAATGTGACTATCACTGCTGTGATCGGGATCAACCAAGCGACATTTATTCCAGCCGGAGTTTGACTTTCATCAACTTTTTTCATCGCATAGATTAAAATTGCTGGCACCAAAACCACTTTTGTAATAAATGCGCTAATTGACCACATGTAAAGTTCGTGGGCTTGCATTTCATTAGCAAGATAAACAAACAGTAATACCAATACCAATGATTGCAAACTGTAAAATAATGCAGCTTTTTTGGCGGTTCGAACCATAATTACGCAAAGAGAGGTAATAATGAGTAAACACGCAAGTCCATTTATCATTAACATAGATTCCTCCTTAACCTAACCAGCCAAACCTAACCAATATGCGGCGATAAAACTGGACACCACGGACATCACCATTAATACAACTAACACGAAACGCATAGAGAATGGTATAGGTTGTGCATTGGTAACCGCTTCTGATGGTTTACCGATGACACATTGTCCGAATTTATACAACAGCCATACGAATGTTGCGGTAGATTCAACTAAAGCAAGCACCATTAACCAAGTAATCCAGCCATATTCATGGCCTAATTCAAATCCGGCCGCAAATAATGGATATTTACTGAAGAATCCGTTAAACGGTGGAACCCCGGCAATCGCTAATGCTGCTACACCAAATCCAGCCCCTACAACTGGCATTGTACGCATAATGCCTTGTAGTAATGGCATAGAACGGGTTCCAGTCGCATAACTTAATGAACCCGCAACCAAGAAGAATAAGCTTTTCGCGAAAGCATGGTTGAAGATGTAGCTAATCGCTGCTACAAAGGCCAATTTAGAGCCTAATGCAGCAAGAGAAATCCCAATGAAGATATAAGAAAGTTGGGTAATGGTTGAATATGCCAATAAACGTTTTAAGTCAGTTTGTGGCAAGTACATCAAGAAGCCGTAAATTAAGGTAATCATCGCCATGATGATGCCGACTTCGCCCACAATATGTGGAATCTCACCAGCAGACATAACTGAACGAGCGAAGATATACACCCCAACTTTAACCATTGATGCGGCGTGCAAATACGCACTCACCGGTGTTGGTGCTTCCATCGCATTCGGCAACCAAATTTGCATTGGTAATTGTGCTGATTTACCCCACGCAGCAAACATCACACCGAATAACACGATTGTTTTCGCACTCGGATCTAAATGCTCTAATGCAGTGATAGAGAAAGTACCTGATTGGCTGAACAAATAGGCTGCAGCAATATATAACCCGATTGCACCCACGTGGGTAATAATCAAGGCTTTCATTGCTGCTGCTTGGGCTTTTGGTGTTTGATAATAACTGATCAATGCCCAAGAACATCCCCCGGTAATTTCGAAGAACAATAATTGTCCTGCTAAAGTTGAGGAATACACCAAGCCTGCCATGGCACCGATAAAAATCAGCAAGAATGCATAAAAACGTGGTAACCCGTTATGTGGGTGCTCACGGTTTTTATCGGTTAAGTAACCACAAGAATATAAGCATATTAAGAAACCTAAGGCCACAACGGCAAAGGCAATTAATGTACTGACTGCATCAAGCGTTACACCAAAGATCGCGGTTTTATCAAACGCGACAATGTCATAAGTGACGCTTTGATGGCCATTAGCAAACCATTGCCCAGCAACTAACATGGTTCCTAACGTAGCAAGCGCTGCAAATACAGTGGCAATTTGAGCAAAGTGTTTTTTGTTCAAACCGACAATAAACGCCCCTACGAAAGGTAAAATGATTGTAATCAGAGCTAAACGTTCCATATTTGTCCTCCTTACAACCCAGTGAAGTAAAATACAAACGCCAACACAGAAATGCCGAAGCCGACCACGGTTAAACGTCCTGTTAACATAAAGCGGGTACGAGAAAGTGTGTTTTCAAAGACACAAGCCAATACGAACACCACGAATAATTTCACGAAGAATAAAATACCACCTAAAATGACCGCACTTAAGCTCATCTCTGTCGGGATACCGAAAGGAAGCAACACGCTCACAAAGATAGATGCCACAACCATAGATTTTAAACTTAAGCCGATTTTTAATAAGGCGAGTGCTGGACCAGAATATTCAGTCAATGGACCTTCTTGTAATTCTTGTTCTGCTTCTGCCAAATCAAATGGAATTTTACCCATCTCAATAAATACGGCGAAGAATGCTGCAGCGATAGCAATCACTGTCGCAATTGGATATTGCCAAGTGTTATCGGAAAGTGCATTACCGATAACCGCAAAATTGGTTGAACCGGCAATTAACGCAATGACAAGGAATGCCAACATGAGAATTGGCTCTACCAAGACACCTAATGTGACTTCACGACTTGCCCCTAAACTTGAGAATGTGCTGTTTGAATCCAAACCCGCAATTGAAAAGAAGAAACGGAACAAGGCGAATAAGTAAATCACGGTGATTAAATCACTGCCAGCGCCAAATGGTGCAACACGAGTAAATAAAGGCAAACTCATGGCGACTACCATCACAGTGCTGATTAGCACATAAGGCATCACTTTAGAAACCCAACCTGCATTATCAGGCCAAATGTTTTGACGTTTCATTAATTTCGCAATATCGCGATAATCTTGTAACACACCCGGACCGCGACGAGATTGAATGCGAGCACGGATCATACGTGAAATACCGGAAAATAACGGTGCAAGGGCAAGTAAAATCAAGGCTTGCACAATGGCAAAAACAAACATTCCGGCAGATGTTGCAATTTCTGAAGGTAACGTAATCATCTTCAACCTCCTACATCAACGCAATGGAAAGTAGTATTGCCACCAAGGCAATCACGAAGTACATGCAGTACACACGGAAGTCACCTTGTTGCAACCATTGAATTTTAGTTCCTAACCAAGGAATAAAACGAGCGATCGGCATGGTCACTTTTTCTTCCCAGAAAGGTTCTGTTTTTGTTGCGCCTTTAATTACCGCTTGGATGCCTTTATCACCTAAAGGTGCGGGATCCAATACTTCGCGCAAGGTATAAAGCGGTTTGAAAATCGTACGTAACGGACGAGTAAAACTACCCGCAGACGCCGCCATATCTTGTTCATAAGCATAACCACAAGCCCATGGATTGCCTTTTGCACGATCGGATAAACGTTGATTTTTGGTGAAGGCGTAAAGACTAAATGGCAAGAAGAAGAATGCCAATAGCATGATAGTCACCATCGGTGTTGAAAGTGCTGTATGCGGTTCAGCTTGTGCAACCACTACTCCATTTTGAGCCAACATTAGTGACTCGCTATGAGCAAGTGCGGTCGAAATTTTTGCAATTATTGGGGTTACCACTGATGCGCCCACACCTAACAACACACAACATAACGCCAACACAGCCATGGCAATGACCATTGGTTTTGGCACTTCACGTGCATTAGCTGCTTTTTCACTACGTGGTGCACCACCAAAGCTGATACCGTACACTTTCACGAAACAAAGTGCCGCTAACGCACCCGTCAATGCCAACATAATAATGGCAATTGGACCGGCAAGTTTTAAGACGAAATCATCACTTTGACTTAAGGTGAATAAGGATTGATAAGTAAACCATTCACTGACAAAACCATTAAACGGTGGCAATGCAGAAATCGCCATGGTACCGATTAAGAAACAGAATGCAGTGTAAGGCATAAGTTTGCCTAAGCCGCCCATTAAGTCCATGTCTTTAGTATGCAAGCGATACATTACAGAACCTGCACCTAAGAATAACAAGCCTTTGAATACAGCATGGTTAAGTAAGTGGTATAAACCACCAAGTAAGCCCACGGTTGCCAACACTGGATGATGTGTCGCGATACCAATCATACCGACGCCCACACCCATCATAATGATACCTATATTTTCTACCGTGTGATAAGCCAAGAGTTTTTTGATGTCATGTTCTGCCAAGGCATAAAGTACGCCGAGTACGGAGGATACCGCACCGAAACCGAGTACGATAACACCATACCAAACATTGGTAGAACCGAGAAGATCGACACCCACTTTAATGATCCCGAAGATACCGATTTTCACCATCACACCAGACATCATTGCGGACGCATGAGAAGGTGCAGCCGGGTGAGCTTTCGGTAACCAGCTGTGTAATGGAATCATCCCTGCTTTGGCGCCAAAACCTAAAAATGCCAAAATAAAGGCGGTAAAGGCAAGCGGTGCCGGTAAAGTGGTTTGACGGAATGCGCTAAATTCAAAACTACCGGCATAGCAGTAGAAAATGAAGAAGGCGATCATAATTAATACCGAACCGGCATGCGCAATAAAGAAATAAAGCAAACCTGCATTTACGGCATTGTCATCTTGTTCGGTAAGGACTAAGAAATAAGATGCCAATGACATCATTTCAAAGAATACAAGGAAGTAGAACGCATTATCGCTGGTAACTAACGCAACCATGGAAGCGATAAATAAATTCATAAAGAAGCCCATGGAACCTGCGCCTTTACCTTTGTATTCTTTTACATAAGAGAAAGAATAAAGTGCGGTCACAATAACTAGTAAAGAAATGACACACACCATAAACGCTGCCAATCCGTCAATACGGATGGAGAACGAGGCAAATTCAAATGGGGTTTTGAAAACATCAACGACTGTGTCGCTGCTGATCAGAACGGGGATGCAGGCAACAATACCTAACACTCCAGCAAGTACACCGGTCACGCCGGATATATTGATTGAAAGTTGTTCATTTCGTCTCACTGCGAGCGAAATAAACGCACCTACGACATAAATCAACAGGGTCGTGATGAGTAAATTGATAGGTAAACTCATAATATCACTCCATTGATTACAAGTTAAAACACACTAATTATCTTGGGATAGCAGGCGAAGAAACCATTGCCATTTCACGTTTTCTTTCGTTAGCCTGTTTGATACTCTCATCACTAATAATAAATAAGGTTTTGGTCGGACAGGTTTGTACACAAGCCGGACCATCTTCACGGAAATAGCAAAGATCGCATTTCACCGCAATGGCTTTCACGCCAGGTTGCCATGCCAGCATATTGTGTAAATCCGTATTATCTGGTGCAGTACGAATATCTCGTTTTACCGCATCAGTGAAGGAGAACCCTTCGTAATAAGTAGGTGCGTCAATCGGTGCTGAACCATGTTGGGTAATTGCACCGAATGGGCAAGCAATACCACAAAGTTTACAACCGATACAGAGACTTTCGTTAAGTTGAATGGTGTCATTAATATGTGTAATGGCGTGCACAGGACACACGGTAGCACATGGTGAATCATCACAGTGACGACAGAGAATTGGCACGGTTACATCATCATTCTACAAGCGGCCATACAGGTGTTGCATCCAATGCAATCCTTCGGATCACCGATTACAAAACGATTCATACATTCCCCTCCTTGTATGTAAATAACGTTTCTACAATAACCACTCTGCTTGTAAGGATACTCCTATAAAAAAGTAAAGCTCAAGAAGTAATTCAAAAAATTGTGATTAAGATCAAAAGATTTCCATTGTTTTTCTATTACTGTAATGTAGCTGTTAAATAACAGTGAAACATAATAATTTTATGTTAAAAATGTGAACAAGTTTTCAACAATATACATCACCCTATCTGAAATATCGCTATACAAATTTAAATGGTTACGTGATAAAATTCCCCCTTCGCAGTATGTTTATTGCCAACTAAGGACAGATTATGTGTTTAGGTATTCCGGGACAGATCATTCAAGTAGCTGACAGCGCATTACAGCTTGCTGTAGTCGATGTCTGCGGAGTAAAAAGAGAAGTTAATATTTCATTAATTTGTCAGGATGACCCAAAACCTCTAGTAGGCAAATGGGTGCTCGTACATGTGGGTTTCGCCATGACGATTATTGATGAAGAAGAAGCCAAACAGACGCAAGAAGCCCTAATTGCCATGAGCCAGCTAGAGCACGAAGTCGGCGATTTTCTTGGTCTCAATCAAAAATAAACAGGATTGCGTTATGCAAGGGATCGAATTACGCATAAAAGGAAAAGTTCAGGGCGTGGGATTTCGCCCTTTTGTCTGGCTTCTGGCAAATCAATATAAGTTAAACGGAGATGTCAATAATGATGGACAAGGCGTATTAGTTCGTTTTGTCTCTCCACCAGCAGATGCACTCGAGCAATTTTTGTCCGACCTGCAAAACAAACTCCCACCGCTAGCGCAAATTACCGATATTACTCAGCGCGCCATTGATTGGCCAGAAGCAACTGCAGTAACAGGTTTTACTATTCGGGAAAGCGAAAACAATCAAATGGACACGCAAATTATTCCCGATGCGGCGACCTGTCCACATTGTTTAGCTGACTTATTCGATCCCAACAATCGACGTTATCACTACCCCTTTACCAATTGTACCCATTGTGGCCCGCGTTTTACCATCATCAAGGCAATTCCTTACGACCGAAAAAACACGGCGATGTCTGTTTTTCCACTTTGTCCACAATGTGAAAAAGAATATAAAGATCCCGCTGATCGTCGTTTTCACGCTCAACCCAATGCTTGTTCGGTCTGTGGACCCCATATCTGGTTACAAGATCGAGAACAAACGCTTGCTACTCATGAAACCGCGCTAAAACAAACCGCACTTTTATTGCAACAAGGTCATATCGTCGCAGTTAAAGGCTTAGGTGGTTTTCATCTGGCCTGTGATGCGAATAATCAAAAGGCAGTTGATTTATTACGTCAACGGAAGCATCGTCCAACAAAACCATTAGCCATTATGGTGCCTGACTTACAGTTTTTGCAGGATTTGAGTTCTCAAGAAACTGAATTGCTAACCAGCAGCGCTGCCCCCATTGTACTTCTTGCAAAACATAAAGTACCCAATATTGCTGATAACATCGCACCTAACCTGCAAGAAATCGGCGTCATGCTGCCAAGCAATCCACTGCAGCATTTGTTGTTACGCGCGGTTAATCGTCCGCTAGTCATGACTTCTGCGAATGCAAGCGGACAACCTCCAGTACTGAAAAATGAACATGCTGTGGAACAATTAGCTGATTTAGCTGATTTTTATCTTTGTCACAATCGCGATATTTTACAACGCGCTGATGATAGCCTTGTTCGCGTTGCCTTCGATGGATTAGAAACGCTACGTCGTGCACGTGGCTATGTCCCCGATGAAATACCACTTGAAACACAAAGCACAAAAAATGTATTGGCGTTGGGTTCTGATCTGAAAAATACCTTCTGCTTACTACGTCACAATAAAGCGGTACTGAGTCAACATATTGGCGATACAGCCAATGAACAAGTGCGATCACAATTAAGTGAGAATCTTGAATTATTTCAAAATATTTACCAATTTAAACCAGATATTATCGCTGTCGATGCTCACCCTGGCTATTTTTCATCATCCATAGGGAAACAACTTGCCGAACAGCAACAAATCCCCACCATCGAAGTACTGCATCATCATGCTCATATTGTCAGCGTAATGGCCGAGTACAATTGCAATGAACCTGTAATTGGTCTTGCTCTAGACGGTATTGGCATGGGCGAAAATGGACAACTTTGGGGAGGTGAATGCCTGCTCGTTGATTATCAACATAGCCAATATTTAGGTGGTCTGCCTGCTGTTGCTCTGCCAGGTGGCGATCTTGCGGCCAAACAACCTTGGCGTAACTGGCTGGCTCACCTGCATCAGTTTGTGCCACAGTGGCAAGACATTCTCACCCAAACCTGTGTTGAACCGAATTGGCCAATATTAATCAATGCTATTGAACGTGGACTCAATTGTCCGCCTATATCATCTGCGGGTCGTTTATTTGATGCCGTAGCTTATGCTCTCGGCATTGCACCAAGCATTGTTTCTTGGGAAGGCGAAGCGGCCTGCCATTTAGAAGCACTAGCAAATACCTCATCTTTGGCAACACAAACACAAAGTGCGGTCAATATTCCAGTAAAAATGCCGCTTATCGACAATAAATTGGATTTGGCTTATTTCTGGCAAAGTTGGTTAAATTACCATGCACCTGTTGAAGATAAAGCCTTCGCCTTTCACTATGCTCTCGCCCAAGGTTTTGCTGAACTTGCAACAAGCCAAGCTCGCGAACATCAATGTCGTACTATCGTACTATCTGGCGGCGTAATGCATAACCAACTGCTACGTCGCTTATTAAAAGAAAATTTGAGCGAATTCCATGTACTAAGTGCGCATAAACTACCGATGGGTGATGGTGGACTCAGTTTAGGTCAGGCGGTTATTGCCATGCACAGAAATTGATACTCCTTAATATTAAAATATAAGAAAAAGAGTTAATCGAAAAATAACGATTAACTCTTTTGTTTTTTTTGTATTTCTTTTTATAGCGGAATACTGGAAAAGAAAACTAGTAGTAACGGTGGCAGAATATTCGTGACAAATCCGAATGAAATCGCAATTGGCGTGACTTCAATACCTCCCGCTTTTTGAATAATTGGCAAGGTGCAATCTATTGCTGTAGCCCCCGTAATCCCAATTGCCGTCGAACGGAAATGACGCATAAATAATGGGATCACAAATAAGCTGACAATTTCACGGGATAAGTCATTAAAAAAGGCAATACTGCCCTGCACCGGTCCCCATGCATTGGTCAATACTACACTGGATAATGAATACCACCCCATTCCAGAGGCAAACGCCAGTCCTTGCGTAATTGGCATAGCCAAAACAAAAGCAGCAATGATACCGCCTAGTAATGAAGTAAAAGTAAACACCATTCCCGTTTGGAAACCTCGTTTATTGAACAGGGCTTCTTTCAAGGAAATGCCGTTATTTCTTAACTGAATCCCCACAAAGAAAATCAGTACGATCAATACATACAGATTAATTCCAGTAGGCAACATGAGATAGGATTTGAATAAGAAACCACAAAGGGTGCCGATCACCACCGTGCCGGAAAGTTTGAGCGAGTCAATTAAGGAGTGCCAGCGAGAATCAATTTTACCTTGTGATTTAAGTGGCTCAGCCGGGTTAAAGCGGTCATAAAGCATCAAACCAATCATATTGGATCCCAAAATGCTCGCCGATAGCGTCACCGCAGTTGTGCCAATAATCGGCAATTTATGCTCTAAATCATCTAACTGACCGAGTAAATAGCCCATTAAGAAAAGAATGATGTAAAGCAAAAACATCACGATATGATTAATTTTTGCAATATAGGATTTATTATTGACCTTTAATAAATAACCTAACACCATTGGTATTAAGACAATTAATAAGCCATTTATCATATCCTGCATCATACTTCTCCTTTCTTATTCCATTAGAGCTAGCATACCCCTTTTCATCCTCTTTTTCAAAGCGCATAAAAAAAGTGCGGTCAAATCGATCGCACTTTTAATCATCTGAAAATTAAACTGATTAGCCATTTACTTGACGACGTGCTAATACAGCATCAGATAACTGTTTTAACACGATTTCTGTATCTTCCCAACCGATGCAAGCATCAGTAATACTTTGTCCGTAAGTCTGCGCTTTACCATCGACTAAATCTTGACGACCTTCAACAATATGACTTTCTACCATCACACCGAAGATCTGTTTTGAACCACCTGCAATTTGTCTGCAAACATCTTCACAAACTTCCATTTGTTTTTTGAATTGTTTGCTACTATTTGCATGGCTGAAATCAACCATGACATGTGGAATACGACCTGATTTTTCGATCTCTGCACAAACTTTTGCAACGTCTTCTGCTTTATAGTTAGGACCTTTATCCCCACCACGTAAAATGATGTGGCAGTCTTCATTTCCTTTTGTTGAAACAATAGCCGAATGACCAAATTTTGTCACAGATAAGAAGTAATGCGAAGCTTCTGCCGCCCCCATTGCATCTAAGGCTACTTTTACGCCACCATTTGTGCCATTTTTAAAGCCTACCGCACAAGATAAGCCTGAAGCTAACTCACGGTGAACTTGAGATTCCGTTGTTCTCGCACCAATTGCGCCCCAGCTCATGAAATCAGCTACATATTGTGGTGTGATCATATCTAAGAACTCACCTGCTGATGGTACGCCTAAGTTATTGATGTCAGATAATAATTTACGTGCAATACGCAAACCATCATTTAAACGATATGTATCATTTAAATAAGGATCGTTAATTAAGCCTTTCCAGCCCACTGTTGTACGCGGTTTTTCAAAGTAAACGCGCATTACCACTTCAAGTGTATCTTTATATTTATCACGTAATACTTTTAAACGTTTAGCGTAATCTAATGCGGCTTTAGGATCATGAATAGAACAAGGACCAATTACTACAAGTAAACGGTCATCTTTCCCATGAATAATATTGTGCGCATGCAAACGGGTTTCATGAACTAAATCAGCCGCTTCTTGACTTGCTGGAAATTTTTCTAATAAGGCAATTGGAGGTAATACCTGATCGACTTTTTCAATTCGGGTATCATCATTTGCAACTTTTACTTCGATTTCTTCTTTCTTCGTCGCCATATGTCACTCTCTAAATCTTAAATGTTGTGCTTAAATCTAATGGCGTTACTCTACACCTATTTTTTGTACTAGTAAACTAGTTCACTTGAATTCTTACACAATTATTATTTGATTGCGTAAGATTTATACTACCTAAGCAGTAAAACAGGGCGTTATTAAACTATATTTCCGCCTTAGCTGGCAAGGCTTTTGACATAAAAATAGGTTGAACCAGCCCTATTTAAACAAAATGATTCTTTTATCCTTCAAATTAACAAAGAGGTTTAGATAAATGCGGGCAAAAAGAACAATTTCAACATCTACCGCTCTTTTTAAAAATATTTTTTCAATACCCTTGTTTTTACTGAACATCCCCCTCATTTTTTTGTCTGATTGAACACTTATTCAGTCATTTATTTTTACTTGGAGAACTCTATGAAGAAAAGAAATTTTGTATTAACCGGTATAGCATTAGGTTTAAGTGTGTTTGCAACCTCTTTATCCGCTCAAGCGGCTATTCCAAATGAAATTGTCGAACAAGGCAGCCTTGCGCCAATGTTAGAAAAAGCACAAGCAGCAGTTGTGACCCTTTCTGTTGAAGGGAAAGCAAAAGCAAACAGCCGCTCGGCATTACCAGATGATATTCCGGAAGAATTTAAATTTTTCTTTGGTGATCAATTTGGCGAACAATTCGGCGGAGATCGTGGCGCATCACGCAACTTCCGTGGTTTAGGTTCTGGTGTGATCATCAATGCAGATAAAGGCTATGTTTTAACTAATAATCACGTGGTAGATGGTGCAGATAAAATCACCGTAAAATTACAAGACGGACGTGAATTCAAAGCAAAACTTGTTGGAAAAGACGAACAATCTGATATCGCTTTAGTACAAATCGAAAAACCAACAAATCTTACCGCGATCAAAATAGCTGATTCCGATAAATTACGTGTCGGTGATTTTACCGTTGCTATTGGTAACCCATTCGGTTTAGGCCAAACCGTCACTTCTGGTATTGTTTCAGCACTTGGTCGTTCTACTGGTTCAGATAGCGGTGCATATGAAAACTATATCCAAACGGATGCTGCGGTAAACCGTGGTAATTCTGGCGGTGCATTATTGAACTTGCAAGGTGAATTAATTGGTATTAATACCGCGATTATTTCTCCAAGTGGTGGTAACGCAGGGATTGCCTTTGCGATTCCAAGCAATCAAGCCAACAACCTTGTTCAACAAATCTTAGAATTTGGTGAAGTACGCCGTGGTTTACTCGGTATTAAGGGCGGCGAATTAAATGCTGATTTAGCGAAAGCCTTTAATGTCAGTGCGCAACAAGGTGCATTTGTGAGTGAAGTCATTCCAAATTCTGCTGCAGAAAAAGCCGGCTTAAAAGCGGGTGATGTGATTACCGCAATGAATGGTCAAAAAATTTCAAGCTTCGCCGAAATGCGTGCCAAAATCGCGACTTCTGGTGCAGGTAAAGAAATTGAGCTCACTTACTTACGTGATGGCAAAACTGATAACGTAAAAGTGACCTTACAAGCAGACGATGGCACGCAAACAGCAAGTAAAACAGAACTTCCTGCACTAGATGGTGCAACCTTAAACAACTATGATACAAAAGGTGTTAAAGGTGTGGAAATTAGCAAAGTACAGCCAAATTCAATGGCGGCGCAGCGCGGTTTAAAATCAGGTGATATCATCATCGGCATCAACCGTCAGCCAATTGAAAGTACGCAAGACTTACGCAAGGCGCTAGATGAAAAACCATCTGCCGTTGCACTCAATATCTTACGTGGTAAAAACAACTTCTACTTATTAGTGCAATAAAATAAAAAAGAGCGGTTAATTTGACCGCTCTTTTTCTTTATTCCGATATCATAAACTGCTCTCTCAATTGATGAAGCTTATCGCGTACTGCGGCGGCTTTTTCAAATTCGAGATCTTGAGCAAATTTATACATTTGTTGTTCCAATTTCTTAATTTGTTGTTGGAATTCTTTGGCGGATTTAGGTGCATTGTAAAGTGCAGTCGGTTCAGCCACCGTTTTACCACGCTGTTTCGATTTGGCTTTTTGATTTGCACCTTGGCCAATATCTAACAACTCACCCACTTTCTTATTCAATGCCTGTGGAACAATGCCGTGCTCTTCATTGTATTTCATTTGTTTTTCACGACGGCGATTCGTCTCGGTAATGGCTTTTTCCATAGATTTAGTAATGCTATCAGCATACAAAATCGCTTTACCATTTAAGTTTCGGGCAGCTCGACCGATGGTTTGGATTAAGGAACGTTCTGAACGCAAGAAACCTTCTTTATCCGCATCTAAAATCGCCACAAGAGAAACTTCAGGAATATCCAAGCCCTCACGTAACAAGTTGATACCAACCAATACATCAAATTCGCCTAAACGTAAATCACGAATAATCTCTACACGCTCAACGGTATCAATATCAGAATGCAAATAACGCACACGAATACCGTGTTCGTCTAAGTAATCCGTTAAATCTTCCGCCATTTTCTTCGTCAGCGTCGTCACTAAAACACGCTCATTTTTGTCCGCTCTTTGACGCGCTTCGGAGAGCAAATCATCCACTTGAATGGATACTGGACGAATTTCAATTTGCGGATCGAGTAAGCCCGTTGGACGTACCACCTGATCGACAATTTCACTTCCTGATTTTTCCAACTCATAAGGGCCTGGTGTTGCAGAAACGTAAATCGTCTGTGGTGCTAAACGCTCAAACTCTTCGAAGCGTAATGGACGGTTATCCAATGCAGAAGGCAAACGGAAACCATATTCGACCAAGGTTTCTTTACGTGAACGGTCACCACGATACATCCCACCAATTTGCGGTACAGTCACGTGTGATTCATCAATAATCAAAATCGCATCAGACGGCATATAATCAAACAATGTCGGAGGCGGTTCGCCTTCATTTCTGCCAGAAAGATAGCGTGAATAGTTTTCGATTCCCGAGCAATAGCCAAGCTCATTCATCATCTCAATATCAAATTGCGTACGCTGAGTAATACGCTGCTCTTCCAGCAATTTATGTTCCTTGATGAAATATTCACGACGTTGCACAAGCTCTGCTTTGATTTTTTCAATAGCATCTAAAATACGCTCTCTTGGCGTCACATAGTGGGTTTTCGGATAAACCGTAAAACGCGGAACAACGCCAAAACTTGTGCCCGTTAAAGGATCAAATAAGCTTAGGCGTTCAATTTCATCATCAAATAATTCAATTCGTACCGCACGATCGTCCGATTCAGCAGGGAAAATATCAATCACTTCGCCCCGCACACGGAATGTACCACGCTGAAAGGCTTGATCATTTCTTGTATATTGCAATTCCGCTAACTTCGCTAAAATCTGACGTTGATCGATAATGGTACCTTGCTGTAAATGCAACATCATCTGCAAATAGCTATCCGGATCGCCCAAACCATAAATCGCCGAAACAGATGCGACTACGATAGTATCTCGACGCTCTAAGAACGACTTTGTAGCCGAAAGACGCATCTGTTCAATCTGATCATTAATAGAAGCATCTTTCTCAATAAAGGTATCACTACTCGGTACATAGGCTTCCGGCTGATAATAATCATAGTATGAGACGAAATACTCCACCGCGTTTTCAGGAAAGAATGCTTTCATTTCTGCATAAAGCTGAGCAGCAAGCGTTTTATTTGGGGCAAGTAACATTGCAGGTCGATTTAACGTTGCAATGACATTCGCAATGGTAAAGGTTTTACCCGATCCCGTTACCCCGAGAAGGGTTTGATGGGCCAAACCATCCTCTAAATTTTCGACTAATTTTTCGATTGCTTGGGGTTGATCACCGGAAGGTTTAAAATCGGAATGAAGAATAAAAGGCTTAGTATTAATTTTCTCTGCCATAAGTGCGGTCAATTTTTTTTACTGTTTTAGAAGTGTGGCTATTTTAGCACATTTATTACTCCAAATTGAGCGATAAAAATCCAAGTTTTACACACACTTAGGCATGTCAAGTCTTAAACACTTCAAAATTGAAAAATATTTTATTTTTTTTGCTGGACTTTATATAACATATTGATATTTAAAAAAATATCAACTAATGGCTAATAGATGAACAATTTGAGACAAAGCCAGTCTGCACCAATGGTTGACCATTTTAAACAAAAACAATCCACAAAGTTATCCACAGGCTTTGTGGATAGCAAAAACAGCAAATTTTTTTATAATTTTTTTCATTTTGAGTATTGACAAGCAACAGGTCGCTCATTAAAATGCGCGCCTATTCTTTGTGATACCAAATTTATTCCTCCTTAGTTCAGTCGGTAGAACGGTGGACTGTTAATCCATATGTCGCAGGTTCGAGTCCCGCAGGAGGAGCCAAATTTCTCTTTTGGTTTAGCTTTCGTTTGTCTCCTTTTACGAATCCTAAATTTGTAGCCAAAAGAATTTAAGCCCATCGTGTTGATGGGCTTTATTTTTATCTAATCAATGCTTATTTGATGAATTATCAGGCTAATTTAATGATGAGCGGTCATCCATTAAGTTATCACATTCCCAGCCAATATAGTCGCCTGAAAACTCCATAGCTAATTTTTCAAAGCGCTCTACCCACTCGAAGATCTCATTACTGTCTAATGAAAGCTCTTGCTCCAATTTCACCATGAAATAAGGCTGTTCATCTTCTTCCGTCTGGATGGCTTGGCTTGAATATTTCAACGTACTAAAAGACACTTTTCCAAGCGTTAGTTCATCCATAAAGGGAAACATTTTTTCTTCTTCATCAAAATGGAATGTATGCTCAATCAAATAAGTATCACTTAAATTACGCCCTTTGCTATTCAGCATGCTCAAAATCTCTTCCGTCGCATTTAATTTCATTTCTAATGGAGAAGCCAATAAGAAATCGAAATAGGTATCCCAATTGGGATCATCCTGCACATTGATTTCTGAGACAAAATCAAGCTGTTGAAGCGTTTCTTTAAGCAAAGCATCGTGTTCACAATAGAAATGCATTTTTGCCTGATGGTTGCAAATAAAATGCCCTGCAAAGAATACATTTGGAAGTGCAGTCAATTGTGCAAGAATTTTAAAAAGACGATTAATCAATTTTTCATATTCGTCTTCATTCGGCAAACCATCCTCATCTCCCTGATAAGGCACGGTAAATTGCACAACCTTACTGAGATGTTTACCATGATAAACATCTAAATCTTCAATATTTGCGGTAAACACGGCAGGCATACCATTCACTTGTGAACGGTAATTCTGCCAATTTGCCATATCCATGCTGCTTTCCTACTTAAACTCTGCCCAGATTGGTGCGTGATCGGACGGTTTTTCCATCGCACGAATATCCAATGCAATGCCGACGTCCACGCAACGCTCTGCTAATTGATGATTCACTAAAATATGATCGATACGTAATCCACGGTTATCATCAAAACCTTTCGAGCGATAATCAAACCACGAGAATTTATCATTGACTGTTGGGTTTAATTTACGGAACGTATCTTCCAATCCATAATCGTATAAGCGTTGATACCATTCACGCTCTTCGGGTAAGAATGAACATTTACCAGTACGCAACCAACGTTTGCGGTTTTCATCGCCGATACCAATATCTAAATCGCTTGGGCTGATATTCATATCACCCATAATTAAAACCGGATTGGCTTTATCGTGATCTTGTTCTAAATAGCGTTGAAGATCCGCATAAAATTTTTCTTTTGCCGGAAACTTGGTTTCATGTGCACGGCTTTCGCCTTGTGGGAAATAGCCATTAATTACCGTTAACAAACCAAATGGGGTTTCTAAATCTGCCATAATAATGCGTTTTTGCGCATCTTCATTATCGGTTGGAAAACCACGACGTACCGCTTTTGGTTCTTGTTTAGTTAATAAGGCTACACCATAGTGGCCTTTTTGCCCGTGATGAAAAACGTGATAACCCAGATTTTCAGTAATTGTATAAGGAAAGTCCTCATCTGCTACTTTGATTTCTTGTAAACCAATCACATCCGGTTGGTATTTTTCAATAATTGCTTCAAGTTGATGAGGACGGGCACGTAAACCATTAATATTAAAAGAGATAAATTTCATTTTTGTTCCTAATGTGAAAAATTGGGTCTATTATACAAAATAATTGAAATCTTAACCGCACTTTTCCTCTGTAATGGGAGAAGTTACGCCTATTAATGTGATTACGCTTCAGTTGCAATCAAATGAATTTTACCCTTCGTTCTCATTAAAATTTTTCCTAAAAACGCACTTTATAAATAAAACTAACTTGCTTATACTGACGGCGCTTTTATTACTTTACTCGGATCATTTTATGAATATTTATACTTACTTGTGTTTTCTCACCACAATAGCCATTCTTATCAGTTTTATCACACGTAAACTGAACGATAATATCCAATATACTATTGCCATCACAGCCACCTCCATGGCGGGCTCGCTTTTCCTAGTGTTATTGGGATATTTTGGCTGGTTTAATTTGGATGACATTGCAACACGCGTCATCGAACGCATTGATTTTAAAGATTTCTTATTGAACGGGATTTTAGGCTTTTTGCTCTTTGCCGGCGCCTTGGGCATTAAGCTTCCAGTCTTAAACAATCAAAAATGGGAAATTACCATTTTTGCTCTATTCTCTACGCTTGCCTCCACCTTTTTCATTGGTTTTCTACTTTATGGTGTTGCCTTACTTTTCGGCTGGCATATTGATTTAATTTACTGCATCTTATTTGGTGCACTCATCTCACCTGATGACCCGATTGCCGTACTTGCCATTATCAAAAACTTAAAAGCACCAAAACGCTTATCTATGCAAGTGGAAGGCGAATCACTTTTTAATGATGGGATTGGCTTGGTAATTTTCACTACGGTTTTTGCTGTCGCATTTGGCGGTCATGAACCGACAGCAAGCGGCATTCTCCATTTATTTTTTAAAGAAGCTTTAGGCGGGATTGCATTTGGATTGGTTTTAGGTCTATTCGCCCATTATCTGATTTCTGCCACCGATGATGGTTCGTTAGAAATTCTTTTGACCTTAATCGTACCCACTGCGGGCTTTATGCTTGCTAATCTCTTACATGTATCAGGTGCATTAGCGATGGTTGTCGCGGGGATTTTAATTGGTAACTGGACAAGATACACAGGATTTTCTCAACAAAGCCAACGTTATTTGGATCACTTTTGGGAAATGATTGATCACTTCCTTAACTCCTTACTCTTTATTTTGATCGGTTTAGCGATTTTATTGATTCATGTGTCTTGGCAAGGGTTAATCTTAATTTTCCTTGCTATTCCAGTGTGTTTAATCTGTCGCTATGCAAGTGTTTGGTTACCATTCCAAGTCATGAAACGCTACCGTAAATACAACCCTTACACCATGAAAGTGCTCACTTGGGGCGCATTACGAGGCGGATTAGCGCTCGCTATGGCACTTTCTATTCCAAGTGGTCAATTTTATATTGAAGGATTAGAAATGGATGTTCGCGATCTTATTTTAGGTATGACATATGCGGTAGTGGCCTTCTCAATTCTCGTTCAAGGCATGACAATTGAAACCTTAATTCGTAAATCAAAAGAAGCAACCATGCGTGAACGTGGCTATACGGGTATCGGATTAGCGAAATAATCAATCACGTTTATATCTTTGGCTCAGCATTTGCTGAGCCTATTTTTTGAATCTGAGGCATGACGCCTTCACGATGCCACCACTCCCCTTCTTTCGGAGGGATAAACACATCAAATGCCTGACCTTTAAATTCAAATTGCAATCTTGCAGCATGCAAATAAGTGCGGTCAATATTTTCAGTGTTTTTACCATAAAGCGTATCGCCTAAAATCGGACTACCTAAGCTTTTCATCGCCACACGCAATTGATGGGTTTTACCGGTTTGTGGCTTTAAGATAAATAATCGTAAATTAGGCTCACAACTTACACTTTCAAAACGCGTAATTGCGGGATTTTCTTTTGATTGGCAAAGTTTCCAAGCCCCATTACGAGCCTTTTGCATATCGCCGACAATCAATCCTTGCTTCTTTTTTGGCTTTTGATTGCTGAGTGCAAGATAAGTCTTTTGGATATGATGTTCAGAAAAAAGTCGGAAAAATTCAGCCGCACTTTCAGCATTCAATGCCAAGATGAGTAAACCAGATGTCACTTTATCTAACCGATGCACAAGCCAGACTTGTGGCACGCCAAAGCAAGCAAAGTGGTTAAACCAATTTCACTTTGATCTTTATGCACACTTATCCCACAAGGCTTATAAATAATGATAAAATCATCGGTCTGATAAATAATGTCTAATTTCATAAGTGCGGTCAAAAATTAATGAGTTTTGAACATATTATACTGGTTTATATTATTCCCGTGTTAATTTGGATGGCGGTTATTTCTGTCACTTTGCGTTTACTCGTCAAAAAACAAGCGGTTTCTGCTACGTTGTCATGGCTGATGATTATCTACCTTGTGCCACTGATTGGCGTCATTGCTTATTTAATTTTTGGTGAGATTAAACTCGGTACGCGCCGAGCCAAAGCCTTTCAGTTGTTAAAACCTAAATATACCCAATGGCTTCAGCAACTGTCAGAACAAAAAGATCTGGTTACACATTCCCAGGATCCTCGTTATCGTGCTTTATTTAAACTAGTCCACCACCGCTTAGGTATTCCGAACATTCGAGGTAATGAATTACATATTCTCGACACGCCAGAAAGCGTCATTCGAAGTATCATTCGTGATATTCAACAAGCACATCATTCCATTAATATGGTGTTCTATATTTGGAGCAATGATGGCATGATTAATGAAGTGAAACAAGCCTTAGAAGAAGCCGTGCAACGTGGAGTTAAAGTTTGTCTTTTACTCGATTCCGTTGGCAGTAATGCTTTTTTGAAAAGCCCTGTTTGTAAAGAAATGCGAGAAAAAGGCATTGAAATTACCGAAGCGCTACATGTAAATTTATTCCGGATGTTCTTCAGCCGAATTGATTTACGTCAACATCGTAAAATCATCATCATTGATAATCAAATTGCCTATACAGGCAGTATGAATATGGTGGACCCAAATTTCTTCAAACAAGACAGCAACGTAGGCAATTGGATAGACGTGATGGTGCGAATCAACGGTCCTGTTTCACCGATTTTAAACAGCTTACATGCTTGGGATTGGGAAATTGAAACCATGGAAGAATTACCTCTTTTATTGCCAAATTGTCCACTTGTGGAAATTGACGATAACGACACCCATTCTGTGCAAGTTATTGCGAGTGGTCCGGCGTTTCCAGATGATTTAATAGCTCAATCTCTTGCAACAGTCATTTATGCGGCAAGAGAAAGTATTGTGATCACTTCACCTTACTTTGTGCCAAGTCACAATATTGCTGAAGCATTACGCATTGCCGCATTCCGAGGTGTTGATATCACGCTCATTTTACCTAAGAACAATGATTCCTTGATGGTTCGTTGGGCGAGTCGAACATTCTTTGATGATTTACTCGAAGCGGGTGTCAAAATTTATCATTTTGAAGCAGGACTTCTCCATACAAAAAGTGTGTTAATCGATAACAAGCTTGCACTCGTTGGTACGGTAAATATGGATTTACGCAGTTTCCTGCTTAACTTTGAAATCACCGTTGCCGTAGAAGATCGTAATTTTGCCAATGAAGTAGCCACACTCCATGAGAATTATTTAGCGAATTCCTCCGCACTCGATATGCAAGAATGGATCAATCGTCCTTTCTATCATCGAATCATCGAGCGGTTATTTTTCTTGTTTAGTCCATTACTCTAATTTTCACAGTAAATACAAAAAGGGCGTACATAAGTACGCCCTTTCTTTTTTACGTTTATGATTAACGTTTTTTCACGATAAACACTAAAGCCACTAAAACAACCGCTGTTGTCACAAATCCAGGTGGTGACGTGATCCATGTGGTTACATTTTGCCCCAGTTGACGACAGAATCGTTGTATCCGAAACCGGTGAACAGTGGTCGCCGCATACCGCGCCTGCCATAACTGCAGACAAACAAGGAAGTAATAATTCTGGTGCTGAGTTAGTCGCCATTGCCGCTGCAATTGGTAACATAATGCCAAATGTCCCCCAGCTTGTCCCTGTTGAGAATGCCATTGCTGAACCAAGAATAAATAAAATCACTGGTAAAAATTGAACTGGAATGCTGCCACTCACTAAAGAAGATAAGTATTTACCGGTTTGTGCATCACCCACCACTTTATTGATTGTCCACGCAAAGAACAGGATTGCAATTGCACCTAACATAGATTTAATACCGGCAATCCACGCTTTTCCGTATTCTTGTAAAGAAACTTGACGCTCAAGAATAATCAATAATGTTGACATAGCAACCGCACTTGAACCCCCAACAACAAGCGAAATACCTACTGTCGTATTTTCAAATGCACCTAAGAGGCTAAATGGTTTTCCATCTGCCGCTAAGGCCTCACTACCTGTGTGAATCATCATAAAAACAGTGACGGTAATTAAGACTAAAATCGGTAAAATTAAGTTGCGAACTTTACCTTTCACACCTTCAATGACTTCTTCTTTATAATCGCGCTCCATGGCTAATTTTTCATGACGTGCCATTGACGCAATATCAAATGAGAAATAAGCCACAAAGAATACCATCAATAATGAGAAGATCGCATAGTAGTTCATTGAACTCATAGCAACGAATGCGCCCATTGGTGTATAAGAGGTAATAGAATATGTCGCCAATAAACCTGCTACGAGAGTAATAATGTATGCCCCCCAGCTTGATACTGGCATCATGACACACATTGGTGCAGCAGTAGAATCTAGAATATACGCTAATTTTGCACGAGAAACTTTGAAACGATCAGTAACTGGACGTGCAATCGCACCTACAGCAAGACTGTGGAAGTAATCATCGATAAATGTTACAAACACTAGAGATGCCGCTAATAATTTCGCACCGCGACGACCTTTAATTTTATTTTGTGCCCATTCAGCAAACGCACGGTTGCTGCCTGACACAGTTAAAAGTGCGGTCAATACGCCAAGTAAAACTAAGAAAAACACGATATTCATATTTGAATTCATGCCTTCTTCGCTACTATAAACTAATGCCACAACATTATCTTTTAAATAAATAAGTGCATTCAATGGATTGAAATCAACCAACATTAACGCACCGACAATAATCCCTGCACTGAGGGACACCAAAACCCGACGAGTTGCAATTGCTAAAATAATCGCAAGTAATGCGGGTATAATTGAATAAATAGATGAAGAATAATCGACTAGTTCCATTAAGTTATACCTAATAATTTAATGGAGACAACGGCAAGAAAAGACACAATTATGACCAGACCGAACCGTAGCGCTCCATAGTTAATACACAAAAACTATGACAGTCACGTTCCTTTCGAAGACGTGACCAACCGAATAAGATGACGCCTATTCGATTTCGGCAATCATTCCTTTCCTTTCCCTTCAACGCTATCCACTCCAGGAAAATACTTATAATGACCGCACCTCTACTGTTGTATAGGATGGTGAGAGATTACATTAAAATGAATAAAATTACCAATAAAATCTTGCACTTTCAGTGAAATCTATTCTTTTATTAAAAATGACGTCACTCCATAATATGGAGTATGATGAGATCAGACCAATTAATTCTTTAATTTAGGCGAATTAATATTTACCAAATATATTATTTTCGTTATTATTGTCTTCCTTAAAATAATTAAGCATTCACACACATAAAAAAGAGGACATCATGAACGAATTAACAAAAGGTTTAACTAACCTTCGTAGTTTACGCGCCGCTGTACGCGATTTAACATTAGAACAAGCTGAAAGTTCACTTTTAAAATTACAAGCTGCTGTTGAAGAAAAACGTGCTCAAGCAGCTGAAATTGAACAAGCTGAACAAGAGCGTCGTGCGCGTATCGCAAAATATAAAGAATTAATTAAACAAGAAGGCATCACTGCGGAAGAATTAACCGCCATTATTGGTATTGCGCCTTCTTCAATTCGTAAAAAACGTGAACCTCGCCCAGCAAAATACAAATATACTGATGAAACTGGTCAAGAAAGAACATGGACAGGTCAAGGCCGTACACCTCGTGTGATTCAAAAAGCCTTAGATAAAGGTGCCTCTTTAGCTTCTTTTGAAATCTAATTTCACATTAACAATGTAGAACCCATTTTTATGGGTTCTCTTTTTTTATTTATCTTGCAAGATATTCATTATGTTAGAAAAGAAAATATTACTAACCGATTGTCCTGATGATAAAGGCTTAATCGCCAAAATCACCAATATTTGTTACAAACATCAATTAAATATCCTTCATAATAATGAGTTCGTTGATTTCGAAACAAAACATTTCTTCATGCGTACCGAATTGGAAGGTATTTTTAACGAAGAAACCTTGTTAGCTGACTTAAATTATAGTTTACCTGCTGGGACAAATTGCCGCCTAATTAGCGCAAAACGTAAACGTATCGTGATTTTAGTCACCAAAGAAGCACACTGCTTAGGTGATATTTTAATGAAAAATTATTACGGTGCGTTAGACGTAGAAATTGCGGCTGTAATTAGTAATCACGATAATTTACGCGAATTAGTTGAACGCTTTGATATTCCATTCCATTGTGTCAGTCATGAAGGGCTCACGCGTGTCGAACACGATAAATTACTTGCTGAAAAAATTGATGAATATGCACCTGATTATATTGTTTTAGCTAAATATATGCGTGTATTAAATCCAGAATTCGTGGCGCGTTATCCAAATCGTGTGATTAATATTCACCATTCATTCTTACCCGCATTTATTGGTGCAAAACCCTATCAGCAAGCTTATGAGCGGGGCGTAAAAATTATTGGTGCAACGGCTCACTTTATTAATAATGAATTAGATCAAGGTCCAATCATTATGCAAAATGTGATTAATGTGGATCACACTTACTCCGCCGATGCAATGATGCGTGCGGGCCGAGATGTGGAAAAAACAGTATTAAGTCGTGCGCTTGATCTTGCCTTACATGATCGTATTTTTGTGTATAAAAATAAAACGGTGGTCTTGTAATGAAAGCAATCACTTTAGAGCCAATTTCTCGCATTGAAGGTGAGATCAACTTACCTGGCTCGAAAAGTTTATCAAACCGTGCATTATTATTAGCCGCATTAGCTAAAGGCACGACAAGGGTCACGAATCTATTAGACAGTGATGACATTCGTCATATGCTAAACGCCCTTAAAGCTTTAGGTGTGAATTACCAGCTGTCTGAAGACAAAACTTGCTGTGAAGTTGAAGGCTTAGGTGGCGCATTTCAGGTTGAAAATGGCTTATCACTTTTTCTTGGCAATGCTGGTACGGCCATGCGCCCTTTGACGGCGGCGCTTTGTTTAAAAGGTAACACCGAAGGCGAAGTCATTTTGACCGGTGAGCCACGTATGAAAGAACGCCCAATCAAACATTTGGTGGATGGACTTCTTCAAGCGGGTGCCAATGTTCGTTATTTAGAAAATGACGGTTACCCACCGCTTGCGATTCGGAATCAAGGGATTAAAGGTGGCGTGGTTAAAATTGACGGTTCAATTTCTTCTCAATTTTTGACCGCACTTTTAATGGCTGCGCCTCTTGCTGAAGGCGATTTAGATATCCATATTGTGGGTGATTTAGTTTCAAAACCTTATATTGATATCACCCTCGCGATGATGAAAGATTTTGGTGTTTCGGTTGAAAATCAACATTATCAAGTGTTTAAAGTGAAAGGTAACCAGTCCTATTTGTCACCAGGTAAATACATGGTAGAGGGTGATGCCTCATCTGCCTCTTATTTCCTCGCAGCCGCCGCGATTAAAGGCAATGTAAAAGTGACAGGAATTGGCAAACATTCCATTCAAGGCGACCGTCTATTTGCCGATGTACTCGAAAAAATGGGCGCGAAAATCACTTGGGGTGAAGATTTTATTCTAGCAGAACAAGCTGAGCTCCACGGCATTGATATGGATATGAACCACATTCCTGATGCAGCCATGACAATTGCCACAACCGCCTTATTTGCAAAGGGTGAAACCGTTATTCGCAATATTTATAACTGGCGAGTGAAAGAAACTGATCGCCTTGCTGCAATGGCTGCCGAGTTACGAAAAGTCGGTGCGGAAGTTGAAGAAGGTGAAGATTTTATTCGCATTCAACCGCTTGCCCTTTCTCAATTTAAACATGCAGAAATTGAGACCTATAACGATCACCGTATGGCAATGTGCTTTGCTTTAGTTGCATTGTCGGATACTCCCGTCACGATTTTAGATCCAAAATGTACGGCTAAAACGTTCCCAACATTCTTCGATGAATTTGAGAAATTAAGTGTTAGAAACTAAATCTTAAACAAAAAGCACCGAGTATTCGGTGCTTCTGCTCATTACTTCTGAATGGAAGATAAAAATTCTTTGCGAGTTTCGCGATCTTCTAAAAAGACTCCGCCATAGGCTGATGTCACAGTATAACTGTGGGTATCTTTTACCCCGCGAGCTTTCACACAGAAATGTGTCGCTTTCACATAAACTGCCACATCATCGGTTTCTAAAATGGTTTGAAATGCCGTTAAAAGCTGTTCGGTTAAACGCTCTTGTACTTGTGGACGTTGCGCAAAAAACGCCACAATGCGATTGATTTTAGACAAGCCAATTACCCAATCTTTTGGATAATAGGCGACGGCAACATTGCCATCAATTGTAACAAAATGGTGTTCGCAAGTACTGGTTAAGGTGATGTCATTCACTTGCACCATTTCGCTCACTTTCATTTGGTTTTTGATTTTTGTCATTTTCGGGAAATTGGCATAATCCATTCCACTGAAAATTTCATCAATAAACATTTTGGCTAAGCGATTTGGTGTTTCTTCTAGGCTATCATCACGTAGATCTAACCCAATCAATTTCATCACTTCACGCATATGCGAAGCAATCGCCACACGGCGCTCATCTTTACATTGAGTCGGATCAATCATTGGTGTTTCGATGCCTTTGGCTACCAAGGCTCGGCGGACACTTTCCGCATCAGGTGAAATAGCGTTCATTCACTTTCCATTTATAAAAAAATAATGCGTTATTTTAGCAAAAGATGAATTATTCGTAAAATGCGAAAAATCACCCTAATTTATTAATTTCCTTCATATTGTATTTCGGGCTACAATATATCCACTTTTATTTCGCTCAACCCAAAGGATTGATTATGTTGCCACTTGAAGATGCCTTGGCGCAAATGCTCAACCAACTTCCCTTCCCGACAAAAACTGAAACACTAGCTTTAACTGAAGCCGCGGATCGTGTCTGTGCGGAAGATGTGATTTCTCCAATTAACGTGCCTTCTTTTGATAACTCCGCGATGGATGGCTATGCAGTTCGTTTAGCCGATTTACAGCAATCTATGACACTTTCTGTTGCGGGAAAATCCTTTGCAGGCAATCCATTTCAAGGGGAATGGGTAGCACAAAGTGCGGTCAGAATTATGACGGGTGCGATGATTCCTGAAGGTGCCGATGCGGTAGTTATGCAAGAAGATGTCACCGTCAATGAAGATGGTTCTGTTACCTTTTCTGCCTTACCTAAAGCTAATCAGAATATTCGCCGCATTGGTGAAGATGTGAAAAAAGGTGATGTGGTATTACATCAAGGCGATGAGTTAAATGCCGTATCTTTACCTTTACTTGCTTCATTAGGTATTGCTGAAGTCAAAGCTTACCCTCGCTTAAAAGTGGCCGTGCTTTCAACTGGTGACGAATTAGTGCCTGTCGGTCAACCGCTACAAGCTGGACAAATTTATGATACCAACCGTTTCACCGTGAAATTAATGCTAGAAAAATTAAATTGTGACGTGCTCGACTTCGGTATTCTGCCAGATAACCAAGCAGAATTTGAAGCGGCTTTTGTGAAAGCACAAGCGCAAGCAGATCTGGTTATCACAAGCGGTGGCGTTTCGGTAGGTGAAGCTGACTTCACGAAAACTGTGTTAGAAAAAGTAGGCCAAGTGAATTTCTGGAAAATTGCGATGAAACCTGGCAAGCCATTTGCTTTCGGTAAATTAGAAAATGCTTGGTTCTGCGGTTTACCTGGCAATCCGGTTTCTGCATTAGTGACATTCTATCAATTGGTTCAACCGGCTATCGCTAAATTAAGCGGTAAAAAACACCCGAAAAAACAACCGCACTTTCAAGCGATTGCCCAAACTAATTTGAAAAAAGCGCCTGGCCGTTTAGATTTCCAACGTGGTTTCTATCAAATTAATGAAAATGGTCAACTTGAAGTGCACCCAGTGGGTTTCCAAGGTTCGCATTTATTCAGCTCTTTTGTGAAAAGTAACTGTTTTATTCGCCTCGAAAAAGATCGTGGCAATGTCGCTGCGGGTGAAATCGTCACCATTGAACCGTTTAATCACCTATTGGGGCAATAATGGCTGAATTAAGCTACGAAGAAGAACTGCGTTATAACCGCCAAATCATCTTAAAAGCGGTTGATTTTGACGGACAAGAAAAACTCAAAGACAGCCGCATGTTAATTGTCGGTCTGGGCGGTTTAGGTTGTGCGGCAAGTCAATATCTTGCAGCTGCTGGCGTGGGTCATTTAACCTTGTTAGATTTCGACACCGTATCGCTTTCCAATTTACAACGTCAGGTGTTACATACTGATAGCCGATTAAATATGCCTAAAGTGGAATCGGCAAAAATCGCGTTACAACAGATTAATCCATACGTAGAAATTGAAACCATCAATGCACAACTTTCCGAAGAAAAACTCGCGGAAATCATACCGCACTTTGATGTGATATTAGATTGTACCGATAACGTGGATATTCGTAATGCGATCGATCGTGGTTGTGAGAAAGCGAAGATCCCGCTAATTTCAGGTGCAGCGATCCGTTTAGAAGGGCAAGTATCCGTCTTTACTTACGAACCCAATACCCCAACCTATCGCCAACTTAGCCAGCTCTTTGGGCAAAATGTTTTAAGTTGTGTAGAAGCTGGCGTACTGGCACCAATTGTGGGTATTGTTGGCTCCATTCAAGCCTTAGAAGCCATCAAAGTGCGGTTAAAAATCGGTTCAAATTTATGTGGACGTTTGTTGTTAATCGATGGATTAGCCATGCGTATCCGAGAAATGAAATTACCCGTCTAATAGTTGGACAGACATCAAGTCTGTCCTTCTCTCAAATTACCCACAAATAATTATCCCTCCCCTCGTGCATTAACAAAAAACAAATGCTATTATCTTGCTCGACAATTCATTTGTCTTATATCGCAAGTTTTGTGTATAGGAAAATGGCAGACACTTCAAAATATCTTCATTTTATACCTCACTTGCAAATCATCATTTCAATTTAAGGATTTATTCACTAATGAAAGAGATTTTGCAGCAATTCAAACAAAATTATCTGATCAAATACTGGAATCCTGTCGCTGCAGTTATTGCTGCTGGACTCATTTCAGCTTATTACTTTGGGGTAACTGGCACTTATTGGGCGGTTACTGGGGAATTTACCCGTTGGGGTGGACATGCTTTGCAAGCGCTAGGCGTCGACGTATCCGACTGGAACTATTATAAAATTATCGGCATGCAAGGCACGATCTTCACCCGTATTGATGGTGTGATGATCTTAGGTATGTTCGCGGGATGTATTTCTGCCGCACTTTGGGCAAACAACGTAAAATGGCGTAATCAACCACACAAACGTCGTATTGTTCAAGCTCTTATTGGTGGTGCATTGGCCGGTTTCGGCGCACGTTTAGCGATGGGCTGTAACCTTGCCTCCCTCTTCACGGGTATCCCACAATTTTCAGTACATGCTTGGTTCTTTACTATTGCGACTGCCGTAGGTACTTATGCTGGGGTAAAAGTGACCTTACTTCCGATATTCCGCGTGAAATTAGAATTGAAAAAAGGTGCAGCAAAATTACAAGAAACGGATCCTAAACAAGCAAGTCGTCGTTTCTGGATTGGTATGGTGATCTTTTTTGCTTACCTAATTGCTTCACTTTATGTGATGACAAACTCCGTCAAACTCGGTTTTGCAATGCTTTGTGGTTTAGCATTTGGCTTATTAATTGAACGTGCTCAAATCTGCTTTACTTCTGCCTTCCGTGATTTATGGGTAACCGGTCGTGCTTATATGGCAAAAGCCATCATCTTCGGTATTCTCGTGGGGACGCTTGGCGTATTCAGCTACATTCAATTAGGCGTACCAGCCAAAATCATGTGGGCAGGCCCAAATGCCATTATCGGTGGTTTATTATTTGGCTTCGGTATTGTATTAGCGGGCGGATGTGAAACCGGTTGGATGTATCGCTCAATGGAAGGTCAAGTTCACTTTATGTGGGTGGGTGTGGGTAATGTTGTTGGTTCAACCTATTTAGCCTACGCCTGGGACGATCTTGCCCCTGTACTTGCGTTAGATTACGAAAAACTTAACTTATTGAAATCCTTTGGCCCAGTTGGCGGTTTATTAGTGAATTATGGCTTGCTTATTCTTTGCTTAATTGCCGTAGTTTGGTGGGAACACCACTTCTTGAAAAAAGCCAAAGCAAAAATTGCGGCAGCGAATCCACAAGCTTGTGGCTGCTAATTAAATATTAACGAATTCATTCAAAAAAGAGGACATTATTATGGCATTTACCGTTGTTCAAAAATTAGATAAAGATCCAAAAGACATCACCCCAGATTACACGTTAGATACGCTAGGTGAACCTTGCCCGTATCCGGCAATCGTAATGCTCGAAACCATGCCGCAATTGCAAAAAGGCGAAATTTTAGAGCTATTAAGTGACTGTGCCCAATCTATCAACAATATTCCTGTTGATACTAAAAACCACGGTTACACACTATTAAGCGTAGAACAAGATGGAACCAAATTACGCTATTTGATTCAACGTTAATGTAAAAAGAGCGGTCAATTTTGACCGCTCTTTTTTTATAAAATTTTTGTATGCTATGTTAAATATAACGCATCTGAATAATTAATTTTTAAGCTGAGTGATTTTACTTTTAAAGTGATAAGTCAATTTATTAAAAAGCCTTCATTATTAACTATTTTATTCACAAGGTATGTCACACTCTCATCATCTTGTCTATCAAACTCATAAATGAAGTTATGTAAAAAATTACTTAATGGGTAATTATATTTATATGCCAATAGCGATAAATCATTTTGAATCTTGAATAAGCTATAAATGGGGCTACTATCTTGGGTATTTCTTACTTCAATTATGAATTTTTGAATCTCTTCCTCATATTCAAATAAAATTCTATCAATCTGAATTCTAGAATTAGAAAAAACATCTAATAATTCAATTAAAACATCATGTTTAATACTCATATCATTTCTTACACTATTATTAAGATTTTTATACTCTGTCATAACACTAAAAACCGCACTTTAATCTCTCAAAGTGCGGTCAGTTTTATTTCAGTTTTTTGCTTATTTGTTTAATGCAGTAAGAATGTCATCAACACGTTCTTTTGCGTCACCAAAGAGCATTTGAGTGTTTTCTTTGAAGAATAATGGGTTTTGAACGCCTGCGTAACCTACCGCCATCGAGCGTTTGAATACGATAACGTTTTGTGCTTTCCATACTTCTAACACTGGCATACCTGCGATTGGGCTGTTTGGATCTTCCATTGCAGCTGGGTTTACGGTGTCGTTTGCACCGATAACCAATACCACATCGGTATCCGCGAAATCATCATTGATTTCATCCATTTCAAGCACGATGTCATAAGGCACTTTTGCTTCCGCTAAAAGCACGTTCATATGACCCGGTAAACGACCTGCAACAGGGTGAATACCAAAACGCACATTAATACCACGCTCACGCAATTTCGCCGTAATTTCTGCGACTGGATATTGTGCTTGTGCTACTGCCATACCATATCCTGGTGTGATAATCACAGAGCTTGCATTTTTGAGTAATTCAGCCACTTCTTCTGCAGTTGTTTCACGGTGTTCACCTTGCTCTTCATCTGAAGACACTTGAACATCATTACCAAAACCACCTGCGATAACGCTGATAAATGAGCGGTTCATCGCTTTACACATAATATAAGAAAGAATCGCACCAGAAGAACCCACTAATGCACCAGTGACGATAAGCAAGTCATTGCTTAACATGAAACCCGCTGCAGCCGCTGCCCAACCAGAATAAGAGTTAAGCATTGAAACCACAACCGGCATATCTGCACCACCGATAGATGCCACTAAGTGCCAGCCGAATGCAAGAGCAATCGCGGTCATGAGTAACACTGGGAAGATATTATCTGGGTTGTTTAAGAAAGCGACCATCAATAAAGCCGAAACTACTAACGCCGCTAAATTTAATTTATGGCGATGTGGCAACATTAATGCTTTTGAATTGATTTTGCCGCTTAATTTACCGAATGCTACGATAGAACCCGTGAATGTTACCGCACCGATGAAGATCCCTAAGAATACTTCAACGTTATGGATATTCATTAACACAGGATCAGTTTCGTGTGTTAAGCCGTAACTGTTAAAGCCTACGAGCACTGCTGCTAAACCTACAAAACTGTGAAGGATCGCAACGAGTTCAGGCATTTCAGTCATTTCAACTTTTAATGCACGTTGAACACCAATCACGCCACCGATGATCATCGCAATAATGATCCATAATGTACCTTCAGATTGCGGGCCGAAAATGGTTGCAACAAGGGCAATTGTCATACCGACAATGCCATACCAACAACCGGCTTTTGCCGTTTCATGTTTAGAAAGACCGGCTAAGCTCATAATGAAAAGTAATGCAGCGATAATATAGGCTGCTTGTACTAAACCTTCAGACATCGTCTTCTCCTTAACCTTTTCTAAACATCGCCAACATACGTTGAGTTACACGGAAACCACCAAAGATGTTGATGCTTGCCACCAAGATTGCCACAAAGGCTAATGCATCAATAAAGAAGTTGCCTGTTGGTTGTCTAATTTGCAGTAATGCACCCACAATGATGATACCTGAAATCGCATTGGTTACCGCCATAAGTGGGGTGTGTAAAGCGTGGCTGACGTTCCAAACCACGTAGTAACCAACTACACAAGCCAATACGAATACGGTGAAGTGAGAAAGGAATGCCGCTGGCGCCACAGATGCAAGCCAGAGGAATAACACCCCTACCCCCGCCATCACACCGTATTTGATGCGAGGATCAGCTGGTTTTTCTTCCTCTTTTTTAACTGCACTTTGTGCCGCTTTCGCTTCTTGTTTTGGTTGTGCTGACACTTGGATTTGCGCTGGTGGAATTTCTTCCCCATCACGTACCACTGTCACACCGCGTAATACCACATCTTCAAAATCAATATTGATATTGCCGTCTTTTTCTTTACAAAGTAGTTTTAATAAATTAACTAAGTTTGTACCGTAAAGTTGGGAAGATTGTGTTGGTAAACGACTTGGGAAATCGGTGTAACCAATGATTTTTACTTGGTTTTCAGTGATTACTACTTTTCCTGCTTCAGTGTAAGCACAGTTACCGCCTGTTGCAGCCGCTAGATCCACCACCACAGAACCTGGTTTCATGGAATCAACCATTTCTTTCGTGATCAAGCGAGGGGCTGGTTTACCTGGAATCGCTGCAGTGGTAATAATGATATCCACTTCTTTCGCTTGTTCCGCATAAAGCTCCATCGCACGACGGTTAAATTCTTCTGACATCACTTTCGCGTAACCATCGCCACTACCGCCTTCCTCTTTGAAATCAATTTCTAAGAAAGACGCGCCCATACTTTGTACTTGTTCTTTTACTTCAGGACGAGAGTCAAAAGCACGTACAATCGCACCAAGGCTATTCGCTGCACCAATCGCCGCAAGACCTGCAACACCCGCACCAATAACTAACACTTTTGCCGGTGGCACTTTACCTGCGGCGGTAATTTGTCCAGTGAAGAAACTACCAAATTCATGAGCTGCTTCAATCACCGCACGATAACCAGAAATATTCGCCATAGAGCTTAATGCGTCAAGCGCTTGTGCACGGGAAATACGTGGCACAGAATCCATCGCTAATACATTAATTTTTTTCGACGTGAGTTTTTTCATTAAATCCGGATTTTGTGCGCGCCAAATGAAGCTCACAAGTGTTGCACCTTCCTTCATTTGATCAATTTCTGCATCCGTTGGTGGATTCACTTTAAAAATCACATCCGAATGCCACACTTCTGAACTTGAGCCAATTTTTGCGCCGGCGTCGATAAATGCTTGGTCTTCAAAACTTGCTTTGAATCCCGCATCATGTTCTACGATGACGTCAAAGCCCAGTTTTAAGATCTGCTGAACCGTTTTTGGCGTCGCCGCCACACGATTTTCGCTATCAAGCAGTTCTCTAGGTACACCAATTAACATAAATGTTTCCCTCTGGTTGATGAAATTTCAGACAAACTCACGCCTGTCCCTGTCTCTTAAATGACAAAAAGTCATACAACGATAAATGTATCACTTATTGTGGTTATTTGGGGAATTTTTTTAACTGGTTTTACAAGATATTGTGATAGGGATCATAAAAGAATCGAGATAAACGCGTGGTGTGTTTAACTTTTAGCCTAACGCAATGATTATTCATCAGAAACTGACTAATCAAAAATAGATGAAAAACGGACCGCACTTATATACGAAGGAAATAAAAAGCCCGATATGATTATCGGGCTTATATTTAATTGGTTCCACCAACGGTGATTTCATCTATTTTCAAGGCTGGCTGACCAACGCCGACCGGCACACTTTGCCCATCTTTGCCACAAACACCGATACCCAGATCTAAGTCTGTTTCATCTGCGACCATCGAAACTTTTTGCATCACATCGATACCGCTGCCAATTAACGTAGCCCCTTTAACCGGTTTGGTAATTTTGCCTTTTTCAATAAGATAAGCTTCAGATGTCGAGAACACAAATTTACCTGAGGTAATATCCACTTGCCCACCACCAAAGTGCGGTGCATAAATACCGCGATCCACAGAGGCTACTAAATCTTCAAATTTGCTTTGACCTGCCAACATATAGGTATTCGTCATTCGTGGCATTGGCAAATGTGCATAAGATTCACGACGACCATTTCCTGTTGGTTTCACACCCATTAATCGAGCGTTGAGTTTATCTTGCATATAGCCTTGCAAAATCCCGTCTTTGATTAAAACGTTGCACTGACTTGGCACGCCTTCATCATCAATGGTTAAAGAACCACGGCGATTTTGTAATGTGCCATCATCCACAATTGTACATAATGGTGACGTCACTAACTCACCAATTTTTCCTGTAAATAAAGAGCTTTCTTTGCGGTTGAAATCCCCTTCTAAACCGTGTCCCACTGCTTCATGAAGCAACACGCCAGGCCAACCAGCCCCCAAAACTACAGGCATTAATCCTGCTGGCGCTGCAACCGCACTTAAATTTACAAGGGCTTGACGAACCGCTTCTTTTGCAAAATTAACGGCACGAATGTCCCCATTTACCACTTCAAAGAACCAATCTAAGCCAAAGCGTCCACCTGAACCGCAACTACCACGCTCACGTTTGCCATCTTCTTCCACGAGAACAGAAATGGATAAACGCACAAGTGGACGAATATCTGCAGCAAGAGTGCCATCTGTTGCGACTACTAACACTTCCTCATAAATCGAACTTAATGCTGCAGAAACATGTGTAACACGAGGATCTTCAGATCGTGCAGTACGATCCACGAGATGTAATAACTCGATCTTTTTCTCTTTACTTAAACTTTCTAACGGATTAATTGCTGCATAACGCTGAACAGCATTCACCGCATTAAATGCTTGAGGCGAAATTAAATTGCCTTCTTTAATTTGTGCAATACCTTTTACGGCCTCTGCACATTGTTGTAATGACGCTAAGTTAATTTGATCGGAATACGCAAAGCCTGTTTTCTCTCCAGAAACGGCGCGTACACCCACACCGCGATCAATATGAAAGCCACCTTCTTTAATAATACTGTCTTCTAATACCCAGCTTTCATCTTGGCTTAATTGAAAATAAAGATCCGCATAATCAATATGACGATGCGACATCACATCAAAAATATTAAGCAATGATTGATGCGATAAATTGCTTGGTGCAAGTAAGGTATCTGAAACCTGTTTTAACATTTGTTCTCCGAAATTTATAAAAATTAATTCTGCCAAATCTCCCCTAGCCCCAATTTGCTAAAGGGGGAGATAGTTTTTTGACTAATCTAAATTATCCAATCCAAATTGGTATAAGGCATTTTTCTTATAACCATAAAGTTCTGCCACAATCGCTGCGGCTTTTTTTAAAGGTAATTCTTTGGCAATCAAAGTGAGCGCTTTAATTACTTGCGGTGAAAATTCTTCGGTATCTTCTGATTTGGGTTTGCCTTCCACGATTAACACCATCTCACCTTTCGTGCGATTAGGATCTTCACTTAACCATTGACGAAGATCACTTAATTTATCCCCTGCAATGGTTTCCCAGGTTTTCGTAATTTCACGGGCAAGTACAACATAGCGTTCGCCGCCTAATACATCTTGCATATCGGCAAGGGTATCTAAAATGCGGTGAGTTGATTCATAGAAGATTAAAGTGCGGTCTTCTTCTGCAACGTTTTCTAACTTATCTTTACGCGCTTTGGTTTTCGCAGGTAAAAAACCTTCAAAGCCAAAACGGTCTGATGCAATTCCCGATGCACATAATGCAGTAATCGCGGCACAAGCGCCCGGTAATGGCACCACTTTAATGCCAGCTTCACGACATTGACGCACTAAATGAAAACCCGGATCGCTAATTAAGGGGGTTCCCGCATCTGAAATTAATGCAATATTGGTGCCTTGTTTTAGCTTTTCGACCAACACATGAGCTTTTTCTTGTTCATTGTGATCATGCAAGGCGAAAAAAGGCTTTTTGATACCATAATGACTGAGCAATAAACCACTGTGGCGAGTGTCTTCTGCAGCAATTAAATCCACTTGTGAAAAGGTCTCTAAAGCACGTTGTGTAATATCTTGTAAATTCCCGATTGGCGTGGCGACAATATATAAAATTCCGGTTAAATCATTCATTTTTGTTTGCTTTTACATTGTGAGATAAGTAAGATCGACCATCATTGATTTATTCATTATGGAGCGAATATGTCTATTCTATTACAAGGCGGTCGTTTTAAAAAACGTTTAATGCCGATTTTATTGTCTATTGCATTAGCGGGTTGTTCTAACTTATTTGGCAGCAGCTTTACCCAAACATTACAACGTGATGCCAATGCAAGTTCTGAATTTTATATGAACAAATTAGGACAAGCACAAGATAAAGAAGATCAACAAACTTACAAACTCTTAGCCGCACGTGTATTAATTACTGAAAATAAAGTGCCACAAGCCGAAGAGTTATTAAATGAATTGGTTGACTTAAACGAAGCGCAACAATTAGACCGTACTTTAGTCGAAGCACGTATCGCTGCGGCGAAAGGCGCTAATGAGATGGCTGAAACTAAGTTACGTGCGCTTGATCTCACGAAATTAAGTCCATCACAAAAATCTCGTTATTACGAAACTTTTGCTCAAACTGCAGAAAATCGTAAAGACGTGATTGAAGCGGTGAAAGCACGCATCAAAATGGATGAAAACTTAACGGATGTACAACGCCGTCAAGATAATGTAGATAAAACTTGGGCTTTATTGCGTTCAGCCAATACAGGTGTCATTAATAATGCATCAGATGAAGGCAGTGTTGCATTAGGTGGCTGGCTCACATTAATCAAAGCATATAACGATAACATTCGTCAGCCAGTGCAATTAAGCCAAGCGTTACAAAGCTGGAAATCGGCTTATCCAAATCATGCAGCTGCAATCTTATTCCCGAAAGAATTACAAAGTATGTTGAATTTCCAACAAACTAATGTGGCACAAATTGGTTTAGTGTTACCTTTAAGTGGTGATGGCCAAATTTTAGGCTCAACCATTCAATCGGGTTTTAATGAAGCAAAAGGCGATTCAACTATTCCAGTGCAAGTGTTTGACTCCTCTACGACTCCAATTAATGAGATTATTGCACAGGCAAAAGCTTCAGGTATTAAAGCGTTAGTAGGACCATTGCTCAAACAAAACGTAGATGCCATTATTTCAAACCCTGCAGAAGTGCAAGGTATGGATGTGTTAGCCTTAAATGCAACACCAAATGCACGTGCGATTAACCAAGTGTGCTATTACGGTTTATCACCAGAAGATGAAGCGGAATCTGCAGCAAACAAAATGTGGAAAGATGGTATTCGTAACCCAATCGTTGCCATGCCACAAAATGATTTAGGACAACGTGTGGGGAATGCGTTCAACGTACGTTGGCAACGTTTAGCGGGTACAGATGCGAATATTCGCTACTATAACTTACCAGCTGATATTACCTACTTCTTCCAAGGTGCTCCACAAGATACAGCTGGACTTTATGTTGTGTCATCGCCAGATGAATTAGCGGAAATTAAAGGTTATTTAGATACCAGCAATCCGAATGTCCGTATTTATGCAAGCTCTCGTTCTAACGCAGCAAGCAATACACCGGAATACTATGCGAAAATGAATGGCGTTCAATTTAGTGATATTCCATTCTTTAAACAAAGCGATTCTTCACAATATCAAAAAGTGGCCGGCTCAACCGGTGGTGAATTCCAATTAATGCGTTTATATGCAATGGGTTCTGATGCATGGTTGCTCATCAATCACTTTAATGAATTACGCCAAGTACCGGGTTACACCTTAAGTGGTTTAACCGGTCAGCTTAGCGCAGGTCCAAACTGTAATGTGGATCGTGATATGACTTGGTACCAAGTACAAGATAGTAACGTGGTGCCGGTTGCAAACTAATCCATGTTTTCATTAAAACGTCAACAAGGGGCGGGCTTTGAACATCAAGCCCGCCTTTTCTTAGAAGCCAAAGGCCTCAAATTCATCGCGGCGAATCAATATTTCAAATGCGGTGAATTGGATCTTATTATGCAAGACGGTCAAACGATCGTTTTTGTTGAAGTGCGTCAACGATCCAACTCAGCATTTGGATCCGCTGTTGAAAGTGTGGATTGGCAAAAGCAACAAAAATGGCTGAATGCCGCAAATTTATGGCTTGCTAAACACAATCTAAGTCTTGAAGATGCAGATTGCCGTTTTGATCTTATAGCCTTTGGTAAAACGACCAGCGATATTCAATGGTTTCCTAATTTCCTCGATTAATCGTTTCTAATTATGTTACAAAAAGTCAAAGACATTTATAGCGAAAGTATTCAGATTCAAATTTCTGCTTCTAGCCTACTATCAGAAAATATTGCTACTGCCGCACAAATGGTGATGCAATGTTTACTGAGTGGTAATAAAGTCATTGCTTGTGGGGTCTCTCGCTCTTACGCTAATGCACAATTTTTAGTATCAAATCTGCTTAATCGCTACGATTTTGAGCGCCCTAGCCTACCTTCTATACTGCTTAGTCTTGAAAGTGCGGTCGGTTCTTCACTGGTTTTTGATCAACCAACCGATCTACTTTATCAACATCAATTTAACGCTATCGCTAAACCCGGTGATTTATTGCTCGCCTTTGCCCCTTTAGGAACAGAAAAAACCGTGCTAAATACGATTTCCAATGCAGTTAATAAAGAAATTCAGGTGATTGCTTTAACGGGTTCAAATAACGATGCTATTCAAGGTGTATTGGCTGAAACAGATTTAGAAATCTCCATTCCTGCCACTAAAGAAACACGTATTTTAGAAAATCATTTATTCGTGATTAACGCACTTTGTGAGCTTGTTGATAGCACACTTTTCCCAAGAGCTTGACATTAAAGGATTTTCCAACTAGAGTGTTTCTCAGACTAATTGACAAATTAGTTGACCCAACTCATTTTAATAAATAAGGAGATTATTAATATGAAACTAACCCAATTTAAAAAATTAGCCTTCATACTTGGCACATCAATTATATTACAAGGCTGTGCTGCTGCGGTTGCTGGTGGCGCTGCTGCGGGCGCAAAAGTCGCGACAGATCCTCGAACAATGGGTACTCAGATAGATGATGAAACCCTAGAATTAAAAGTTGGACACGCATTAGATAAAGATGCACAAATTAAATCAGAAGGTCGTGTTAATGCTGTTTCTTACAGTGGTCGCGTGCTGTTAATTGGTCAAGTTCCTAATGGAACTGTAAAAGAAACCGCAACTAGTCTTGCAAAAGGTGTAGAAGGTGTAAACGACGTATACAATGAATTACGTGTTGGGCCAAAAATTACTTTTGGACAAATTACAAAAGACAGTTGGATTACAACACAAATTAAATCTAAACTTTTCGTAGGCGATAATGTAAAAGCAACAGATGTGAAAGTGATTACCGAAAATGGTGAAGTATTCTTACTCGGAAACCTCACTCAATCACAAGCTGATTCAGCTGCAGAAATTGCAAGTAAAGTTACTGGTGTTCAAAAAGTTGTCAAAGTATTTAAATATTTGAATTAATTAATTTTTTAACTCTTAAAGTGCGGTCAAAAATCATCTTGTTTTTGACCGCACTTTTTTCTTTACAAAGATTTACAAAAAAGATCCTGCTTAAAAAAACATCACTTCGAAAAAAAGTTATTTATTTTAAATGACTTATCTTTTGTCAATAATGTAAGTAAAAAATTTACCGCTTGAATTCAATTTTAAAACACTCTATCTTGTGTACCGTTATTTTTCATAACACTATATATTGTGTTTTTTTAAAGTCATCTCTCTAGCAGGTTTTATCTTCCATGAACAAAGGATTAATGGTTACAAAGCGCGATGGTACGCTTGAACAAATCAATTTAGACAAAATTCACCGTGTGATTACTTGGGCGGCTGAAGGCTTGGAAAACGTGTCTGTTTCTCAAGTTGAATTGCGTTCTCATATTCAATTCTATGAAGGTATTCGTACCTCCGATATTCATGAGACCATTATTAAAGCAGCAGCAGATCTAATCAGCAAAGATACCCCTGATTATCAATATCTTGCGGCACGTCTTGCGGTTTTCCATTTACGCAAAAAAGCGTATGGCCATTTTGATCCGCCTCGTTTATACGATCATGTGAAAAAATTAGTGCGCATGGGCAAATACGATCCTGCACTTTTAGCCGACTATACTCGTGAAGAATGGGATGAAATGGATGGGTTTATTGATCACTGGCGTGATATGACCTTTTCTTATGCTGCAGTAAAACAATTAGAAGGGAAATACTTAGTTCAAAACCGTGTAACCGGTGAAATCTATGAATCTGCGCAATTCCTTTATTTATTAGTTGCAGCGAGCTTATTCTCAAAATATCCACAAGAAACCCGTTTGGATTATATTCGTCGTTTCTATGATGCGACCTCAACCTTTAAGATTTCTTTACCTACGCCTATCATGGCGGGGGTTCGTACACCTACTCGTCAATTCAGCTCTTGTGTATTGATTGAATGTGGTGACAGCTTAGACTCTATCAATGCCACCTCTGCAGCAATCGTGAAATACGTTTCACAACGTGCTGGTATCGGGGTAAATGCAGGTGCGATTCGTGCATTAGGTAGCCCAATTCGTGGTGGCGAAGCCTTCCATACGGGCTGTATTCCATTCTATAAACACTTCCAAAGTGCCGTCAAATCTTGTTCTCAAGGTGGCGTACGTGGTGGTGCGGCGACAGTTTACTACCCGATTTGGCACTTAGAAGTTGAAAGCTTATTAGTCTTGAAAAATAACCGTGGTGTGGAAGATAACCGTGTTCGTCACATGGACTACGGCGTACAGTTAAACAAATTAATGTATCAACGCTTAATTAAAGGCGCAGACATTACTTTATTTAGCCCTTCAGATGTACCTGGACTTTATGAAGCTTTCTTTGCTGATCAAGATAAATTTGAAGAACTTTACGTGAAATACGAACAGGATCCAAATATCCGCAAACGTTCTGTCAAAGCCGTTGAGTTATTCTCTTTATTAATGCAAGAACGTGCATCAACCGGTCGTATTTATATCCAAAACGTGGATCACTGTAATACTCACTCACCGTTTGATCCGCTTGTTGCACCAGTGCGTCAATCTAACTTATGTTTAGAAATTGCATTGCCAACTAAACCATTACAACATTTCCATGATGAAAATGGTGAGATTGCCCTTTGTACACTTTCAGCGTTCAACTTGGGTAAATTAGATGATTTAGACGAGTTAGATAACTTAGCGGATCTTGCAGTACGTGCATTAGATGCCTTACTTGATTACCAAGACTACCCTGTTCCAGCGGCTAAACGCTCTTCATTAGGTCGTCGTTCACTTGGTATCGGTGTGATTAACTATGCGTATTATTTAGCGAAAAATGGCGTGCGTTATTCTGATGGCTCAGCGAACGATTTAACTCACAGCACATTTGAAGCGATTCAATACTATCTATTGAAAGCTTCCATGAACTTAGCGAAAGAATTAGGTGCATGTGAATACTTCAATGAAACCAATTACGCGAAAGGTATTTTACCAATCGATACCTATAAGAAAGATATTGATAGCTTAACGCAAGAACCATTGCATTATGATTGGGAAACATTACGTCAAGAAATCAAAGAATTCGGTTTACGTAACTCAACCTTAACCGCATTAATGCCGTCAGAAACCTCTTCACAGATATCTAACGCAACAAATGGTATCGAACCACCACGTGGTCATGTAAGTATTAAAGCGTCAAAAGATGGTATCTTAAGACAAGTGGTACCGGATTATGAAAACTTAAGCGATAACTACGAGTTGCTTTGGGATATTCCAAGCAATGATGGTTACTTACACTTAGTGGGTATTATGCAAAAATTCGTGGATCAAGCGATCTCTGCAAATACCAACTACGATCCAAAACGTTTTGAAGACGGTAAAGTACCGATGAAAGTGTTGTTAAAAGATCTTTTAACTGCTTACAAATACGGTTTAAAAACCCTTTACTATCAAAACACCCGTGATGGTGCTGAAGACAGCCAAGAAGATTTAGATGATGGCTGTGCAGGCGGTGCTTGTAAGATTTAATCATTTAGGTGGGCTTGTTTACAAGTCCGCCTTTTGATATTTTAGGCAATCAATCATTAAGTGGGTAAAAGCCCGCTATAAGTAAGGATATAACATGGCATATACTACTTTCTCACAAACTAAAAACGACCAATTAAAAGAGCCAATGTTCTTTGGTCAAAATGTTAACGTTGCGCGTTACGATCAACAAAAATATGAGACATTTGAAAAGCTCATTGAAAAACAACTTTCTTTCTTCTGGCGTCCGGAAGAAGTGGATGTGTCGCAAGACCGTATCGACTATGCCGCGTTACCTGAACATGAAAAACACATTTTCATCAGTAACTTAAAATATCAAACCTTATTAGATTCTATTCAAGGCCGTAGCCCTAACGTTGCATTATTACCGTTAGTATCCATTCCTGAATTAGAAACCTGGATCGAGACTTGGACCTTCTCTGAAACCATCCACTCTCGTTCTTACACACATATTATTCGTAACATTGTGAACGATCCATCTATCGTGTTTGATGACATCGTTACCAATGAAGAAATTATCAAACGTGCACGTGACATTTCTTCTTATTACGATGATTTAATCCGTGATAGCCAACTTTACAGCCTATATGGTGAAGGTACTTACACGGTAGATGGTAAAGAATGTGTGGTGACATTACGTAACCTGAAAAAACAACTTTACCTTTGCTTGATGAGTGTGAACGCACTTGAAGCAATTCGTTTCTACGTATCTTTCGCTTGTTCCTTTGCCTTTGCAGAGCGTCAATTGATGGAAGGGAATGCGAAAATCATTAAATTTATCGCACGTGATGAAGCCTTACACTTAACCGGTACGCAACACATTTTAAACATTATGGCTGCTGGTCAAGACGATCCTGAAATGGCAGAAATTGCGGAAGAATGTAAACAAGAAGCCTATGATCTATTCTTAGCCGCAGCGGAACAAGAAAAAGAATGGGCAGATTACTTGTTCAAAGATGGGTCAATGATTGGTTTGAACAAAGATATTTTGGTCCAATACGTAGAATATATCACTAATATCCGTATGCAAGCCGTTGGTCTTCCATTGCCATTTGGTGCACGTTCTAACCCAATTCCATGGATTAACGCATGGCTTGTGTCTGATAACGTACAAGTGGCTCCACAAGAAGTGGAAGTGAGTTCTTACCTTGTTGGTCAAATTGACTCTAAAGTCGATACCAATGATTTCGGTGATTTCGATCTTTAATTAATCATCCTACGTAAAGAGCGGTCAGTATTTTCTGAGTTTAAAACCTTTGAAAAATTGACCGCTCTTTTTGTTTGCATGAATCTAAATACATGGTGATAAACGTTTTGATTAAAAAATTAGCACAATTTCGCTTTCCTGCATTTATCGCCAACACTTTTCCCATAAAACAGATGACTTCATTAAAAAAGGCTTAACAAAAAACCATGCTATGGGTAGAATAGAAGAAACCTGTTTATTTTCAATAAATCACATTCTAATTACAAACTAGCGAGGTAAAGGATATGTCAGAACAAGAAGTGAAAGAATTAGATCTCAATGGCGAAATGCTCGTTCGCCGTGAAAAATTAGCCGCATTACGTAAAAAAGGTAATGCGTTCCCGAATCAATTCCGTCGTGACGCCCTTGCTCAAGATTTACATGATAAGTACGAAGCCGAAGATGGTGAAATATTAAAAGAAAAAGCCATTGAAGTTGCCGTTGCAGGTCGTATTATGACTCGTCGTGCAATGGGTAAAGCCACCTTTATTACCTTGCAAGATATGAGTGGCAAAATCCAATTATATGTTGCTCGTGATAACCTTCCTGAAGGCGTTTATTCTGAAGATGTCGGTAACTGGGATTTAGGCGATATCATTGGGGTGAAAGGCACACTTTTCAAAACCAAAACCAATGAATTAACCATCAAAACCACTGAAGTTCAACTTTTAACCAAAGCACTTCGTCCGTTACCAAACAAATTCCATGGTTTAACAGACATGGAAGCCCGTTATCGTCAACGTTACTTAGATTTAATTTCTAACGAAGAATCTCGTCGTACTTTTGTGATTCGTTCAAAAGTGGTGGCGGGTATTCGTGAATTCTTTATTTCTAAAGGTTTCATGGAAGTTGAAACTCCAATGCTACAAGTGATTCCAGGTGGTGCATCTGCTCGTCCATTTATCACTCACCACAATGCATTAGACGTTGATATGTACCTTCGTATTGCGCCAGAACTTTACTTAAAACGTTTAGTGGTTGGTGGTTTTGAACGTGTATTTGAATTAAACCGTAACTTCCGTAATGAAGGAGTTTCTGTTCGTCATAACCCTGAATTCACCATGCTTGAATACTACCAAGCTTATGCGGATTATCATGATTTAATGGATAATACCGAAGAATTATTGCGTAAATTAGCGATTGATATTCTTGGTACCACCATTGTGAAATACGGTGATTTAGAATTTGACTTCGGCAAACCATTTGAACGTATTACATTACATGATGCAACCATTAAATATGGTGCTGATAAAGGTATCGTAAAAGAAGATCTTTATGATTTCGATCGTGCAAAAGCAACCGCTGAACGCTTAGGTATCGAAGTACAAAAATCTTGGGGTTTAGGCTCTATCGTGAATGCGATCTTTGAAGAAGTAGCTGAACATCACTTAATTCAACCAACCTTCTTAATGGCACACCCTGCAGAGATTTCTCCGCTTGCACGTCGTAACGATGAAAACCCAGAAGTAACAGACCGTTTTGAATTGTTCATTGGTGGTCGTGAAATTGGTAATGGCTTCTCAGAGTTAAACGATGCTGAAGACCAAAATGAACGTTTTGATGCACAAGTTGCAGCGAAAGAAGCGGGTGATGATGAAGCGATGTTTAAAGACGATGACTTCGTTGTTGCACTTGAACACGGTTTACCACCAACAGCAGGTGAAGGTTTAGGTATCGACCGCTTAGCAATGCTTTTCGCTAACGCACCATCTATCCGTGATGTGATCCTCTTCCCTGCAATGCGTCAAAAATAATTAAATTAAAATAACATAAAAGGAAGTCTATCGGCTTCCTTTTTTATTATTTAAAAGTGCGGTCATTTTTAACCGCACTTTCATAAAAAAGAGATAACCGCTTTCACCGTTATCCCTTTTACATTCCAATTGAAATTATTTACCCCAAACTTCTTCCGCGATACTACGGATAAATTCGAGTTTTTTCCATTGTTGTTCTTCTGTCAGAATATTCCCTTCTTCTGTTGAAGCAAAACCACATTGTGGACTTAAGCAAAGTTGATTGATATCCACATATTGTGCTGCTTCTTTAATACGAGCAATAATTTCATCACGGTTTTCTAACTCACCCGATTTTGAGGTTACTAATCCTAACACCACTTGTTGATTCTTAATAAAGCGTAAAGGTTTGAAATCGCCTGCACGATCACTGTCATACTCCAAGAAGAAACCATCTACATTACAATGACCAAATAAGGTTTCTGCGATAGGCTCATAACCACCTGCCGAGAACCACGTTGAACGGAAGTTACCACGACAAATATGCATTGTAATCGCTAAATCAGCTGGTTTCGCAGCTACGATTTTGTTTAACATATACACATAATCTTTAGCAATCTGATCTAAATCTAAACCGCGTTCAGTATAGGTTTTACGTTTATCTTCCGCACAGAACTCGCCCCAACTGGTATCATCCAACTGTAAGTTACGGCAGCCTAATTTATAGAAGATATTCATCGCATCAATATAAGCATCAGCAATATCATCTAATAACAACTGATTGTTATCTTTATAACGTTCAATTGGCTGATAATCTGTGGCTCGTACTGTACAAATTAAATGAAGCATAGACGGAGAAGGAATGGTTAATTTAACTTCAGTCTCCCCTGCCATTTTTTGCAATGAGCGGTAATGCTCTACGAAAGGATGGCTCTCTGAAAAACCGATCTTATCCACAATTTTTAACGTTTTCGGACGGACATTATCGTGCTTAAATTGCACTGAAAATTTTTCAGCATCCACTTCTTTCACGCCATCTAATGCCGCTAAGAAATCTAAATGCCAAAAAGTACGACGAAATTCACCATCGGTCACTGCATGTAATCCAACATTTTTTTGATGTTCAACCAATTTAGCAATTTCTGCATCTTCAACTTGCGTTAAATCAGCACAAGAAATATCACCACAACTGCATTGATGACGAGCCTGTTTTAAATTCTCTGGACGTAAAAAACTGCCTACAATATCAAAACGATATGGCGCAGAAGTCCGAATTGTGGCATTTGGAAAAAGTTTACTCATTTTGCTTTCCTATATTTAATTAATTCTAAGATAGACTGAGTGTAACAAAATTAACGTCCTCATTAAAGATTTAGACGTCTAGATGGATGTGAATTTTATTGTGATTTTATATGAATGGAATTGATATAAAAAGAAAAGTGCGGTCATTTCTAACCGCACTTTAGTTTGAAATAAAAACTAACTTACAAAACTAGACACATAAGAAATTATGGTTTTTCCACTTAATATCGCCATGATAATCACCACAAACCAGCCCGCAAAAGCTAAGCAAAGTGGATGTTTATAGCTTCCAACAATGTCACTTCGGTAAGCAGCTAGCAGAATTAATGCGAGTGCAATTGGGAGAATTAAACCATTCAATGTTCCCACAAAGACTAATACCGCTGCAGGTTTTCCGACAGTCACCAAAACAACCGTAGAAATCACGATAAAGGCGATAATCCAACGATTACGGTTACGTTCAATAGTTGGACAAAGGCTGGTTAGGAAGGAAACTGAAGTATAAGCCGCCCCAATCACTGATGTAATCGAAGCCGCCCAAATCACGACGCCAAATAACACTTGACCGAAATTGCCTGCCACGTATTCAAAAGGTGTTTCAGCAGGGTTTTTAGGATTAATTGGAACGCCTTTTACCACGATACCCAGTACCGCGAGGAATAACACAATTCGCATAGTTGAAGCGATCAAAATAGCCGATACAGAACTGCGACTCACTTCTGCCATGGCTTTTTCACCTTGAATGCCTGCATCTAATAAACGATGTGCTCCTGCAAAGGTAATATAGCCCCCTACGGTCCCTCCAACTAATGTCACAATAGCAATCGGATCAATTTGTTCTGGAATAAAGGTGCGATATGCCGCCTCAACAACAGGTGGTTCCGTTTTAAACATGACATAAAATGTCAGTGCAATCATGATAAAACCCATTAATTGGGCAAAACGATCCATTAATAATCCCGCTTCTTTACGCAAGAAAATTAAAATGGCAATAATACCACTAATGATCGCTCCCGTTTCTGGCGCAATACCGAACATCGAGTTTAAACCAAGACCGGCACCGCCCACATTACCAATGTTAAACGCGAGACCGCCCATCACAATAAGTGCAGCAAGGAAATATCCCGCGCCAGGGAAAACCGCATTAGAAATATCCTGCGCGCGTTTTCCTGATACCACCACAATTCGCCAAATATTAAGCTGAGCACCAATATCTAACAAAATCGATAGCAAAATCACAAAGCCAAAACTGGCTAATAAGGTGTTTGTAAAAGTTGCCGTTTGAGTTAAAAAGCCCGGACCTATTGCTGAAGTTGCCATTAAAAATGCCGCCCCCAGCACCGCATTTCGGCGGTGAGTGATTGATGCCATAAAGCACCTCCCTTGTTAAGTTGATGTTGTGTGTTATGTTTATTCGGCTTATGCCGTTATTGTTATATAATTTTTTTCTAATTCTTCCACAATGCGTGCCGCAAACTGTAGAGAATGTTGATTATCGCCATGTAAACAGATACTTTCTGCTTTTACTGGCACAAGGTTTCCATCAATGGCTTTGACTTGACCTTCTGTTACAATTTGTAACACTTGTTGAATGGCTTCCTCATCAGACTCCACCATTGCATTCGGTTGCGAACGAGGCACTAAACTTCCATCAGGCATATAATGACGATCCGCAAATACTTCTGAAATGGTTTGCAAACCTTCTTCCTCGGCTATACGCAGCATTAAGCTGCCCGCTAATCCCATTAATTTAAAATGTGGATCAAACTGATAAACGGTTTGAGCAATCAAACGAGCAAGCTTTTCATCTTTTGCAGCTTGGTTATATAAAGCACCGTGCGGCTTAACATAACTAATTTCCGCCCCTTCCCCATCACAAATCGCTTTTAATGCGCCAAGCTGATAACGCAAATGCACAATTAACTCCTGTTCAGGTAAATCCATCTGAGTACGCCCAAAGTTTTCTCGATCTGGAAAGCCAGGATGAGCTCCAATGCGAACCTGATTTTCTTTCGCAAATCTGACTGCACTTTGCATTTCTTTTGCTCCACCAGCGTGTAAACCGCAAGCTATATTGGCAGAAGAAAGTAATTTCAATAATGCCCCATCAAAAGGAAAGCCTTCGGCAATATCGGCATTTAAATCAATTTTTTTCATCGACAATTCTCCTAATTTGATCGAGGTATATCTCATTTTTACGACGTAATTTTGCGGCCTGTTCTAAACTAACTGCCTCGAATTGAATGGTTGATCCTAAACGTACCTGTGCCAACGCACCAAGATCCGCCTCGATCACATTGGCAATTTTGGGATAACCGCCCGTAGTTTGTGCATCAGCCATCAAAATAATTGGTTGACCACTTGGTGGAACTTGTACGCTACCAAATTGAATCGCGTGAGACAGCATTTCTAGCGGTTGCTTTAATTCTAATTTTTGCCCTTGAAAACGATAGCCCATGCGATCACTGCTGCTTTGTAACGTCCATTTACTTCGCCACCAATAATATTGAGATTTTCGTTTAAACGCTTGATATTCAGAGGACGGTAACGCATGGATCGTATGCTTAAGTGGAATGGGTGCAATCCCAATTTCACTACGTAAAATAGGATCATTTACCGTTTGCAATTGATCGCCAACTTGTAAACAACGCCCTTCTACACCGCCTATTTGAGCTCGAAGATCCGTACTACAAGAGTTCAATTCTTGGGGTAAGATAAAACCACCTTGAACACATAAATAGCCATACATACCAATTTTTGCACGTACCATTTTCAGAACTTGCCCCGCTCTCGCCTGATAACGCCAATAGGCAAAAATCGGTTTGTCATCTAAGGTCATTTCATAAAATGCCCCTGTGACGCAAAAATTCATATCTTGCTGAAATTGTAATGTAAGACCACCTAAAGGCACTTCAATTGCTGGGGCTCCCTCTGGATTTCCCAGCAGAATATTGCCTGCACGTAATGCCAATTTATCCATTGCTCCAGAGTGACTAATGCCAAATCGACGTAACCCAAAACGGCCTAAATCCTGCATTGTGGCACGGGATTGCACATCAATAATATGAATCATAATTCAATGCCCTCCACAACAAATTTCACCGTATCGCCAGCTTGTAATAAAGTAGGTTGCGCCTGATTTTTGTCAAAGAGCGCTTGCTTGGTATGGCCGATTAATTGCCATCCACCTGGAGAGGAAAAGGGATAAATGCCAGTTTGAGATCCACCAATACCCACAGAACCTGCAGGAACAACTGTTCGCGGAGTGGCTCGACGAGGCGTGTGTAAGCATTCAGGTAAACCACCTAAATAGGGAAAACCAGGTTGGAAACCAATCATATACACGGTATAGATAGGTTCACTGTGCATTTGAACTATCCGTTCAGGAGTAGTGTTATGTAACTTGGCGACTTCAGACAAGTCCTGGCCGAATTCACCGCCATAAATTACTGGAATTTCAATATGACGACCTTGAAATGTAGAGACTTTCAATTCTGCCCAATGTTGTTCCAAGCGTTGAATAAGCGGTTCAAAATCCACATAAAAATCCGTGAAGACCGTAAGATTATTCATTCCCACGACAACTTCTACAATATCTTGCTCAGACTGTAGTTGATTGGCAAACGCCCAGAGTTGGCGTTGTTGTTGAAGTGAAGCTGGTGGTGGTAAAGAGCAAACCACCGCCGACTCGCTGATCGGGGTTATATTCATAGGATACCCTTTATTATGATGTTGTGTTGTTTGTTATTTTTTTGTTACACCTCTCTTTTAAAGGATATTTATAGCTTTTGTCAAGGCTTTATATTGAAAATAAAGTGTGATGCAGATCTCATTATTCATATTTTGATCTCAATCAAAATTATGAAATAGCGTATAATTTAGGTGTCTGTTACTTAACAATGATAAAAAAGGAATAAAAATGAAAACATTGAGTGAATTTATTGTTGAACGCCAAGCAGAGTACCCAAATGCAAAAGGGGAACTTAGTGGTATTTTGTCTTCTATTCGTTTATTAGCAAAAATCATTCATCGTGATATCAACAAAGCGGGTTTAACCAATATACTTGGCCAGTCTGGTGTCGAAAACGTGCAAGGTGAAAGCCAAATGAAATTGGACTTATTCGCCCATAACACCATGAATGCGGCCCTTATGTCGCGTGAAGAGGTAGCGGGTTTTGCTTCTGAGGAAGAAGAAAGCTTTATCGCTTTTGATACTGAACGTGCTCGCAATGCAAAATATATTATTTTGACCGATCCTCTTGATGGTTCATCTAATATTGATGTAAACGTTTCAGTTGGGACGATCTTCTCTATTTACCGTCGTGTTTCACCAATTGGCTCGCCAGTTACCTTAGAAGACTTTATGCAACCAGGTAATAAACAAGTGGCGGCGGGTTACATCGTGTATGGTTCATCCACCATGTTGGTTTATACCACAGGTCATGGCGTGAATGGTTTTACTTATGATCCTTCAATCGGTACCTTCTGTCTTTCTCATGAAAATATGCAAATGCCAAAAGAGGGCAAAATCTACTCCATCAATGAAGGACAATATCTCAAATTCCCACAAGGGGTAAAAAAATACATTAAATACTGCCAAGAAGAAGATAAAGCAACTAACCGCCCTTATGCATCACGTTATATTGGTTCATTAGTGGCGGACTTCCACCGTAACTTATTAAAAGGCGGTATCTACATTTATCCAAGTGCAACTAACTATCCAAATGGTAAGCTTCGTTTGCTTTATGAAGGCAATCCAATGGCATTCTTAGCAGAACAAGCGGGGGGTATTGCATCTGATGGTTACAATCGAATTTTAGATATTCAACCAAGTGAACTTCACCAACGTATACCACTTTTCATCGGTTCCGCAGAAATGGTGAAAAAAGCAGAAGAAATGATGAGAGAATTTAAAGAAGATTAAACTCCTAAAGTGCGGTCAGTTTTGACCGCACTTTTTTAGTAAATAAAAAGGCGAACCTTATCAGTTCGCCTTTTTCATTAATGGTTTGTTAATTAATCTCGTTTTCTCGCCAGTAGCCACCAAATAATCGCCATAAACAAGAGACTTGGCATCAGTGCACCTAAAAAAGCTGGTGCATTAAATACCACACTCATTTGTCCAAAAATTTCATTAACAACATAGAACAAGAATCCAAAGCAAATCCCCGTTACGATTCTCGCTCCTGCGGTGACACTACGTAATGAACCAAAGATGAAAGACAATGCAAGCATCATCATTACCCCCACAGAAACCGGCTGTAAAATCTTACGCCAATAGGTTAATTCAAAACGACGAGAGTCCTGTCCTGTTTGTTTTAAGAACGCAATATATTCATACAAACCGGAAATGGATAATGATGTTGGACGTAATGAAACTGCGCCTAATTTATCTGGCGTTAAGCTCGTCGCCCAATCTTCTGTTAAACGGTTTGTCGTGGTAATTTGCTCTTTTGATACCGCTGAATTATTGACTTGACGTAACTGCCATTGATTATTTTCTGCAGAATATTGTGCTTGATTCGCATGCTTCAAATGAGTGAGATTACGTTGGTCATCAAAAGTATAAATATAAATATCTTCTAATTTCGCATCATCTTTAATTCGACGCACATAAACGAAATTATTACCGTCTTTTGCCCATACACCATTTTTCACCGAAAGCATTGAACCACCGGAAAGTGCACGAGTACGCATATCACGGGCAAACTGTTCAGTTTGTGGAATCCCCCACTCACCAATAATCATGGTAAAAAGTACCAGTGGAAGTGCTGTTTTCATGACGGCTAATCCAATTTTAAAGCGAGAAAAACCTGCAGATTGCATTACCACTAATTCACTTCGGCTGGCTAAATTACCTAACGCAATTAAGGCTCCTAACAAGGCCGCCATTGGGAAAAAAGTTTCTACATCTTTTGGCATCGTTAAACCTGTATAAGCCACGGCTTGCCAAATATCATAAGAGCCTTTACCTACGCTACGAAATTGCTCTACAAATTTGATAATTGCCGAAAGACCAACTAACGTAAATAGTGTGGCAAAAATTGCCCCTAAGATGCTTTTACCGATATAACGATCAAGAGTATTCATCAACATTGTTATTATCCTTTTCTGAATACACGACGGAATTTATGCATAGCGGTACTATCCCAACTATTCAGCACAATCCCTAAAATTAAAAAGGCGATATTTACCAACGGCATTAATAAACCTGCATCAAGCTTACCTGCGCCACCCGCAGATTTAAATGAACTTTGTAATAAGAAGTAAATTAAATAAAGCAATAATGCTGGTAAGATTTTCGCGAAACGCCCTTGGCGAGGATTCACTTTACTCATTGGTACAGCAATAAGCGCCATTAAAGGCACCGCTAAAATTAAGGTAATTCGCCAATGCAATTCTGCTTTGGCTGCTGGACTTTTATCTTTTAATAATTGTTCAAAAGATAATTCAGCCGCTTCATCGCTTTCTGTATTTGTCTCTTGATGGCCTAAATACGCTTGGTAATCATCAAAATGTGTAATACGGAAATCAGGAAGCACGGATGTGCCTTCTACACGCAAGGTATTTTGTAAATTCAGCACTTGATCGCCATTTGGTAACGCTTTTAACTCACCTTTTTCAGCGGTAACCACTGATGGCTTCGTTTGCCCTTTGGCTTTCATTTGGAAAAGATAAACATCACTGATTTGATTACCATTAATCTTATCAATGAATAAAACGAAATTATTGTTACTTGTGGACATGAATTGACCCGAAGTCAACGCACCCATGGTAGGATTTGCTTTAGCATCTTCAACAATGGCTGCTTGTTTTTGAATCGCCCATGGGGAAAGCCACAAAGCGTTGTAAGCTGCCAAGCCCGCAGTGAGTAAAGAAAGAATTAACGCCACGCGAACAAGAATACGTTGTCCCACACCACAAGCACGCATTACCGTAATTTCACTTTCTGCGTAGAGACGACCGAAAGTTAGCAAAATGGCGATAAACAAACATAATGGCAACATTAATTGCGCCATTGTTGGCATCCCTAATCCAAGTAAAGAGAACACAAGATCGGCAGGCACTTTACCATTTGCCGCTGAACCAAGTACGCGAACAAGTTGTTGGCTGAAGAAAATTAAAAGCAAAATAAACAAAATCGCAATTTGGCTTTTAAAGACTTCTTTTGTTAAATATCGGGTTAATATCATTCTTTTTTCTAACTAAAAAACACGGGAAACTGGCTAATTTAGATGGCGTATGATACCTTATTTTCACTGATTTAAATAGCAAATTAGCAACATAAGGAAATAACATGAAATATCAAGCAAACTCAACCGCACTTTCTCAATCAACCGATTGCCTTATCATCGGCATTTATGAGAACAACGAATTTACAAAAAGTTTCAATGAAATCGACCAAATCACAAAAGGCTACCTCAGTCAGTTAGCCCAAAGCCAAGATCTTTCAGGCAAAATTGGCCAAGCGACTCTGCTTCATTCGTTACCAAATCTTGCCGCTAAACGCGTGTTAGTAGCAGGTTGTGGCAAAAGAGGGGAAACGACTGAACGCCAATTTAAACAAATCATCCAACGTGTTACCCAAACATTAAAAGAATTAAATATTCAACAAGTGGTAAATAATTTAACGGATGTGGAAATCAAAGATCGCGATCTATTTTGGAATGTGCGTTTTACTGTTGAAACCATCGAACATAGCCTTTATCAATTTGATGAATTTAAAAGTAAAAAAGCTGATGCTATCTCACTTCAAGAAATCATTTTTAATATCGATGACGCACAAGCTAAGCAAGCCATCGCAGAAGCGCAAGCCATCGCTCATGGTATAAAAGCTGCGCGTAATATCGCGAATATGCCACCTAATATTTGTACACCGGCTTATTTAGCAGAACAAGCTAAAAAATTAGCTGAAACATCAACCGCACTTTCCCTCGATGTGATTGATGAAGAAGACATGACAAAACTTGGCATGAATGCGTATTTAGCTGTATCTCGCGGTTCACAAAACCCAGCTTATATGTCTATTTTACATTTCAACAATGCGCCTGATAAAAACGCAAAACCAATCGTGTTAGTGGGTAAAGGTTTAACCTTTGATGCGGGCGGCATTTCTTTAAAACCTGCCGCAGATATGGATGAAATGAAATACGATATGTGCGGTGCAGCGTCTGTTTTCGGTACAATGAAAGCTATTGCAGAATTAAACCTGCCATTAAATGTTATCGGCGTATTAGCAGGTTGTGAAAACTTACCTGATGGCAATGCTTATCGTCCAGGTGATATTCTTACCACGATGAACGGTTTAACCGTAGAAGTGTTAAATACAGATGCGGAAGGACGTTTAGTACTTTGTGATGCGCTCACCTATGTAGAACGTTTTGAACCGCAATATGTGATTGATGTCGCAACCCTAACAGGTGCTTGCGTGGTGGCGTTAGGCCAACATAACAGCGGCTTAGTTTCAACTGATGATGCCCTAGCTGAACAGTTATTACAAGCTGCACAACAAACTACTGATAAAGCTTGGCGTTTACCGTTGAGTGAAGAATATCAAGAGCAATTAAAATCTCCATTTGCTGATTTAGCCAATATTGGGGGGCGCTGGGGCGGAGCGATTACTGCAGGCACATTCCTCTCCAACTTTACGAAAAAATATACTTGGGCGCATTTAGATATTGCTGGGACAGCTTGGCTTCAAGGCGCCAATAAAGGTGCAACAGGTCGTCCAGTATCTTTATTAACACAATTCTTAATTAACCAAACTAAATAATTAATACATAGGGCTAACATTACGTTAGCCCTAAATTTTTCTCAAAATCTGATCGCACTTTATTCCAATTCGAATTCCATCAGTAATGGATTATGATCTGACGAAGTAACCACTTCTGATGTCGCGCTTACCACTTTTACGCCTCGCGTAAAAATATAATCCAGTGGATAACCTAAAAATCTAACCCGCTCATCTTGAGAGAGCACCACAGAATCTAAGCCATATTTTTGCATCAGATTATTCACTAAATTAAGACGAGTTTCATTCCACGCATTAAAATCACCAGACATGATGATAGGGCCTTGATGATTTTCAACAAAGAAAAAGAGCTGCTCTAACTGGGTTTGATAAGTGGAAATACCCCATTCAAAATTAATTAAATGCACATTAATCAGTAGCAAACTATCGCCTTTTTCTAATGGAAAATTCATCACACTTGCCACTTTAGGTATTTGTATTAATGGTTCAGCTACGCCACCACCGCAATACCATTCTGGTTGCGTGTTGGTGAATGTTTTTACACCTGATAAGAGATCTTTAAAAGAAAAAGAGGACACAAAAAGTGCGGTCGAAAATGTACTTAAATTTTGATGCTGCGTCGCCTCTTGTAATAACACAAAATTCGCTTGTTTAGAAAGTCGCACTAAATCTTCTTGCCAACCTTTATCTTGCCCTTTATGTACATTCCAAGTTATCAAATTAAAACGAGAACTGGCTAATTTAGGTACCGAATGATCAGCCTTGTCACATTGCATATTTAACTTGTTTTTAAAAGGAATATAACTCACTTTTTGTGACGTTTTTAGTTGAATAAATGTACGGTCAAAAATCGTTAAATTCGTAAAAAAATATCCAGCACCTAAAACTACTAACACTAAGCCAATAGTCAAAAATCGATAGATTCGCTTCATTATTGTCCCCTCTCTATGCTCGAATAATAACACCTCATCAAAGCAATGCAACTTTCACTTTAATACGGCATCAATACCTACCTACAACATGGTAACTTTAACTTTTAGCTTTGATTTAAATCATACTTTGCTAAAAAATCCGTTGCATTTTTCTTTCATTATCTTAGTATTTCACTCAACTTTTTAACTCTACCTCATCAATAAGGAGATTCATTATGTCTTTTGGAGATAAAAAATTAAGTGAAATCGCTGTCAGCGTACCCGGTTCAACTTCCCTACTTCGTAAATACGATTTGGATTTCTGCTGCGGAGGTTCTGATACGCTTGCAAATGCCGCCGCAGAAAAAGGATTAAATTTAGCCGAAATTGAAACCCGTTTAACCGAGCTTCAAAACAGCAAAGCGGAAAACCCAGAGGAATATTGGGTTAATGCAACTTATCCTGAAATTATCGATCATATTTTAGTTCGCTACCATCAACGTCACCGTGAACAACTTCAAGAATTAATCGTCTTAGCGGATCGTGTAGAAAGTGTTCATGGCGATCGTGAAGATTGTCCAATGGGCGTTGCAGCTGAATTACGCAATGTCTATGAAGATTTAAGCAATCATATGATGAAAGAAGAACATGTACTTTTCCCGATGATCAAAGCTGGCAACTATATGATGGCACAAATGCCAATTCGTATGATGGAAATGGAACACACCGAACACGGCGAACATTTGGAAGTATTGAAATCATTAACAAATAATATGACGCCTCCAGCAGATGCTTGCAATACATGGCGTGCGCTTTATAGTGGCATCCAAGAGTTTGCTGATGATTTAATGATGCATATTCACCGTGAAAATAATATCTTATTCCCACGTGTTATTGCTGAAAATCACTAAATTCAAATCATATAAAAAAGGGCGAAATCATTCGCCCTTTAAAATTAGCCAAAACTGACCGCACTTTATTTCTCTTCACTGCCTTTATATAAACGATTTTTATACAAATAGCTACCAAGTAAAGCATGCGCCAGTGCTTCTTTTTTCATTTCTTCCGGCACTTCTTTTTCGGTCAATGTATCTTTTTCTTTATCATACACATAGCCTTTTGCTTTGCTATTTGGTGTTTGGATAACAATATCATGATTGCCTTTCATTAACGCTTGCGTTTGATCGAATTGCATAAAGGCACGATCTGGATTCACATCTTTCGTTAAATCAAAACCAATCATTGGATAATTACCGCTTACGCCGGCAATAGAAAGTAAGGTCGTCGGCATATCAATTTGACTCACTAAACGGCTGTCTCGGTGAGGCTCAACATGATCACCTAAAATTAACGCTGGAATATGGAAATGCTTAATTGGTACTAAGCTTGCACCCGCTGCTCGGGAATCATGGTCTGCAATCACCAAGAACACGGTATCTTTCCAATAATTAGATTGTTTCGCTAATTTGAAGAAATAGCCAATGGCATAATCCGCATATTTTGCACTGTTATTGCGGGTTGCTTTTGGTTGTTCGTAAAGCTCAATTTTGCCATCCGGAAATTCAAAAGGATCGTGATTGCTTGAACTGAACACTAAGCTAAAGAATGGTTTTCCTTCATTCTGTAATTGGGTAAAGGTTTCGTTCGCTTTATCAAATAAATCCTCATCACTCACGCCCCAAGTCGCAGTAAATTTCGGATTTTGATAATCCTTTTGATCGATAATATTTTGGAAGCCGTTGCCATAGAAGAAGCTTGCCATGTTATCAAAGTGCTTTTCACCACCATAAATAAAAGACGTGTTATAACCTTGTTTAGCAAGTAAATCTGCAATGGTAAAGAAACCACTTTGACTGTTATTTAATTTCACTACCGCACGTGCTGGAGTAGGTGTAAAACCTGCTGTCGTGGCTTCAATACCACGTACAGAACGTGTACCGGTCGCATAGAGATTTTCAAATAACCAGCCTTCTTTGGCTAATTTATCAAATTCAGGCGAAAGTGGTTTTCCGCCTAATGTACCGACAAATTGCGCGCCAAAACTTTCTTCCAAAATAATGACGATATTTTTCGGTTTACCTTGGTAAGTGGCTTGGTTTTTCGTTAATGTTGGAATTTTCTCTGAAATATAATCACTTTCAGGACGTCCACGGCTTGCTTTGACAATACGCAACATTTCATCGGTATCCATTTTGCCATAGGCTTCAGAAGATGCTCCTTCGTCTTTAAATTGTTGGGCGGCATAAAGAACTGAATAGCCTGAATTTAACACAAGCGAATTGACTAAACCATCGGAAGAGAAAGCCACCATCGCAGGATTAACACCACGGTGTTGGAAACTAGAACGCGCCCCTAAAAAGGCAACTCCAATCACGAGTAATGCGACAACAGGACGTAATTTCCAGCTCATTGAACGTAAGTTCTTCACCGCATAACCCGAGAGTTTCCAATAACAGAAGAAAGCCGTAACGGTAAAAATAAGGCTAAAAATGACTGCAGTTAAATGGCCTTCCATCAACATTGAAAAGACTTCTTTCGGATAAATTAGATATTCGATAAACAGACGGTTTGGACGGAAATCATAGGTTTCGATAAATGCAGGCGTAGCCAATTCCATAAATAGAATAAACACACTACCTAAGGTAAGCCAAATGCGTAAAATCATTTTCCAAATTCGGCTATGATGAAATAGCACTGTAAATAATGCTGGCACACCAAATAAATAGCATAAGGCCACGATATCCATACGCAAGCCTTGCAAAAATAATTGTCCCCATCCCTCTACCGCAGAAACACGGTCTACCTGCCAAATCGCAAGCCCAAGACGAGACAAGGTGAAAATAATCAGATTAATGATGACGAAGAGGAAAATCGGATATAAAGGAGAACGTGTTTGTTTCATTTTGACACTCATAAGTCCTAAGGGAATCGCTACCCTTTGATTAATTTAAAGCACGCTAATGTGCCATTCCTTTCATAGACAGATAAAAAAACACAAAGTGCGGTTAAAAACATCATCATTTTTGACCGCACTTTGAGAAAGTAAAATTACGCTGCAACTAACGCTTTTAATTGTTTTTCATAAGCTGCCCAATCGGTAATTGGACGTGTTGCAACACCGGTTTCCATCGCTTTTTTCGCTACTGCAGAAGAGACAGTAAACAATAAACGAGGATCAAACGGAGTTGGAATCACATAATCAGGACCAAATGATAATGCACCATAACTTGCAATAATTTCTAACGGCACCGGTTCTTTCGCCAAACCTGCAATTGCACGAGAAGCCGCTAATTTCATTTCTTCATTAATCTCTGTTGCCCCTACATCTAATGCACCACGGAATAAGAATGGGAAGCAAAGTACGTTATTTACTTGGTTTGGAAAGTCTGAACGGCCTGTACAAACAATCGCATCTGAACGAACTGCTTTAGCTTCATCAGGCGTAATTTCAGGTACAGGGTTAGCTAATGCTAAGATTAATGGATTCTCCGCCATGGTTTTCACCATTTCAGGTTTTAACGCACCTGCTTTAGAACAACCTAAGAAGACATCTGCACCGTTAACCGCATCGGCTAATGTACGCCAACCATTATCTTCAATCGCGTAGAATTGTTTGGTTTCATCCATGTTATCGCCACGACCTTTGAAAATCACGCCTTTAGAGTCACACATGGTGATATTTTCTTTTTTGAAACCTAATGCTCGAAGCAAGTTAGTACAAGCAATAGCAGAAGCACCTGCACCATTTACCACTAAGCGAACATCTGCGATATTTTTACCAATAATTTCTAAACCGTTTAATGCTGCCGCACCGACGATAATGGCTGTACCGTGTTGGTCATCATGGAATACTGGAATTCCCATACGTTCACGCAACGCTTTTTCAATGTGGAAACATTCCGGTGCTTTGATATCTTCAAGGTTAATGCCACCAAACGTTGGTTCTAATGAAGCAATAATATCGATTAATTTATCTGGATCATGCTCATTGATTTCAATATCGAATACATTGATACCGGCAAATTTTTTGAACAATACTCCTTTCCCTTCCATAACGGGTTTTGAGGCAAGTGCACCAATATTTCCTAAACCTAATACAGCTGTACCATTTGAAATCACGGCAACTAAGTTAGCACGAGCGGTATAACGGCTTGCTGCTGAAGGATCTTTTTCAATTTCTAAACAAGGCTCTGCAACACCAGGGGAATAAGCAAGGGCTAAATCATGTTGGGTTTCTAACGATTTGGTTGGGGTAACTGCAATTTTTCCCGGAATTGGGAACTCATGAAAATCTAATGCAGCTTGGCGCAATTGTTCGCTCATATAAAAATACTCCATTTTCACTTAGGCTAAATAAAATTTGCGCCATTATACTCTCTTTTTTAGAGAAATTTGTGATATACCGCAAAAATTTTACAAAATGATTACAAAATATGAGTGAAATCAACCGCACTTTTTGTCTTTTCTTCACATTTCGAACCAAAAACGTTACTATGTCGCAAAAAACATGCAGGATGTAAATAATGAGTTTGTTTTCTAAATTTAGAAGTGCCATCAATAAATTACAACGGAAAGCGATTAACAAAACCTTCCAAAAACGGTTAACCAACCAAGGCATGTCGGTGATTTCTGCAAACTGTGTCGGCGCGTTTATTTTGCACGATCTAAATCAGCCTTTTAACTCCCCATTTGTTAATCTCTATTTAGATCCGAGCGATTTTGTTCGCTATCTACAGAATATCGAATTCTATCAAGCACAACCTCTTCAATTTATACAAACAGAAAAACCGTATCCCGTTGGCTTATTAGATGATCTTAAAGTGCACTTTATGCATTATCATTCTGAACAAGAAGCCAAAGAGAAATGGGAAGCGCGCTCACAGCGTTTAAATTTCGATAATTTATTTATTATGATGACAGATAAAGACGGCGGAAAAGGTGCAAAATATGAAGATTTAAAAGCCTTTGATAACTTGACTTACCCAAACAAAGTGGTCTTTACCCATAAGCCTTATCCAGAGTTAAAATCCGCTTTCTACATTAAAGGCTTTGAAAACGAAAACGAAGTGGGTGATTTATTTACCTTTTCCGGTTGGAATGGCGAAAAATATTACGACCAATTTGATTACGTCAGCTGGTTCAATCAAAAATAAGAGTTTACGATGCGATTAGATAAATTTATTGCCGAGAATACCGGTTTAACCCGTTCACAAGCCACCAAGGCCATTCGCCAAAGTGAGGTCAAAATTAACGGTGAAATTGTGAAAAATGGGGCGACCAAAGTCAGTCAAGAAGATGAAATTTATTTTGAAGATGAATTATTGACTTGGGTGGAAGAAGGTCAATATTTTATGTTGCATAAGCCACAAGGCTATGTTTGCTCTCATGATGATGGTGACTATCCAACTATCTATCAATTCTTTGAACCGCCTCTTTCTGGCAAATTACACAGCGCAGGACGATTAGATGTGGATACAACAGGGCTCGTGCTATTAACGGATGATGGGCAATGGTCACATCGTATTACCTCACCAAAACATCAATGTGAGAAAACCTATTTAGTCACTTTAGCTGACCCGGTTGAGAACCATTATGCCTCAGCCTGTGAAGAAGGCATTCTATTACGTGGCGAAAAAGAACCAACTAAGCCAGCAAAACTTGAAGTATTAGATGATTACAACGTGAATCTGACTATCTCAGAAGGCCGCTATCACCAAGTGAAACGAATGTTTGCCGCACTGGGTAATAAAGTCGTGGCACTACATCGTTGGAGAATCGGTAACGTTGAATTAGATGAAAGCTTAGAAGAAGGCGAATTTCGTCCACTTACTCAGGAAGAAATCCACAAATTAGTGAAATAATATGAGCCAAAATATTAAACCTACCTTTATTTTTATCGCCACGCTCGGCATCCTCTCGATGCTACCGCCTTTGGGCGTGGATATGTATATTCCGTCCTTTTTAAATATTGCCGAAGACTTAAATATCAACTCAGAGCAAGTACAGCACACGCTGACATTCTTCGCTTATGGTATGGCGGCAGGACAATTATTCTGGGGGCCCTTTGGTGACAGTTTTGGTCGCAAACCAATTATTTTATTAGGTGTCATTATTGGTGCGATCACAGCCATTATTTTAACGGGTATTCATTCTATTGGCAGTTTCACTGTACTGCGTTTCGTTCAAGGTTTCTTTGGGGCCGCACCTGTTGTGCTTTCAGGAGCTTTATTACGAGATTTATTTAGCAAAGATCAACTGTCTCGAATCATGTCCACCATCACGCTTGTCTTTATGATCGCACCGCTTGTTGCGCCAATAATTGGTGGATATATCGTGAAATATTTCCACTGGCATATGATTTTTTATGTGATTGGCATCATGGGATTTCTTGCGGCATTGCTTGTCTTTTTCATTATTCCCGAGACCCATAAAAAAGAAAACCGTATTCCCCTGCGCCTGAATATCATTGCCCGTAACTTCATGACACTTTCTAAACAAAAAGAAGTGTTAGGTTATATGGCGGCGGCTTCTTTTGGTTTTGGTGGCTTATTTGCTTTCGTCACTGCGGGATCGATTGTCTATATCGGTATTTATGGCATTCCAGTCGATCAATTTGGCTATTTCTTTATGATCAATATCGCGATTATGACTGCTGCTTCTTATCTAAATGGAAAATTTGTATTGAAGCTAGGTGCTGAAACCATGTTACGAATTGGTATTGCCGTACAATTTATTTCAGGAGTCTGGCTATTTTTAACCGCACTTTTTGATTTCGGTTTTTGGCCAATGGCTATTGGCGTAGCCTTTTTTGTTGGACAAAATCCATTAATCTCCTCCAATGCCACAGCCTCTATTCTAGAGAAATTCCCAACGATGGCGGGTACCGCAAATTCATTAATGGGAAGTGTACGTTTTGGTGTCGGCGCAGTGATGGGCTCCTTGGTAGCGAGCTTTAAAATGGAAACCGCTGCACCAATGCTCTATACAATGACAGCTTGCGTGGTTATTTCAGCTCTTTCTTATTACTTCCTGACTTATCGAAATGAACGATAAAGTGCGGTCAATTTTCGAGTCAATTTAAAATAATAAAGGCGGGATGTCCCGCCTTTTTATGTCTATCAAGATTTATTTCCAAATTCGATGCTCTAATACTCGTTTTTTAATTTCAGGATAGAGATCAATTTTAAATTCAGGCTCTTTTCCTGCTTTTAATTGACGTTGATAGTCTTTCATTAACTTCCACACAATCGGGGAAAGTAAAACAATCGCGACTAAGTTAATAATTGCCATCACAGCCATCACTGTATCCGCAAAATTCCAGACAACATTGCCTGATTTTACTGAACCGAAATAAACAAAGAACAACACCGATAAGCGGAACGACCATACAAACCACGGTTTATTTTTAATAAAGCGAATATTACTTTCTGCATAAGCATAGTTACCAATGATAGAGGAATAAGCGAAAAGCAATAAGATGAAAGCTAAGAAGTGCACGCCAAACTCCCCTACATGATAACGCAATGCATTTTGCGTTAAGGAAATACTTTTCAGCGTTTCACTGCCGTAATTATCTGAAAGTAGGATAATCACTGCCGTACAAGTACAAACAATCATGGTATCTACAAACACACCAAGCATTTGTACTAAGCCTTGGCTTACTGGGTGTTTTACATGTGCTGCAGCGGCAGCATTTGGTGCAGACCCCATCCCAGCTTCATTAGAGAATAATCCCCGTTTGATCCCCATCATCATAGCTTTAGACACAAGAGCACCAAACATACCACCTGCTGCAGATTGGAAAGTAAAAGCACTTTTGTAAATATTGGCGATTACCGTCGGAATCATATCAATATGCATGCCTAAGATAATTACAGCCATGATTAAATAAAAGAGTGCCATCATCGGTACTACGCTACTAGAAATGGTCGCAATACGTTTCACGCCACCGAAAATAATCGCAGCAGTTAAAACAACTAAAACAAGACCAACATATTCACCTTGCCAATTCCAAGCATTTTTAGTTGCTTCTACGATTGAGTTTGCTTGTACTGAATTAAATGCAAAACCAAAGGTAAAAATAAGTGAAATAGCAAACGCTGCAGCCAAGCAACGAGATTTCAAACCTTGTGTAATATAGTAAGCGGGGCCACCACGGAAAGAACCATCCTTATCTTGAATTTTAAATACTTGTGCTAAGGTAGATTCTGCAAAAGCACTCGACATGCCAATAAATGCGGTTACCCACATCCAAAATACGGCACCTTCACCACCAAGTGCTATAGCTGTCGCCACACCACTGATATTACCAACACCAACTCGACTTGCAAGCCCAGTTGCAAAAGCTTGGAATGGCGTTAGAGAATTACCCTCTGCCGCGCGGCCAAACCACATTTCACGTATACTTGCAGGGAAAAGGCGTAACTGTACTAAGCCTGTAGTAATTGTAAAAAATAGACCTACACCTAATAAAATTACAATAGTGATGTTCCATAGTGGTTCATCTAAATGTTCAACAACCCATGTCAAACCTTGCTCGATCCAGTTACCAAATTCTGTCAGCATAAAAACCTCGCTAAAAAATTAATGCCATGATTGTAGAGCGATAAAAGAAAAAATCCAGTTTTCTTAGAAAAAAAACTGGATTTTTATCCTATAACACAAAATTTATTCAGATTTTTACTGTATTTTTAGATTAAATCTATTCACGTTTTAAAAATAATGCTGCAGCACCACGAACTCCACCAGAATCACCATGTTTTGCTTTTTTGATTGGTGGCACTTTTGCACTACGCATTAAATGAGGTGGCAATGCTTTTGGTAACGCTTCATAGAGATAATCAAAATTCGATAAACCACCACCAAGAACAATCATATGTGGATCAAATGCAGTGATAATGTTACCGATAGAAATAGCCGCTAACTCTACAAAAATGCGAACAAAATCAACCGCACTTTCCTCTTTCGCATAAAAACGATCGATAATATCTTTGGCTGATAATTCTTTCCCTTTTAAATCACGGTACAACATTTCAAAGCCACGACCTGAAATATACGTATCCAAACAAGCGTGATTACCACAACCACATTGATAAATAGGGGCTTTATCCCAACCCAATAATTTTAAGGCATGATAATTTAATTGAAGATGCCCTAACTCCCCTGCCATCCCTACTTGTCCTGAGTGAATTTTGCCATTAATCACAAAGCCACCGCCAAAACCAGTGCCTAAAATCAGCCCTAAAACGGAAGGATATTGGGTATTCTCTTCGTCCCAAGCTTCAGAAAGCGCAAAGCAATTTGCATCATTTTCAGCTCGCACTTCACGATCTAAAACGCGTTCAAGATCGGCTAAAATTGGCTTATTATCTGCAACACGAATATTCGTCACTTCAGCAAGCCCAGTTGTTAAATTAACAAATCCAGGCAAGCCTAAACCTACTGTGCCTTTTTCACCAAAGTGGGCATCAGCACGTTCGACTAGCGTTTTGATCGCCTGTAACCAATCTTGGTAATCTGTTTGTGGCGTTGGCACGCGTTCGGTATAAAGTTTTTCTAATTTTTCATTAAAAGCAGCCAATTCAATCTTTGTGCCACCAATATCAATACCGTAATACATATTGTCTCCTCAAAAGAGCGGTCAAAATTGTTGGAATGTCTGGGCTGTATTGTCCTTGAAATCGCAATGAAAATCCATGATAAAAATCATATTTTCTACAAGCAATAAAAAGACCGGCTTTATCACTAAAACCGGTCTTTGATTCTATTTATTGTTAAATAAGCCTTTCTTCTGCAAGAAACCAAAAATAATCAAATGAACAATCCACGCCGAAATTATCGCCACAAATAAATCGATAGGATAATGCATCCCAAGCCGTACGCGGCTAATCAACATTAATACGCCCCAGATGGTCATGGCACCAATGAGTAATTCCGCTTTAAAAGAACGATTGCCTAATAATTGGCTAAACCCGACGGCTAACATCAGCCAAGTGGCGGCAAAAATAGAATGACCCGATGGGAAAGAATAACCTGTTTCATCTTCATAATGCGCTTTTAACCAGGCAGGCGTATCCGCTTGTGTAGAATAAAATTTATCCACTAATTTCGCACGCTCTGAACGATCTTGATGATAAAAGGCATCTGTCGTACTTTCTGTTTTTTCCGCTAAATAGACGGTAAAAGGACGTGGCTCGGCAAAAACTGTTTTTAAACCTGTTTTAATTACTTGTGTAGATAATACCGACAGACCCATTACAATCACGCCCATAATCCACTGTTTACGGTTTTCAAAAAGAAAACGGAAAAGCAAAGCAAACACACCACAGGTAATTAAAGCATAAGGTACGCTACCGGTTTCCGTTAAAAGATAAAGCCAATAATCCCATTCCATTAATTGGTTGTTTCCATGCCAATGATAAGTAAAACCCCAAACAAAAAATGGTACAAGACAAAGGAATAACGTATATAATGACAGCCTTTTAAACATTGTTGCCTCTTGATAATAAAAATAAAGTGCACATTTTAGCAGAATAAAGTTGAAAAAGGATAAGTTATGTCAAAAATCCAATTGGTTGCTCAAGCCAATTTGCCTACCGAATATGGCATATTTAAAATGGTCGGATTTGAATTTCCCGATACAAAAAAAGAACATGTCGCTTTAGTGATGGGTGATATTTCAAACCAAGATGAGCCTGTACTCGCCCGTATTCATTCAGAATGCTTAACGGGTGATGCATTACACAGTTTAAAATGTGATTGTGGTTTCCAGCTTGCAGCCGCACTACGTCAAATTAGCGAAGCGGGTCGAGGTGTGTTGATCTATCATCGTGAAGAAGGACGAGGCATTGGTCTAATTAATAAAATTCGTGCTTATTCATTACAAGATCAAGGCATGGACACCATTGAAGCCAACCTTGCATTAGGCTTTAAAGCTGATGAACGTAACTTTAATGTGTGTGCCGATATGTTTGAATTATTAGGTGTGAAGCAAGTGCGCTTGATGACAAACAACCCGCAAAAAGTAGAAACGATGAAAAAAGCAGGTATTAATATCGTAGAACGTGTGCCATTGAATGTAGGTGAAAACCGTTACAATACGAAATATCTCGATACTAAAGCAAAAAAAATGGGCCATTATATTGTGCACAATAATGAAGAACATTTAATGACTTGCCCACATTGCCAAGAAGAAGTGATTTAATAAAAAAGCCATACAACTGTATGGCTTTTCTTTTATCAAAACAATTATTGATTAACGCCCCAATGACGAGTGTCTTTATCAAATTTCATGCCTGAATGCGATCCTTCCGAACCATTAAAATAAACGTCTTTATTTGCGCAAGCTGAAATCACTAATGCACCAATAACGATAAGAATTAATTTTTTCATTGTATTTACCTTTTTTAAAACTAGCTTACCGAAATTGTATCACAATTTTCTCTGTTTTTTCCTGCTTAAATTAGTCCTTTTCTTGCAAAATTTATCTTTGACTTCTACAATACCGCCTCATTTTTAACCTTGTAGTTCGCAAACCTCCTACATAAAAAAACTAGGTATCCTATGAATATTTCAAATCCTAATCTCAACCGTAAAGCCCTTGTGATCTTCTCTGGTGGACAAGATTCCACAACCTGTTTAATTCAAGCCATTACTGAATATGGCGTGCAAAATGTCGAAACTGTCACCTTTCAATACGGCCAGCGCCATGCCATTGAATTAGAAAAAGCCCGTTGGATCGCCAAAGATCTCGGCGTAAAACAAACATTGATTGATACATCCGTCATCAAATCTATTACCCATAATGCCTTAATGGATGCCAATGCAGATATTGAACAAAAAAACGGTGAATTACCTAATACCTTTGTAGATGGCCGAAATGCGCTCTTCTTATTATATGCGGCGATTTACGCAAAAGGACAAGGTATTAATGACATTATCACAGGCGTCTGTGAAACAGATTTCAGTGGCTATCCGGACTGTCGCGATGTATTTATCAAATCCATGAATGTCACCCTTAATTTAGCCATGGATTATCCGTTCAATTTAAAAACACCGCTAATGTATCTCACCAAAACACAAACTTGGGCATTAGCTGATGAATTAGGTGCGTTAGATTATGTTCGTCAGCATACCCACACTTGCTATGAAGGTGTTGAAGGTGGCTGTGGAGAATGCCCGAGCTGCAAATTGAGAGATAAAGGCTTGCAGGAATATTTAGCAACAAAAGCAAAAGTTTAGTATCGAGATAACTCAATCTATAACAGACTAAATAGATTCAAATAACCCAAAGTGCGGTCAAAATTCACGTACTAATTTTAAAAATGACTACAAATTATTCTGCTCAAGAAATTACGGTTCTGAAAGATCTCGAACCGGTGCAAATTCGCCCCGGCATGTACACGGACACCACCCGTCCAAATCACCTTGCTCAAGAAGTTATTGATAACAGTGTGGACGAAGCCCTTGCAGGTTTTGCTACTAAAGTTGAAGTAATTTTACACGCTGATCAATCACTTGAAGTCATTGATAATGGTCGCGGGATGCCAGTTGATATCCATCCAACGGAAGGCGTTTCGGGTGTCGAAGTAATCTTAACCAAACTTCACGCTGGCGGTAAATTCTCAAATAAAAACTATGAATTTGCTGGTGGTTTACACGGGGTGGGGATTTCAGTCGTCAATGCCCTTTCTGAACGCGTTGATATTCAAGTTAAACGTAACGGTGAAGTGTATAAAATTGCCTTTGAAAATGGCGCAAAAGTAGAAGAATTAGAAGTCATCGGGACTTGTGGCAGACGTACAACCGGCACCACCGTTCACTTCAAACCGAATCCAAAATATTTCGATAGCAAGAATTTTTCTGTCAGCCGTTTACGCCATTTATTACGTGCGAAAGCCGTGCTTTGTTCTGGCTTAGAAATTAAATTTGTCGATAAAGTGAATAACACCGAAGATGTGTGGTGCTATCAAGATGGTTTATCCGATTACTTAACTGAAGCGGTAAATGGTTTTGAAACCTTGCCTGAAAAACCATTTGTCGGTGAATTTAAAGGCTCCACAGAAGCGGTAAGCTGGGCATTATTATGGTTACCTGAAGGTGGCGAGCTTATTGCAGAAAGCTATGTAAACTTGATTCCTACGGTACAAGGCGGAACACACGTAAATGGTCTTCGCCAAGGTTTGCTCAATGCCATGACTGAATATTGTGAGTTCCGCAATAAATTACCACGTGGCGTGAAATTAACCGCAGACGATATTTGGGATCGCTGTGCTTACATTCTTTCACTCAAAATGCAAGATGCCCAATTTGCCGGCCAAACCAAAGAACGCTTATCTTCCCGTCAAAGTGCGGTCTTTGTTGCGGGTGTTTTAAAAGATGCCTTCAGTTTATGGTTGAATCAAAACGTGCAAGATGCGGATCGCTTAGCTGAAATGGCTATTAGCTCTGCACAACGTCGTTTAAATGCCGCTAAAAAAGTCGTACGTAAAAAGTTAGTGAGTGGTCCTGCTCTACCTGGTAAATTAGCCGATTGTGCATCACAAAATTTAGAAAAAACCGAATTATTCTTAGTAGAAGGTGACTCTGCGGGTGGCTCAGCCAAACAGGCGCGTGATCGTGAATATCAAGCGATCCTGCCGTTACGAGGAAAAATCTTAAATACTTGGGAAGTCGCCAGTGACCAAGTGCTTGCCTCAACGGAAATTCATGATATTGCAGTGGCGCTTGGTATCGATCCTGATAATGAAGATTTATCTCAACTCCGTTACGGTAAGGTCTGTATTTTAGCTGATGCGGACTCTGATGGTTTGCATATTGCAACCTTACTTTGCGCACTCTTTTTACGTCATTTCCCGAAATTAGTACAAGATGGACACGTTTATGTGGCGATGCCACCACTCTATCGTATCGACTTAGGTAAAGAAGTCTTTTATGCCTTAGATGAAAACGAAAAAGAAGCGATTTTAGAACGCTTAAAAGGTAAAAAAGGTACCTTAAACGTACAACGCTTCAAAGGTTTGGGTGAAATGGATCCATCACAACTACGTGAAACCACCATGGATCCGAATACACGCCGTTTAGTTCAATTAACCTATGAACTAGGCGAAGATCAAGGCGCGGAAACATTAGAATTAATGGATATGTTACTTGCCAAAAAACGAGCGGAAGATCGCAAAAATTGGTTACAAACCAATGGTGATCAAGTGGATTTAACCGTTTAATTATTTGAGGTCAATCATGAACGAACAACGTCGAGATTTTTTTAAAAACAGTGCACTAGGCCTAGCAACGATTACATTAGGTGCTGGTTTAAGCCTCATTCCATCTGCTCAAGCGGAGGAAAAAGCCTCAAATACCGCGACAACTGCGGTTGAAAACTTACCAGAGATTGAAGCAGAATTAACACTCGCGCCAAATGTGCCAAAACCGATTGAGCGTAACTATCCAGCAAAAGTCGTGGTAAAACTGACCGCACTTGAGCAAATTATGGATTTAATGGATGGTGTGCAATTTAAATTTTGGACATTAAATGGGAGCGTGCCTGCGCCGTTTATTCGTGTGCGCGAAGGCGACATGGTGGAAGTGCAACTTTCCAACTCAGCGAGTTCAATGATGCCGCACAGTATCGATTTTCATGCTGCCGCTGTGCCAATGGGGGGTGCTATCGCAAGTGAAACGCCACCAACGCGTACATCAACTTTCCAATTTAGAGCGTTACGTTCGGGGATTTATCTATACCACTGTGGCAGTCAGCCTGTGGATATTCACCTTGCCAAGGGGATGTATGGTTTAGTTTTGGTTGAGCCCAAAGAAGGTTTACCAAAAGTGGATCGCGAATTTTACATTATGCAAAGTGAATTCTATACCAAAGGCGAGTTTGGCGATCCTGGCTTGCAACCATTCAGTATGCAAAAAGCCATTGATGAGCGCCCTGAATATGTGCTCTTTAACGGTAAAGTCGGCGCAACTATGGATGGTAATGCCTTAAAAGCGAAAACCGGTGAAACCATTCGTCTATTCGTAGGAAATGCAGGGCCTAATTTATGTTCTTCTTTCCACTTAATTGGTGCAGTATTTGACAATGTATATGTAGAAGGCGGCACACTTGTTAATCACAATGTTCAAACTACCCTGATTCCATCCGGCAGTGCCACCATGGTGGAAACACGAATTGATGTACCTGGCACTTATGTCTTTATGGATCACTCCATTTTCCGTGCTGTAAATAAAGGTACAATGGGACAAATAGTGGTAGAAGGCGAAAAAAATCCGAATATTTATTCTGGTAAATTAAAAGATGAAGCCTTTAAAGAAGCCAATCCACAAAAACCACAACCTGTTCCTTACGAAATTGACAGTCATAAAGGAATGGATATGGGACATTCTCATCACGAACAATCTGATGGGAATTCCGGTGCAACCAGAAAATAGATTAGAAGAATATGAGCAATATTAATTACGAAGGCATTGAGCAGATGCCACTTCGCACCTTTACAGAAAAGGCTTATCTTAATTATTCAATGTACGTCATCATGGATCGTGCATTGCCTTTTATTGGCGATGGCTTAAAGCCCGTCCAACGCCGTATTGTCTATGCGATGTCTGAACTGGGTTTAAATGCCGCGGCAAAATTTAAAAAATCCGCACGTACCGTCGGTGATGTGTTAGGTAAATTCCATCCACATGGTGACTCCGCTTGCTATGAAGCCATGGTATTAATGGCACAACCCTTTTCTTATCGCTATCCTTTGGTAGATGGTCAAGGAAACTGGGGGGCGCCAGATGATCCTAAATCATTCGCGGCAATGCGTTATACAGAATCTCGCCTGTCCAAAATTTCTGAAATTCTATTAACTGAATTAGGTCAAGGCACTGTTGATTTCCAACCAAACTTTGATGGCACCTTAGAAGAACCACAATATTTGCCTGCACGTTTACCTCATATTCTTTTGAACGGTACCACTGGGATTGCCGTCGGAATGGCAACAGATATTCCTCCACACAATATTAATGAAGTAGCAGATGCAGCTGTGATGCTATTAGATAATCCCAAAGCAGGATTAGATGATGTACTCAATATCATTCAAGGCCCTGATTTCCCAACTGAAGCGGAAATTATTTCACCAAAAGATGATATTCGTAAAATGTACGAAACTGGTCGTGGATCCATCAAGATGCGTGCAACATGGCATAAAGAAGATGGTGAAATCATCATTAGCGCACTTCCTCATCAATCTTCACCATCAAAAATCATTGCACAAATTGCTGAGCAAATGACCGCGAAAAAATTGCCAATGGTGGAAGATATTCGTGATGAAGCAGATTACGAAAATCCTGTGCGTATCGTGCTTGTACCACGTTCAAATCGCGTTGACACAGATGCCTTGATGGCGCATTTATTTGCGACGACTGATCTTGAAAAAAGCTATCGTGTGAATATGAATATGATCGGGCTTGATCATAAACCAGCCGTAAAAGGCTTACTTCAAGTTCTCACTGAGTGGCTGACATTCCGTCGCACAACAGTAACACGTCGCTTACAGCATCGTTTAGATAAGGTACTCTCTCGTTTACATATTTTAGATGGTTTGATGATTGCCTTTCTCAATATTGACGAAGTGATTGAGATTATTCGTACTGAAGATGAACCAAAACAAGTTTTAATGGCTCGCTTTAACTTAAGTGATGAACAAGCAGAAGCCATTTTAAACTTACGTTTACGCCATTTAGCTAAATTAGAAGAACATCAATTACAAGCTGAAAAAGATAAACTCGAAGAAGAGCGGTCAAATTTAGAGTTAATTTTAGGATCTGAGCGTCGCTTAAATACTTTGATCAAAAAAGAAATTCAAGAAGATGCAAAAAAATACGCCAGCCCTAGAATGTCTCAATTAGTTGAACGTGAAGAAGCAAAAGCCATTTCTGAAAGTGAAATGACGCCAGCAGAACCTGTTACCGTTATCTTATCTGAAATGGGCTGGGTACGCTGTGCGAAAGGTCATGATATTGATCCGGAAGGATTAAGCTACAAAGCAGGCGATAAATATCTGGCGCACGCTTGTGGTAAAAGCAATCAACCCGTAATCTTTATTGATAGTACTGGTCGTAGCTATGCTTTAGATCCATTAAGCTTGCCTTCTGCGCGTTCACAAGGTGAACCGCTCACCGGTAAACTTACATTACCGGCAGGTGCGACCATTGAACAGGTTATTATGGAAACTGAAAAACAAGAATTATTGATGGCATCAGATGCAGGATATGGTTTTATTTGCAAATTTGAAGATTTAATTGCACGTAATAAAGCAGGAAAAGCCTTGATTTCTTTGCCAGAAAATGCGAAAGTCTTGAAACCTGAGACACTTTCCGAGTCGACCTCACTTCTTGTGTCCCTCACTTCAGCGGGTCGAATGCTGATTTTTCCGGTACGGGATTTACCGGCATTATCAAAAGGGAAAGGCAACAAAATCATCAGTATTCCAACAGCGAATGCAAAAGCGCGGTCAGAATTATTGGTGAAATTGTTCTTAATTTCAGAGCAAGCCAGCCTTGAGTTCCATTCCGGTAAACGAAAAATTACTCTAAAACCGGAAGAACTGCAAAAATTCCGTGCTGAACGTGGCAGAAAAGGCTCCCAATTACCACGTGGATTACATAGTAATGTTGACATTGTGGTGGTTGAACCTGAACACAACTCATAAGAATTCTCGAAACCAAACTAAATAGGAGGATATTTCGTGAATATTGTTTTTGATACCTATCAAACACTTGCTTTAGCAAGTTTTGTATTATTACTCGGTTTTTTTCTAGTAAAACGCATTCGAGTTTTACAAACATTTAATATCCCTGAGCCTGTTGTTGGCGGCTTTATTGTGGCTATTGCATTAACGGTTTTATATAAAGTAAATGGCACTTCATTCACTTTTGAGAAAAGTTTACAAACATCGATGATGTTAGTCTTCTTCTCCTCTATCGGTTTAAGTGCAAACTTTGCCCGCTTAATTAAAGGCGGAAAACCATTAGTTATCTTCCTCTTGGCAGCGGCAATACTCATTGTTTGCCAAAATGTTATCGGTATTCTGGGTACTCAATTATTAGGCATTGATCCTGCTTACGGTTTACTTGCCGGTTCAGTTACCCTAACTGGCGGTCATGGTACAGGTGCGGCATGGGCAGAAACTTTCACTAAAGAATTTAATCTACCTGCTGCGACAGAAATCGCCATGGCATGTGCCACATTCGGTTTAGTCTTTGGTGGTATCTTAGGTGGTCCAGTATCTCGTTATTTATTAAATCATCAAAAACAAGGTGAAAACCCAGAGAATGATGAAGTAGATGACGTACAAGAAGCATTTGAGCACCCAACTTACAAACGTAAAATTAATGCGCGCTCAATCATTGAAACCATCGCAATGCTTTCTTTATGTTTACTCATCGGTCAATACTTAGATGGCTTAACAAAAGGTACACACATTCAATTACCAACATTCGTATGGTGTTTATTTACAGGTGTAATCATTCGTAACAGCTTAACCCACTTATTCAAATTCCAAGTGGCTGATTCAGCGATTGACGTATTAGGTAGCGTAGGTTTATCTATCTTCTTAGCGATTGCTTTGATGTCTCTAAAACTTTGGGAATTAGCAGGTCTTGCAACAGATGTATTAGTTATCTTAGCGGTTCAAGTTGTCTTCATGGCTTTCTTCGCTATCTACGTCACATACCGCATGATGGGTAAAGATTATGATGCGATTGTATTAAGTGCGGGTCACTGTGGTTTCGGTCTCGGTGCAACACCAACAGCCGTTGCTAACATGCAAGCGATTACCAGCCGTTTTGGACCATCTCACAAAGCGTTCTTAATCGTACCAATGGTAGGGGCATTCTTTATCGACTTATTAAATGCCGGTATCTTAAAAATGTTCTTAAGCGTTGTTGAAGCGCTTCACTAATCAAACGTAAAAGAGAAAGGCTGACATTTTATCAGCCTTTTTATTTACTTGCTACTCAATAAGCATCTTCACCAAATCCATCACAAATTCTAACCGCGCTTTGTTTTCTGGAAGTGCTTTCACAAATTTAAATTTTAATGGACCATCAAAGCGATAGACAATTGGATTTTGTTGAATTAGTTTGATGAATTTTTCTGGATCAACTTTTGCTGAAGGTGAAAATTCAATAAAGCCCCCTTGAGCTCCAGCATCGATTTTCAGCACTTTTAATGGTTTCACCATTAAACGCATCTCAGCAATTTGTAAAAGATTTTTAGTTGCTTCAGGTAATAGGCCAAAGCGATCGATTAATTCAACTTTTAATTCATCTAACTCTTGTTTACTTTCCGCTGCTGCAATGCGTTTATAGAACGACAAACGCATATTCACATCACCAAGATAATCATCTGGCAATAAGGCTGGAACACGTAACTCAATTTCAGCTTGCTGATGTGTAATCTCTTCTAATGAAGGTTCTCTTCCCTCTTTTAAGGCTTTAACTGCCGCATCAAGTAATTCCATATAAAGTGAAAAACCGATACTTTCAATTTGCCCGCTTTGTTCATTACCCAATAATTCACCTGCACCGCGAATTTCTAAGTCATGTGTTGCAAGAATGAAACCTGCACCTAAGTTATCTAAACTTTCTAATGCCTCTAAACGGCGTTTTGCATCTTTCGTCATTAATTTCGGCGGAGGTGTAAGTAAATAGGCATAAGCTTGGTGGTGAGAACGTCCCACTCGACCACGCAACTGGTGAAGCTGAGCTAAACCAAAATTATCTGCACGTTCAATAATGATCGTATTTGCCGTTGGAACATCAATCCCTGTTTCAATAATGGTGGAACAGACTAAAACGTTATAACGTTGATGATAAAAATCACTCATCACGCGTTCAAGTTCACGCTCTCGCATTTGACCATGACCAATCACGACTCGAGCTTCCGGTACAAGTGCGGTCAGTTTTTCTGCTGTATTTTCAATACTCGCCACATCATTATGCAAATAATAAACTTGCCCACCACGCAAAATCTCACGCAGGATGGCTTCACGAATAATTAAATCATCTTTCTGGCGAACAAACGTTTTGATACTCACTCGACGAGCCGGTGGCGTCGCAATAATAGAAAGATCGCGAATACCATTCATCGCCATATTCAAAGTACGAGGAATTGGTGTTGCGGTCAGCGTTAAAATATCAATATTCGCTCGAAGTTGTTTAATTTTCTCTTTCTGTCCCACACCAAAGCGATGTTCTTCATCAATGATAAGTAAGCCAAGATCAGAAAACTTCACATCGGATTGAATCAATTTATGGGTTCCAATCAGAATATCGACTTTTCCTTCGGCTAAATTTTCTAAGATTTGTTTTTGCTCTTTGGGTGTTTTAAAGCGAGAAAGCACTTCCACATTAACCGGAAGATTAGCAAAACGATCTTTAAAATTCTCGTAATGCTGTTGAGCTAACAAGGTTGTTGGAACCAATACGGCAACTTGTTTATGGTTCATGACTGCCAAAAATGCGGCGCGCATTGCTACTTCAGTTTTCCCAAAGCCCACATCGCCACAAACTAAACGGTCCATTGCTTTTGGTTGACACATATCCGAAATGACGGCATTAATCGCCATGGCTTGATCGTGCGTTTCTTCAAAAGGGAAGGTTGCAGCGAATTGCTGGAATTCATCACGATCATATTTAAACTCAAAGCCTTTTTTCACTTCTCGTTGGGCATATACATCAAGTAATTCAGCGGCCACATCACGAATTTTTTCTGCTGCCTTTTGACGCGTTTTCGCCCACGATTCATTACCTAATTTATGCAATGGTGCAGTTTCATCTGAGCCTCCGACATAGCGACTAATTAAATGAAGAGAACCAACAGGCACATAAAGTTTGGATTCATTCGCATAATTGATCAGCAAATATTCTGCTTTTAAGCCCCCAGTATCGAGTGTCACTAAGCCACCATAACGCCCAACACCATGATCTAAATGCACCACAGGCTGCCCAATTTTTAATTCAGCCAGATTACGCACTAAGGTATCAGGATTGACCGCCTTACGTTTATCACGCTGACGTTGTTGTACTCGCTCGCCTAAAATTTCATGTTCAGTAATAACGGCGAGTTTAGCCTCATCAAGAATAAAACCTTGCTCAAGACGACTTACCCACAGATTAAACTTATCTTGATTGGCTTCAGATAAGGTTTTAATTTGTTTTGGTTTAATTTTTAAGGGTGAAAGTAAATCCAGTAAAGTTTCACGTCGTCCTTCAGTTTCAACTGAAAATAAAACATTTCCTTTAAAATGCTCAATAAACTGACGAAGTTGGGATAACGGTTCTTTTTGCTGTGATTGAATGGTCACTGCTGGTAATGCAGACACCGATAAATTTTTCTGACGAACAGATGAGCGCACTTTTTCTGCTTTAAAATTAATTTTAGGATAATTTTTTAATGCATGATTTACCGCATCAATACTTAGCCACAAACGTTCTGGCGGCAAAAGAGGGCGCATTGGATCAACTTTACGATGCTCATAACGCTGTTTAGCATCAAGATAAAAACGTTCTCCTTGTGCTTGATTTGTTTCCATATCCACAAACAACGTTTTTTCGGGTAAGTAATCGAACAATGTTGCCATTTCATCAAAGAATAGCGGCTGCCAATATTCAATCCCTGAGATTAGTGTGCCTTTACTGATTTGCTGATAAATATGTTCTGGATCACGACGAATTTCACCAAAGGTTTCTCTAAATTGTGTGCGGAAAAACTCAATACCTTTCTCATCAGTTGGAAATTCGTGTGCCGGTAATAAATTAATAGATTGAATTTCATCTAACGTTCGCTGCGTATCGACATCAAAAGTACGAATCGAATCAATTTCATCATCAAAAAAATCTAAGCGAAATGGAACCGCGCTTCCCATTGGGAAAAGATCTAAAAGAGATCCGCGCACAGCATATTCACCATGTTCTAGTACTTGCTCTACGGAACGATATCCTGCTGACTCTAATTGTAATCGCAATTTTTCAATGACAAGACGGTCACCTTTTTTAATTAGAAGGACATTGTGCTGTAGATATTTCGGCGGGCACACACGTTGCATTAATGTGCTAATCGGTAAAACAAAGATACCTTTTTTAGTATTTTGCAAATGAAATAGCGCACTTAAACGAGAAGAAATAATTTCTTGATGAGGAGAAAAAGAATCATAAGGCAACGTTTCCCAATCAGGAAAAAACTGAATGGGTTGAGAAGTTAAATCCGGTAAAACTTGTGATAAACGAACCGCACTTTTGGTATCCGGTGTCACAACCACAGTCAATCCATCGTATTGCTCAGCAATTTCACTAACCGTAAGTGCATCTGCACTCGCCAATACATTGCCGAGAATTTTATGATCATTTGGCTGAATCGGAATATCAAAATTAAAATAGGTTGTTTTCATAAGTGAGGTCAATTTTTATCTCATTTTTGCGTGAATAGCTTGCTAGTTTAGCAAATTCACTCTACTTTTCAATAATTATCTGTATAAAAAAACAGGGTTAAATTAACCCTGTTTTCTTTTATTTTTTGAGCGGTTCTAGTGGTTTCTCTTTTTTTACCTTACCATCATCATCAAATTCAATGCGTGGCATACAACCTCGACAGCTACCTTTATCTAAACCAAGCTCACTGCAAAATTTATTATATTCATCTACCGCTTTACGGAACCAACCTTTTTTTTCTTGTTCGCTCATTTTGCCTCCTTTTTTAATTTTTGTGCAATTTCCGAACGTAATAATTTTAACCCATTTTTCTTATTATAGGGTATCTGTTTTGTGATGAAATAATCTCTCATTAAAGGGCAATCTTTTTCATCTAAATTCATTAAAAATCGACGAATTGCCGGCAAAGCGGAAGCTAAAGTGCGGTGAAAATAAGCAAAATTTTTTAAGCTGAGCCAATCTTCGTCAATCAATTCCCAATCTACTGATATGCTATTAAATTCCTGAACGAGCGGATGGAAAGACAAAGGTATATTTCGTTGAAAAGAGTGCGTTGCTTCTTTTTCTAATTCAATCCCTTGTGCAGAAAGCCCCTTTAGAGCGATAGCTGAATAACAACCACTACTCGCCTCTAAATGCTCGCCTAAATGAACAAGAGAAAAACCACATTTCTGCCAAAATTGAGCTAGTTCTTTGGTATAACCGAAACTCACTGATAAATAATCTACATTGGCATTTTGCGTGATATATTCAATAAGTTGTGTACCAATACCATGTTGCTGCCACATAGGCTGAACCGCAATTCTCGAAATACGTAAAGAATGCAATTCACAAGCCTTTTGTTGTTGAGCATGAAAACAAAGTGCTTGCGGGACAAGATTACCTTTAGGGCGTCTAATGCCTAGATTAATGGCCTCTATAAGCGATGAATCTTCAATCCCGCCTTCTTTTAATGCCCAAACTGCGCCTAGTAAATTTTGCTCATTTTCAGCAGTAAAAAAACACTGTGAAGTGGCATCAAATAATCGCCGTAGATCCAATGGTGATGTACGATAATGAGCTAATGTCATCAAGCCATAGAATTGGGGCAATGAAGAAAGTATTTCCTCTTGTGAGCGTTCAGTGATTTGGCATATTTTGCTTTTATCGTATGGCGTTTGTTTAAAATCATCCTCTACATTCAATAATAAAAGCTCATCAATAAACGCCTCTAAAACATCATCTTTAGACCAACGTAGCGGTTCAATAAGTTCAAAGTCAGAAAAAGTGCGGTTAATTTTTTGCTTAAATTTAAGCTCAAAGCCTCGCCCGGTTCCCTCATAACTATGGATAGTAGTCGTAAATAGAATATGCTTAAAATGATGAGAAAAAGCGCTAAGTTGAGCAATCGGCAACATGGCTGCCTCATCAACAAAAAGCCAAGCATTTTCAGAAAAAGAAGGATCATTTTGCAAAGCAAGGAAAAGCTCATCTGGTGCAATAAAGATGATCTCTTTTTGTGAAAATTCAGCCAAAATTTTAACCGCACTTTTATTCGGTGCGGTGAGGTAAATTTTAGTATCCAGTTGATTCGCTAATAAGCCTGCTAGAGCTGATTTCCCTCTTCCTCGTTTGGCAGTAAGAAAGTAGAGTTCGGATTCTTTTTGTAAGATTTTCTCAATGATTTTCTGCTGATCTAAGGTCGCGTTGTGATTGACAAATGACTGCTGAAAAGTGCGGTCAAATTTTAAATTATTTTGATGATAAAGGATAGAGAAGCCATATTTATGAATACAATGCTTAAAATATGTCATAAATCTTGGCGTAGCAATTGCCTCAAGTGAACCTGACCAACGGAGACTATCTTCATCTATTTGAGAATGAAGTTTCTCCCAATTTGATAGCAATACAATTAAGGCACCATTCATTTTCAATGTACCGGCCGCAATGGCTAGTGCCTCTAAATGGATACCTTTCCGCGCATCAAACAAGATCGTCTCAAACTCTTGTCCAAGAAGATTTTGAATTTTACAGAATTCATTAATGATCAAGGTATTTACCGGCAAATTAGACGGCATATTCTCACTGATCAAAAATTGAAAATGACGGGTCATGAATTACTTTTCTAAATACGCTTCTAATTCAGCTACATTTTGAGGCCATTCATTACTGAGTTGCTTTATCCATGAAGCAATATCCAATGTCCAATTTGGCAATGAGGTATCTTGAGCCTGTTTTGCGATATTTTGAACATTAACAAGCCCTACCGACGCGGCTGCACCTTTAATTTTATGTGCGACATCTGACACGTTTTGTTTCATATCCGTGTTTGCTAGATAATCCTCATAAGCTGTTTCTAATTCATCTAAATAAATTGGCATCCATTGTTTAAATAACGCCACATTAGCTTTCGCTTGAGATTTTCCGATTAACTCAATAAGTGAAATATTGATGCCTTCTTGAACTTGAGGAGTTTCTTCTTCATCAGAGATACATTCAATATCATCGCCTAAAAAAGTTTTAAAGCACTGACGTAATTCAACCAAAGAAAGGGGCTTGCGCAATACGCCATCCATTCCCTGTTCTTGATATTCTTCTTCACTGTGCATCACGTTCGCTGTAAAGGCAATTAAAGGTGGGAGAAAATCATAAATCCCTTCTTCGTAGTTTTTACGTAGATAGTATGCAATATCAAAACCTGACATATCTGGCAACTTAATATCAAGAAAAACAATATCATAAGTATTTTTCTCAAATAATTGGATAGCCTGTTCACCATTCATGGCAACGTCAACATAATGACCTTGCTTTTCAAGAATGCTTTTGGCCACAACCACATTCAATTCAACGTCTTCTACTAATAAAATAGAAAGATGCTGCATAGCTTTTTCTGCATTTCCTTCATGAGCTTGCGCTTGTTCAGCAATGATCGTTAAGTAAAAGGTTGAACCTTTTTCCAATTCACTTTCAACCGTTAAATCCCCTTGCATTAACTGCGCAAGATTCTTAGAAATCGCAAGACCGATGCCACTTCCTGCAGAACGGTGAATATTATCTTTAACCTGATAATACATGGTAAAAATCTTATCTAATTCACAAGGCGCAATACCTGCTCCCGTATCAGTAACACTAAATTGATACTGATTATCTTGCATTTTCTGCACCCTTAGAATAACGTCACCTTTGTCAGTGAATTTGACGGCATTACTAATTAAATTCCAAAGAATTTGGCTAAGGCGAGCACGATCAAGATAAAGCCAATTAGGTAAATTATCATCCAGCTTTAAAGAGAATTTTAGCCCCTTTTGCTCCGCCATCAAGGTGCCAAAATTATAGAAATCATTAAGTAGTGAATGGAAATTGCAAGGCTGAATATTTAATTCAATACGTTTAGAGTCGATCTTATCTAAATCAATAATATCACTAAAAATATGGCCTAAACTGACCGCACTTAGATTAATTGTATTGAGGTAATTTTGTTGTTGTTCTGTTAATTTATCATCCAATAAAATTCGACTAAGACCAATGATCCCATTTAAAGGCGTACGTAACTCATGGCTAATTGTTGCCAGTAAGGTACTTTTATCACGACTATTTTTTTCTAATCGAGCAAGCGTTTTAGACAGCTCTAAACGGGAACGTTCTAGTCGTTCAACAAGTAGCGTAAAGAAATAAATAACAAAAGGCGCTGTAAATAAACCAAAAGTGATTGAGCGAGCAATGTCACTCCAGTGAATACCATCACTTAGTAGCGTGCTTAATAAGATTTGTATACAGATAGCTAAAATCGCAAGAATAGCGATACCAAGTAAAGAGAAACGAACTCGCCCTAATCGAATAACCCAATCAACATAACGTTGCGCAAAATATCTAAAGTTTTTCATGGTTTATATTGAGAAATAAAAATTGAGATCATTCTATATAATTTTTAATAAAAATCCATAAACAAAAACCCCAAGCTCTTCAGCTCGGGGTTCTACATTCAGTACCTGGCGGTGTCCTACTCTCACATGGGGAAGCCCCACACTACCATCGGCGCATCGGCGTTTCACTTCTGAGTT
>JAGZRA010000046.1:0-7009 GCA_018381885.1 Parahaemophilus parainfluenzae | reverse complement strand
CCGATGGCACGTCAAAGACCGAGACCAATAAGGAAGAGCCCAAACCCCAGCCGGCCGATCTGACCGGCACATGGAAGCAGACCAATTCCAACGACCCGAGCTCATACATGGAAGCTACCATCAGCGGCGACACCATCGAGGTCGACTGGATCGGCACCGACACCAAGAGCCTCTACTGGAAGGGAACCTATCAGGCACCGGCCGCAGCCGGCGATTGGAAATGGACCAGCCAGGGCGACACCGAGACCATGGCCAGCGCGCTCCTCGCCTCGCAGGATGCCACCAAGGACTTCACCTACAGTGAGGCGGACGGCGTGAGCTGGGAGACCACCGCGCTCGGTACCACCATCACCGTCAAGACGGCCAAGCAATAAATCCCGTGTCGGGCGGATCAAGCCCTAAACACGAAACCGCCCCGGTCGCTCTTTGCGAGCGCCGGGGCGGCCCTGCGACATATCGACGATTAGACAATCTGTCGCATTTTCTTGACTGCCGCCCACATGACCGTCTATCATCATTTATAGATCAGCGACAAGAATACACAGGTATCCTTCCCCTCGAAGGATCAGCTGGTCGTATTATTGGATTTTGGCCTGTCCTTCATCGAAAGTCGGCTTCATGCCGTCGTCGTCACAGCACGACTAGAGTTGAGACGGGCCATCTATTCCTTCTACCATTCAGGTTGCGCCCATCCGTCGAAGTTGATGGATGCTCTGGTCAGAGGATTGTATTTCGGCCGATAATAGTTCTTTGATTTGAAATATCTGCTGGAATCATAAACATCATGGACCAGCACAATCTTCGGTTCAAGAAGCCCGAAGAACTTTTCGTCTCCCTTCTCGTACACTCGCTGGACCGTCCATAGACTGTAGTCGGCGAGCGCCAAGAGAATTTCGTGATCATACGGTTGGACGTTGAATTTGGTGGTGTTTCGCAATTCATGCGTTACCGTGCCGCGACGGCTGCGCTGTTGCGCGATGTCCACGGCATGCTGAAGGTTGAGGTTCGATGTGCTGCTGCCTCGTTCCGCGACGTCGAGAATCAACGGATCTATCTTCCCTGAGTATTTGAGTAGATGGGACATGAGGTCGGCGTAGAATTCACGTGGTTGTTCGTTGTGCCTCTGCTGATAGATCGCCGGTATCTTACGGCCCACAACTACTCGTGCGGAGAAGTCGATCTCCTGCGCCATGAGTTTGAGGAATTCATAGCGTAGTTCCGCAGGATCTTTGCTGGCATGCGGGTAGAAGCCGTGCCATCCCTCCTTTGTTCTCTTTTGGACGCTGGGAAAGCTCTGGAAGAATTTGCTGCTGTTGATCTCCTCACAAAAACCGTCGATAGTCGCACGAGCATCGTCGAGGGGACTTTTCACATGTACGAGCCCGATCATGAAGCATCGGGAAACTCCGTCCATCCCGATGGAGGAGGTTTTGCGGCCCCGCTTCCCGGAATGGAAGGTCATGTCACCGGCCTCATCGATAAATCGATGATGGTCCTGTGGCCCGTCTACTTTCTTTATGCTCATGCGGACAAGTCTACTATGCGTCACGTTCGTCATTTCCCCTCCTCGATGACCTGCGCGTCTATCACATCCCTCTCGTCGTGCAGGTCAGGGATGGCTCGGTCGAGGAGCGCGGCGAGACTGGCCGCGTCCCTGTGGGTGTAGTGGTTGGTCATGCTGATGCTGGTGTGGCCCATGATGGCGGTTCTGGCGTCGTCGGGCATGTTGGCGCGGGCGGTCATGCTGGCGGTCCAGTGGCGTGCGCTGTGGATGGTGACCGGCGGGAGGCCGGCGGCTTTCAAGGCCTTGTTCCAGTTGTAGCGTTCGGTGCTGCTGCGCACGGGGTTGCCTCGTGAGTTGGTGAATATGAGGTCGCGTGGGCCTATGTCGAGTCGTTTGATGCGCGCCCACAATCGTTGCCACAGGCTCGTGGATATGGGTACGAACCGGTGGGCGGCGTGGGTTTTGGGTGTGGTGAGCCACAGGATACCGTACAGGTGCTCGGCTTTGAGCCAGGCGGGTATCACGGCGTCCTCCGGTTTGCCGTATTGCTGGATCTGCTGCTGCACGTTGATGCCGGGCACGCCGTCGCGTTGTTCGAGCTCGTAGGGCATGAGCGCGTAGCGTTCGCCTTCCCTCATGCCGGCCGTGAACGCGAGTTCGAACAGCAGCATCCAGGATTCGTCAACGTCCACGGTCAGGGCCGGTCCGCGTCGTTTCGCTCCCCGGTTGGGCACGGCCTCGATCAGCTGCTTCGGCTGGTCTGGCGAGAGGATCCTGGTCTCGGTGGGCTCCACCCTTGGCGGCTTGACCCTGCGGCACGGATCCACGGGGATGAGCTCCTCGAGTTCCGCCTGGTCGAGCATCATCTTCAGGCTCACAAAATGGTCCTTGAGCGTGGAGGGCGCGAGCCGTTTGGAAAGCACGCGCATGCATTGGCGGATATGGTCAGGGGTCAGCTCGGTGAGGCGGATACAGCCGATGACCTCCATGCACGCATGAATCCTGCCGGCGCGGGTGCGGTACGTGGTGGGCTTGACGTTGAGCCGGTATTCCTCCAGCCACCGCTCCGCGTAATCCTTCAGGTACGGGCTCTTGGCGCCGGGCAGCAGGCCGGTGCGTTCCATCTCGGCGACCTTCGCGTCGAACCGTTCGCGGGCATCGGCCTTCGTCCGGCCGGTCGCCGCTATGAACCGCCGCTTGCCGGTCGCGGGGTCCCGGCTGATCTCGCGGCGGAACTCCCATCGTCCATCCGCGCGGTGGATGATGCTGCCCGCGCCCTTCGTGCGCCGCGACCGTCCGCCCGTCTTCCGTGAGGTCTTCGCCGTCATGGTGTTCTCCTTGTGTCCGAGAGCACTCAATGAGCGTCCACGCACATGGCGAGAACCGTTGCGGCGAGTGTCCTCCGGTGTTTCCGAAGTGCACTCTATTTACACTCTATCGCCGCGTAAAACGGCGGAATACGTGCGTAAAACGGCGGTTTTCCGTAAATCGAAAAACGGCGTGATTCCAACGTTCCGACACTCCGGACCCCTTGGAATCACGCCGTTTTGCAGGGTCTAAAGACCCTACTTGGAAACGTTGAACTTGAACTCCACAATATCTCCGTCGGCCATGACGTAGTCGCGGCCCTCCTGACGGAGCTTGCCTTCCTCCTTGATCTTGGCCATGGAGCCGTCGGCGGCCACGAAATCGTCGTAGGAGACGATGTCGGCCTTGATGAAGCCCTTTTCGAAGTCGGTATGGATCACGCCGGCGGCCTGCGGGGCGGTCCAACCCTTGTGGATCTGCCAGGCGCGCACTTCCTTGACGCCTGCGGTCAGGAAGGTCTGCAGGCCGAGGATGTCGAAGCCGACGCGGGCCAACTGGTCAAGGCCGGATTCGCTTAAGCCCGCATCCTCGAGCATTTCGCGGGCATCCGCCTCGTCGAGCTCGGTCAAGTCCGCCTCGAACTGAGCGTTGAGGAACACGGCCGGAGCCGGGGACACGGATGCGGCGAGCTTAGCCTGCAGGTCCTTGTTGGCCAGCTCGTTGTCGTCCACGTTGAACACGTAGATGAACGGCTTGGCGGTCATCAGATGCAGGTCATAGACGGAATCCTTGTCGAAGCGGCCTTCGCGTGCGGCCTTGTCGAGCGTCTCGCCGGCTTCAAGGATGGTCTTTGCCTGCTTGACTGCGTCCATGTAGGCCGGCTCGATCTTCTTGCCGCGCAGATCCTTCTCCAGCTTGGGCAGCGCGTTTTCGATGGTCTGCAGGTCGGCGAGGATCAGCTCGGTGTTGATGGTGTCGATGTCGTCGGCCGGATCCACCTTGCCGTTGACGTGGACGATGTCGTCGTCCTCGAAGGCGCGCACGACCTCGCAGATCGCGTCCGCCTCGCGGATGTTGGCCAGGAACTTGTTGCCCAGGCCTTCGCCTTCGGAGGCGCCCTTGACGATGCCGGCGATGTCCACGAAGGTCACCGTGGCCGGCACGATCTTCTCCGTGTTGACCAGCTTGGCCAGCACAGGCAGACGATCATCCGGAAGCGGCACGATACCGGTGTTCGGCTCGATGGTGGCGAACGGGTAGTTTTCGGCCAGCACGTTGTTGCGGGTCAGCGCGTTGAACATGGTGGACTTGCCGACGTTGGGCAGTCCGACGATTCCGATAGTAAGAGACATGATTCCAAGTCTAGGGAGAAGCTGGACACATTGAACGTGCATGTGGCGAACCGGCCATATGCAAAAGCCTCCGAGCATACGGCTCGAAGGCCTTGACTGTGATATGCGAATATACGCGAACTCTGATTGGCAGTCAGCCGACGATGGCGTCGACGGCGTCGATGACCGAGCCGCGGAAACCGTCCTTTTCGAGCTGGGCGACGCCCTTGATGGTGGTGCCGCCGGGCGAGCACACGGCGTCCTTCATGGCCCCGGGATGGGTTTCGGTGGCCATGTAGAGCGCGCCGACACCCTCGACCATCTTCGCGGCGAGCCGGTAGGCGGTGGCTCGCTGCAGACCGTACTGCACGCCGGCGTCGCCCAAGGCCTCGATGTACATGTCAGTGAAGGCGGGCGCGCAGCCGGCCACCACCATGGCGATGTTCATATGCGCGGTGTCCACGCGCTCGATGAGGCTGATCGGCCCGAACAGCTGCTCGAAGGTTTCGGTTTCGTCGTCGGTCAGGGTGTTGACGGATTCGGTGACGAGCACGCCCTTGCCCACAGCCATCGGAGTGTTCGGAATGGTGCACTGGATATGGATGTCCGAAGAGTCAACGGATTCGCCGTCTTCGGTGGCGAACAGGTCCTGGTACTTCTTGAGATTCCAGCCGGCGGCGATGGAGACGACGATCTTGCCCGGCTTGGCAAGTTCGTCGGCCAGCGGCTTGACAACGGCGGCAATCTGGTAGGGCTTGATGGCGATGATGACCACGTCAGCGGCCGTCACCACTTCCAGCGCATTGTGCAACGGGCGCACGCCAAGTTCGGCGGTGGTCTTCTCAAGCTTGTCGTAGTGGGCGGCGCAGGCAACCATCTGGCCGCCGGTGACCACGTCCGCGTCAACGAAGCCTTGGGCGATGGCCTGGGCCATGTTGCCATATCCGATAAAACCGATGGTGAGGTTCTGAGTCATACGTTTTCCTTTCGTGCATGTATACAGAGCTCCCTCATCAGAGGGAGCTCGCTTCCTTGAGTCAGAACAGTTCTTCGAGGTCGCCTCGGTTGAGGGCTTCGGTGTAGAGGTGCTTGAAGACGAGCGAGCCGTGCAGACCGTCATGCTCGAATTCGTTGGTGGTCCAGTAGTGGCTGTTACCCACGCGGCTCAAGGTGTCGAGCTGCATACCGGAATCGACATACATGTCATCGAAGTAAACGGCGGCCTGCAGCGGCACCTCATTGCGGGCCAGCTGTTCTTCGTCATAGATCACGCCGAAGTGCGTGTCTTCCATGAGCAGGTCCATGGCCGGCCTGAACGGGCGTAACGCAGACTCCTGTTCGAACATCCACGGGAACATGGCCTCGCCGGTGAAGTTGAGCGGGCGTTCATCAGCACCGAATTCGGGCTTGCCATCGCGCACACGCTGGGCGGCCCAGCGAATCGGCTGTTCCATCTCACCGTTGGCGTAGATGAACTCCTGCAGCGGCCAGTACAGCGGGCGCGACGAAGTGGCGTTCATCACCTTGGTCAAAAATTCGTCAGACAACGGCGAGTCGGCAGAAGCGGAACCATCGCCATCAAGGAAGGCATCGTCAAGAATCCAATGGACACGCTCGAAGCTCGGCTTCATGCCAAAGTCGGATCCCAAGCACTGGAAGCGTTCGACGGTGAGCGGGTCGCCGTTCGGCATCAGCGGGAAGCCGTGGGCGGCCATGCCGGCGATCACGCCAAGTCGATGCTCCGCATCGGTACCAGCCATCGGATTCAGTACTGAATCGGTGAGTTTGCCAACGAATTCGGCGACTTCCGCAGTAGTCGGCAGCTTGTCGGCGATGGCAGCCACGCGCTCCTTGTCCTGTGGGTAGCGCTCGTAGAACTGAGTCGTCTTGCGCACCATGCGCGGGAAGGTATGCTCGTACACTTCAACGGCGTCGGCCGGCACGTGCGGAATGCCGCCGGTGGTGAAGCTGGCGATCACACCGGCCGGGAACAGGGATAATGTGGTCAGGGTCAGGAAGCCGCCGTAGCTTTGGCCCATTGTCACCACCACGCTGGTCGGGCAGAATCACACGAAAATGCTTGGTGGCCTCTTCAATCCAGCCATCGGAGGTGGGACTGTTCAGACGCGGGCCCTCACCGCCGGGACCTCCCTGCAGGAAGATCAGCAGAGGCAGATCATCGTGCACGTGTTCGGGCGTGGCGACCACACGGTAGAACAGTTTGATGGTTTCGCCGTCGAATGCTTGGCCTGGCTCATGGCCGGACCAATCGAGAGGAACGTCAATGGAATGGTCCTCGATGGCGAGGCCCGGTACATAGTATTTGCTCAGCAATGTCATGGCTCAAACTCTAGCCCACAAATCCGTCTGAAGGGTGATGTCGGCTTGTTAACGGACACGCTAGCCTTGGGACGTATGGAAATGGTCGCGCACGTGAGGGCATGGTTCGCTCGGAAGCCGAGTCACACCCTGCTATGGGACACCCTGCTCGCCGCAGTACTGACATTCGGACTCATCCCGCTCATCAGTTCCACCAGCTCCTCTTCGACTCCTGGACTATTGTTCGTGTCGAACAATTATTCATTGTTGTTCTGGTCGCTACCGACGTTCGTTCCGCTGATGCTGCGACGATACCAGCCGGAGATCGCCGCTTGGTTGTTCGTGGCTCTGACCGCCGCCCATCTCGTCTTCGGCCCGTCGATGGCCTACGGCGACTTCTACACGCTTATCATCCTGTATTCGGTGCTCGTGTACGGCAATCCCAAGCATTCCTTGCGATTCATTATCACCGCCTTTGCCATGGGATTGGCCGCGGCTGCGGTCTGGGCGGTGTCAATGAACGTCGGCCCGCTGTTCAAAAGCGGTT
>JAGZRA010000001.1:0-181923 GCA_018381885.1 Parahaemophilus parainfluenzae | reverse complement strand
CCTTAAACTTACCGCACTTTGCGATTGAGCCACAACAATATTGGGTTGTGGTAGGCAGTAATGGGAGTGGGAAATCGGCGTTTGCTTTAGCTTTGCAAAATGAGTTACCTTTACAGGAAGGGGAGTACCATAATTCCTTCAAACGTGTTCACTCCTTTTCTTTTGAAAAACAACGAGAAATTCTTGAAGCCACATTAAAGAATTTAAACAACGATGATACCGATCCAGATTTCTTTGGTAAAACGGCAAGAGAAACCATTTTAAATGGCAGCACGGAACTCACTTTTTGTGAACAAATTGCAGAAAAATTAGGGATTACTTATCTCTTAGATCGTTTCTTTATCAAACTTTCTACTGGGGAAACACGAAAAGTCTTATTGGCACAAACATTATTGCAAAAGCCCGATTTATTAATTTTAGATGAACCTTTTGAAGGGCTAGATCAGCAATCAGTAAAAGATTGGATGGTGATGTTGAACGAACTAAAAAAAGAATGTGCTATCGTTCTAATCGTTAATCGTTTGGCAGATATTCCGGCTGAAGCGACTCATTTAGCTATGTTGGAAAATTTAGAGTTAGTATTAGAAGGTGTACGCCAATCCATTGAGCAACAAAGTATTTATCAACAATTAGTTTATGCGGAGCAATCTGTTGATGTGGCTTTGCCAGAACCAACGTCACCATTACTAAAACTACCTGAAAACCAACCGCACTTTGAGCTTAAAAATGTCACGGTCCAGTATGGCGATAAAGTCATTTTGGATCATTTAAACTGGGTTGTTCAACCTCATCAAAATTGGTGGATTAAAGGACCAAATGGTGCAGGGAAGTCTACCTTACTTTCTTTGATTACAGGTGATCATCCTCAAGCATTTGCGAATCATGTGGTGATCTTTGGTAAACAACGAGGTTCAGGTGAAACCATTTGGGATATCAAACAAAAGATTGGTTACGTAAGCAGCCAACTGCATTTAGATTATCGTGTGAATTGTTCTGTGCTTGACGTGATTATTTCTGGCTTTTTTGACAGTATTGGGATTTATCAACAAGTGCCAGAGGCAATTCGTTTGAAAGCCATGCAGTGGTTAGCTCGTTTAAATCTGACTCATTTAGCAAAAACGCCATTTCGTTCACTTTCTTGGGGGCAGCAACGTTTGCTTTTAATCACACGAGCGATGGTTAAGCATCCACCTGTTTTAATTTTAGATGAGCCTTTCCAAGGGCTTGATGGGTTAAATCGCAAGTTAGTGAAACATTTTATCGAACAACTTGTTAATAATAGTAAAACGCAGCTTTTATTTGTTTCTCATCAAGATTTAGATGCCCCGAATTGCATTACGCATCTTTTTGAATTTATAAGAGAAAACGATAAATATATTTATGTACAAAGTGCGGTCTAATTTGATAGACTTTTCTCATATTTCCTCATCATTAAGGAGCAACCTATGGAAGGCTTATCTATTGCCGCAATCGTCTTTATTGTATTAGTTGTAGTTGTACTTTTTTCAGCACTCAAAACTGTACCGCAAGGTTATAACTGGACGATTGAGCGTTTTGGGCGTTATACCCACACTTTAATGCCTGGCTTAAACTTTGTTGTACCATTTGTGGATCGTGTTGGTCGTAAGATCAATATGATGGAACAGGTATTAGATATTCCATCACAAGAAGTCATTTCTAAGGATAACGCCAACGTATCCATTGATGCGGTGTGTTTCGTTCAGGTGATTGATGCCCGCAGTGCAGCTTATGAAGTTAATCATTTAGAACAGGCGATTATCAATTTAACCATGACTAACATTCGTACTGTATTAGGTTCGATGGAATTAGATGAAATGCTTTCCCAACGTGACTCTATTAATGGTCGATTGCTGGCAATTGTGGATGAAGCAACCAATCCTTGGGGGATTAAAGTTACCCGTATTGAAATTCGTGATGTGCGTCCACCACGTGAATTGATTGATTCCATGAATGCCCAAATGAAAGCAGAACGTAATAAACGTGCGGAAGTCTTGGAAGCGGAAGGTATTCGTCAGGCAGAAATTTTACGAGCAGAAGGGGAAAAACAAGCCCGCATTCTGAAAGCGGAAGGGGAGCGTCAAGAAGCCTTCTTACAAGCAGAAGCACGTGAGCGTGCAGCAGAAGCGGAAGCGAAAGCAACCCAAATGGTGTCAGAAGCGATTGCTAGCGGTGATACCAAAGCAATTAATTACTTTATTGCACAAAAATACACGGAAGCTTTAAAACAAATCGGTGGTTCACCGAATAGCAAAGTGGTCATGATGCCGCTTGAAGCAGGCAATTTAATTGGCTCGGTAGCGGGTATTGCCGAACTGTTAAAAGCTGATAAAAAAGCATAATTTCTTAAAGTGCGGTTAAAAATGACCGCACTTTTTCTCTCAAGGAGTTGATATGGCAGATTGGTTAACAACTTGGTCGGTGTGGCATTGGTTGGTATTAGGTTTTGTATTGTTAATCGCTGAAACCCTTGTACCCGGTGTATTTTTATTGTGGTGGGGCTTGGCTGCGATTGTGACAGCAGGCGTAATGGCATTGGTGCCGAGTTTATCCTTAACCGCGTTAGCCGTTTTTTATGCAATTTTAGCGATTATTCTCTCGTTGCTTTGGTGGAAATACCAACATAGCAAAGATAATCAGGATCAATCACGCACGACCTTAAATCAACGGGATCATACTTTGTTAGGTAAAAAAGGCACAGTATTAGAAATCGGTTCTAACGGGATTGGTCGCGGTGCTTTTGGCGATACCACATGGCGTATCCAAGGCGAGCATTTAACAGTGAACGATCTTGTGGTGGTAGAACGCGTTGATGGCATTACATTGTTAGTTAAAAAGGTAACAGAATGAATCATTTGATTATTTTTGCGCATCCCAATAGCCAAAAAAGTTTTGGTCGTGCCATCGTGGATCGCGTTGTAAAAGCAAGCCAACAGCTTGGTGTTGAAACCCATTTGCGCGATCTTTATACCATGGAATTTAATCCGATAATTTCCTTTGAAGAATTACAATCGGCCAATAAGGGGATTATCCCGGCGGAAATTCAGCAGGAACATGATTTTATTCACCAAGCAGATTTGATTACGATGGTTTATCCTTTATGGTGGATGGGTTTCCCCGCCATGTTGAAAGGCTATTTGGATCGTGTATTAAGCCATGGTTTCGCTTATAAAACAGAAAATGGTGAATCCAAAGGTCTGCTTCAAGATAAAGCGATGCAACAATTTATCACCATAGGGAGTAGCGTCGCAAAATATCAAGAATACGGCGTGGATAAATCCCTCAATCATTGTTTAATCAATGGTTTATTTAATTATTGCGGTATCGAGAATGTGGATTACACTTTATTTGGCGATGTTCATATTATCGATGATGCTACTCGCCAAGCGATGCTTGATGAAGCAGCTGAAAAAACAACGGAAAAATTGACCGCACTTTTAGCTCAATCGTGAGCACAATCATAGGAAAGCAACAGATGTCAGAAACTCAAGTGAATAATTTTTCTTTAATAAGCCGCCTATTCGGCAATTTATTTTATCGTAGTCCCACTGATCCAATTTTAAGTGGGGTATTTGATTGGTTGCAGCAACAAGGTTTAAGTCAAGTGTGGGCACTTTCTACGGATAAAGAAAGTGAAGCGGCCATTGATAATTTACAGATGAAAATTGATTTAACGTTGCTTGATCAAGAATATCAAAAATTGTTTGGCCCAAACGGTAATGTGCCGACAGCTATTTCTAGTTATGATATGGATGTGCAACGTTTTGTGGATTTCCGTCATGCTCGTAACGTGCCAGAGGCAGAGAATGTGGATCATTTCGCCTTGTTATTGCTTACGGCTTCTTGGTTAGAAGACAACACGGAATCGCTATCTGCTCAACAAGATTTATTCGGTGATTTCTTATTGCCTTGTGCAGCGAAATTCTTAACCCAAGTGGAAACTTATGCAACGCTTCCTTTCTATCGTTCATTAGCGTATTTAACCCGTGAAATCTTAGCTGCAATGGCTGATGAATTAGAAGAAGGCGAGTAGTTTTCATCAATAGAATAGATCCCTAAAAGAGATTTTTAGAGAGCAATAAAAAAGCCCCGCGAATCAAAACGCGGGGCTTTTATTTAATGGAAGATCAATTATTCTTCAGAAGTTACATCTTCAGTGCCTTCGTCTTCATCATCCACATCACAAACACGTTCAAGACTGACTACATGCTCATCTTCTGCGGTGCGAATTAAACGAACCCCTTGAGTGTTACGGCCAACGATGCTCACTTCACTTACACGAGTACGCACTAAGGTACCCGCATCAGTAATAAGCATAATTTGGTCGGTTTCTTCCACTTGTGTCGCCGCAACGACTTTACCGTTACGTTCGCTCACTTTAATCGAAATCACCCCTTTGGTATTACGGGATTTGGTTGGGTATTCGCTTAATTGTGTGCGTTTACCGTACCCATTTTGCGTTGCGGTAAGAATTGCACCATCATTTTTCGGTACAACTAAGGAAACCACTTTATCGATATTGAGATCGAGGGTTTCTTCTGCATTATCGTCAGAAACATCTTCAATTTCGACCGCACTTTCATCGTCAGCGATGTCGTTGGTGAGGGCGAGTTTAATACCGCGTACACCTGTTGCTAAACGACCCATTGCACGGACTGCACTTTCAGCGAAACGCACTACGCGACCTTGCGAAGAGAACAACATGATTTCGTTAGAACCGTCGGTGATATCCACGCCGATTAATTCATCTTCATCACGTAAGTTCAAGGCGATGATACCGCTTGAACGTGGACGGCTGAATTCAGTTAACGCAATTTTCTTCACAATACCACCAGCCGTTGCCATGATGACGAATTTATCTTCTTCATAAGCAGAGATTGGTAGGATTGCGGTGATACGCTCGTTTTCTTGTAACGGTAGAATATTCACAATCGGACGACCACGTGCGCCACGGCTAGCTTGTGGTAATTGATAGACTTTCAACCAATATAAGCGACCACGGCTAGAGAAGCAGAGAATCGTATCGTGAGTATTCGCTACTAAGAGTTTTTCGATGAAGTCTTCATCTTTCATCTTCGTTGCAGATTTACCTTTACCACCACGACGTTGTGCTTCGTAGTCGGTAAGCGGTTGATATTTCACATAACCTTCGTGAGAAAGGGTCACTACTACATCTTCTTGAGCGATTAAATCTTCTAAATCAATATCACCGGAAGCGGCGGTAATTTCGGTACGACGTTCGTCAGCGAATTGAGCACGTACTTGTTCAAGTTCTTCACGAATCACTTCCATCAAGCGTTCAGGGCTATTGATGATGTGCAGAAGTTCTGCAATTTTAACCAATAACTCTTTGTATTCATTGATCACTTCTTCGGTAGCAAGACCAGTTAAACGGTGTAAGCGAAGTTCTAAGATTGCATCAACTTGTTCTGGAGAAAGATAGTAATCAGAACCTTTAATACCAAATTCAGCCGCTAATTCAGCCGGACGTGCCGCTGCATCAAGCAAACCTAAAATTTCGTTATTCAGTTTCCAAGGACGAGAAATTAATTTTTCTGCCGCTTCTTTACGCTCTTTCGATTGACGGATGATATCGATGATTTCATCGATATTTGAGGTTGCAACCGCTAAACCTTCTAAAATATGGGTACGCTCGCGGGCTTTACGCAATTCAAATAAAGAACGGCGAATCACCACTTCGCGACGGTGCATCACAAAGGCTTCAATGATTTGTTTTAAGTTGAATAAACGTGGTTGACCGTGATCTAAGGCCACCATGTTGATCCCGAAGGTCACCTGCATTTGGGTAAGCGCATAGAGGTGATTTAATACCACTTCGCCTACGGCATCACGTTTGATGTCGATTTCAATGCGGATCCCTTCTTTGTTAGAAAGGTCGATAATATTGCTGATGCCTTCGATTTTTTTATCTTTGATAAGCTCAGCAATTTTTTCTACTAATTTGGCTTTGTTCACTTGATAAGGCAATTCGGTCACAATGATTTGCTCTTTGCCTTTATCTGTGGTTTCTACGCTAGCGCGAGCGCGAACATACACTTTGCCGCGACCAGTGCGATAAGCTTCTTCAATCCCTTTACGGCCATTAATTAATGCCGCTGTTGGAAAGTCTGGACCTGGAATATATTGCATTAATTCATCAATGGTGATGTTTTCATTATCAATATAAGCCAAGCAGCCATCTAAAACTTCATTTAAGTTGTGTGGTGGAATGTTTGTTGCCATCCCCACCGCAATACCAGAAGAACCGTTTGCTAAAAGTGCAGGAATACGGGTTGGTAGCACGTCCGGAATCATTAATTCGCCATCATAGTTTGGCGAGAAATTCACGGTTTCTTTATCCAAGTCAGTTAATAACGCTTGGGTAATTTTTTGCATACGTACTTCGGTATAACGCATTGCCGCTGGCGCGTCACCGTCAATTGAACCGAAGTTACCTTGCCCATCTACCAACATGTAGCGCAATGAGAACGGCTGCGCCATACGCACAATGGTGTCATACACCGCAGAATCACCGTGCGGGTGATATTTACCGATTACATCACCTACCACACGGGCAGATTTTACGTATTTTTTGCCGGCAGTGATGCCAGATTGATCCATGGAGAAAAGCACACGTCGATGCACCGGTTTTAAACCGTCACGCACATCAGGCAAAGCACGCCCAACAATCACCGACATGGCGTAGTCAAGGTAAGAAGATTTTAGTTCTTCTTCAATATTGACTGGGGTAATAGAGGAATGGATTGAATCCGTCATTTTTATTCCTTTTTTGATCAAAAAATTGTGACGAATTATAGCATAAATTTAAGCGTTTTTGTGTGAAAAGTGCAGTTGATTTTAAAGCGTTTTTTAATGTGGAAATAAATAAGGCTGACATAAAGTCCGCCTTATGATTGAGAGAAAATCAACTATTTCCAATTTTCTCGTTTAGCTTTTTGTAATTTCGCATAAGCACCAAGTAAAGCTTGGTGTTCTTTAAAGTTTTTAAGCATTTCATCGCTGGCTGGCAAGTTATAGAATGGGTTACCTTTTTCTGCAACTGCGGCCCAAGCTTGTTGAACGGCTTCTTTGCCATACATTCTTTCAAATACAGAACGATATTGTTGTGGATCGCGAGTATTGTCTAAATGCAATTCAATGATACTGATTAAAGCACGATAGTAATTTGCACGTTCTGGCGTAAATACAGAGCTGTTCATATTCATCGTCCAGTTAGCCCAATCTAAGGCTAATTCTAATTCACCTAATGCTAAGTAAAGCATGGATTTGAGCTCACCAACACGTAATGTTGTCCAACCGCTTGCTTTTGGTGCCACGATACCGATAAATTCTCGAACACGTGTGGCATCGTCAATATCTTGCTCATCTAATTCTGCTAACAACTCTTCGTAAGTTTCAGCATCATGATGATGGTGTGGTAAATCTAATAAGATCTCGCGCCAGTCCATCCCCATGTTGTTATTGGCATAAATGAGATCATCAGCAGGGTAGATATCAGACATGCCAGGCACAATAATGCGGCAAGCGTAAACGTCTAAATGGTTGTAATCCATGATGTAGACTTCTTTTTCCTCTGCATTAAAGATAGCCATCAAGTTTTCATATTCTTCTTGGGTTGAACCTGAGAAATCCCAATCTACAAACTCATAATCTGGCGTATTTTTGAATAAATCCCAAGAAATTAAACCGCTAGAATCAATGAAGTGTGTTTCAAGGTTGGCGTGTTCCGCCACATCATCATTATTGAATGATGGAGGAGAGAATACATCGAGATCTTTTAAGCTGCGACCTTGTAAAAGCTCCGTTACGGTACGTTCTAATGCTACTTGGAAATTCGGATGCGCACCGAAAGAGGCAAAGCATGTGCCGTTATTTGGGTTGAGCAATACCACGCAAATGACAGGGTATTTGCCACCTAATGAGGCATCAAAGGCATAAATAGGGAAACCTTCTTCCTCTAATTTTGCAATAGAAGCTTGAATAGATGGATAACGATCCATCACGGATTTTGGAATTTCAGGAAGACTGATTGCTTCTGCAATAATGCGATTTTTCACATAGCGCTCAAAGACTTCTGAAAGCCCTTGCACACGCGCTTCATTTTTTGTGTTACCAGCGGACATCCCGTTAGAAACATACAAATTCGCAATGATACTTTGTGGAATATAGACGGTTTGTTGATCGGATTGACGCACATAAGGCATGGCGACAATACCACGATCGTAATTACCGGATTGCAGATCCACGAGTAATTCAGGCGTTAGTTCTTGGTTTGGATCGAAATAATCCCATAGATAATCATCTAAAATTCCCTCTGGTAAAAGGGCGTCATCTTCAATTGGAAACCATTTTTCAGTTGGGTAATGAACAAAATCACCGTTAGCAATTTCTTGTCCTAAATAGAAATCAGCAAAGAAATAGTTGGTGGAAAGACGCTCGAAATATTCACCTAACGCAGACGCTAATGCGGCTTTTTTACTGGCGCCTTTGCCGTTAGAAAAACATTGTGGGCAATCTTTATCACGAATGTGTACAGACCATACGTTTGGCACAGGATTAAGCCAAGAGGCCTCTTCGATATTGAAACCAAGTGCGGTCAATTTTTGTTGAAATTTTGAAATACTGTCTTCAAGTGCGGCATCTTTGCCGGGAATAAATGTTTGTTCGGTCATAATTGTTCCTGTTATAAAAAGCCCCAGCATCATAGGGGAGTTTAGAGAGCTAATCAAGCATAAAATTTATGCACTTTTGCTCTTGTTTTCCTTGATTTTTAAGGGTAAATTAGCTTGGCGTAGAAAGGCATTTTCTGCGTGGGTAAAATTATAAACAAATCAACCAATTGGGAGATATCATGGCTCAAGGATTTTATGAATTAAAAGTGGCTAAAGACGGACAATTTATGTTCAACTTAAAAGCAGCAAACGGACAAGTGATTTTAACTAGCGAACTTTATAAAACTAAAGCATCAGCTGAAAACGGTATTGCTTCAGTGCAAAAAAATGGCGTAGATGCGAAAAACTTTGAATATCGCGTAGCGAAAAATGACAAACCTTATTTCGTATTAAAAGCGGCTAACCACCAAGAAATTGGCCGTAGCCAATATTATTCTTCTCAAGCTGCAGCAGAAAAAGGCGTTGAGTCAGTGATCAATAACGCATCTTCTACAGTAATCAAAGAAATCTCAGAATAATTATTCTGTTCTTATCTCTTTAAATGCACCTGCCGGCTCTAAAAATGCCGGCATTTTTGACCGCGCTTTCTCCGGATTCAGTGTTAATGGATAGGTTCGTTTTTGAGCAACGATGACCGTGAGCGGAGAGCAGAGCGTGGTTTTTTCTTGTTTTATAGATAGTCTTTCTTCTGCAATCACATCAAAATTTAATAACGATAACCAGTCAATGACTCGCCAAGTAGCATATTGTCGGAATTTGAAGTCACCTAACTTCGGTTTGAAAAGTAATGGACTAATCGGATTAAATAACGTGATGAAAATCCAGCCGTCATCCTTTAAAACGCGATGAGCTTCACGCAATATTTGGTGAGGATCTTGTGCAAAATTTAAGGTGTTTGCCAACAAGCAGGCATCCATTTCTTTTTCAATAAAAGGCAAGGCTAATGGTGAGGCTTGGATCAAACTGTCACTTTCATTTAAAAGTGCGGTAGGAAAATACGTTGTTTTTTCAGCTAATACAATTTGGTGACGTAAAGGCAACTCAAAGGCGATTTCACCACTTAAAGCACCGATTTTCAGAATTTGATAACCTAAAATTTTTGATGTCCATTGGGCAAAATAATCGGTTAATACGTTACAATAGGCTTCACCTTGCGGTAACGCTTGCCAACTTTCAGGTAAAAGAAGAGGCTTGTGCCATTTGGCTTTCCAATTCAATGTTAATCCTATTTTCATAAGGTAATTTATGCTAGTTCCTATTCCTGCACTCAATGATAACTATATTTGGCTTTATAGACGAGAAAATTTCCCCGTAATTGTGATCGATATCCCAGAAATAACGCGTTTAATTCCATATTTAGAATCCCATAAGTTAGACGTAGAAGCGGTGTTATTGACGCATAATCATGATGATCATGTACAAGGTGTCGCGGAGTTTAAGCAATATTATCCTAATGTGCCTGTTTTCGGCCCAACAGAATGTGCAAATAAAGGGGCAACCAACATTATGGATAGTGGCGTGATTAATACGGCACATTATCATATTGAAGTTTTGCCAAGTGGTGGTCATACGGCAGGGCATGTCAGCTATTTGGTGGATGGGCATTTATTTTGCGGTGATGCGTTATTTTCTGCAGGCTGTGGTCGCGTGTTTACGGGGAATTTTGCTCAAATGTTTGAATCTATGCAACGTTTTAATCAATTACCAGATGAAACCGTGGTTTGCCCGGCTCATGAATATACGCTGGGTAACTTAGCTTTTGCAGAAACCGTATTGGCGGATAAAAGCGCGGTTGAAAATCAACGTATTTTAGTGGAACGTTATCGATCAGAGGGTAAACCGAGTTTGCCGACAACGATTGGATTAGAGAAACAAATTAATCCGTTTTTACAAGCAAAAAATTTAGACGAATTTACACAATGGCGTTTAGCGAAAGATAGGTTTTAACTCATTTTAGTTATTTGTTTGAGTTTTTTCTCTTGAAATTTGCTCAATTCTCAACAATTCATTAAAATAGCGAAACTTTTACTTTCTACTTAAGCCGCCTATTCATAAAAGTGCGGTTGTTTTTATTAGGTTTTTATGACCCTTCTTGTTCTAGGCATTAATCATAAAACGGCTTCTGTCGCTGTTCGTGAGAAAGTCGCTTTTTCTGAAGAAAAGCGGCAGCTTGCCTTACAACAAATTCACCAACAAGATTTGGCAGAAAGTGCGGTTATTCTTTCAACTTGTAACCGTACTGAGATTTATCTTCACCATCGTCAAATTTCACCCCAAGAGTGTAAGCAATGGCAAACGAACTGTATAAATTGGTTTGCTAATATTCATCAGCTTTCTGTTGATGAATTAAATAAAAGTATTTACACACATCAAAATCAACAAGCTGCAAATCATTTAATGCGCGTGGCCTGTGGTTTGGATTCATTAATTTTGGGTGAGCCGCAAATTTTAGGACAGGTGAAACAAGCTTTCCAAATCAGTGAAGATTATTATCAAGCAGCTAATATTCCGCTTTCAAGCACGCTTTCTCGCTTATTCCAAAAAACCTTTGCCACGGCAAAACGAGTGCGTACTGAAACCAATATTGGTGAAAGTGCAGTATCAGTGGCTTACGCGGCTTGTAGCTTGGCTCGTCAAATTTTTGAATCTTTACGTGAATTACAAATTTTGCTCGTCGGGGCAGGGGAAACCATTGAATTGGTGAGCCGTCATTTATTACGTCATGGCGTAAAAAAATTGATGATTGCTAACCGTACTTTATCTCGCGCTGAGCAGTTGGTAGAGACTTTAGCCTCCAATACGCCGATTGAAGTATATTCTCTCGATGAGTTGCAAACACCACTAAATCAAGCGGATATTGTTATCAGCTCAACAGGCAGCCTGACTATTTTAATCACTAAAGCGATGGCTGAAATTGCGGAAAAAGCACGCCAATTTAAACCGACTTTGATGGTGGATATTGCGGTGCCACGTGATATTGATGAAAATGTCTCTGAATTAGAAAGTGTGTATCATTACACCGTAGATGATTTGCAAGATATTATTCAGCGCAATCTTTCGCAACGTGAGCAAGCATCAGAGCAAGCGCAAGACATCATTACACAAGAATGCACGGATTTCTTTGAGTGGTTGAAGGTTCATCAGTTCTCTAATTTGATTCGTCATTATCGTGATGAGGCGGAGAATACTCGCCAAGAATTACTCGAAAAAGCGTTACACCAAATTCAACAAGGTGAGAATGCTGAAAAGATTCTACAAGAATTAAGTTATAAATTAACGAATAAACTCATTCATGCGCCAACCCAAACCATGCAATCCATGATGAGATCGGGTAATGCAGAAGGATTGCATGCCTTTTCAAATGCGTTGCATTTAACCCATCCTTTAAATGAAAAAAACGATTAAATTTTTGACCGCACTTTTCAGTAGCGCATCGTTACTGATGAGTGTGCCAGCCCTAGCGGAATACCGAACTTTTAATGATGGCAATATTACTTACGGGATTTTCCAAGCTAAACCAGAAGAAGTACAGCTACATTGGAAAGATTCTGAGGGTAACGATTATCAAAGTTTAACGCGCCTCAAAAATGCCTTAGAGCCTAGCTATAACGTGAAAATGATCATGAATGCAGGCATTTATAGCATGAATAACACGCCAGCGGGATTATGGATTGAGCATGGAAAAGAGCTCAATGCGTTAAATACAAAATCAGGCAAAGGTAACTTCCATGTACAACCCAATGGTGTGTTTGCCATTGCAAAAAATAAGCCCTACATTTTAACCACATCCGCTTATCAGAAAAGTAAACTCAAGCCAGATTTTGCGTTGCAATCAGGCCCAATGTTGATTATTCATGGCAAAATAAATCCGCAATTTAGAGCAAGCCTAGAAAGCTATCATAAGCGTAATGCAGTGTGTTTGACGAAGCAAAATGAATTGCTATTTTTGATGACGATAAAAGGTGAGCCTAATCTTTATACCTTGAGTCAAGGTTTGCTTAAAATTGGTTGCCAGGATGCCTTATATCTTGATGGAACCATTTCTAATTGGTACATTCCAGGGCAATTTAGCTCTTTGCATTGGAAGCATTTTGTGGGAATGATCTCCGTTCTTGATGTGAACAAAAAATAGCAAAAGCGTTTTATTTATAATCAACTAAATCAAAAAATCTGTTTTTTGCAAAAAAATGATTGACGAGAATAGGTCAAATCAGGATAATACGCCCCGCAAAGCCGATAAGGTAAAGCAAATGATGGCTACATAGCTCAGTTGGTTAGAGCACAACACTCATAATGTTGGGGTCGCAAGTTCGAATCTCGCTGTAGCCACCAAATTTGCGGGACTGGCGAAATTGGTAGACGCACCAGATTTAGGTTCTGGCGCCGAGAGGTGTGTGGGTTCAAGTCCCTCGTCCCGCACCATTTATTAGCTTGCAGTCAAATAGTCGTTGGGGTATCGCCAAGCGGTAAGGCACCGGGTTTTGATCTCGGCATCCCTAGGTTCGAATCCTAGTACCCCAGCCATACTATCTAAATAAAATCTTCTTTATTTCCAATCAAAGAATTTCTGTTGGGGTATCGCCAAGCGGTAAGGCACCGGGTTTTGATCTCGGCATCCCTAGGTTCGAATCCTAGTACCCCAGCCATCTTATTCTTTCTATTTCTTTTGTATAAAAAAATGCGATTAAATTTAACCGCACTTTAGTTATTTCATTTTTTATTTATCACGAAAAAAGTGCGGTACCAAATTCACTATAAATTTTGACCGCACTTCGTATCATAATTAATGTTCCCTTGTTTTAAAGAAGGTCACATCAGGATAACGTTCTTGCGCAAGATTTAGATTTACCATGGTAGGTGCGATATAAGTGAGATTATCCCCACCATCTAATGCCAGGTTTTGCTCATTCTTACGTTTGAACTCTTCAAATTTTTTGTTATCTGCACATTCAACCCAACGAGCCGTTGCGACGTTAACAGTTTCATAAATGGCTTCAACGTTATATTCTGATTTCAAACGAGAAACAACCACGTCAAACTGTAACACACCGACCGCGCCAACAATCAAATCATTATTGCTTAATGGACGGAATACTTGCACAGCACCTTCTTCAGAAAGTTGTACTAAGCCTTTTAACAATTGTTTTTGTTTGAGAGGATCTTTCAAACGAATACGACGGAATAATTCAGGTGCAAAGTTTGGAATACCGGTAAATTTAAGCTCTTCGCCTTGTGTAAAGGTATCGCCAATTTGAATCGTACCGTGATTGTGCAAACCGATAATATCACCAGCATAAGCTTCATCGGCATGGGTACGATCCCCCGCCATAAAGGTGAGTGCATCGGAAATAACTACATCTTTACCAATACGCACGTGTTTAAGTTTCATGCCTTTTTCGTATTTACCAGAAACTACTCGTAGAAAAGCCACACGATCGCGGTGTTTTGGATCCATATTGGCTTGGATTTTAAACACGAAACCAGTGAATTTTTCTTCTTCTGCTGAAACCTTACGGGTATCTGCTTGACGAGCTTGTGGAGCAGGTGCCCATTCAGTTAAACCATCTAAGAAATGATCAACACCGAAGTTACCTAATGCAGTACCGAAAAAGACTGGCGTTAATTCACCACTTAGGAATAAATCCAAATCAAATTCGTTACTTGCACCTTTTACTAATTCTAATTCATCACGCAATTGTTGGGCTAAGTCATCGCCTACGGCAGCGTCTAATTCTGGGTTATTTAAGCCTTTCACAATGCGTACTTCTTGGATTGTAGAGCCTTGCCCACTTTGGTAAAGATAGGTTTCATCTTTATATAAATGATAAACCCCTTTAAACAATTTGCCGCAGCCAATCGGCCAAGTAATCGGCGCACAATGGATTTTTAATACACTTTCCACTTCATCTAATAATTCCATTGGATCGCGAATATCACGGTCAAGTTTATTCATGAAAGTGATAATTGGCGTATCGCGTAAACGGGTCACTTCCATTAATTTAATGGTTCGTTCTTCAACCCCTTTTGCCGAGTCGATAACCATCAAGCAGCTATCCACGGCCGTTAAAGTGCGGTAGGTATCTTCCGAGAAATCCTCATGCCCCGGCGTATCTAATAAATTCACTAAGCATTCATTGTAAGGGAATTGCATCACGGAAGTGGTAATGGAAATACCACGTTGTTTTTCCATTTCCATCCAGTCAGATTTTGCATGCTGTGCAGAGCCTTTACCTTTTACTGAGCCTGCTTTTTGAATGGCATTGCCGTATAACAATACTTTTTCGGTGATGGTGGTTTTACCCGCATCAGGGTGGGAAATAATTGCAAATGTGCGACGTTTATTAACTTCTTCTAATGGATAACTCATTGTCTTGTTTCTTCTGTTTTAAATAATGCTGTATTGTCGCTGATTTTCAGATTGAGCTCAAATTAAATTAGGAAAATAGCGATTCTGTCATGAGTTAGTTTAAAAATAGCAACTAAAATTGATTATTTTTTAACCTTTGCAAGCGTTTGCGTTGGTTATGTTATAAACATTATGATTGTTTAATTCTATCCTTAATGTTTAAATTAATTTATAAAACCTTTTAAACTATATGGGTAATTATTAAATATTAAGTATGCCTATTTGTGAGTATGTCATTTAACTAAATGTTTTATTTAAATAAAAAAATAGATTTTTTACTTTTAGTTAAAAATTCATGACAAGTGTTATTAATTATAGTTCAAAAATAACTGGTCCGATGATCTGAGCTGATTTTGCCGTGATAGATTAATTTCGGCTGGAATATACCGATTTCAGTTTTCAATCATTGATTGAATAATATTTTCTCATGAGGAATCTTGAGGTAAAAATGAAAAAACAAACTTTTTGTTTTAAACGATTATTGCTTATTGCATTTGGTATTTGCTCATCATCAACATTCGTTTATGGAAGCACACAAAATGTAACTGTTAGTGGATCGGTAGATAACTCTTCTTCTGGCAGTGGTAAAGCAATGATTAATGTTGGTTCCGCTGTAGGTAAAAGCGTTGGCAATAATACCCAAAGTGTTGTTGTGAATGGCTCCTTAGTAAATAAGGCATCTGGTAGCGGTAAAGCCAGCATTAATATTGGATCATCAGTAAATGATGGTGGAAGCCACAATCAATCAGTTAGTGTTGGTTCAATTGTAAATTCTTCTTCAGGTGGTAAATCTGAAGTGAATATCGGTTCTGTTGTTAAAGATTAGTCATTTTTAGCGCAGAATTCATGATTATATTAAATAATCATTAATTTTAATAAGCATAGTAATGCTCAATTTCTTTTAAAGAGGAAAAACAATGAAAAACTTAGTTAAAATTAGTGCAGCAGCAATCTTTGCAACAAGTTTAGCTTTATCAACTAATGCTGCAGTTAAAATTGGTGGTAACAACGTACAAACCACTAATATTCAAGGTGCAGTAGCTAATACAGCAGTTGGCGGTAGTAAAGCAATCCAAAACATTTCATCTAACCACGGTAAAGTAACTATCGGTGGTAACAACGTACAAACTACCAATATCCAAGGTGCAGTAGCGAACACTGCTGTTGGTGGTAGTAAAGCTGTACAAAACTTAAGTTCTAATAGCAGCGAATAGTCATAAATAAATTGGTTATTGGTTATCCAATAACCAATTTTTTATATATTTTAAAATTCTGTTGGGGACAAGTCATGAAAGTTTTTAATATGTTGATGCTATTTGGGGCTTCATGTTTTTTATCTCTTAATGCTTTTGCTGGAAATGGTGAACTCGTACCAAGAAAAGGTTTAGGCCCGTTAGATAAAGCGAAAGTACATGAAGTTCAGGCTCAAAAATGGTCAAGAATAGGCATGGGTATAGAGATGGAAAATGAGGCTGAGGATAGTGTTTCTCAGTATAGTAATACTTCAGGTGGCAGCGCTTTTGGAGGACGTTCTAAAAATTGTTCTACAAATATTGGAAATGTTGCTGCTCAAAAAGGCGCTAGTTCTGGTCGATATGGTCCTAAAAATAAGAATAATAATGTTGTCGTTGTTAAAGGCGATGTAATTAATGTCTGTAAATAATTAATAATAACTTAAGGTATCTTATGAAATTTTCTAGAACTCTTATTTCTTATGTTTTGATTTCTAATCTAGTTGGGTGTTCTTTATCTGCTACAAATCTAAAAGAAGATAGACCATATATTGGCTCAACAACGACTCATAACCTCCCTGCAGTAGAACCAGTTAGATCAATATCAAGTTTTAGTGATAGTTTAAACTGTATGGACGATTTATTACGTCAAAGTAATGTGAGTGAAACAGTTATTGCCGTGAAAACAATTAAAGATCCATCAACGAAAGCTGGTGTGGCAGCAAGTGAAATGATCATGACAGCATTGTCACAAATGTCGAAAACCAGTGGGGCATTTAAAGTCGCTGATTTTGAAATCGATCCTTTAAAACAAGATACCGTTCAGACGTTAACAAATCTTTTATTACCAACGGGAAGTATGCAAATTCCGGCACCTCAACTTTATATTTCTGGGGCAGTATCTTATGTGGATCAAAATGTATTACGTAAGTCTAATAACTTAGGACTTTCTTATGCAGAAGATGGTGAAGTTGGTATTTCAGGTGATTTGATGACAACCGCATTGGGTTTAGAGTTGCATATGGGGGATTTCTTAACCCGTACGCTTTATCCAGGTATTGATTCATCTAATGAAATTGTGGCCGCAGGTAAAGGTCTAGGGTTAGATGCAGGCGCTAAAATTAAGAAAACTGGTGTTCAGTTTTCTTTAGAGCGAGCTCTTTCTCAAGGATTAGGTGGTTCAATGCGAACTCTTGTTGATTTAGGTACGATAGAGTTAGTAGGTAAGTTAACTAAAGTTCCTTACTGGCAATGTTTATCACTTGACCAAGCTCATCCTGAATTCCAACGTGAATTGCTCGATTGGTATGGTGGAATGGGAGATAGTAGTAAAGTGAAATTCTTCCAAACCGGCTTGAAAAACTTAGGCTATTACAGTGGTAAAGTAGATGGTAAGAGTTCAAAAGAATTCCGTGAGGCACTATCTGCATTCCAAAAAGATAATAAAGCAACCCCTTCTGGTTTTATTAATTTCGAAAGTTATGAACGCTTAATGAAAAATTATGTAAAAACAGATGCAAACGGTAACTTTAAAAAAGTAGGATTAGAACCATCAGATGATAAAGAAGAGCAGCCTCGTGGTGGATATCCAGTACTAAATTCTGATAAAGATGCACCAATTAATGTTGGGATTAATTTAAATAAATCATCATATCGTCGTGGTGATACATTAGAGTTAGATGTTAATGTAGATAGAGATTCAACTTATTTAGCGTGTTTCTACCAAGATGCATCGAAAAGTATTACTCAGGTTTATCCAAATCCTGTTCAAGGAGAGAGTATAACTTCTAAGAATAATTCGCTAAAAATTCCGGGTTCTGATGCATTTACTTTAAGTTTAAATGAAAAAGGTAAAGAAAGTGTGATGTGTATGGCCTCATATTATAGTGTGGCCGATAAGCTTCAAACTAACTTTGGTGATGCATTTAATCCGCTTAAAGTAAAGGATATGAATGCCTTATCTGAGCAATTAAAAGCAATCTTTGGCGATGATTTAAAAGGTATCAAAACAGTTAGTTATCAAGTGAAGTAAACAAATAATCCTGGAGGTCGATATGTCAAAAAAATATTCAACATCTAAATTATTTGTTTATGCCTTACTGGCAGGGATTCCGGTTTCTTACGCTCAAATTGTCATTAATAAACCGATTGAGCCGAAGAGTCCAGCAGTTCAGCAAGAGCAAAATACGGGATTTTCTCTGGCATTTGCTTATGAAAGTTACCGTAATAAGGATTATCAAAACGCTTATGATGAATTCGAACATTTTGTCTTGCAAAATAATCCAAAGGCGTTAATGGCGAATGCCTATTTGCTATTTAGTGGTAATTTACCGAGAGATTTTGCAAGAGCTAATCAATATTTAGCGCAAGTTGCTTCGCTAAAATATGCCCGAGCAATATATTTGCAAGGTCTATTAGAAAAATACCAAAAAGGTTTAAGCCAATTTAATGCAAAGGCTGAACGATTAGTTAATGATGCTGCGGTGATGGGAGATTATGTCGCAGCTAATGCCTTGGCTAACTTCCATTTTCAAAAAGGGAATTATGCATTAGCACAGCGCTGGAATGAAAAAGCGATTAGTTTAGGAAGCTCTGCTGCAAGACAAAATCAGCGCGTTATCTCAAATCGTCAATCTGAGCCAGCTATTCAAACAGTGCCTAAGACTGTTTCTTCACCAGCAAATACGGGTGTGATTGGGGAATTAAGAGAACGCTCTCAAGCTGGAGATGCTGGAGCGAGCTACGACTTGGCGGTTCGCTTCCATAAAGGTGTGGGAGTAGCAGTGAATTTTGGCGAAGCAATTCGGTTATATCAATTAGCTGCAGAGCAGGGCAGTAGTGAAGCACAAAAAGTATTGCCGATCTTGTTATCAAGAAGAACAACGGGCGGCAATATTAATAGTATGTGGATGCAACGAATGTCAAATATGCTTCCAAGCCCTGTCGTAGTTCAACAGGATGCACATTATACACATACAGTTAAAACTGAAAATAATATTGCTGGCTTTGATACAGAAAAAGCCACCAAAGCTATAACAACTTTGCAGGAAGATGATCCATTAGAAGGGTTATTAACTTTGGAACCAAGTCGTTAATTTATTTAAAGTAAATATGAAGGAAGGTAAACATGAAACACGTTTATTCAAAATTAGCTATCACATTATTGGGTTTTGCAGCATTATCAAGCTATGCGCAAACTGATAATAATCAATCTGTTACAGTAAATGGTAGAATTGTTAATAGTGCGACAGATGGTGGCGAATCAGTACAAACTATCTCGGGCAAAAAAAGTGCGGTCGTAAATGGCACCGTTATTACTCACAATGGTGAAACCACATATATCTCTAGTGGCAGTTCATCTTCAGATAAAGTTAATGCCGCTTTAGGTGGACAAGATTTCTCAGGTCAAGATTTAGCAGGGCAATCATTTACCAATTCAGATCTTGCTAATGCAAACTTCAGCAATGCAAATTTACAAGGGGCTGATTTCACAAATACAAATTTAAGTGGGGCTAACTTTCATAAAGCTAACTTAAAAGGCGCTAATTTGACCAATTCGAACTTAGCAGGTGCAGATCTTACTGGTGCCAATTTAAAAGGTGCAATTAAAACAAATATCAATACTCGAGGAGCCAAAACCAAAGGGGCAATTTGGCGATAAGACGACAAGTGATATACAAAAAACAGGCTTTATAGCCTGTTTTTTTTATTCGCTTTTATTTTTACAAAAAAAAGCAAACGTTTGCGCTAAAAGTGCGGTACAATATCCACCGATTTTTTATTCTTATAATTAAAGGTGCAAGCAATGACACAACTTAGTCTAAAAAAAATCTATTCGGGAAAAGTGCGTGATCTTTATGAGATCGATGATAAACGAATGCTAATGGTAGCCAGTGACCGTTTGTCCGCATTTGATGTGATTTTAGATGATCCTATCCCACGTAAAGGTGAAATCCTGACTCAAATTTCCAATTTCTGGTTCAATAAGTTAGCCCATATTATGCCGAATCATTTTACTGGTGATTCAGTTTATGATGTGTTACCAAAAGAGGAAGCTGATTTAGTAAAAGATCGCGCAGTGGTTTGCAAACGTTTGAATCCAATTAAAATTGAGTCTATCGTGCGTGGTTATTTAACAGGTAGCGGGCTAAAAGATTATAAGCAAACAGGGACCATTTGTGGTTTGAAATTACCGGAAGGATTAGTTGAGGCAAGTAAATTACCTGAACCGATTTTTACGCCATCAAGTAAAGAAGAATTGGGTAATCACGATATCAATATCAGCTATGAAGAATGTGAAAAAGCAATTGGCGCAGAGTTAGCGGCACAAGTGAGAGAAAAAGCGATTGCGCTTTATACTGAGGCAGCAAAATATGCGCTGACTAAAGGTATTATTATTTGTGATACCAAATTTGAATTTGGTTTAGATGAAAATGGCACGCTCACTTTAATGGATGAGGTATTAACACCGGATTCTAGCCGTTTTTGGTCAGTTGATACTTATAAAGAAGGCACAAATCCGCCATCATTTGATAAGCAATTTGTACGAGATTGGTTAGAACAAAGTGGTTGGAATAAACAACCACCAGCACCGAAAGTACCAAAAGAAGTGATTGAAAAAACAGTGGCTAAATATCAAGAGGCTTTGGATTTATTAACAAAATAACATTAACAAACTCCCTGCTATGCTTTAGAATAGCAGGGATTTTTATGGATAAAATATTGTGAATAAAAGAGTATGAAATCTGTTGCGATAGTTGGTTTAGGTTGGTTAGGCTTACCGCTGGCGCTGCACTTAAAAGAGCTTGGTTGGTGTGTAAAAGGCTCAAAACAATCCCCTGATGATGCTCAGAAATTGCATCAGCTAGGTATTGAAACTTATCCTTTTTCGCTTTCTGACGAAATGAAACGTTTACCAGACCATATTCGCCCTCTTTTTAATGTAGATGCTCTCATTATCACCCTACCACCTAGCAGTTTTTCTTCTCAACAGTATTGTGAATATCTTGCTTTTTTAACTAATCAAGCCAAGAAACAAGGTGTACAGCATTTGGTTTTTACCAGTTCAACTTCTGTTTTTCCTAATATTTCGGGGCAATTTGATGAAAGTTCTCAACTTTCAGCTGAAACAGAAATGGGCAAAACACTGATACAAGCAGAACAGTGCTTGTTCCAATCAGGAATATTGCATTGCGATATTCTTCGACTAGCAGGATTAATTGGTAAACAACGCCATCCTGTTAAATTCTTAGCAGGAAAATGCAATTTAAAACAGGGCTATTCACCTGTTAATTTGGTGCATCTAGAGGATTGCATTCAAGCTATTACGGCCTTACTCATGAATCCAAATGGATTGCGAACTTACCATCTTTGCGCGCCAATTCATCCTACTCGAGCAGAATATTACACAAAAGCAGCGGTATTTTATGATTTATCCATACTACAATTTGAATGTAGTGATTCGGATCCGAAACGAATCATTATGGCAGATAAAATTTGTCGAGATTTAGGCTTCGCTTATCGTTATCCAAATCCCGATGATATGTTAGAAAAGCGCAGTGATTTTTGACCGCACTTTTTAAAGACTCACTCACCATAACCACAATGAAGGAAATAAAATATGTCAAATACGATTCTGCAACATTTACCTAAAGGTCAAAAAGTTGGTATTGCTTTTTCAGGCGGGCTAGATACCAGTGCGGCATTACTTTGGATGCGTCAAAAAGGTGCAGTACCTTATGCTTATACAGCAAACTTAGGTCAACCAGATGAAGATGATTACAATGCAATTCCCAAAAAAGCAATGGAATATGGTGCGGAAAATGCGCGTTTAGTGGATTGTCGTGCGCAGTTAGCCCATGAAGGGATTGCGGCTATTCAATGTGGTGCATTCCATATTTCTACTGGTGGAGCAACCTATTTCAATACCACACCACTTGGCCGTGCGGTAACAGGTACGATGCTTGTTGCAGCCATGAAAGAAGATGATGTGAATATCTGGGGTGATGGTTCAACTTTCAAAGGTAACGATATTGAGCGTTTTTATCGTTATGGCTTATTAACCAACCCAAATTTAAAAATTTACAAACCATGGTTAGATCAACAATTCATCGATGAGTTGGGCGGTCGCTTTGAAATGTCACAATTCTTAATCGCAAATGGTTTTGACTACAAAATGTCAGTAGAAAAAGCGTATTCAACTGACTCTAATATGTTAGGTGCGACACACGAAGCGAAAGATTTAGAAAAATTAAGCACTGGTATTAAAATTGTAAAGCCAATTATGGGTGTGGCATTTTGGGATGAAAATGTTCAAGTGAAACCAGAAGTGGTGACTGTTCGCTTTGAAGAAGGTGTGCCGGTTGCATTAAACGGTAAAACATTTGATAACGTGGTGGATCTTTTCTTAGAAGCAAATCGTATTGGTGGTCGTCACGGTTTAGGTATGTCAGACCAAATTGAAAACCGTATTATTGAAGCAAAATCACGTGGTATTTATGAAGCACCGGGAATGGCATTATTCCACATTGCTTATGAGCGTTTAGTCACCGGTATTCACAATGAAGATACTATTGAACAATATCGTATCAATGGTTTACGTTTAGGCCGTTTGTTATACCAAGGTCGTTGGCTTGATCCACAAGCATTGATGTTACGTGAAACTGCACAACGTTGGGTTGCTCGTGCGATTACAGGGGAAGTGACATTAGAACTTCGTCGTGGTAATGACTATTCCATCTTAAATACTGAATCACCAAACTTAACTTATGCGGCAGAACGTTTAAGTATGGAAAAAGTGGAAAATGCACCATTTGATCCAATCGATCGTATTGGTCAATTAACTATGCGTAACTTAGACGTAGCAGATACACGCGGAAAATTAAGTATCTACTCTCAAGTAGGTTTATTAACTGCGGGTAAAGATTCCGTTTTACCGCAATTAGGTAAAAAATAATTTTCTCCTTTAAATATAAAAAGTGCGGTCGATTTTGACCGCACTTTTACTTTTCTAAATATTCATTTCTTGAAATAGATTTAATTTATCCGGCACGAGATAAACTTGATCACCTATTTTATATTGCGCATTGAGATAATTTTCTTTGGTAAGAATGACTTCAATAGGTTGTTCAGTTTGCGAACTTTCTACTTCAATTCTCACGATAAAACCAATAGCATTAATATGACGAATCGTACCACTCGCTAAGGCATTATGAGATTCGCGTGAAAGCGTCAGTTCGTAAGGGCGAATATAAGCCGTTGCAGATTGGTTATTGACTGCATGAGTCGCATTGCTATGTGTTTGTAAATTATGAGCAAATTCACCAATGACTAAATTGCCTTGATCAATGTGTCCGTGGAACACATTAACATCCCCCACAAATTGCGTGACGAAAGGGGTTTGTGGTGCATGATAGATTTGGCTGGGCTCATCAATTTGCTCCACTTGACCTTTATTCATCACCACAATACGATCAGACATATCTAATGCTTCATCTTGATCATGGGTAACGAAAATGCTGGTCACATTGAGTTCATGTTGCAATTCCCGTAGCCAACGACGCAATTCTTTACGAACTTGGGCATCCAGTGCACCAAAGGGTTCATCAAGTAGTAAGACTTTCGGTTGAACCGCAAGGGAGCGAGCCAAGGCTATCCGTTGTTTTTGACCACCTGAAAGTTGATTAGGGTAGCGATCGGCTAGCCATTCAAGTTTTACTAGCTTTAAAAGTGCGGTGACTTTTTCGCGAATTTCTTCTGCAGAGGGACGTTCTCTACGAGGTTTCACCGTTAAGCCAAAAGCGACATTGTCAAAGACGGTCATATTTTGAAATAGTGCATAATGCTGAAACACAAAGCCGACACCGCGTTCAGCAGCTGAAAGTTGAGTCACCTCTTTTTCACCAAACCAAATGTGTCCATTATCAGCAAATTCTAATCCGGCAATGATCCTTAATAGCGTTGTTTTTCCACAACCACTAGGTCCAAGCAAGGCGGTTAGCTGATTTTCCGGAAAGCTTAGATTGATATCTTTCAACGCATGAAACTGTCCAAAGTGTTTGTTTAGTTGCTGGATTTTGATTGTCATGTATTGTGTTCCTGTTGTTATTCTTGGATTTTTTTCTTTTCCACATATCTCACTACGTTTTGCAATCCCAGTGTTCCCACTGCGATTAATGCTAATAAACTGGCGCAAGCAAATGCGGCAACAAATTGATATTCGTTGTAACTAATTTCTACATAAAGCGGAATGGTATTAGTCAAACCGCGAATATGCCCAGATACAACACTTACGGCACCGAATTCACCCATTGCACGAGCGTTACTTAAAATCACCCCATAAATTAATGCCCATTTTATTTTTGGTAGTGTTACGTGCCAGAAAAGTTGCCAAGTGGATGCACCTAAGATTAACGCAGCTTGTTCCTCACTTGTGCCTTGTGCTGACATGGTTGGAATTAATGATTTTGCAATAAGTGGAAAGGTGACGAATAAAGTCACGATAACAATGCTTGGCGTAGCAAACATAAAACGAATATGGTGTTCAGCAAGCCATGCGCCCCAAAGTCCATCTAACCCAAACAGCAGTAAGAACATTAATCCTACAACCACTGGTGAAATGGAAAAGGGGAGGTCGAGTAGTGCGGTTAATAAGCTTTTCCCCTTAAAGTCAAAATAAGCAATAGCCCAAGCCATAACCACACCGATAAAAATGTTAATAGGTAATACAATTAAAGAGACTTTGATCGTAAGCCAAATAGCCGCTAAGGCTTCCGGTTCTTTTAATGCAGCAAAAAATAGACCAATTCCTTGTTCAAGGGCTGAATAGAATACGGTAAATAATGGGAGCAATAAGATGATCGTAAAAAAACTGAGTGCGGTCAGAATTAAGATCCATTTTTGCCACGATTGGGTTTTCATAAATACCTCTTATCGAATTGGACTAATGCGTTTGGCAACAGACCATTGCGCTAAGTTAATGAATAAAATCAACAGAAATGAAATGGCAAGCATTAATAATGCAACCACAGATGCGCCTTGCACGTCATATAAATCAAGTTTTGACATAATAATCAATGGTGCAATTTCTGAGACGAGTGGCACATTACCCGCAATGAAAATGACTGAGCCATATTCACCAAGCGATCGCGCAAATCCCATACCTGCACCGCCTATTAATGCAGGCAATACAGCTGGGATAATGACTTTTCGCAATGTTGTTAATCTGGATGCACCTAAAATTTGGGCTGCTTCTTCATAGCTAGGATCGAGATTTGCTAATACAGGTTGAATCGCTCGAACGGTAAAAGGCAAGCTGACAAAAATCAACGCAATCGCAATACCACTTGAAGTATAAGCGAGTTGAATCCCTAAATGGCTTAGCCATTGCCCAATCACTCCAGTCGGCGCATAAAGCGAGGCAAGTGCGATACCTGCAACGGCAGTGGGTAAAGCAAAAGGTAAATCCACTAACGCATTGACGAGATTCTTACCAGGAAAGTCATAACGCACTAAAACCCATGCCAATAAAAAGCCAAAAACGATATTAATTAACGTCGCGATTGCCGCCATTTCAAAGGATAGTGTTAAGGATGAGATCACTCGTTCACTCGTGATGATTTGAACGATATCAGCCCATTTTAACTGACAGGTAGTGAGCACAAGTAATGTTAATGGCAACAATACCATTGAGCCGAGCCAGGCTAATGTAATCAATATACTTCGTTTAAATTCTGGTAATACGGTTTTCATTATCCCACCTTCACAACAGATAAATACCTAAGCTTTGTAAGCGTTTTGAAATGTTCAAAAAAATAACCGCTCTTTACCATAATGGCAAAGAACGGAAATTTATTTAATATTCCAAAGTGAAATAAGGAAACGTTTGGTTTTCTGTTTTATATTTCATTTTGTTCTATAAAATGCTTTTTCGTTATTTTTTGTACTTAATATTTTGCGATATAAATTTAGCCACACGAAATTGAGGGTAATAACGGAGGAGAGTAAAAATGAAAAAAATCGCTTTATTTTCAGTGCTTTCTTTCGGCTTGGCAGCTTGTTTATGGCATACCAGTACGGAACAAAAAACGGTGCTACTGAATGTGTCCTATGACGTGATTCGTGATTTCTATAAGGAATATAACATCGCGTTTCAACGTGAATTTCCCTCAGATGTGATGATTTCACAATCGCATGGTGGCGCCAGTAAACAGGTGCTCGGCGTGTTAAATGGCTTGCCTGCAGATGTGGTGACATTGACACAAAGTAATGATATCGAAGCTTTAGTCAAAAAAGGCTTAGTAAATGCTGATTGGCAGCAGGTATTACCGAATGGTGCCGTTCCTTTTGGTTCAGTGATGGTTCTTTTAGTCAAAAAGGGCAATCCAAAACATATCCAAGATTGGTCGGATTTGGTACGGGATGATGTGAAAGTGGTGTTTGCTAATCCTAAAACCTCCGCGAACGGGCGCTTTGCTTATTTATCTGCCTTAGCTTATGCCGAACAACATAGTCAGCAACCACAGGATTTTATGCGGCGTTTACTTAAAAATGTACCTGTTTTAGAGGCAGGGGCGCGTAGTGCCAGTATTTCCTTCACCCAACGGAATATCGGTGATGTATTGATTGCTCCGGAAAATGAAGCCGCACTTGCGGCTAAAACGTTAGGTGAAAATAGTTTTGAAGTGGTATATCCCAGCATTACCGCATACACACCAATTTATGTAGCGGAAGTGAATAAAAATACCCAGGCAGATGGTTTGCATCAACTTTCCCATGATTATTTGAGCTATTTATGGTCAACCCCAGCACAAGAACTTGCCGCAAAAAATTATTTTCGGCCGACAGATAAAAAAATTATTGCTAAAACGACCGCAGTTTTTCCAGAAGTGAATCAATTTGATGTGAACCAACGTTTTGGTTCGTGGGATGCGATTAATACTCAACATTTTGTCGATAACGGCTTATTTGATCGTCTATATATCAGTGCACAACGTGCTGATAAAGTGAATAAATAGGAGTGATACCCATGAATTATTTTCCACTTTTTGCTGATTTAACCGGTCGCCCGGTACTTGTTGTCGGCGGTGGTTCTGTGGCTGCTCGTAAGGTCGGGTTGTTGCTCAAAGCGAATGCGCAAGTCCGTATTGTTGCTCGCCAATTAAATGAGGAATTAAGCGAACTTGAACGTCAAAATAAAGTGCTATGGATTGCCAAAGAATTTAATGCCGAACAAATGAGAACGGTGATGTTAGTGATCGCGGCAACAAATGATGAGGTATTAAATCACCGTATTTTCCATTTAGCCGAAAGCCAACATAAATTAGTCAATGTGGTGGATGATCAACCTCATTGTAGCTTTATCTTCCCTTCTATTATTGATCGTAATCCGATCCAAATCGCGATTTCGAGTGGTGGAAAGGCGCCGGTATTAGCCCGTTTATTACGTGAGAAACTGGAGGCATTATTGCCACAACATTTAGGCAAAATCGCTGAGATTTCTGGTAAATGGCGTGATCAAGTAAAAGCAAAATTGGCATCGGTCACCGAACGTCGCCGTTTTTGGGAAAAAATGTTTAGTGGACGTTTTGTCAATCTCATAAAAAATCAACAGGAAGCGCAAGCTGAACAAGAATTAGCTGAACAGCTAGAAAATAACTATCAAGGTGGTTTTGTCTCTTTAGTCGGTGCCGGTCCTGGAGATGCTGGCTTACTAACTCTTAACGGTTTACAGGAAATTCAACAAGCTGATGTGGTGCTTTACGATGCCTTGGTTTCTGATGAGATTCTTTCTTTGATTCGCCGTGATGCAGAACGTATTTTTGTGGGGAAACGTGCCAATGGTCGTTCTGTCGCACAAGATGAAACCAACCAATTGTTATTAACCCTTGCCCAACAAGGCAAGAGAGTAGTGCGCTTAAAAGGCGGCGATCCTTTCGTTTTTGGACGCGGTGGCGAAGAATTAGAAGTATTAGCTCAACATCAAATTCCATTTTCGGTTGTACCCGGTATTACAGCGGGTATTGGCGCAACAGCCTATGCCGGCATTCCATTAACTCACCGTGATTATGCACAAAGTGCTATTTTTGTGACCGGCCATCGTAAAGCCGATGCCTCTGATATTGAATGGCAAACCTTAGCAAGAAGTCATCAAACCTTAGTTATTTATATGGGGACGTTAAAAGCGCAAGTCATTGCTGAACGTTTACAACAATATGGTCGCGATGCGAATACGCCTGTTGCGATTATTAGTCAAGGCACTCAACTTACTCAAAAAACAGCGATTGGCACACTTGCAAATTTAGCTGAATTAGCGGAAAAAGCAGAGACCCCCGCCTTAATTGTGGTGGGAGAAGTGGTGAAATTACACGAACAATTAGCGTGGTTTGGCGAAGAAAAACAACGTCAAAAACAACCGCACTTTACCTTAGAAAGTTTAACCATCAGTCAAGTGGCGTAAGGAGTGGATGATGAGTTTATTTAAACCGACTTTTTGGCAAATTCCACTTGTTAGCCTTGATGTACAAGATCGTTTAGCAGAAAAAACAGCCACATTGAAGCAACGTTTACATCAAATAGCTGATAACCATCATGATGCACGCTTTGCCAGCAGTCTAGCTGTAGAAGATATGGTCATTACCGATGTCATTGCGCGTGAAAACTTAGATATTGGTATTTTTACTTTAGATACCGGTTTACTTCATCAAGATACGTTAAATTTATTAGATAACCTTGAGAAAGTCTATCCACATCTTCAAATAGAACGCTTTCAGCCGATTGCTGATGAAGTGACTCGCTACGAGGAAGAAAAAGGGAAATTTGCTTTTTATGAAAGCGTGGAATTACGTCGCGAGTGTTGCCATATCCGTAAAATCGAACCGTTAAATCGCGCGATTCAAGGCGCAGATGCGTGGCTGACCGGACAGCGTCGAGAACAATCGGCCACACGTACTGCGCTCCCTTTTGCTGAGCAAGATCAGTCTCGTGGTATTGATAAATACAATCCTATTTTTGATTGGTCAGAAACAGATGTGTGGGCTTATATCTTAGCGAACAATGTGCCTTATAACGACCTTTACCATCAAGGTTTTCCAAGTATTGGCTGTGAACCTTGTACCCGCCAAGTTAAACAGGGCGAAGATATTCGCGCTGGTCGCTGGTGGTGGGAGAGTAAAGATAGTAAGGAATGTGGATTACATAAGTAGAAAAATATAGGAAGCAAAACATGACAAAAACTGAACTCAATAACCAACATCTAGACTGGCTCGAGGCTGAGTCGATTCATATTATTCGTGAAGTCGTTGCGGAATGTGAAAACCCGGCGTTGCTTTTTTCCGGTGGGAAGGATTCGGTGGTATTGCTGGCATTAGCCCGTAAAGCATTCCAGTTAGGTGATCGTCCGGTACATTTACCGTTTCCCTTGGTACATATTGATACCGGACATAACTATCCAGAAGTGATCCAATTTCGAGATGAACAAGTGGCAAAACTTAACGCACGCTTAGTCGTTGGGCATGTGGAAGATTCCATTGCCAAAGGCACGGTGGTATTACGCAAAGAAACGGATTCGCGTAATGCGGCACAGGCGGTCACTTTATTAGAAACCATTGCAGAGAATGGATTTGATGCTTTGATGGGCGGTGCACGCCGTGATGAGGAAAAAGCTCGTGCTAAAGAACGAATTTTCTCGTTCCGTGATGAGTTCGGCCAATGGGATCCTAAGGCACAACGTCCAGAATTATGGTCTCTATACAATGCTAAATTGCATAAAGGCGAAAATATGCGAGTGTTTCCGATTTCCAACTGGACGGAATTAGACATTTGGCAATATATCGCTCGTGAGAATTTGGAATTGCCTCCGATCTATTACAGCCATAAACGCGAAGTTGTACGTCGAAAAGGTTTATTAGTGCCAGTGACACCATTAACCCCTAAATTGCCGAATGAAGTCAGCGAAGTATTGGATGTTCGTTTCCGTACTGTGGGTGATATTAGCTGTACTTGTCCGGTAGCGAGCACTGCATCAACACCATTAGAAATCATTGAAGAAACCGCTATTGCTGACATTTCCGAACGCAGTGCCACTCGTCTAGACGACCAAGCCAGCGAAGCCGCCATGGAGAAACGGAAAAAAGAAGGGTATTTTTAGTATTTCTACTTTCTTGCTTGTGCAAGAAAGTAGCAAAGAACACACTCCAATTAAATCGCTCCTCTTCACTTTGTTTCAATTTTCTTAACGAAAAATTTGTAAACTCGCTACGCTCAAACAGTACAAATTTTTCTAAAAATTGAAAGTCGTTCAGGCGATTTATATGGGGCATTATTCAAAGATAATGAAATACAAAAGAATAATTAACAGAATATAAGGAAGAAATATGACACAACATTCAACTCCACTTCGTTTTATTACTGCCGGTAGTGTAGATGACGGGAAAAGTACCTTAATCGGCCGTTTACTTTACGATAGCAAAGCGTTATTGACCGACCAAATCAAAACCCTTAACGCAGGAAAAGAGAAAGGTAATAAAGAAGCCATTGATTTTTCTATTTTGACAGATGGTTTGGAAGCAGAACGTGAGCAGGGCATTACCATTGATGTAGCGTATCGCTATTTCTCTACGGCAAAACGTAAATTCATCATTGCCGACACCCCAGGACATGAGCAATACACACGTAACATGGTGACAGGGGCAAGCACGGCATCTGCTGCAATCGTCTTAATCGATGCTTCTCAGCTGAATTTTAATGAGAAACCGTTACAACTCTTACCACAAACTAAACGCCATTCAGCGATTTTACGTCAATTAAATTGTCCACACATTTTAGTGGCGGTGAACAAAATGGATTTATTGGATTACAGCGAAGAAAAATTCAATGCCATAGTAGAGGCGTATCGTCAATTGGCGGCACAACTTGGATTAAAAGATGTGCATTTTGTGCCGGTATCTGCATTGCTTGGCGATAACCTAGTATATGCAAGTGAAAGCACCTCTTGGTATCAAGGCGAACCTTTACTCACCATTTTAGAAAATTTACCGAGTGTGGATGAGGTGGGTCATTCCAATGCTGATCTCTATTTTCCGGTGCAATTAGTGGTGCGTCAGGATGCGGATAAAGCCGATGATTTCCGCGGTTATCAAGGTCGAATCGAACGTGGCTCAGTGCAACTGGGGCAGACTATTCGAATTGAGCCGAATGGATTAACCGCTAAAGTGACTGAGATTATTACGCCAAAAGGTGAGGTGACACAGGCGGTGGCTGGGGAAGTGATTACCTTACGTTTAGATCGCGACATTGATATTTCTCGTGGTGATTTATTTGTAGATGAAAGTTCACCACTTACACCACAAAAGCAACTTGAAGCCACAATTTGTTGGTTTGATGAACGCCCACTAAATACTGCCCGTAAATATTTACTTAAACATGGTACGCAAACCGTATTTGCCAAAATCAGTGAAATTGAAAGCGTGTTAAACGTTCATACTCTAGAACAAGAAAGTGGTGCTACAGCCTTAAAGATGAATGATATTGCTAGAGTGCGTTTAAGTTTACAGAAACCGATTGTTGCCACAACTTATGAAGAAAATATTGCTGGTGGTGCCTTTATTTTAGTTGATGAAGCAACTTATAACACAGTAGCAGCCGGTATGATTCTCTAACTCGCGCTTTCTTAATGTGAATTTACTGATATTACTCATTTTCTTGTGGGGAAACTTATGCAACACAACAATCCATTACCAACAGAAATATTGAATCTCTTACCAACGCTAACGCCTCTTCAATTGGCATGGCTTTCCGGTTATGCATGGTCGCAAGCTTCCAGTGTAGAACAACAGGTCGCAGGGCAACATTTGGCAGCAAATTTGACCGCACTTTCGGCAGAACCTTTTTCAATTACTGTGCTTTCAGGCTCCCAAACCGGCAATGCTAAATCGGTGGCGGATAAAGTTGCTGCAGAGCTTACTGAAGCCGGTATTGCCGTGAAACGTGTCCCTTTAAAAGATTACAAAGCGAAAACCATTGCTGATGAAAAATACCTGCTTTTAGTGACTTCTACGCAAGGTGAAGGTGAGCCACCAGAAGAAGGCGTGGTATTACATAAGTTATTAAACGGTAAAAAAGCACCAAAACTCACCGAACTGCAATTTGCTGTGTTGGGATTAGGGGATAGTTCTTATCCAAATTTCTGCCAAGCAGGCAAGGATTTTGATCAGCGTTTTGCCGAATTAGGCGCGACGCGTTTATTTGAACGAGTGGATGCAGATTTAGATTACAGTGCAACCGCGGAACAATGGATCCGAGATATTGTGGCTATCGTAAAAGAAAAGGTTGCACAGGCTTCACCGGTTGTACAAAGTATTGCTACGGCTACAACCGCACCGGTAGCCAAAGAAAGCCAATATAATAAAGCCAATCCATTTCCTGCAACGTTAATCACTAACCAGAAAATTACCGGCCGTCAGTCGGATAAAGATGTGCGTCATTTAGAATTTGATTTAGCAGGTTCGGATCTTCATTATCAAGCGGGGGATGCACTCGGTGTATGGTTTGACAATGATCCTAAGTTAGTGGATGAAGTTTTATCGCTCGCGCAGATTGATCCTACTACAGAAGTGACAATTGAGGGAAAAACGCAAACTATTTCGACCGCACTTTTGTCGCATTTAGAGCTGACTCAAAACACACCTGCTTTTGTGAAAGACTATGCAGCTTTGGCTTATAACGAACAGTTAAATGATTTGGTTGCGGATAATCAAGCATTGCAAGAATTGGTTCAACGTACACCGATTGTGGATGTGTTACATAAATTTCCTGCAAAATTAACCGCTGAACAACTGGTTTCATTATTGCGTCCTTTAACGCCTCGTTTGTATTCCATTTCATCTTCTCCAGCAGAGGTTGGGGAAGAAGTGCATCTAACCGTTGGCGTGGTACGTTTTGAACATGAAGGTCGAGCACGTAGTGGCGCAGCCTCAAGCTTTTTAGCGGATCGCGTAGAAGAAGATGGCGCTGTGCGTGTATTTGTAGAGCATAACGATAATTTCCGTCTGCCAAATGACACGACTAAGCCAATTATTATGGTGGGTTCCGGTACCGGCGTAGCACCATTCCGTGCCTTTATGCAGCAACGCGTAGCCGATGAGGCGAGTGGTAAAAACTGGCTGATTTTTGGTAATCCGCATTTTGCCAGCGATTTCCTTTATCAAACCGAATGGCAACAATTTGCCAAAGAGGGCTTCTTGCATAAATACGATTTTGCTTGGTCACGTGATCAAGAGAAGAAGATCTATGTGCAAGATAAAATTCGTGAAAATTCGACCGCACTTTGGCAATGGTTACAAGAAGGCGCTTATTTTTATGTCTGTGGTGATGCAGCCAAAATGGCAAAAGATGTGGAGCAAGCATTACTCGAAGTCATTGCTAAAGAAGGCAATTTAAGTCCGGATGAAGCAGAAGATTATTTAAATGAACTGCGTGAAGAAAAACGTTATCAACGCGATGTGTACTAGATTTGTGGGGTGAAAAAATGACAGAGCAAAACAAACAAAAAGGCTTGGAATGGCAAGAAAAACCGCTTTCTGACAATGAACGCTTAAAAACTGACAGTAACTTTTTACGCGGTACCATTTTAGATGATTTAGAGGATTCCTTAACCGGTGGTTTCCGTGGGGATAACTTTCAATTAATCCGTTTCCACGGTATGTATGAACAAGACGATCGTGATATTCGTGCCGAACGTGCAGAGGAAAAACTCGAACCGTTGAAATTTATGCTGCTACGCTGCCGTTTACCGGGTGGGATTATCAAACCATTCCAATGGATTGAATTGGATAAATTCGCCCGTGAACACAGCTATTATCGTTCGATTCGTTTGACCAATCGTCAAACTTTCCAATATCACGGAGTGCCGAAAAGCCAATTACAAACTATGCATCGTTTATTGCATAGTTTGGGATTAGACTCCATTGCAACGGCTTCAGATATGAACCGTAATGTGTTGTGTACCTCGAACCCAATTGAATCGAAACTGCATCAGCAGGCATATGAATATGCGAAGAAAATTTCAGAACATCTGTTACCACGTACACGAGGTTATTTAGATGTATGGATTGATGGTAAGAAAGTCCAAAGTAGCGATGATTTTTTACAGGAAGAACCGATTCTCGGTAAAACTTATTTGCCACGTAAATTTAAAACAGCCGTGGTGATTCCACCACTTAATGATGTGGATTGTTACGGGAATGACTTAGATTTTGTCGCCATTGCAGATGAGAAGGGGAATTTGGTTGGCTTTAATGTTTTGGCTGGCGGTGGCTTATCCCTTGAACATGGCAACACCAAAACCTATCCGCATATTTCCCTTGAACTGGGTTATGTGCCGTTGGAATACACCTTAAAAGCAGCGGAAGCGGTGGTGACAACCCAACGGGATTTTGGTAACCGTAGCGATCGTAAAAATGCACGTAGTCGTTATACCATTCAAAACATGGGGTTAGATAATTTCCGCGCCGAAGTCGAACGTCGTATGGGTATTCCATTTGAACCGATTCGTCCGTTTAAATTTACTGAACGCGGCGATCGTATCGGTTGGGTAAAAGGCATTGATAACAACTGGCATTTGACCCTGTTTATCGAAAGCGGTCGCTTGGTGGATAACGATGAGAAAAAATTACTGAGTGGTGTATTGGAAATTGCCAAAATTCATAAGGGCGATTTTCGTATCACCGCGAACCAAAATCTGATCGTGGCAAATGTAGCGGAAGAGGATAAAGCACAAATTGAGCAAATTGCCCGTGATTACGGTTTGATTCGTGATGATGTGAGTAAATTACGTGAAAACTCAATGTCCTGCGTTTCTTTTCCAACCTGTCCACTAGCGATGGCAGAATCAGAGCGAATTCTTCCAAGCTTTATTGATGAACTGGATAAAGTGATGGCGAAACATCAAGTGGCTGATGATTATATTGTTACACGTATTACCGGTTGCCCAAATGGATGTGGCCGCGCAATGTTGGCGGAAATCGGCTTGGTGGGCAAAGCAATTGGTCGTTACAATTTGCATATCGGAGGGGATCGTGAAGGTGTGCGTATTCCACGTCTTTATAAAGAAAATATCACGATTCCGGAAATTATCAGTGAACTTGATACTCTGATTGGCCGCTGGGCAAATGAGCGTCATGCAAACGAAGGCTTTGGTGATTTCACTATTCGTACCGGCATTATTAAGCCGGTGGTAAATGCACCGGTAGATTTCTGGGATGACTCAAAAGTGATTATTAAATCAGCGGCTTAATGTACAAAAGTGCGGTCGATTTTGACCGCACTTTTAATCGAAATAATAAAAAACCTTAGGTTTTAACCAAAGGTTTTTGTTTTTTAGCAAGAATTATTTTTTCTCTTCACATTTATTGATATCACTACATTTGCCGTAGAGATATAAACTGTGTGCTTTTAATTTGATGCCATGTTGTTCACTGATTTCTTTTTGACGTTGTTCAATAATGTTATCAGTAAACTCAAATACTTTGCCACAATCTTCACAGATAATGTGATCGTGGTGTTCTGTTGGTGCAAGCTCAAAAACAGATTTGTTGCCTTCAAAATTATGGCGAATCAAGATATGTGCTTCATCAAATTGGTTAAGCACGCGATATACAGTTGCAAGGCCAATATCACTGCCTTGCTCTAACAAGATTTTATACACTTCTTCAGCTGAGAAATGCTCATGTTTATGCTCTTGCATTAATGCAAGGATAGTGAGCCGAGGTTCAGTAATTTTTAATCCAGCTTTTTTGAGTAATTTGATGTTTTCTTCAGACATAATGTTCCCTTAAATTTGCTAAATTAGAGATGGTTAAGCTAATTCTGCTAAACACATTTCATCGTAGATTTGTTTTGTCCATTTCTCTACGCGTTCTGCAGTAAGTTCAGGTTGACGATCTTCATCAATACATAAACCGATAAAGTTTCCATCATCTAACAATGCCTTTGAGGATTCAAAGGTATAACCATCCGTTGGCCAGTTCCCTACAATAATCGCACCGCGTGGTTCAACAATATCTCGTACTGTGCCGATCGCATCACAGAAATAATCGGCGTAGTCTTCCTGATCGCCACAGCCAAAGATACCGACTAATTTGTCAGTAAAATCAATTTCTTCTAAGGTTGGGAAGAAATCATCCCAGTCAGCTTGTGCTTCACCGTAATACCAAGTTGGAATACCGAAAAGTAAAAAATCATAACCTTCGATATCTTCTTTAGAGCTTTTTGCAATGTCACGAATATCAACGAGTTCGTTGCCTAATTGCTTTTGAATCATTTTTGCAATGTTTTCTGTATTACCTGTGTCACTACCGTAAAATAAACCGACAACTGCCATTGTTCTTTCCTTTTGAAATAAAATTAGGTGAGTAGAAAAAAAGATGAGGGATCAAAGCCCCACAATTTGTGCGAACTATAACATAAATGAATTCTCATTTGAATAGAATAATTCTCATTTAAAGCGATTAATTCTTATTTAGAAACCTATCAATAGCACGTATCACAAAATCAGGTTTTTCGGCATGAACCCAGTGCCCACAACCATTGATTGTAAAGGAGGTCGCATTCGGGAATTGTTTTAGAATGGTTTCGGTATATTCAGGTTTAATATAAGATGAAAGGCCACCTTTGATGAAGAGTGTAGGCGTATTAGCGAAGACCTCTTGCCAATCCATTAGCTCCGCATAATGTTCAAAAAGTGCGGTCAAATTGAAACGAAAATATTCACTTGAAGTAGGTTCAAAAGATTTCAACATAAATTGCACCACACTCGGATCGGCAATTTCAGTTTCTAAAATAGGCTTAGCTTGTTGACGAGTTTGTGGCTGCGCTTTTTTCACGGCAAACAAACCACGGAACACATCATCATGTCCAGCACTGCTATTTGCGACTGGGGCAATATCAATGACGACCAATTTTTCCACGCGCTGTGGTTGAAGAGCGGTCATTTTCATGGCTGTTTTTCCACCCATTGAATGACCAATTAAGATAACCTTATCTAATTGAAGATGATCGATAAGTTGCCATACATCATCAGCCATGACATCGTAATTCATTGTTTCTGAATGAAAACTATATCCATGATTACGTAAATCTACGCGCAAAATATTATAGTTATCGCTAAATGCACGCGCGATGACGCCAAGATTATTCATATCCCCAAATAAGCCGTGAATGAAAACTAAAGTGGGCGAATTAATTGATTGTTTTGCTTGGTGAAATTGATGGTTTAATAATTGGGAAGATGACATATATTTTGCGTGAGAATTTGGTTAGAAATCGTTATAATGGGCGAAAATTTTAGCAAACGGAGAGAAAAAAATGAAGATAATTGAAGTCGATGAAGAATTATATCAATACATTGCGGCACAAACTCAATCTATTGGAGAAAGTGCGTCTGATATTCTTCGCCGTTTGTTGAATTTACCTACTCACGCAACAAGCTCGGTTGATTTCTTTGAATCAGTCGCGTCAGCTGAAACGCCAAAAAGTGCGGTGCATTCTGAGCCTGTTTTAACGGAAAAAACAACCGAAGCATCTCAACCAAAAGTTGAACCTGTTGAACCGCCAAAAGCAGTGAAAAAACAATCAGATGAAGCAATAAATCACATTGTTGATAAAGTGCGTGCACTCTTGAATTCTGCTGAATTTAAAGACGAGCCAAAAGCCGTTGTGCGTTTTTTAAGTATATTACGTACGCTTTATCGTACCAATCCAGAAAGCTTTGCACAGGCAACCGAAAGCTTGCAAGGCCGTACTCGTGTGTATTTTGCTCGTGATGAAGGGACGTTGCTTGTGGCGGGGAATCATACTAAACCAAAACAAATTCCAGATACGCCATATTGGGTGATTACCAATACCAATAGTGGTCGTAAGATGTTGATGCTAGAAGGGGCGATGCAGTCTATGCATTTGCCGGAATATTTAATCGACGAAGTTCGCCCTTATTTCGTTAGCAACTAAGTCAATGCAAAAATTCCCTTGGCAAGCATTTGCCCAAAATTCAGCGTATGCAAATCAGGTCGCGTTGCGAAATTCGCAGGGCGATCCTTTTACTTGGGCAGAACTTGCTGAGAAAATTAATCAGGTGGAAGCCTTTCTTTTACAACAAGGTGTGACAGCGCAAAGTGCGGTTGCTTTTTGTGGTAAAAATTCAGAACAGATCTTATTTCTTTATTTAGCCGTTATTCAGCTAGGCGCAAAAATTTTAGGTATTAACCCTGCATTTCCTCAAGAAAAAAGAGAAGAATTGTGCCAAGTGTATGGGGTGGATTTTTGTTATCAAACCGAAGATATTCGCTATTTAGTGACTAAAGCGTTAGCCCAACATGAAACCGATTTTACAAAAGCAGCTACGATGACGCTCACATCGGGTTCGACTGGTTTGCCTAAAGCGGTTGTGCATAATATTTCTGCTCATTTAGCTAATGCAGAAGGGGTTTGTGCCTTAATGAATTTTGGCCAAACAGAATCTTGGCTACTTTCTTTGCCGCTTTATCATGTTTCTGGACAAGGTATTGTGTGGCGTTGGCTTTACGCAGGTGCAACCTTAGTTTTACCGAAAGAAGATTTTTATCAATCTATTGGTGAGGTTTCTCATGTTTCTCTCGTGCCAACGCAATTGCAGCGTTGGTTTGATTATTTGACGGAGCATCCTCAGCCAGTTCAAACACAAGCCGTGTTATTAGGTGGGACACAAATCCCTGTAAAATTAACCCAAATGTTAAGTGAATTAGATATTCGAAGCTATTCAGGCTATGGTATGACAGAAATGGCTTCTACCGTATTCGCTAAACAATCGGATGGAAAAATTGGTGTAGGGCAACCTTTGCTTGGTCGAGAGTTTAAGTTAATGAATGAAGAAGTTTGGTTAAAAGGTGCTGGGCTTGCCATGGGATATTGGCGCGATGGACGTATAGAACCACTCACGAATCACGAAGGCTGGTTCCAAACCAAAGATAAAGGTCAATGGCTTGATGATGAATTAGTCATTCAAGGCCGATTAGATAATATGTTTATTTCTGGCGGTGAAAATATTCAGCCGGAAGAAATTGAAAAGGTGATTGCACAATCAGATTTGGTGAAACAAGTCTTTGTTTTACCTAAACATGATGAGGAATTTGGTCAACGCCCAGTAGCGTTGGTGGAATTTCATATGCCGTTTAATGAAAGTGCGGTCGAATCTCTCAACGTTTTTTTACAAGGGCGATTGGAGCGATTTAAGCAACCCGTTGCCTACTATGAACTCCCTCAGGATTTAATCCAAGGGGCAATAAAGATTTCTCGCAAAGCACTCGCCGATTGGCTGTCGCAACAATAGGAAAGTTAGTTTAATGAAAAATATCTCTCGCGTTTTGACCGCACTTGGTCTTTCATTTGTTTTTACGCTGGCGCTTTCTCAGCCTGTTTGGGCAGAGAATAATAATGCGGATTTACCGACGGAAAAAACACTAAAAAGTGAATTAGCCGAGGCACAAAAATTACCAGATGGTGATGAAAAAACAAATAACGTCGCGACAATCCAGGCTTCGCTTGATTTCTTGCAACAAATTCAAACACAGCAAAAAAATAATAACGATTTGCAAGATACGCTTATTGATGCAGATTCTGAAATTCAGAAGAATAGTGCTGATCTTCAAAATCTTAAAAAACAGCTAAGCACGCCAAATAACACCGATTATGCTTCGCAAAGTTTAGCGACTTTGCAGGCACAGCTTGAGAAACTGACCAATCAACAACAAGATGCTCAATCTGCCTTAAGTGCGGTGAATACACAACTTGCAGGGCAGAGCTCGGTATCTGAACGTGCTCAAACCGCCTTGACAGATAATGTGAAACGTACGCAAGAGTTGAATCAGAAATTGGCTGACCCAACAACTAGTTCGCTATTAAAACAGCAAATTCAGCTTGAATTGCAATTGATTGAGCTAAAAAATATCTATAATCAAGTGCTATTAAAAAATAGTGATCAGTTGACGGTACTTTATCAAAGTCGATATGAGCTATTGAATGCGCGTGTTCAAGCGCTACAGAAACAAATTGCCGCCATTCAAGACGTGATTAATCAAAAGAATTTGGCTAAAACACAAAACCAAGTTGAGCAAGCACAACAACAAAGCCAAAATGTTGAGCAAAATCCGTTGATTCAGAAAGAATTGAATTTGAATGCACAGCTTAGCCAATATTTACTTGAGCAAACTGAGAAAACCAATACATTAACGCAAGATGAATTGCGCATGCGAAATGTATTGGATAACTTGACGCAGACACAGCGTACCATTGATGAGCAAATCAGTGCGTTACAAGGCACGTTGGTGCTTTCTCGAATTATTCAGCAACAAAAACAAAAATTACCGACCAATTTAAATATTCAAGGTCTTTCAAAGCAAATTGCGGATTTGCGTGTACAGATCTTCGATATTACGCAGAAACGTAATGAGCTTTATGATATTGATGCTTACATCAGTAAAATAGAGCTGGATGAAAACAAATCGTTTACACCGGCAGAAAAAACACAATTAACCAATTTACTCACTGAACGTCGTAAAGTAGGGTCAGATTTAATTAAGTCGTTGAATAACCAATTGAATTTGGCGATTTCCTTAGAGTTAACCCAACAGCAAATTACTCAAATCAGTGATCAGATTCAGTCTAAACTCGACCAACAAAGTTTCTGGGTAAAAAGTAATAATCCAATTAATCTTGATTGGTTCAAGAAATTACCGATGTCACTCAAAGCACAATTTGATGGCATTGGAAAGAAAATCGGCTTTCCGACAAACTTTGATAATTTGCCGTATTTACTCACTTACGTCTTTATTTTGTTTGTGATTGGTGGATTGATTTTTAAATTTAAAGAGTCGATTAAACAACGCTTAGCTGTGATTAATGGTGAGATTAACAGGCTTCGTTCGGATAGCCAATGGCATACGCCACTTGCGTTATTTTATACGGCGCTTTTATCGTTATCAGGCACCCTTTGGTTCTTAGCGGCTTGCCAACTTTTAGGCTTTTTCTTTGTGAAAAATCCACAAGAGTTTTGGGAGTGGTCTCTTAGCATGGCGGGCTATTGGTGGTTCTTTAGTTTTATCTTAGCTATTCTTCGTCCGAATGGTATTTTAGTGCGCCACTTTGGTTTTACTAAAGAGAGTGCAGCGAGCCTACAAGACGTTACAAAACGTATTATTGTTTCTGTTGTGTTATTACTGAATACATCAATTTTCAGTAATGTCATGGATACTGGTTTAGCAAATGACGTATTGGGTGAAATTAATACCATTGTTGCTTTGCTTTTCTGCATTGTAATTATTGCACCACGTTTTATTCGTACTGAAAAATCATTGAGTTCAACGACAACAGATAAGCGTGATAGAACCATTTTCAAGATTGTGCGAATCTTATTGCAATTGGTACCTGTTGTTTTAATCACGTTAATTGCTTTAGGGTATTACTATACCGCCTTAAATTTGATTACACATATTATTAATACCTATATTGCATGGGTTGTGTGGTCGTTGGTACGTCATACGATTTATCGCGGTGTGACTGTTGCATCAAGACGTTTAGCTTATCGTCGTTTACAAGAAAAACGTCAGCAAAAACAACAAGATTCAAGTGATGCTTCAGCCTCTGATGATGTGGTCGTGATTACCGAACAAGAAGAGGGATTAGCCTTAAATGAAGTGCGTAGCCAGTTACTACGCTTTGCCGATCTCTTTATTTGGACCGCACTTTTTGCCATCTTCTATTATGTATGGTCAGATTTAGTGACCGTTGTAAGTTATTTGCGTGATATTACCTTGTGGCAACAAACTTCAACAACTGAAGCGGGCGTGGTGACCGAAACGATTTCACTCTTTAACTTGATTGTTGCGTTAATCATTGTTGTGATTACCTATATTTTAGTGCGTAATATTCAAGGTATTTTAGAAATATTACTCTTCTCCCGAGTGAAACTTTCACAAGGTACGCCTTATACCATTACAACATTATTAACCTATATCTTGGTTGCAGTGGGTGGCGCATGGGCATTTTCTACCCTTGGGATGTCATGGTCTAAATTACAATGGTTATTTGCCGCCCTTTCCGTTGGTCTCGGTTTTGGTATGCAGGAAATTTTTGCGAACTTTGTTTCCGGCATCATTTTATTATTTGAGCGTCCAATTCGTGTGGGCGATACTGTGACAATTAACGATGTAACAGGTACAGTAGCGAAAATCCGTATTCGCGCCATTACGATGATCGATCCGGACCGAAAAGAAGTGATTGTGCCAAATAAATCCTTTGTAACTGGACAAGTGACTAACTGGGCATTATCTAACACCGTTACTCGTTTGGTTGTATCCGTTGGGGTGGCGTATGGTTCAGATTTAGACTTAGTGAAACGCTTATTATTGCAAGCTGCACATGAGCAACCAAGCGTCTTAAAAGATCCAGAACCAAGAGCGCTATTTTTAACCTTTGGGGCAAGTACATTAGATCACGAATTACGTGTTTATGTAGGGCAAGTATCTGAGCGAAATGATACGCTTGATGCGCTCAACCGCCGCGTGAATGAGTTATTTGCAGAAAATAATATTGATATTGCATTCAACCAATTAGATATCTTTATCAAGAATAAAGATACAGGCGAAGAAATTCCATTTATTGATGTGGCAAAATTAGCCAAAAATCATTAATTAAAGAGAGAAAATATGGCAGGGAATACTATCGGACAACTTTTTCGTGTGACGACCTTTGGAGAGTCACATGGTATTGCATTAGGCTGTATTGTAGATGGCGTACCGCCGAACCTTGAATTATCGGAAGCCGATATTCAACCTGATTTAGATCGTCGTAAACCGGGTACATCACGCTATACCACACCGCGTCGTGAAGACGATGAAGTACAGATTTTATCTGGGGTATTTGAAGGTAAAACAACGGGTACCAGCATTGGAATGATCATTAAAAATGGTGATCAACGCTCACAAGATTATGGTGATATCAAAGATCGTTTCCGTCCTGGGCATGCGGATTTTACCTATCAACAAAAATACGGTATTCGTGATTATCGCGGAGGTGGACGCTCTTCTGCGCGTGAAACCGCCATGCGTGTTGCTGCAGGAGCGATTGCGAAGAAATATTTACGTGAACAGTTTGGCATTGAAGTACGTGGATTTTTGAGTCAAATTGGCGAAGTGAAGATTGCACCACAGACTATCGATAAAATTGATTGGGATAAAGTGAATAGCAATCCATTTTTCTGTCCAGATGAAAGTGCGGTCGAAAAATTTGATGAATTAATCCGTGAATTGAAAAAAGAAGGGGATTCGATTGGTGCCAAACTAACCGTGATTGCAGAGAATGTTCCTGTTGGTTTAGGAGAGCCTGTTTTTGATCGACTTGATGCAGATTTAGCCCATGCCTTAATGGGGATTAATGCCGTTAAAGGCGTAGAGATTGGCGATGGTTTTGCGGTGGTTGAACAGCGTGGCAGTCAACATCGTGATGAAATGACACCCAATGGTTTTGAAAGCAACCATGCTGGTGGTATTTTAGGGGGCATTAGCTCAGGTCAGCCAATCATTGCGACCATTGCACTAAAACCAACATCCAGTATCACAATTCCAGGTCGCTCCATTAATTTAGAGGGAGAACCCGTAGAAGTCGTGACAAAAGGTCGTCATGATCCTTGTGTGGGTATCCGAGCAGTCCCTATTGCAGAGGCCATGGTTGCGATCGTGTTACTCGATCATTTATTGCGTTTTAAGGCGCAGTGTAAATAACTATTTTAAATTAAGCTTCTTGTGCTCTTTTATTGAAGAGAAATCAACTTATTTTAGGATATCTTATGAATAAATCTTTAGCAAAATTACTTTCAAGTGCGGTTGTTTTAGGGAGTGTTTTTTTCTCGTTACAAACAACAGCCTCGCCACAAGACTGGCAACGAATCAAACGTCCAATTCCTGCAGCAGATGGTAAAGCAAATCCAATTGGCAGCTATTCGAATGGTTGTATTATCGGGGCGGAGCCATTGCCTTATAAAGGTGAGGGGTACCAAGTCATTCGTATGAATAAAAACCGCTATTATGGTCATCCGGATATGATTGCCTATTTACAGCGTCTTGGACAAAAAGCGAAGTCAGCGGGCTTACCGACCATGTTAGTTGGAGATATTGCTATGCCAGGTGGTGGCCGCTTTTTAACGGGGCATGCAAGCCATCAAATGGGATTAGACGCGGATATTTGGTTGCGCATGGGTACCATGACAGACAGTGAAGCGTTAAATTCTGACGGAAAAGGCTTGCTTGTGGTGAATCGCCAAGCACAACGTGTTGATGAAAATGTGTGGAATAGCAATCACGCAACGTTAATTAAACTGGCTGCGCAAGATCCCAAAGTGACCCGTATTTTTGTGAATCCAGCAATTAAATTAAAACTTTGTCAAACTGCGGGTGATGATCGTGCTTGGTTACATAAAATTCGTCCGTGGTTTGGTCATGATTCACATTTCCACGTGCGCATTGCTTGTCCGAAAGATGCCGCTTATTGTGAAGATCAAGCACCGGTACCTGCAGGCGATGGTTGTGGCGATGAACTTTATTCTTGGTTTGAACCAGCAAAACCAGGTTCAGGCTCTTCTAAACCAAAAGTGACACCACCAGAACCGTTTTTATGTCAGCAAGTGTTAAGTTCGCCAAATAGTAGCGAATGGTTAGAGTAGGAGTTAAATAATGGAGTTGGGGATTGATATATTAGCCATGCTTTTTGCTGCTGCCTTTATTGCCGCATTTATTGATGCGATAGCGGGTGGCGGAGGCTTAATTACAATCCCTGCCTTATTAATGACAGGTATGCCACCAGCGATGGCGTTAGGTACAAATAAATTACAAGCGTTTGGTGGCGCGTTGTCGGCAAGTATTTACTTTCTGCGTAAAAGAGCGGTCAATTTATCGGAGTTTTCTTTCATCTTACTGGTGATTTTTATCGGCTCGGTGATTGGTACGTTACTCATTCAAAATTTAGATGCCTCATTAATTAAAAAAGGGCTTCCATTTCTCATTTTAGCGATCGGCTTGTACTTTTTATTTACGCCTAAATTAGGCGAAAGTGATCGCAAACAACGAATTTCTTATACTGTTTTTGCGTTATGTTTTGGCTCTCTTCTGGGTTTTTATGACGGCTTTTTCGGGCCTGGGACGGGTTCATTGATGAACCTAGCTTGTGTGACGTTACTTGGATTTAACCTAACCAAAGCCACCGCCCATGCGAAAGTGATGAATTTAACCTCAAATTTTGCTTCATTAATTTTCTTCTTTATTGGGGGGCATGTCATTTGGACTGTCGGTTTAGTGATGATGGCAGGAAGTCTGATAGGTGCAAATTTAGGTGCCAAAATGGTGATGGCAAAAGGCAAACAACTGATCAGACCTATGGTGGTGATTATGTCATTTATCATGACGATAAAAATGGCGTATGATCAAGGTTGGTTTCATTTTTAACGATTGATTATGACAGATTCTCAAAAAAAATTACGTATTACGGCACGAACAGGCTATGAACCACATTTTTCATGGTCATATTTGCACCCGAAAAATTGGGGCATTTGGCTTGGTATTTTTGTGCTTTTGTTACTTGCTTTTGTGCCATTTCGTTTACGCGATAAAATGGCCGAGAAACTGGCTCGTGCGCTGACGAAAAAAATCGGTAAACCACGTATTCGTGCCGAGATTAATTTGAAACTCTGTTTCCCAGATTGGACGGCTGAGCAGCGTGACAAAGTGATTGAAGAGATGTTTGTGACGGTCGCACAAGTCATGCTTGGTATTGGTGAAATTGCCATTCGTTCTAAAAAACATTTACAAAAACGCAGTGAATTCATTGGTCTTGAGCATATCAAACAAGCCAAAGCTGAAGGGCATAACATCATTTTGATGGTGCCACATGGTTGGGCGATTGATGCCTCTGGCATTATTTTGCATACACACGGCATGCCGATGACGTCAATGTATAACCCGCACCGAAATCCGTTGGTGGACTGGTTGTGGACTTTAGCGCGTCAACGTTTTGGTGGAAAAATGCATGCACGCCAAAATGGTATTAAGCCTTTTTTAGCACACATCAAACAAGGTCAAATGGGATATTATCTTCCTGATGAAGATTTTGGTGCCGAGCAAAGTGTCTTTGTGGATTTCTTTGCTACTTATAAGGCAACGCTTCCTGGGTTAAACAAAATGGCAAAATTAGCGAAAGCGGTGGTTATTCCAATGTTCCCTCGCTATAACGCCAAGAGTGGGAAATATGAAATGGAAATTCGCCCACCGATGCAATTAAGCGACGATCCTGAGCAATCAGCCCGTGCGATGAACGAAGAAATTGAGTATTTCGTTACGCCAACACCCGAACAATATGTCTGGATTTTACAGCTTCTTCGTACTCGAAAAGACGGGGAAGATATTTACCCAGATTAATTCATTTTATTTACAAAAGTGCGGTCAAAATTCACCGCACTTTTGCATTTTTATATGCTAGAATGCGAGCCTAAAAACAGGATTTTTTCTTACTCTTTTTTGAGCAATTATTTATGAACAAACAACTTGAATTAATCAAATCTTCTATCAAATCTATCCCAAATCATCCAAAAGAAGGCATTATTTTCCGTGATATCACGAGCTTACTGGAAGTCCCTGCGGCTTTTAAAGCCACAATCGATTTGATCGTTGAAAAGTATAAAGATCAAGGACTCACAAAAGTAATTGGTACTGAGTCTCGTGGATTTATTTTTGGTGCGCCAGTTGCATTAGCATTAGGCTTGCCATTTATCCCCGTTCGTAAACCGGGCAAATTACCGCGTGAAGTGATTGCACAGTCTTATCAGTTAGAATACGGTCAAGACACCCTTGAATTGCACACAGATGCCATTTCACAAGGTGATAATGTGTTAATCATTGATGACTTGTTAGCAACGGGCGGTACAGTTGAAGCTACCGTGAAATTAGTTCAACGTTTAGGTGGTGAAGTGAAACATGCTGCCTTTGTGATTAATTTGCCAGATTTAGGGGGCGAAAAACGCTTGCGTGATTTAGGCATTGATTGCTACACCTTAGTGAATTTTGAAGGCCATTAATTTTTAAAGAGATGCGATGAGCTACCAAGTTTTAGCCAGAAAATGGCGACCAAAAAACTTTTCTGAAGTAGTGGGACAAAGCCATGTACTCACTGCTTTGGAGAACGGTTTAAAAGAAAACCGTTTACATCATGCTTATTTATTTTCCGGCACTCGTGGCGTAGGTAAAACCTCCATTGCTCGTTTATTTGCGAAAGGCTTGAATTGTGTAAACGGTATTACTGCCGATCCTTGTGGTGAATGTGAAAACTGCAAAGCGATCGAAGCTGGCAATTTTATTGATTTAATTGAAATCGATGCGGCTTCTCGTACTAAAGTAGAAGATACGCGTGAGCTGTTAGACAATGTGCAATATAAGCCGGTAGTAGGGCGTTATAAAGTCTATCTTATCGATGAAGTCCATATGCTTTCCCGCCATTCTTTCAATGCGTTGTTAAAAACCTTGGAAGAACCACCTGAATATGTGAAATTCTTATTGGCTACAACGGATCCACAAAAATTACCGATTACGATTTTATCCCGTTGTATGCAATTTCATCTTAAAGCATTAGATGAAGCGCAAATTTCAGCGCATCTTAATCGCGTGCTTACTGCCGAAAATATTCCTTTTGATGCACCAGCATTAGATAAATTAGCCAAAGCGGCACAGGGTAGTATTCGCGATAGCTTAAGTTTAACGGATCAAGCGATAGCCATGGGCAACGGTAAAGTTTCCACTGATGTGGTGAATACCATGCTTGGGCTGTTAGACGAAGATCAGCCGATTGAAATCATTTACGCCTTACACCAAGGTTATGGTGAGCGTTTAATGAAAACCATCCAAACGGTGGCTGAAAAAGCTGGCGACTGGGATGAATTATTAGCTGAAACGGCTGAGAAATTACATCAAATTGCATTAATGCAGTTGCTTGCTAAAAATGCTACGGATGAAAACGATCATCTCGGTTTTCTGGCTAAACATATTTCACCGGAAGACGTACAATTTTTCTATCAAGTGATTGTATCGGGTCGAAAAGAATTAGCCTCCGCACCAAATCGTCGAATTGGCGCAGAAATGACATTATTGAGGGCGTTGGCATTCCACCCAAAGTTCCTTACGGCAGCACAAACGCCTAAACAAGGCGGGCTATCCCCTGAACAAAATACACAGAAAAGTGCGGTTGAAAATCAGCCTGTTTCTGGTTATGTGGATATGCCGGTGCTGTCGCAAAACATCAAAGCAAATTATTCTGCACAAGTGCAAAAGCCAATGGTTCAATCAGCGGCTGTGCATTCTTCAACTTCTCAACCTGTTTCCACTCAAACCTCATCTTCATTGAATTTAGCCAGCCTTGCTGCGCTAGAGGCATTGAATCAATTAACGAAAATTGAGCAATCAGAGCGCCAGCATCATCATGATGAACAGCAAGCCGCGGTGGAAGAAACCTTGCATCACCTCCAAGAGTTAGATGAGCAAAAAAATTCACCAAAAATGACCGCACTTCCTGTGCGAGAGATGACACCACCGAAAGCTACGCAAACGAAAGCTACGCAAACGAAAGTAGCGAAACCAAATCCAATGACTCAACAAGCTGACGAGTTAAAGCAAGGTATTGAGACGGTTGAAAATACTATTGATGACAATGCTGAAATGGATGCGGAAGAGCAGGAAATTCTGGATGCGGAAACCTACCGTTGGGAGTGGAGTAATCCAGATTTAGCTAAAGTGGATAGCGGTGTGCGACCTTCAGATATTAAACAGGCGATGTTGAAAGATGTGACACCAGAATTGCGTGAGAAAATTATTCAAATTACGCAAAAACAAGATCCTTGGACGGATATTGTCGAGCGTTCTGGTGTGATTGGCTTTTCAAAAGAGTTAGCATTAAATTGCTTCATTAAGTCGCAAACAGAAGATGAAATTCAACTCGGGCTTCATTCTGAAAAAGCGCATTTAAAACAAGATCGAAATATTAAAAATTTAGTGGATCATCTTGAACGTTTATATGAAAAACCAGTCAAATTATCTATTTTTGTTGAAGATTCCGATGTTTTAACACCGATGGATTACCGTAAAAAAGTTTATCAGGAGTTGCGTGAACAGGCGCGTACGGATTTGCAGCAAGATAAAAAACTGCTTTTATTACAAAAAGAGTTTGATGCGAAGTTGGATGTTGAAAGCATTCGACCAGTCTAAAACTCATTTCTCTAAATTTTAACTTTATAAAGGAAAGAATATGGCGTTTAGCTCTCTTTTTACTCTTATTGATGACATTGCATCGATTCTTGATGATGTCGCCTTGATGACCAAAATGGCAGCTAAGAAAACCGTTGGCGTGGTAGGCGATGACTTAGCCTTAAATGCTAATCAGGTAACAGGAGCATCTTCCGATCGTGAATTACCCATTGTTTGGGCTGTCACCAAAGGATCGTTAGTCAATAAAATCATTTTAATTCCAATTGCTTTACTGCTTTCTGCGTTTTTACCTTGGTTGATCGTGCCACTTCTGATGATTGGTGGGGCGTATTTATGTTTTGAAGGGGTAGAGAAAATTCTACATAAATTTATTGCTCATGAAGAGCACGAAGAAAAAACAACCTTTAATGAAGCCGCTAAAATTAAAGGGGCAATTCGTACCGATTTTATTCTTTCCGCTGAAATTATTATCATTGCATTGGGCGAGTTAACCGAAGCGAGCTTGCTGACTCGCATCATTTCTCTTTCGATAGTGGGTATCGGAATTACTATTTTTGTTTATGGCTTGGTCGCATTGATTGTTAGAGCGGATGATTTCGGCTTATACCTTATCAAAAAAGGGGGCGTAGCGAAGTCAATCGGGAATGCAATTTTAGTGATTATGCCAAAATTTATGCGTTCACTTAGTTTTATCGGTACGCTTGCGATGTTCTTAGTCGGTGGCGGTATTTTTGTGCATAATGTGGATTTTATTCATCATTTGCTAGCAGATTATCAATTAGCAGATGGCTTATTAGGTAATGTGGTGACGTTAGTCGTAGGTGTGATTGTAGGCGCGATTGCTTGTGCGATAGTATTACCGGCGATGAAATTATTTGGTAAACACTAAAAACGAGATAAAAAATAACCGCACTTTGATGCTTTCAAGGTGCGGTTTTTTATGGACGAAACAGATTATTTTCGGGAAGTGTAATCGCCGACACAGACCCATTTATAACTGGTTAAGGCTTCTAATCCCATAGGGCCACGAGCATGAAGTTTTTGGGTACTTACCGCCACTTCTGCACCTAAACCAAATTGTCCGCCATCGGTAAATCGAGTACTTGCATTAACATACACAGCTGCTGCATCTACTTGATTGATAAATTGTGTGGCTAATCGTTGATTTTCCGTCAAGATACTTTCAGAATGTTGGGTGCCATATTCACGAATATGAGTAATAGCCGCATTCATATCTTCAACCACCACAACATTGAGATCGAGTGAGCCCCATTCTTGGCGTAATGCTTGTTCAGTCACTTCTTGCACATCGACATTTGCAGCTTGAAGAATAGAAAGTGCGGTCGATTTTGCATGGAATTTTACTTTTTTCTCGGTTAAATATTTCGCGAGTTTTGGTAGGAAAGCATCAGCAATCGAGCGCTGAACTAAAAGTGTTTCCAGCGTATTACATGTGCTTGGACGCTGGCATTTTGCATTAGCAATTACCGCTAGGGCTTTTTCTTGGTCAGCACTTTCTTCCACAAAAAGATGACAAACGCCCACACCACCGACAATCACTGGAATGGTTGAATGTTGTTTACAAAGTTCATGTAAACCAGCTCCGCCACGAGGAATAATCATATCTACATAGCGATCCAATTTAAGTAGTTGTATTACAAGCTCACGATTCGGATCGGTAATGGCTTGGACTGCATGGCGTGGTAATCCTGCTTGTTCAAGGGCATTTTGTACCACTTCTACTAAAATTTGGTTGGAATGTTGTGTTTCCTTTCCGCCACGTAAAATCACGGCATTACCGGTTTTTAAGCAAAGGCTTGCTACATCAATGGTAACATTGGGACGTGCTTCGTAAATGGTACCAATTACGCCAAGCGGTGTACGAACGCGTTCGATCTTTAATCCGCTATCTAAGGTGCCTCCATCAATGATTTTACCCACAGGATCGGCGAGCGAAATCACATGGCGTACATCATTCGCAATGCCTTTTAGGCGATCTTCGGTTAATAAGAGGCGGTCAATTAAGGCTTCAGATAAGCCGTTTTGTTTCGCGATTTCAATATCTTTTTGGTTTGCGGCAAGAATACGATCCGCTTGTTGTTCTAATTGATCTGCAATAATGCTGAGCGCATGATTTTTTTCAGTGGTGTTTAACTGCGCTAAAATAAAGGCCGCATCTTTGGCCTGTTTGCCCATTTGTTCTAACATATCGAATCCCTTGTTATTTCAATAAAAATATGCTGTAGCTTATCGTAAAAATGAGCACGGTGAAATGATTAAAATTAAGGATTTTTTTAATCTTATTTGATTATATTGATTGTTTTGTAGAGTATAGAGTGTGAAATTCTCTTCCACACTCTCTTGTTAGATATTAATAACAGCTTCTGCTGCCATCAAAATTTGTTGTACAGGTTTTATTGAAGTAATTTCCTTGAGCATCAGTTCCTGAATAGTTTGTAGAATTCCCATAATTCGTTATAGTCTGGTTCCAGCTATTTCCATTAGAATCGTAACCATTCTGATATGTTGTATTACCATAAGTATTTGATGTCTGAGACCAATTTGAACCAGTATTAGAATTATATCCATCTACATGAGTGGTATTACCATATCGACTCACACTATAGGAGTTTCCATTATTATCATAGCAGTTACTATAACTATCTGAACCATAGCATTGAGACATGGCAATGTTAGAGTATCCAAATAATAGAGTAGCAAAGAGTAGTTTTTTCATATAATTTCCTTAGGTAGTTAGTTTAATTAAAATAATTTTATATTTAGAATAAAATGGTTAATTTATTAATTATTTAGTTTTTTTTGGCAGTTTATCATAAGTTTCCTCTTCTTGCTCTTGGAAATCGAAAACAGGTAATCCCCAGCCAAATCGAACAGCAAGTAAACGCAATGCAAAACCACTGAATAACGTGAGTAAAATTGAAAGCGTGTGTTCTACTTGAAGGTGTTGTAATGCCATATACATAGCGGCGGAGAAGAATGACACGCTTGCGTAAAGTTCCTTTTGGAACACAAGGGGAATGCGGTTACACAGTAAATCACGCAACACACCACCAAATGCACCTGTTACCGTTGCCGCAATGGATGTCACTGTAAAGCCATAACCCATATCAATGGCAATCTGTGCACCGATAATGGAATACACGATTAATCCTAAGGCATCTAACACCAAGAAAATCGTGCGGAAGTAGCGCATGAAATGTTTGATGAAAGGTGCGATAAAAACCGTTAATACAGCTGCACCAGCCACCATAATGAAATATTCAGGATGTTTAACCCAGCCAAGCGGGTAGTGTCCAAGTAATACATCGCGTACCGAACCGCCACCAATCGCCGTCACACAGGCAATAATAATTACTCCGAAAATATCCATTTTTTCTCGTCCGGCGGCTAATGCACCGGTAATTCCTTCGGCAGTTATTCCAATAATATAAAGTACGCTTAATAGCATTTTTCTGTGGTTCCTAAAGTGCGGTTATTATTTTTGCTTATTTTAAAAGGGAATGAGTCAAAATGCACGAAAGCCATTAAAAAAAGCTGTAAATTTTGGCATAATGACGCCTTCTTTTTCTAATCGAGAATCTTATGTCAGAAGAACAATCCAAACCCTTGGCGGCATTTCTTGCACTCTTGCCAATTGGGTTGCTATTAATCGTTGAATTTTTTGCAGAGTCTTTGCAATCTGCTGAAAAATTGATTCCTCATTTAGCCTTTGGTGTGCTGATTGCTCAGTTACTTTGTTTGGTAGCCTTTATTAAAGGCGAAATTTGTCCAGGACAACGGGGACGTTTAATCAAAGCAAATGTCTGTTTTGCACTTTATTGGTTAGTTTGGCTTGGAATGAGCTTAGCCTCACCACATCATTACGTGATCGTGGTTTTCTCTTAATGGCATCGTTGGTGAGTGGATTGGGTGTAATTGCCTATTTGATGATTTTCTTCGGCAATCCAACACCAAATTTCGTGCAATATAATCCATTGGCACAAGCGGTGATGGGGGTATTATTGGCGAATTTATGCTTATCTGTTTCTCGTAATCGTCTACAAGGTTTCATTGCGTTGCTGCCATTATTGATGATTTTACTGCTTGCACTGAATGCGTTGGCAGTACTGATCTTTATTATTTATCAAGGTGTAAGTGCGGTCAGTTTTGATGGTGTTTTCGCATACGGTATTTATTTTGTTATTCATTTAGTAATAGCAGGGGTATTGCTTTTGCACAGTGTTAATAAATGGAAACTTAGTTATAACAGCTTACTCATTTTGTTCTTTATGGCAGCGAGTTTGGCTGTCTGGGCAATGTTTATTTAATGGATAAAATAAAATCTTACGCCGCCCCGATGTTAGTCGTGGGCTGCGTGCTATTCGGTTTAGGAAGCCTAATTGTTAAGTTTGTGCCAGTGGGTGGTTATGCCATTGCCTTCTGGCGCTTACTTATTGCCTCTTTTATTTTCGGGTTCTTAATGAAATTAAAACGACAGCGTTTCCCAAAAAGCTGTAAAGCGATGATGTATGCCGCATTAGCCGGCATCTTTTTAGCTTTTGATTTATCTTTTTGGCATGAAAGTGTATATGCCGTAGGGCCGGGGATTTCAACGTTGCTGAATAGCTTGCAGATTTTCTTTTTGGCAGCAATTGGCTATTTTTTCTTTGGTGAACGCCAAACGAAATTACAAATGTTAAGCCTTTTTTTAGCGGTTGCAGGTGTAGTCTTAATCTCAGGGGAAGAGCTACAGCATAATTTTGACGGTATGTATGGCATTATCATTGGGCTCATTTCTGCAGGCATGCTTGCCGCGTCAATGATTATGATTAAAAAAGTGCATGAAGAAGAACCCACCGCTTTATTTTCGTTAATGTTTATTTTGAGTTTAAGTGGTGCGTTTGTCTTAATTATTCCTTCGCTAATTTTTAATCCTGATAATCTTTATCCAACCACCTTCACCGATTGGGGATTGGTCTTCATTTATGGTGCAGTGATGCAATGTGTCGCATGGGGCATGATTGCTTATACAATCCCTTATTTATCGTTAGGCTTAACGGGTTTATTACTTCTTTCTGAACCGGTGGTGGCGCTCGTAATTGATTATTTTGGATTAGATAAGCCAATCAATCATTGGCAATGGGCAGGGGCAGTGCTGACATTAGTGGCGATTTATCTGGGCTCTCAAAAAAACAAAACCACTTAAAATAAAAAAGTGCGGTAAATTTCACCGCACTTTGTCTTCACATTAAACCAATTACTCAGCTGCTTTCTTTTTCAAGTATTGATAGAGCTCGTCTTTAATCCGTAATTTTTCTTTTTTCAAGTTCTCAATTTCCGTATGAGTAGCGAGTTCTATGTTATCAATCTTATTTTTGATCTCTTGATCTAACACATTGTGTTTTTCAAACAAGCGATCAAAATAAGCATCTTTGTTTTTGAGATTAGTAATTAAATCGCGAAATTCAGGAAACATAGGTTACTCCTCTTGGTTAACGTTCATTTTCATTATAGAACTTTTTTTTGCTGTTTCTAGTGCCTCATTCTCAGAATTTGACAGAGATCACAAAATTAAATTATGGCAAAGTGCGGTCACAAAATTGAATGTTTTTTGAAGTGGTTAATTAAAGAAAAATCAGGGTTTTAACTGGTTTATTTGCTCAAAGCACGCTAGAATAAAGGTATCTGTTTCATAATGAAAAATAGGGAATTCCAATGATCGATCCAAATTTACTCCGTAATAATCTGGCTGAAGTAGCAGAAAAATTAAAAGTAAAACGTAACTTTATTCTTGATACGGAAAAACTTACCGCATTAGAAGAACAACGCAAAGATTTACAAGTAAAAACTGAAACATTACAAGCAGAGCGTAACGCGCGTTCCAAAGCTATTGGTGCGGCAAAAGCACGTGGTGAAGACATTGCACCATTATTGGCTGAAGTAGATAACATGGGCGAACAGCTTAATGAAGCGAAGTCCCAACTAGATGCCGTGTTAGCCGAAATCAATCAAATCGCGTTAAGCATTCCAAACCTTCCAGCAGATGAAGTTCCATTAGGTAAAGATGATACTGAAAATAAAGAAATTTTACGTTGGGGTACGCCGCGTACCTTTGATTTTGATATCAAAGATCACGTGTCATTAGGTGAGGATGCCAATGGCTTAGATTTTGCAGCAGGGGCTAAATTAGCAGGTGCACGCTTTGCGGTAATGAAAGGTCAAATTGCTAAAATGCACCGTGCATTAGCACAATTCATGTTAGATCTTCATACCGAACAACATGGTTATTTAGAAACTTATGTGCCTTATTTAGTTAACCATGCGACCCTTTATGGGACAGGCCAATTACCAAAATTCGGTGAAGATTTATTCCATACTTTAGCTTTAGAAGGTGAGCAACCTTACGCATTAATTCCAACAGCGGAAGTGCCGGTAACTAACCTTGTACGTGATGTGATTATTGATGAAGCAGAATTGCCAATCAAAATGACCGCACATACACCATGTTTCCGTTCTGAAGCGGGAGCGTATGGTCGTGATACCCGTGGTTTAATTCGTATGCACCAATTCGATAAAGTAGAAATGGTACAAATCGTGGATCCAGATAAATCTATGGAAGCGCTTGAAGAGTTAACCGGCCATGCAGAAAAAGTATTACAGCTTTTAAATCTACCATATCGTAAAGTCTTACTTTGTACCGGAGATATGGGTTTTGGTTCTTGCAAAACTTACGACTTAGAAGTGTGGGTGCCTGCACAAAATACTTATCGTGAGATTTCTTCTTGCTCAAATATGTGGGATTTCCAAGCACGTCGTATGCAAGCACGTTGCAAAGCGAAAGGGGATAAGAAAACTCGCTTAGTGCACACATTAAATGGTTCTGGTTTAGCAGTTGGTCGTACTTTAGTAGCCGTGCTTGAGAACTACCAAAATGCAGACGGCTCAATTACGGTGCCAGAAGTATTACGTCCTTACATGGGCGGATTAGAAGTGATCTACAAATAATCCAAAATATATAAATTCAATTTAGGGCTAATGTTTATTAGCCCTTTCTTTCATCTAGAGAAATGAGATTTTTATTCTAGTCTTTGAGATAAATCCACATCAATATTCATGCATTTAGAGGTAATCTTATAAGGTATCAATTTTTAGGAGAATAATAATGACTGATAAACGACCATTTCCATTACCAACAGGCTATTTTGCGATTCCATTAGGTTTAAGCGCTTTATCTTTAGCCTGGTTGCATATGGGCGATACGCTCTCTTTTTCTCGAAATGTGAGTGATATTATTGGCGTAACGTCTGTTTCAGTATGGGCACTTTTCGTCTTGCTCTATATTTATAAAATGATTTATTTCTCTCAAGAAGTACGAAATGAATATTGTTGTCCGATACGTTTTTCTTTTCTCGCATTAATACCGATTACAACGATGTTAAGCGGTGATGTTCTGTATCGTTGGTTTCCTCTTATTGGTGAGGGATTAATTTGGATCGGGACAATTGGGCAATTATTGTTTGCTTCAGTGCGTATTAGTGCGTTATGGAAAGATGGCACATTTGAGGAAAAATCGACACTGCCACCTTTTTATTTGCCCTCTGTGGCGACTAACTTTACAAGTGCCTCATCATTAGCCTTGTTAGGCTATCAAGATTTAGGCTATTTGTTCTTAGGGGCAGGGATGATTGCTTGGATTATTTATGAACCTGTGTTATTCCAACGTTTACGCGTGTTGCAGATTGAACCACAATTTCGTCCAACCATGGGGATCATTCTCGCCCCAGCATTTGTGGGCTCGTCGGCTTACTTATCGCTTAATGGGGGAGAGATCGATCTTTTCGTTAAGCTCTTATGGGGATACGGTTTTTTACAAATGTTCTTTTTAATTCGCCTGTTTCCTTGGATTAGTGAAAAAGGACTGAATATTGGGTTCTGGGCTTTTTCATTTGGATTAGCTTCTTTAGCGAATGGGGCGGTTTCTTTTGTTCATCATAACGTACTGAGCGGATTGGCAAGCGGTGCATTTATCTTTGCTAACTTGATGATGAGCGGTTTGGTGCTGATGACATTAGGAAAAATTTTCAAAGGACAATTTTGGTTAAAGTAATTTAATAAAGAAGTGCGGTTAAAAATGACCGCACTTTTTTTATAAATTTTTAATAAGAGCTTATCATTGACAAAAAACTAGACATGTCGTTTTGCCGTTGATGTAAATGCAATTTTATCTGGTCGATAGCTAATACTCCCATATTGAAACGGTCGACCATCAGCCAAATAAGTTGTACTCGTCACATTCACAACCATGTCATACTCACCAAGATCGATCGCCTTTTTTTCTTCTTCATTTGCATAACGAAAGACAATTTTTCGTTGTGAGTGACTAATTTTTAATTTTAATTCATTTTCTAAATAGTGATAAATAGAGTGTTCAGCGATTTCTCGGCTAATAAAAGGCACGATGCGGCGATCAAAATAAGAAACCTCGTATTCAACGGCTTCACCATCAATTTCACGGAGACGAGCAATACGGTAGAAATCGATCTGCTCATCGACATTAAAAATATGCATCAGCTCTTCTTCACCTTGCACAATATACAAGCTGGTTAATGTGGTTTTTACTTGGTGCGTTGAGGCACTATTTAATTCGCTGACGGTTTTAATTTCAGAAAGCATTTGTGGTTTAGATAAATCATGTTCTAAAACAATAGAATTTCGGCCTTGTTGCTTTTGAATATAGCCATCAATTTCAAGTAAAGAAAGCGCTTTTCGAATAGTATCTTTAGAAAAACCATAGCTTTGCATGAGTTCATTTTCACTCGGAAGCTCTTGCAATGGTGCGAAATTACCATTGTTAATTTGGGTCTTTATCTCATTATAGACCAGCTTATACTTGCTCATTTTTCATCCTTTTATCTATCGTTGGTTCCATAAGTGTCGTCATAGCATATCATAAAATCATAAATGTTATACGTATAAAATGTGATATTAGTCACTATTTTACGAAAATGTTTTAAGCTTTTACGTATAAGTTGTTGCATAAAAATACGGTTAGGTTAGAATGAGCCAAAATATAACTTCCTAGAGGAAATATTATGCTTACTCGTTCAAGTGGTGTTCTTATGCACATTACCTCGCTACCAAATGCATTCGGGATTGGTAGCTTTGGGCAATCGGCTTATGATTTTGTCGATTTTATTGGCAAATTCTTCCACTTACAACCACCAGTTATGGTGATTCACCTTATCAATCTTTCTCTGCAATTGCAGGTAATACTCACCTTATTGATTTTGATTTACTAACCCAAATGGGCTTACTGAAAGAATCTGATTATGCTTCGGTCAATTTTGGTGATGATCCAACTAGCGTGGATTATGAACGTATCTTTTACGCACGCCGTCCGATTTTAGAAACAGCCGTAAAAAATTTTTTAGCGAATCAATCACTCCAAGCTGATTTCAATCACTTCGAGAAAAACAATCGATTATGGTTGGACGATTTTGCTGAGTTTATGGCAATTAAAGAGCATTTTGGTAATCAAGCATTACAAAAATGGGATGATAAAAAAGCTGTTGCGCGCGATCCAAAAACATTAGAAAAATATCGCACGATGTTAGTGGAGCAAATTCAGTACTTTAAAGTAACGCAATATTTCTTCTTTAAACAATGGAGCGAGTTAAAACATTACGCGAATCAAAAAGGCATTAAGATTATCGGTGATATGCCGATTTACGTAGCTGCAGATAGCGTGGAAGTTTGGACAAAACCTGAACTCTTCCAATTAGATAAAGAACGTAATCCGCTTTTTGTCGCGGGGGTTCCTGCCGATCAGTTCAGTGCAACGGGGCAACTTTGGGGCAATCCACTTTACGATTGGGAAGAGCATAAAAAACAAGGCTATGCGTGGTGGATTCATCGTATTGAAGAAAGCTTCAAGATTTATGATGTACTTCGCATCGACCATTTCAAAGGTTTTTCCGATTATTGGCAAGTGGATGGAAAAGCCGATATTGCCAAATATGGTAGCTGGCAGCCAGGTCCTGGCTATGATTTATTCAAAGCCGTTAAAGAGCAATTGGGTGACTTACCGATTATTGCCGAAGATTTAGGTAATATTGATGATAAAGCAAGAAAACTGCTTGCAGATTGTAATTACCCAGGCATGAAGATTCTGCAATTTGGTTTTGAAGATGTCAGCGGAAAAAGCTTAGATAGCCCGCATTATTGCATCCCTCATTCTATTGTTTATACCGGTACACATGATAACGATGTGACTAATGGTTGGTATAACGGACTTACCGATCAACAGCAACAATATATTAATGATTATACGCATCGTAGTGAGGATGAATCGATTTGCCAAGCGATGATTCGTCAGCTTTTTGCAACCGTTAGCAATACCGCGATTGCCACAATGCAAGATGTTTTAGATTTGCCAGTGAGCTCAAGAATGAATATTCCCTCAACAATTGGTGGAAACTGGCAATGGAGAATGCAGCAATCTGATTTAACGCAAGATAAAAAAGACTTTTTAGCAAAAATGACCACGTTATATCAACGTGCTAATCAGGAAAATCCAATGATTAAATTTAGTACATTTGTAAAAAACAAAACCAACAAATCGCTTGAACAATTAAGCGATAAAGAAACTTATATTCAATTATTAAATTACGTAAAAACACTCTCTGCAGATAAACCTAAAAACACTGGTAAACGTAAGGTTTACTATATCTCAGCTGAGTTTTTAATCGGTAAATTGCTTTCCAATAACCTGATTAATCTTGGTGTGTATCAAGACATCAAAACGGAATTAGAAAGTGCGGGTAAATCATTAAGCCATATTGAAGATATTGAGCCAGAACCGTCTTTAGGAAATGGGGGGTTAGGTCGTTTGGCTTCTTGTTTTATTGATTCAATGTCTACCCTTGGCTTAAATGCGGAAGGGGTCGGTTTAAATTATCATTATGGCCTATTTAAACAAGTCTTTAAAAAGAATGAACAACATGCTGAACCTAATGACTGGATTGAAGATAGCTCTTGGTTAATTCCAACGGATATTAGCTATGAGGTGCCATTTAAGAAATTTACGTTAACCTCTAAATTAGATCGTATTGATATTTTAGGTTATAAGAAAGACACGAAAAACTATCTCAATTTGTTTGATATTAAATCAGTGAATCCTAAACTGATTAAAAAAGGTATCGAGTTTGATAAAACCGCGATTGAAGAAAATCTAACATTATTCCTTTATCCAGACGATTCAGATAAAAATGGGGAATTACTGCGTATTTATCAACAATACTTTATGGTATCAAATGCGGCACAATTATTAATTGATGAAGCAATTGCTCGTGGTAGTAATTTACATGATTTAGCCGATTATGCGTATGTACAGATCAATGATACTCACCCTTCAATGGTGATTCCTGAATTAATTCGCTTATTAACGGAAAAACATCAAATTAAGTTTGCCGAAGCCGTTGAAATTGTACGTAAGATGGTGGGCTACACAAACCATACCATTTTGGCTGAAGCATTAGAAAAATGGCCACTCGATTATTTAGATGAAGTGGTGCCGCATTTAGTGGTGATCATTAAGAAATTAGATAAATTGGTGCGTGCAGAATATAAAGATCCTGCAGTGCAAATCATTGATAAACAAAAACGTGTGCATATGGCGCACATGGATATTCACTTTTCAAATTCTGTGAATGGTGTGGCAGCATTACATACAGAGATTTTGAAAAATTCAGAACTTAAAGCGTTTTATGCGTTATATCCTGAAAAATTCAATAATAAGACAAACGGTATTACCTTCCGTCGTTGGTTAGAGTTTTCTAACCAACCATTAGCCACTTACATTAAAGAGTTGATTGGCGATGAGTATTTGCATGATGCAACGAAATTAGAAAAATTATTAGCCTTTAAAGATGATAAAAAAGTTCATCAACAATTAGCGAAAATTAAGTTTGAAAACAAATTAGCACTAAAAACGTACCTTAAAGAAAATAAAGGTATTGATTTAGATGAGAATTCAATCATTGATACGCAAATTAAGCGTTTCCATGAATATAAACGCCAACAAATGAATGCACTTTATGTGATTCATAAATACTTAGAAATTAAAGCAGGGAAATTACCAAAACGTAAAATTACCGTGATTTTCGGCGGCAAAGCGGCACCTGCTTATATTATTGCTCAGGATATTATTCACTTAATTCTTTGTTTATCTGAGTTAATCAATAATGATCCTGAAGTGAACAAGTATTTAAACGTGCATTTAGTAGAAAACTATAATGTGAGCGTGGCGGAAAAACTGATTCCTGCAACCGATATTTCAGAACAAATTTCACTTGCCTCTAAAGAAGCTTCTGGTACAGGTAATATGAAATTTATGCTCAATGGTGCATTAACCTTAGGCACAATGGATGGGGCTAATGTTGAAATTGCAGAATTAGCTGGCGCTGAAAATATCTATACATTTGGTAAAGATTCAGAAAGCATTATTAAACTTTATGAAACAGCAGGTTATGTTTCAAAAGAGTATTATGAAAACGACAAGGATATTAAAAGAGCGGTTGATTTTATTCTAAATCCTACCGTGGTGAAATTAGGCAATAAAACACGTTTAGAACGTCTTTATAACGAATTATTGAATAAAGACTGGTTTATGACGTTAATTGACTTTAACGCTTATGTCGACGCGAAAGAACAAATCTTAGCTGATTATGAAGATCAAGATAGTTGGAATGAGAAAGTGGTTCATAATATCGCAAAAGCGGGCTTCTTCTCATCAGACCGCAGGAAGCAATGAAACTACTTACCCTGAATGTACACGCTTGGTTAGAAGCTAACCAAGCGGAAAAAATAGAGATTCTTGCTGAGACTATTGTGGAAAAGGGCTATGACATCATTGCCTTACAAGAAGTTAATCAATTGATGTCTGCCTCTGCTATTTCGCCAACGTTAAAGCAAGATAACTATGGTGTCATTCTGTTAAATAAAATCAATCAACGCGTCGCACAAAAGTACTCACTTTTTTGGAGCAATTCGCATATTGGTTACGATAAATATGATGAAGGTATTGCGTTTCTAACGCGTTTACCTGTTTATGATGTTGATGCATTCTATTGTAGCCAGCACCAACGTCTTGACTCGATTCTCTCGCGTAAAATCATTGGCTTAACGGTAGAATATCAAGGACAGTTAATTGAATGTTATTCTTGTCATATCAATTTGCCAAATTGTGATGGTGAAAACCAACTGGATAATATTCGTTATATTGTGGATCGAAGCAAAAGTGCGAATCTGAAAATCCTGATGGGCGATTTCAATACCGATGCAATAAGCGATCAGCAAGCTTATCAGCAAATTAAATCCTTAGGTTTATTTGATACGTTTGAAATGGCAGAGCAGAAGGATAGCGGTATCACTGTGGAGAAAGCGATTGACGGTTGGAAAGGCCATAGTGATGAAAAGCGATTAGATTATATTTTTTTAAACCAAGCAAAAAGGGTTTTATCCAGTCAGGTTATTTTTAATGGGAAAAATAAACCGATTGTTTCCGACCATTTTGGCGTAGAAGTAGCTCTCATCTTGTAGGAGAATCAATATGAAAAAAATGCTCAGTTTTGAATTTTGGCAAAAATTCGGTAAGTGCCTAATGGTTGTGATTGCCGTGATGCCAGCCGCGGGTTTAATGGTGAGTATTGGTAACTCACTGCCTTTGATTAGTGACGCAGAATGGCTAGCGCGTGTCGGACACATTATCGCTCAAATTGGTTGGGGGATTATCGGTAATCTTCATTTATTATTTGCTTTAGCGATTGGTGGTAGCTGGGCAAATGAGCGTGCGGGCGGTGCATTTGCCGCAGGCCTGGCTTTCATTTTAATTAACTTAATCACTGGTAATTTCTTCGGTGTGAAGCTTGAAATGCTAGCCGATCCAAATGCACATGTAAGTACCGTATTGGCTGGTGAAATTCCAGTGGCGAATTACTTTGTGAATGTGCTCGGGCAACCGGCGCTAAATATGGGGGTATTTGTTGGTATTATTGCAGGTTTTGTGGGGGCAACAACTTTTAACCGTTACTACAATTTCCGTAAATTACCTGAAGTACTGACGTTCTTTAATGGTAAACGTTTTGTCCCTTTCGTTGTTATTTATCGTTCTGTATTAGTGGCGATCTTCCTATCATTATTCTGGCCTTTAGTTCAAACCGGTATTAATCATTTCGGTCAATGGATTGCTAACTCACAAAACTCAGCGCCAATTTTAGCACCATTTATTTATGGTACCTTAGAGCGTCTATTACTTCCATTTGGTTTACACCATATGTTGACTATCCCAATGAACTACACTTCATTAGGCGGTACTTATGAGTTCTTAACCGGTGCACAACAAGGTAAACAAGTATTTGGCCAAGACCCACTGTGGCTTGCCTGGGTGACTGACTTAATTAATCTTAAAGATGCGGGTAACTTAACCCAATATAATGATCTTCTTTCAACCGTGACACCTGCTCGATTTAAAGTAGGACAAATGATTGGTTCAACCGGTATCTTAATGGGCTTGACTCTCGCCATGTATATCAATGTGGATGAAGACAAGAAAAAACTCTATAAAGGTATTTTCCTTTCATCAGCACTTGCGGTGTTCTTAACAGGGGTAACAGAGCCAATCGAATACATGTTTATGTTTGTCGCATTACCACTTTATATTGTTTATGCTTTAGTACAAGGTTGTGCTTTCGCCATGGCAGATATCGTGGACTTGCGTGTGCATTCATTCGGTAACATTGAGTTCTTAACGCGTACACCAATGGCGATTAAAGCCGGCATCGGTATGGATGTGATCAACTTTATTTGGGTATCTATCCTGTTTGCAGTGGCCATGTTCTTTATCGCGAACTTTATGATTAAGAAATTTAACCTTGCGACAGCTGGCCGTAATGGTAACTATGATGCGAAAGGTTCAGATGACGCTTCTAGCAATGAGCCAAAAGTAGCGGATGCTAGCGTGCAAGTTATTCAAATCATCAACTTACTTGGCGGACGTAATAATATCGCAGATGTTGATGCTTGTATGACACGTTTACGTATCACCGTACATAATCCAGATTTAGTGGGTGATGAAGCCAGCTGGAAACAAGCGGGCGCAATGGGCTTTATCGTGAAAGGTTCTGGTATCCAAGCGATTTATGGTCCAAAAGCAGATGTCTTAAAATCGGATATTCAAGATGTGCTTTCATCTGGTGTTGAAATTCCTAAAATGTAATTCAACCTAAATGCTAATTTTATCCCCGCTCTTCAAGGCGGGGATATCATATACCTCTCCTAGATATTGAATATCTTCAATATATCTCCAAAATTCCTTTATTTGATACCATCTATAAAATATTGTCACAACTTCGGCGCTAGAAAAAATACCGCCCATTGTGTAACGAGCGGTATTTATAGTGTTAGAAGGGAAGTGGTTATTAAATGATTAATTGACCGATAATACTGCGAGTTTCTTCTCGAACCTCGGTAAGTTTCACTTTCACCAAATCGCCAATTTTGTAACGACGTTCCCCTTGAATATACAGCGCCAATTCATCAGCATTCACTTGCATTTCATCTTTATTTGGATGCAATGTGGAAGCTGGTACGAACATAGATGCGCCATTTTCCAATAATTGGACACGTAAACCACCACGCATTACATCTTGCACTTCAGCATCAAATTCAGCGTTTTCAGCGACTTTATCAGCAAGATAGCGGCAATATAACCAGTCTGTGATATCACGCTCAACCAAGCGATTTTGACGACGGGCTTCTTGTAAGCGCGCAAGAACTTCATCTTGTGGCTTTTCACAAGCTTGCTGTGTGAGCTCGGCTTTAATTAAGCGATGGTTTACCATATCGGAATATTTACGGATAGGCGATGTCCAAGTTGCATAACCTTCTAATCCAAGCCCAAAATGTGGAGCAAGTTCTGATTTAAATTCCGCAAAGGTTAAATAACGACGTAAACGGAATTCTAAATAGTCACCTTCAATCGGTTCAATATCATGACGCATTTGGCAATAACCCTTTAAGGTTGCCAAATTTTCCACTGAATAGCGTTCAGCAAGCTCGGCTTGATTTTCTTCATTAGCTAAATTTGCCATTAAGAAATTATGCGCGTTTTCTAAAAATTTCTTATCAAACCCAGAGTGTGTATTAAAAATACCGGTTTGTGCTTGTTCAGCTAAGAATTGTGCAGCACAGATATTGGCGATAATCATGGATTCTTCCACGATTTGATTTGCAATACGACGATATTCCGCTTTAATTTCTTTCACTTTGCCATTTTCAGCGAGAATAAAGGAGTAATCTGGTTTCTCTTTAAATAACAAGGAATGGGTTTTACGCCATTGAATACGTGCTTGAGTAAATTGATGTAACCAATCAATTTGCTGGGCAATTTCAGCTGTTTCCGGTTGCCATGCATCCGGTACTTGTTCTAAATAATCTGAGATCTTGTTATAGACTAATTTCGCTTTAGATTGCACATAAGCTGACACAAAATGCGGTTTAGCCATGATGTTGCCCGCAAGATCCGTTTCGATGTAACATACTAATGCAGGGCGAGTTTCATTTGCCATTAATGAGCATAATTCATCAGATAATTCACGAGGCAACATTGGGATATTAAAGCCAGGCAAATAATTGGTAAAACAACGCTGTTTCGCATCTTTTTCAATTTGTGAATCTAATGCAATGTAAGCCGTAGGATCAGCAATCGCAACGACTAATCGCCAGCCGGTTTGCGTACCATTTTGCTCGATAGGTTCGATGTAAAGAGCATCGTCCATATCTTGCGTGCTTTCAGAGTCAATAGTGACAAAATGAAGTGCGGTCAGATCTTCGCGAGTTTGTTGATCTAACATTTCATAACTTTCTGCACCTTGCACAGAATGACGAGATTGTTCATGACGTGCCAATGTCACCCACCAAGGGGCTAATTCATCATCAGCACGGCAGATAAATTGATTGATGGTGGCATAGAAAAAGCGATCATCACGTAATGGGTGCGTTTTTAAATTTGCTACGACCCAGTCACCTTCTTGTAATTCTTCTTTGACGGATTTAGCTTGTTGCGCGCCAATGGGTTGGTTGATACTTGGGTGATCAACCAAAACTTGCAATTTTTTGTCTTTATTGAACCGCACTTTGGCAATAAAGCGCGTGAGCATTGGCTCAATTAATTCTTCAGGTTCAGCTTGCTCTTTATCGCCTTGCTTTTCAATGCTGGCTTTGATTTTGTCACCGTGCATGACTTTTTTCATTGCAGGTGGGGCAATAAAGTAGCTTTTTTTATCGCACTCTAAAAAACCATAAGCTTTATCAGTACTTTTTACCACGCCTTCAACGTGTTCTTTGCTGTCGTGGATTTGTTGCTTAAGTTGTGCGAGTAATGGATTATCTTGGAACATAGTTATATTTAAAAAAAGAGAAAAGGCAGACTGAAAAGCCTGCCTAAAAATAGATTGTACGAAAAATTATTCTTCGCCTAATTCGCCCATTGCAGTGATGCTGAAACCTGCATCTACGTGAACGATTTCACCTGTAATACCAGATGCTAAATCAGAGCATAAGAATGCTGCTGAGTTACCCACATCTTCGATAGTAACAGTGCGGCGTAATGCTGCGGTTTTCTCAAATGCAGAAAGCATTTTCTTGAAGTTTTTAATACCTGATGCTGCTAAGGTACGGATAGGACCAGCAGAGATCGCATTCACACGAATACCTTCTTTACCTAGATCAGCCGCCATCACGCGAGTTGCCGCTTCAAGAGACGCTTTCGCTAAACACATGACGTTGTAGTTAGGAATTGCGCGCTCAGCACCTAAGTAAGAAAGGGTTAATAACGCTGCATTTGGATTTAAGTAAGGACGTGCCGCTTGTGCCATTGCAACGAAACTGAATGCACTGATGTCATGAGCAATACGGTAGCCTTCACGAGTTGCTGCGTTTACGTAATCACCATCTAATTGATCGCCTGGTGCGAATGCGATAGCGTGTACGAAACCATCAAATTTTTCCCAACGTTTGCTTAATTCTGCAAAGCAGTTTTGGATGCTTTCATCGGTTGCTACGTCTAAAGGAAGTACGATGTCAGAACCAAATTCTTTTGCAAATTCTTCTACGCGTGGTTGTAATTTATCGTTTAAATAAGTGAAAGCAAGTTCAGCGCCTTGTTCTTTCATTGCTTTTGCAATCCCGTAAGCAATAGAACGGTTGCTTGCAAGACCTGTTACTAAAATACGTTTACCAGTTAAGAAACCCATATTTTTTCCTATGTTTGAGTTAAAAAATCGACGAGATTATACTTGTTTTGTGTGCTTTCGGCAATTAATCACACTTTGTACCAGTTAGGCTGGATTATCAATATCTTTAAATTCTACATCCAGACCATATTCCGTTGCCAACCATTCACCTAATGCTTTGATACCGTAGCGTTCAGTCGCATGATGACCCGCCGCAAAGAAATGAATACCTTGCTCACGAGCAGAGTGAATTGTTTGCTCCGAAACCTCACCGGTAATAAAGGCATCACAACCTTGTGCAGCAGCTAAATCAATATAGCCTTGTCCGCCACCAGTGCAAATGCCAATTTTACGGATTAAGTGCGGTCCATTTTCGATGCAAATTAACGGTTTGCGTTGAAGCACTTGTTCAATACGTTGTGCAAACTCTTCAGCGGTAATGGGATCTTTTAATGTTCCCCAAATAGGAATGCTGGCTGCGCTATTTTCTAAAGGTTGAAGATCGCTAATCCCTAATAACTGAGCAAGTTTTGCGTTGTTACCTAATTCTGGGTGAACATCCAAAGGCAAGTGGTAGCCGTATAAATTAATATCATTTACAAGTAAGGTTTTGATACGTTTTCCTTTCATGCCGCGAATACATGGATTTTCACTTTTCCAAAAATAGCCATGGTGGACAAGTACCGCATCAGCTTGTTGTGCAACGGCATAATCAATTAGTGCTTGGCTTGCGGTGACACCCGTGATGATCTTTTTGATCTCTGCTTTGCCTTCTACTTGCAAACCGTTAGGCGCGTAATCGTTAATTCTGTCAGTGCTAAGTTTTTCGTTTAGTAAACGTTCAAGTTCTAGATTGTTCATGATTTCTAAGAAAAAAGAAAAAGGTGAGATATGGTAAGAGATTTCAAAAAAAATGGCTAGTGCAAAAGGAGTGGGGGGAATGCACTAGCCAGTAGTGTGTTTGTCATAACACAAGTTTACTATCTAAAATGGGATTCATTATATATTAAATTATATAAAGATCAAGAAAAAAATAAGGAAAATTTTCCTTATTTTTCAATATGTCGTTTTAGCATTCAAAAACAGATGAAAAATCAACCGCACTTATGAATATAAACTCGGCTCATCTTCCGTTGGGCGTGTTTTAAATCGGCGATGTAGCCACATGTATTGTTCCACACCTTTTAAGATTTCCTTTTCTACGACTTTATTCATTCTTGCGGCGATCGCCGTTTCATCTGAAAGATCGGAAAAATCCACCGGTGGCGAAATACTGACCGTATAGCCTGAACCATCTTTATTACGTAATGGGGCAAAAGGCACGACTTTGCAATTTGGCGCAGATTTAAGTAGATAGTAACTGCCCGTCGTGGTTGCCGCTTCTTGTACAGCAAAGAAAGGCACAAATACCGCATTTTTTCTGCCGTAATCATGATCAGGCGCATACCAAATGGTTTCGTCACTGCGAAGAGCTTTAATCATTCCACGTAAATCTTTTCGATTAAGTAAATCTTTATTAGATTTTAAGCGGCCTTGAGTTTGCAACCAATCAAAAGCTGGATTATCGTTGGGACGATAAACACCTACACCGGGATGGTATAAGCCCACAATACGTGCACCTAATTCAAGCGTAAGAAAATGGACGCCTACAAATATGATGCCGTCTTGGGCGTTTTCTTTTAAATAATTTAACCCTTCAATTTTTGACCATTTTTTGATGCGAGCATCAGACCAAAACCATGCCATGCCGGTTTCAATAATCGCCATCCCAACGGCACGTAAATTTTCTTGCAAAATGGCTTCACGTTCTTGCTCAGGCATTTCTGGGAAGCAGATCTCAAGATTTCGTCGGGCAATCGCTGCACGACGTTTTCCCACTTTTAATTTTGAGAAAAGCCAGCCTAAGCCGTTGCCGATGTGACGTAAAATTGGATAGGGAAGTAACAAAAGGCTTCGCCAAATCGCCACACCAAGCCAAAAGCCCCAGTATTTAGGTGCAAGGAAGTGCGGTTGAAATTGAGGGAGTTTTTCGTTTTTCATAATTCTTTTCTGGTTAGTTCGGCGTGTAGTTTATCGCAAATTTGAGTTGTGGTAAAATTGCACCAAATTTTTATTATTTCAACAGAGAGATTTCAAAATGGCTCAATATTCTGCCAATTTTAATCAAGCGAAAGTATTAGTGTTAGGCGATGTCATGCTTGACCGTTATTGGTTTGGTGCGACTAATCGTATTTCACCGGAAGCCCCGGTTCCTGTGGTTCGAGTACAAGATAATGAAGAGCGTGCAGGTGGTGCAGCAAATGTGGCAATGAATATTGCTTCCCTTAACGTACCTGTACAAATTTTAGGTTTGATTGGCCAAGATGAAACAGGGACAGCCTTAACTAATTTATTACAGCACCAAAAAATTGATTGTAATTTTGTGGCATTGAATACTCATCCAACGATTACGAAATTGCGTATTTTATCTCGCCATCAACAATTGCTTCGTTTGGATTTTGAAGAAGATTTCCAAAACGTGGAATGTAATGAGTTGCTTGCAAAATTAGAAGCGGAAGTGAAAAACTTTGGAGCGTTAGTGCTTTCTGATTACGGTAAAGGTACGTTAAAAGATGTGCAAAAGATGATCCAAATTGCACGTAAAGCGAACGTACCCGTGTTAATCGATCCAAAAGGTACAGATTTTGAACGTTATCGTGGTGCGACTTTACTGACACCAAATATGTCAGAGTTTGAAGCAGTGGTCGGTAAGTGTGATTCTGAAGAAGAGATCATTGAAAAAGGCCTAAAATTAATTTCAGATATTGAATTGACCGCACTTTTAGTGACTCGTTCTGAAAAAGGCATGACATTACTTCGCCCAAATCAAGAACCGTTCCATCTACCAACTGTTGCAAAAGAAGTGTTTGATGTAACGGGGGCGGGTGATACGGTAATCAGTGTATTAGCAACCGCACTTGCAGACGGTTGTTCTTTTGAAGAAGCTTGCTACTTAGCCAATGTGGCGGCAGGTATTGTGGTCGGTAAATTGGGTACATCGACAGTTTCAACTGTGGAATTAGAGAATGCGATTCATGGCCGTTCTGAAACAGGCTTCGGTATTATGTCAGAAAGCCAATTAAAAACTGCGGTAGCTCATGCGAAAGCACGCGGTGAGAAAATTGTGATGACAAACGGTTGTTTTGACATCCTTCACCCTGGTCACGTGTCTTATTTAGAAAATGCTCGAAAACTTGGCGATCGTTTAATTGTTGCCGTGAATACGGATGGTTCAGTCAAACGCTTAAAAGGTGAGAGTCGTCCAATTAACAATCTGAATGCACGTATGGCAGTATTGTCTGGTTTAGCATCAGTGGATTGGGTGGTTTCTTTTGATGAAGATACACCACAACGTTTAATCGGTGAGATTTTACCGGATTTATTGGTGAAAGGCGGTGATTACAAGCCTGAAGAGATTGCAGGCAGTAAAGAAGTATGGGCAAACGGCGGTGATGTTCGTGTATTGAATTTCGAAAATGGCTGTTCAACTACAAATGTCATTGAAAAAATTAAAGCGCTGAAAGATTAATTTATTAAGGAATGAGTAGAATAAAGCTTGCCTTTATCCTGCTCAATCGTTAAAATTCAGGCTCCTTGTCATCGCTGAGTTAGAGATCGGCGAATGATGTATTAATAACACTACCTTTTAGGAGTAAAAAATGTCTCTAAGTACTGAAAAAAAAGCAGCAATCGTTGCTGAATTTGGTCGCGATGCGAAAGATACTGGTTCTTCTGAAGTTCAAATCGCATTATTAACTGCACAAATCAACCACTTACAAGCTCACTTCGCTGAGCACAAAAAAGACCACCATGGTCGTCGTGGTTTATTACGTATGGTTTCTCGTCGTCGTAAACTTTTAGACTACTTAAAACGTACTGATCTTGCTTTATACCAAAGCACTATCGCTCGTTTAGGTTTACGTCGCTAATTTTTATTACGATAGTAAAAATAAAAGCCTTCGAATTACCGAGGGCTTTTTTATTTTCGGCATATTGGAAAATAAAAAAACGGTCAAAAATTTGACCGCTCTTTTTTAGTTCATTAGTTTGCAATGCCTTTATGACGAAGCAATGCGTCTAATTGAGGTTCACGTCCACGGAAGCGTTTGAATAAGACCATTGGTTCTTCAGAGCCGCCGCGAGTGAGAATTTCATCCAAGAAAGATTTACCCGTAACCGGATTGAAAATCCCTTCTTCTTCAAAACGAGAGAAGGCGTCTGCAGATAGTACTTCAGCCCATAGATAGCTGTAATAACCTGCTGCGTAACCGCCAGCAAAGATATGGCTAAAGCTATGTGGTGCTCTTGCCCATTCAACACCTTTAATTACGGCAACTTTATCTTTCACTGCTTTTAAGGTATCAAGTACTTGATTAGCTTTGCCTGGTTCAAAAGTATGATGAAGGGTAAAATCAAACAAGCCAAATTCAAGCTGACGTAACACAAACATCGCTGCTTGGTAGTTTTTCGCTTTGAGAAGTTGATTTAATTTTTCTTCTGGCAATGGTTCGTGCGTTTCAAAGTGACCAGAAATAAAATCAAGGGCTTCTTTTTCCCAACACCAGTTTTCCATAAATTGACTTGGGAGTTCTACCGCATCCCAAGGTACACCATTGATACCCGCAACATCAGGTACGTCAACTTTAGTGAGCATATGGTGAATGCCGTGACCAAACTCATGGAAAAGAGTCGTGACTTCATCATGGGTGAATAGTGCAGGTTTATCACCAATAGGCGCGTTGAAGTTACACGTTAAATAGGCAACCGGTTTTTGAATTGAACCGTCAGCATTACGTTTTCTGCCGATGCAATCATCCATCCATGCGCCGCCACGTTTATTTTCACGTGCATAAAGATCGAGATAGAAACTACCACGTACTTCATCAGTTTCATCAATTAAATCAAAGAAACGCACATCTTTATGCCACGTATCTACGCCAAAACGTTCAACTGCACGAATATTAAAAATACGTTTAATTAATTCAAATAATCCCGAAATAACGCGATCTTCAGGGAAATAAGGACGAAGTTCTTCATCATTGATCGCATATAAATGTTGTTTTTGTTTTTCCGAATAGAAACTGATATCCCAAGGGGCAAGTTCCGTTACGCCAAATTCTTTTTCACAATAAGCTTTAAGTTCAGCTAATTCTTTCTCGCCTTGTGCTTTTGAACGATCTGCGAGGTTATTTAAGAAATCTAATACTTGTTGTGGGTTTTCAGCCATTTTGGTCGCAAGTGAGCGTTCAGTATAGGTATTGAAACCTAATAGTTTGGCTAGTTCTACGCGTAACGTCATGATTTCTTCAATGATCGCTGTGTTATCCCATTTGCCTGCGTTTGGACCTTGATCAGAAGCGCGAGTCGCATAAGCACGATACATTTCTTCGCGTAGTGCTGCATTTTCACAATAGGTCATGATTGGCAAATAACTTGGGATTTCTAACGTAAAGCGATAGCCTTTTAAGCCTTTACTTGCGGCAGATTGTTTTGCCGCAAGTAATGCAGATTCAGGAAGACCTGCTAATTCACTTTCATCTTCAATGACTTTTTCCCAACCCATGGTAGCATCGAGTACATTATTACTAAATTGTGCGCTTAATTCTGATAAGCGAGCAACAATCTCACCATAACGTTTTTGTTTTTCTTCAGATAAACCGATACCTGAAAGCTCAAAATCACGCAGTGCATTTTCAATGGCTTTCTTTTGTGCTACTGAATAAGTGGCAAATTCAGGACTATTTTTTAAGGCTAAATAAGCGTTGTATAAGCCTTTGTGTTGACCCACCCAAGTGCTGTATTCAGATAGTAGTGGTAAGCAGGCTTGGTACGCATCACGTAATTCAGGGCTGTTTTTAACTGAATTTAAATGGGAGATTGGTGACCAAGCGCGGCTTAGGCGTTCGCCAGCTTCAGAAAGCGGTTCAATAAAGTTTTCCCAAGTAAAGTGCGGTTGTTTTAGCACTTGTTCTATAGCTTGACGATTTTCTTCAATAAGTTTTTCAATTGCTGGTTGAATGTGTTCCGGTTTGATTTGAGAAAACGGAGGTAAGCCTTCAATATGAAGTAATGGATTAGACATAAATATTCCTTTTGCTAACTATTTCTTTAATAAGTTGCGACAAATTCTATAATATCAAGGTTGAAAAATCTAAAAAATCAGTGATAATTGCGTATCACTTTTATTTAGGAATGATGATGAACGACGCTTTATTGTTTTCTGGCTTAATCACTTTTTCGGTTATAGCCGGTTTTGTTGCACTTAAATTCTTCCACAAAAATCCTTTAATTAAAGCCATTTATATTGTACTTGGTTGTATTTCTTTGGTTTTAGGCGTGATTGGTATTTTTCTACCGATTCTTCCGACCACACCTTTTTTGTTGCTAACACTTTATTCTTTTGCGCAAGGTTCATCTCGCTTAGAACGTTGGTTTTTAGAAACCAAGCTTTATCAAAAGTATCTGAAGTCTTTTAATGAACGTCGTGCATTAACAAAAAAAGCAAAAATTTCTATTCTAACCTTTTCAACTACGATGCTTTTAATTGGCTTTTACTTTACCCCAAGTGTAGTGGGTCGAACGATTATTGCCATTTTAATTGCGGTAAAATATTGGTTCTTTTTCTTTTGGATTAAAACAGAAGATGTTGAAAATGGATAATTCTTTCTTTACTTGGCTTAAAAGTGCGGTTATTTTCGGTATCGTTTTTGGATTGAGTGGTTGTGATAAATTAAATAGCCCTAAATCTACAAATACGGCAATGGAAGATCTGCCGAAACAAAGTCAGTCGATTGAACAAGAAAATATATCAAAACCGAGTAGGACTTTACTGACTCGGGCGTTTACTCATCCCCCTTCTTTTGAGCCTTGGTTTGTGCGTTATCCCGAACAGGAAAACTTATTGCGAGATCTATATGAAGGCTTAACCGCCTATGATTCGGAAGGGCGAATCGTGCCAGGTATTGCAGAAAGTTGGCAAACCAAAGATAACAAAACCTGGATCTTTACCTTACGTGAAGGGCTTCGCTGGTCAAATGGTGATTCTCTAGTCGCCCAAGATGTCATGCTTTCTTGGCAAGCACTGTCTCAATCAAATAGTCCTTTAAGATCCTATTTAGCTTATCTCAATTTAAAAAATGCGAAAGGCGTTTTAGAAAAAAATAAACCTTTTAAGAGCTTAGGAGTTTATGCGGAAAATGACCGCACTTTACGTATTGAGCTTGATAAACCAACACCGTATTTGCCGGAAATGTTGGCGCATATTAGCCTTGTGCCACAATATAGCGATCCTGATTACCCGGTGACAAACGGGGCTTATATGTTCGAAAGTGAAAGTGTGAACAGCATACACTTAACTAAAAACCCCTATTATTGGCAGAAAAATAATGTCGCTTTTGAACGCGTAGCCTATTTGCCTTTTGTTGAACCTAAATTAGCTGAATTTGATGTGGTGGTTGATGTGCCAGAAGTACATTCAGATCTTCAACATTTTCCACAGCTTTGCGGTTATTTTTATGAATTTAATCTGAAAGATCCTAAAGTTGCTAAGGCAGATGTGCGTAAGGCGATTGCTTCGTTGGTCTCTGTCACCAATATCGTGAATAATGAGATTCCCGCGGCAATTCCGAGTTCGTATTTTTTACCGAAAGCCATGTTAAATGGACAAGACTCAAGATGGGAGCCCGTTGTTGCCGAGCAATTATTGGCTCAAAATAAAATTGATGAAAGACATCCATTGCATTTAAATGTGCTTTATGATGATGCGCCATTGCATGTGAATATCGCGCAGCGCTTAGTGGGGCAATTGACTCAATCAGATATGTTGCGCGTGGATGCTCAACTAGTCAATTGGCAAACATTACAGACTAAACGTCAAAAAGGTGATTTTCAAGTCATTCGTTCTGGCTGGTGTGCAGATTTCAATCATCCGATGGCATTTTTGGGTTTGTTCTATTCTAAAAGTCCGGATAACAAAAATGGCTATGCTAATGCAGAATACGATCAACTTTTTGAGCAAGCATTGAAAAGCTTAAATGAAAAAGAGCGGTCAGAAATTTACTTAAAATTAAGTGAGAAGATCCAACAAGAAAACCTTGCTTTACCGCTTTTCCAATACACCACACCGGTTTATATTTCTCCTACTATTATGGGGGCGAAGAAAAATCCAGTAGGGGTTATTTACAGTAAGGATCTGTGGCGAAAAGTTGAAAGCTAAAGCTAATTAAGAAAGTTGTTCATGATGTGGTGAACAACTTTTTTATTAAATTTAATAAAAGTGTAGAGCGACACTATTTACTTTTTATTTTTATCCGCTACAATACACAACAAATCAATCTAGAGGGAAATCCTTATGTTAAAAATGAATGATCTGGTTAAGCTTAGTCAGATGCCAAAATCTACGGTGCTGTACTATGTGAAAGAAGGTTTGTTGCCAGAACCCGTAAAAGATAAACCGAATTTTCATCTTTATGATGAATATTGTGTAGAGTTGCTCAGTTTTATTAAATATCTACAAAGCAATTTCAATGCGACGATTTCACAAATTAAAGCTCTTTTTGCTCATCCTCATTTTGATTGGAATAATCCTTATGAAAGCCTTATTGGATTATTGGATATCATCATGGGCGCTGAAAATGAAGTGTTCACTATTGAGCAATTATGTGCAGAATTTCATCTTTCCGCTAAACAAATCGAAGACATGGTAGTGGAAGGTTTATTGAATCCTCGTGAAGGTATTTTTACGGCAAAAGAACGTGATATTTTGGCGATCTTAGCTCGTTGTGATGAAGCCGAAATGGATGTAGTGAAAGCTTATTTGGCCGCTGCGAAAATGTTAGCGGAAAAAGAGGTGAACGTGACTTTAGCGGCATTAGCCAATAGCGAACAAAAAGATGAAAAATTAAAACATTTATTTGATTTATTGTTGGTGTTAAAACCGTATCTCTTGAATATGAAAACCTTTAATCTTTATCAAGCGGAGAGTGCGAAATGAAACTCTTAAAATATGCTGGCTTTGTACCTTATTTAGCCATTGCCTTTATTAATGCCAGTGTGGATTTGGCACATAAAATTACCATTCAAAATGTGTTGCTGAAAAGTTTTTCAGGCGAGAGTTTGGTCGTTTTAACGGCATTAATTAATGCGATGATTTTATTGCCATTTATTTTCTTATTTTCGCCTTCAGCATTTATTAACGATAGATTTTCCCGCACTAAAGTCATTCGTTATAGCAGTTTAGCAGCTGTGGTGATCAGTGCTGGGATTTTATTGAGTTATATGACGGGAATGTTTGCTATTTCCTTTGTACTGACATTGATTTTGGCAGCGCAAAGTGCGGTCTATTCTCCGGCCAAATATAGCATTATTAAATCAATTGTGGGCACTGAAAATATCGGTATGGCAAATGGTGTCATTCAGGCGCTTACTATTGTGGCCATTCTATTTAGTTCTTTTGCTTTTTCTTTCTTCTTTGAAGCGCATTATGTGGCATCAGATGATCCGAATGAAGTATTACAAAGTGTTTGGGTGATAGGTGTAGCATTAGTATTACTGAGTGCACTAGAAGCCTATTTTGCGTTTAAAATCCCATTCTTTAAGCAAGAAGCTGAAAATACAGATGGTCAGTTTGATATGAGAAAATACCTTTCTTTAGGGTATTTAAAAGATAACGTTCGCACATTAAAAGCAGATCAAAATATTTGGTTGAGTGTTATTGGATTAAGTCTGTTTTGGGGCGTGTCACAAATTATTGTGGCGGCATTCCCTGCACATTATAAAGCGATGTTCAATGAAGATAATGCTGTTGTTATTCAAGCGATTCTTGCGGTGAGTGGAATAGGGCTTGCGCTTGGTTCATATCTTGCTGGTCGTGCTTCTCGTTTGCATATTGAGTTAGGTATTGTTCCGCTTGGTGCATTGGGTATTTGTGTGTCGTTATTCTTCTTAACCCTAGCCCAAAGCGGGGTGGTATTAGCACTTTGTTCTTTTGTCTTTGGTTTCTCTGGCGGTTTATTGATCGTTCCATTGAATGCGACTATTCAGTATTTCGCACCTGAGAAAATCAGCGGCAAAATCATGGCAGGTAACAACTTTGTACAAAACGTGTTCATGGTAGTATTTTTGCTATTAAGCATTGTTTTTGTACAACTTAATGTTTCGACTCAAGGTTTATTCTTAGTGACTTCTGCTACATGTTTTGCGGCAAGTTTATATACCATGTCGAAAGTGCCTCATTTATTTACGCGTTTATTCTTGCTCTTTGCGTTAAAAGCGAATTACCGTTTTCATGTGGATGGCTTAAAAAATCTTCCACAAAGTGGTGGAGTTCTATTATTAGGTAACCATATTAGCTGGATTGACTGGTTGGTGTTACAAGCGGCTAGCCCTCGTGCGATTAAATTTGTGATGTATCGTCCGATTTACAACAAATGGTATCTCACTTGGTTCTTCCGTATTTTCAAAGTCATCCCAATTGGTGGTGGTTCAAGCCGAGAATCTATTGAAACCATTCGTGAATATTTAGCGCGTGGCGAAGTGGTAGCTTTATTCCCAGAAGGCCATATCAGCTATAACGGTCAAATTAATGAGTTCCAAAAAGGCTTTGAGTACGTATTAAAAGATTTAGAGAATGTGACGACTGTTCCTTTCTATTTACGTGGATTATGGGGCAGCAGCTTCTCTCGTGCAGATTCTTTCTATAAGAATTTAACTAAACGCCAAGGTAAGCGTGAAATTTTAGTGGCATTTGGTAAACCCATTCATGGCTTTATTGATGCGACAGCGATGAAGCAAAAAGTACTCGAACTTTCTTTCTCCGTATGGGAAAAAGTCATGAGTAAACGTAAACCGCTTATGCATCATTGGTTGAGCTCGGCAAAATCGAATTTATTCAAAGAAGCGGCTGTTGATGCACAAGGCACTAAATTGAATAACCTGAAATTCATTGCTGCACTGCTAATGTTTGGGAAAACCTTGAAAGCTGCTTTAGGGGATGAAAAAAATGTTGGTGTGTTATTACCAAGTTCATCAATTGGGGCAATTATTAATATGACCCTAATGGTGATGGGCAAAGTACCGGTAAATTTAAACTACACACTAAGCCCAGAAGTGATGGAAAAAGCGTTGAAAAAAGCCAACATTTCGCAAGTCATTACCTCTGAAAAATTCTTGGATAAGTTGAACACAAAAGGTTTTGATTTTAGCCAAGTGGTGGCTGATAAAGCCCTCTTTATGGAAAATTTAGGGAAATCGATCACTAAAGCGAATAAAGTGCGGTCATTTTTAACTGCGTTTTTGGCGCCACAATGGTGGATTAAATTACGTTACTTTGCAGACGTAAGCTTGGAAGATAATGCAACCATCTTATTCAGTAGTGGTAGTGAAGGTGATCCAAAAGGCATTGAATTAAGCCATAAAAACTTACTGACAAATATTAAACAGATCGGTGAATTATTAAACTTCCACAAAGATGATGTGATTTTGAATTCCTTACCAATTTTCCACTCATTCGGCTTAACAGTGACAACTTTATTGCCATTGTGTGAAGGCATTAAAATGGTAAGTGTAGCGGATCCGACAGATGGGGCGACAGTAGGAAAAATGTGTGCTCGACATCGGGTGAGTATTTTATTTGGTACTTCAACTTTCTTTAGATTGTATGTACGCAATAAGAAATTCCATCCGTTAATGCTACAAAACGTGCGTATGGTTATTGCAGGTGCAGAAAAATTGAAAGCAGATGTAAAAGAAGCCTTCAAACTTAAATTTGGCTTGGAAATTTACGAAGGTTATGGCGCAACTGAAACAGCACCGGTAGCTAGTGTGAATATGCCTAATTTACTTGATCCAGAAACCTTACAAGAATTTACCTTCAATCAAGCTGGTACAGTTGGTATGCCATTACCAGGCACCATTATTAAAATTGTGGATCCAGAAAGCTTGCAAGAATTACCAATCGGTGAAGACGGTTTGATCTTGATTGGTGGTGGGCAAGTCATGAAAGGTTATTTGAATGCACCAGAAAAAACAGCAGAAGTGATTGTTGAAATTGACGGTGTACGTTATTACAAAACTGGCGATAAAGGTCATATCGATCATAACGGCTTTATTACTATTGTGGATCGTTATTCTCGATTTGCTAAAGTCGGCGGCGAAATGATTAGCCTCGGCAGCGTGGAAGAGAAACTTTCACAAGTATTTGATGAAGAAAATCAATTTGTTGCCGTTGCCTTGAGCGATGATAAAAAAGGCGAGAGCATTGTGCTTTTAATTAAATCTGCACTTTCTTTAGATGAGATCAATGAACGTATTAAAGGATTAAATGTACCGCCGATTATGCTCCCAAGCCAAGTCTTCTTAGTAGATGAAATTCCGATGTTAGGAAGTGGTAAAGTGGATTTCAAAGGCGCGAAGAATCTGGCGATGAGTTTGGTTAAGTAAATAAAATTGTTATAAATAAAAGAGCGGTCAAATCAAATTGACCGCTCTTTTTGTTATTTAATGAACCTCATTTAGGTGTTTTTCAGCTTCCTTAACCTTACATCAACGTGCCGACATATTTTAACATGACCCCAGCGGCAATGGCCGAGCCAATTACACCGGCAACATTCGGTCCCATGGCGTGCATGAGTAGGAAGTTTTGATTATCCGCTTCCAATCCGATTTTGTTAGAAACGCGAGCTGCCATAGGAACAGCGGATACACCAGCAGAACCAATGAGCGGGTTAATTTTGTTTTTGCTGAATTTGTTCATCAATTTGGCCATTAATACACCGCTACCTGTACCGATTCCGAAAGCAATTACACCAAGAATTAAAATGCCTAGCGTTTGTGGTTGTAGGAATTTATCCGCAATCAGTTTAGAACCCACAGATAAGCCAAGCACGATGGTTACGATATTAATCAAGGCGTTTTGTGTGGTGTCGCTTAAACGTTCAACGACGCCACTCACGCGCATGAGATTACCGAAACAGAACATCCCAAGCAATGGGGCTGCATCAGGTAAGAGTAAACCAACGAGCAACAGCAAAATAACCGGGAACAAGACTTTTTCACGATTACTCACATGGCGCATTTGCGTCATGCGAATTTTGCGTTCTTCTTCTGTGGTTAACGCTTTCATAATCGGTGGTTGAATCAACGGCACTAATGCCATGTAAGAATAGGCCGCTACGGCAATCGCGCCAAGCAATTCAGGTGCCAGTTTACTGGTGAGATAAATCGCTGTCGGACCATCCGCACCACCGATAATACCGATAGACGCGGCTTGAGGTAGCGTAAATTCGATAATGCCGAAATAATTTAAGGCTAACGCACCGAGTACGGTAGCGAAAATACCGAATTGAGCAGCCGCACCAAGTAGCAATGTTTTCGGATTGGCTAATAGAGGGCCAAAATCTGTCATTGCACCTACGCCCATAAAAATGACCAATGGTGCAATGCCGTAGCTGATCGCAACTTTATAGAACAATGCCAAAATACCGGCGCTATAACCCATATCCAAAGATAAAGCTTCTAATTGATTTATCATGGATATTGGCGCGGAAGTCATCGCTGTTTTAATCGCAGCAAGATCAGGGGAAACTCCCAGCTGCGTAGCGATTACCGCAATTTGCTCTGGTGAGCCGAGATGAAGCAAATTCTCTAATGCTGTCATAGCTAGACCCGCTTCTGGGATATTTGACAATAATCCGCCGAAACCAATTGGTAGCAACAGCAAAGGTTCAAATTTGCGCGAAATGGCAAGCCACAGCAACAGCAGGCTCACAGCGATCATTACTGCTTGCCCCCATTGCAGATGGAATATGCCCATCCCTTTAATTAACGCAATAATACTCTCCATAGACCATTCCTTATGCTAAGGTCATCACGGTATCACCTACCGCGACAGCATCACCAGCTTTGACGCAAATGCCGCGTACGGTACCAGCTTGTGCAGCTTTCACTTCGGTTTCCATTTTCATGGCTTCGAGAATGAATAATACATCGCCAGCTGCTACAGTTTGACCTTCTGTTGCAACAACTTTCCAAATATTACCCGCCATCGGCGCTGTTACAGGTGTGCCACCCGTTACTGGAGCTGCTTGTGGCACGGCTTGCGGAGCAGTAGTCGCGACATGAGAGATATCGCCGCCTTCGCTTACTTTCACCACAAAAGCTTTACCTTCTAATTCCACGGTATAAACAGCGGAGCCAGAAGCAGATGGTGCAGCTTTAGAAACAGGTTTATTTTCCACCGCACTTTCATTGCCGGTAGGGGCTGGTTCAAAGGCGGAAGGGTTGTTGCGGTTTTCTAAGAATTTCCATGCAATTTGAGGGAAGAGCGCCACGATTAAAGCATCATCTACGGCGTTGTCTGCCAATTTCACGCCTTTCGCTTTAGCTTGTTCAGCAACTTCAGCTTCAATTTTCGCCATTTCAGGTGCAATGTGATCCGCTGGACGGTCAGTTACTGGCGCAGCCCCTTCTAATACTCGAGCTTGTAGCGCACTATCTACCGGTGCAGGTGTTTTACCGTATTCACCTTTTAAAATACCGGCCGTTTCTTTGGCGATAGTTTTATAGCGTTCGCCAGTAAGTACGTTAATAACAGACTGTGTACCAACAATTTGAGAGGTTGGTGTAACAAGAGGAATATAACCCAAATCTTTGCGTACGCGTGGGATTTCTTCTAATACTAAATCTAATTTATCGGACGCATTTTGTTGTTTTAATTGGTTTTCCAAGTTAGTGAGCATGCCACCTGGCACTTGTGCCACTAAAATACGGCTATCTACACCACGTAATTGGCCTTCAAATTTAGCGTATTTTTTACGTACATTGCGGAAATAGGCAGCAATTTTTTCCAAACGAGGAATATCCAAACCGGTGTCATACTCAGTGCCTTGCAAGGTGGCAACTAGGGATTCAGTTGCAGGGTGACCATAAGTACCTGACATAGAAGAAATTGCCGTATCAATACCATCTACACCAGCTTCAACCGCTTTTAATAACGCCATTTCTGCCATACCAGTGGTTGAGTGGCAGTGTAAATGCAATTCTACGTCAAAACGTTTTTTGATTTCGCGTACTAAGTCTGCCGCCGCCATTGGATTTAAAATACCTGACATGTCTTTGATGACCAAGCTATCGATACCTATTTCAAGTAATTGTTCTGTGGTGTCTAGCCAGGTTTGCATGGTATGAACTGGGCTGGTGGTATAACTTAAAGTCCCTTGAGCATGACCACCAAATTTACGTACTGCTTGCAACGCGGCTTTCATGTTGCGCGGGTCATTGAGCGCATCGAATACGCGGAAAACATCCATACCATTCGCTACACAACGTTCTACGAAACGTTCTACTACATCATCAGCATAGTGGCGATAGCCTAATAGGTTTTGACCACGTAATAACATTTGTAATGGGGTTTTTGGACAGGCTTTTTTCAATTCACGCAAACGAACCCACGGATCTTCACCCAAGAAGCGAATACAGCTATCAAATGTTGCACCGCCCCAAGCTTCCAATGACCAATAACCAATATCGTCTAATTCATGGGCAATTGGTAACATATCATCAAGACGCAAGCGAGTTGCGAAAAGTGATTGGTGGGCATCACGAAGCACCAGTTCTGTCATTTTAATTTTTTTAGTCATAGTAAAATCCTTATGTTATTTGAACTGTTGGATACGGCGATGGTGTGCGATAGCCGCTGCAATCACAGGACGTAAACGCTCAAAATCGTCAGTTGGTGCCGCAGAAAGTGCGGTTGAATTTGGGGAAGTTTTGGGTTCGGGTTGTGGTTCAGGAAAGAATCGATTGATAAGTTTAGACATCACTCCAATTGCCCAAATTAAAATGAGCAAAAAGACCAACACAAAACCCATCCCTGAAAACATCAGGTTAATTCCTTCACCTATAAGTGCTGAGGGAGTCATCATTTTTCTTCCTTATTTGCTTGAAAAAATGGACAATTTTATTCTAATCTATCTGTTCAAATAAAACTGTGATGAAGATCATAATTTGAAATATAGGCACACAATAAAAGGGGAAAAGTGTGGTCAATTTTGAAGATATTTTGTGTGGAAAAAATATTATTAATAAGGGATATCTCAGCGTGTAAAACTAAAAGGACTAAGCCCTGTAGATGACAGAACTCAGTCCTTAAATTATGTGAGTCTTACTTTTTTATAGAAAGGAAGAGATTATTCTACTTTTACAATCCAGCCTTCAGGTGCTTCCACATCACCGAATTGGATGCCGGTTAGTTCGTTGTAAAGTTTACGTGTGACAGGACCCACTTCAGTTTCTGAATAGAACACGTGGAATTTACCTTTGTGTTGAATACCGCCTACTGGCGTAATTACTGCGGCAGTACCACAAGCTCCCGCTTCTGCAAATTGATCAAGTTGATCGATATACACATCACCTTCGATAGCTTCCATACCTAAACGTTCTTTTGCAATGTGAAGTAATGAGTATTTAGTGATACTTGGTAAAATAGATTCAGATGCTGGTGTGATAAATTTGTTATCTTTGGTAATACCAAAGAAGTTTGCCGCACCCACTTCTTCAATTTTAGTGTGAGTTTTTGGATCAAGATAGATCGCATCAGCGAATTTACGTTCAGGTGTGCCAGCTTCAGCCGCTAATTCATGAGGAAGCAAACTTGCTGCATAGTTACCACCCACTTTTACACCACCGGTTCCCATCGGAGCAGCACGGTCGTAATCAGTTGTAATGAAGTTAGATGGCGCTAAACCACCTTTGAAGTATGCGCCGACAGGGCAGCAGAATACAGAGAAAATAAATTCAGGAGCAGTTTTCACACCGATATTCGCGCCAGTACCAAAGAGGAATGGACGTAAATATAATGTTGCGCCAGAGCCGTAAGGACCTAACCATTCTTGGTTTGCTTTCACCACTTCTTTACAAGCGCGGATAAATAATTCTGTTGGCACTTGTGGCATTAATAAACGATCAGAGGTGTGTTGCATGCGTTTTGCATTTTGATCAGGACGGAATAAGTTGATTGAACCATCTTTACAACGATAGGCTTTTAAGCCTTCAAAGCATTGTTGACCGTAGTGAATAGCCGTTGAACCTTCGTGGATATGTAGCATATTATCAGTGGTAAGTTTCCCTTCATCCCATTTACCATCTTTCCAATGTGCGATGAAACGGTAATCTGTTTTGATATAACTAAATCCAAGATTGTTCCAGTCTAAGTCTTTCATTTTGCTTCCTTAATTTGTATAAATAATTTTATGAATGGAAATGCAGTTAATCTACACCATTACGATAACTATGAAAACCTTTAAACACAAAAATATTGTGATTTCTCAAAATTTTTATTGGATTTTTAAATTTGTGAAGTTGGTCAGGAAATAAAATTTTGCTTATGCTAAAATGCCAGGAATAAAAAAACGCCGCTCGAAACGAGCAGCGCTTAACCAGAATGGTTTAATATATACAGGAAGTAAATGAGTAACTTAATTGTTACTCCAGTTCGGAGAACCGAACTATATGCAAACACAACATCATACTTAAGTCTGAAACTCATTAACTTGTAAGGAATTACCAATCATTAAGTATGGGTGTATTGTAGGTAGAAGGTGATGGAAGGACAAATGATGTTTTTTTATTTGATGCATAAAAAAAACTAATCCGAATTAAATCTTCGTTATTATAAACTAAAATTTAGCTGTTGGGAAGAATTATGTATAAACGTTTGCCTCCCTTGAATTCATTGAAGTCTTTCGAGTCTGCTGCACGACATTTAAGCTTCACAAAAGCGGCAGATGAACTTTTTGTGACACAAGCCGCAGTGAGCCATCAAATAAAATTATTAGAAGATTTTTTAGGTGTTGAGCTTTTTATTCGTAAAAATCGTTCGCTCGAATTGACGGAATTTGGGAAAGCCTATTTTGTTGATATCAATAAAATCTTACGAAAATTAAATGAAGCAACCGAACGTTTATTAACACTTAAAGCTGAACCACATTTGGCAATTAGTGTGCCACAAACTTTTGGTATTCAATGGCTTGTGCCACATTTGAGTGATTTTAATAAACAATATCCTGAAATTGAAGTACGCTTGAAGGGCGTCGATCAAGATGAAGGTTTATTGAATAAAGAAATTGATATTGCCATTTATTATGGAAAAGGCGATTGGGAAAACTTACAAGTCGATCGTTTAGGCGAAGAAAACCTCGTGATTTTAGCGGCGCCTTCATTGCTTGAGAAAATACCAGTAAGTTGTCCTAATGATTTGAAAAAGCATACGCTGATTCATACGCATACTCGAGATAACTGGCAAGCGATGGCGGATTATCTCAAATTAGATGATTTGAATATTCAGCAAGGTCCGTTATTTAGCCATACTTTTATGGCATTGCAAGCGGCCGTTCATGGACAAGGTATTGCGTTAGCTAATCGCATTTTGGCTCAGCAAGAAATTGAAAATGGTCATTTGCAAATTGTGTTACCAACCGAATTGCGGGATCCAAAATCATTCTATGTGGTCAATCATTTAGATCGTTTAGATGATGAACAAATTCAAGCCTTTAGAAAATGGATTAAAGATTCAATTAAATTAGGAAAACATGAATAAATTAGCCTTATATTGTCGAATTGGCTTTGAAAAAGAAGTCGCTGCAGAAATTACCGACCGAGCTTCTGAGCGTGGTGTATTTGGTTTTGCTCGCGTAGTAGAAAACAGCGGCTATGTCATTTTTGAATGTTATCAACCGGGTGATGCGGATCGTTTAGCGCGAGAAATCCCTTTTAATCGTTTGATTTTTGCGCGTCAAATGATCGTTGTTTCAGATCTCTTAGAAAATCTCGATCCTCAAGATCGTATCTCGCCAATTCTGGCTCAATATAAACGCATTGTAGAAGACATTAATCTTAAGCAAGCGGTAGAGCTATTTGTCGAAACAGCAGATACCAATGAAGCCAAAGAGCTTTCGACATTTTGCCGAAAATTTACTGTGCCGTTACGCCAAGCGTTGAAAAAACAAGATTGGTTACAAGGTAAGCCGAATGCAAAGCGCGGTCAGATTTTACATTGTTTTTTCACTCATCCGAATTGCTGCTATGTAGGGTATTCCTATCTTGGCAATAACTCTACCCATTTTATGGGGATACCACGTTTGAAATTCCCAGCGGATGCGCCAAGCCGTTCAACTTTAAAATTGGAAGAAGCGATTTTAACCTTTATTCCTCGAAATGAAGAAAGTAAACGCTTAAATGAAAATATGGTGGGTGTTGATCTCGGTGCATGCCCTGGCGGCTGGACCTATCAATTGGTGAAGCGCGGTTTATTTGTGTATGCAGTTGATCACGGCAAAATGGCAGCTAGTTTGCATGATACTGGTAGAATAGAACACTGCCCAGAAGATGGATTTAAATTCCAACCACCAAAACGCAAGCATATTGATTGGCTTGTGTGTGACATGGTGGAGCAACCAAGTCGAATTGCGAATTTAATAGGGAAATGGTTGATTAACGGCTGGTGCCGAGAAACTATTTTTAACTTGAAATTGCCAATGAAAAAACGTTATCAAGAAGTGATGTTGTGCCTAGAAAATCTTGCAGTGATATTGGCAGAAAAAGAACTGGAATTTGACATTCAGGCTAAGCATTTGTATCACGATCGCGAAGAGATTACGGTGCATATTACCTTAAAATAGAAAAGCAAAGCGCGGTCAAAAAACATAGAATTTTTTGACCGCTCTTTTATTTAAGCAATTATTTATTGGCTAAAATCACTGCGCGAGTTGGTGCTTGGTAGCCTTCGATGGTTTTACTGTGATCATTTGGATCTAAGAAATCAATCAAACTTTCATTTTCTAACCAATCCGTTTTACGCTGTTCTTCTAATGTCGTGGTGGCGACATCCACACAACGCACATTAGTAAAGCCGACTTTTTCCAACCAATTAATGAGTGTAGCAACAGAAGGAATAAAATATACGTTCTTCATTTTTGCATAGCGATCTGAAGGCACTAATACCGTATTGACATCGCCATCAACTACTAAGGTTTCTAAGACGAGCTCGCCACCTTTTACTAATTGATTTTTTAGCTGTGTGAGGTGATCAAGCGGTGATTTACGATGATAAAGCACACCCATAGAGAATACCGTATCAAATGCCGCAAGTGGTTGCATTTCTTCAATACCTAATGGGATTAAGTTAGCTCGACGATCGTTATTTAATAATTTTCGAACGGCTTCAAATTGGCAAAGGAAAAGTTCGGTTGGATCAATACCTACCACCATTTTTGCACCTTCGCCAACCATTCGCCACATATGGTAGCCGCTACCGCAACCCACATCTAAAATGGTACGATCTTTTAATGGAGCAAGATGAGGCAAGACACGATCCCATTTGAAATCAGAACGCCATTCGCAATCCACGTGAATATCAAATAAATGATAAGGTCCTTTTCGCCATGGCATTAATTGTTTCAAATGATGAATAATACGTTGTTTTTCGCCCTCTGAAAGTGGGGAAGTACGGTCAGATTTCACTGCATTTTTTAAATCGATGGTATCTGCCTGCAAATCAGGAAGAAAGTCCACGATTTTTGACCATTTAGCATAATCACCATGGGTTTGTTTTTCCCATTCTTTTAGCTGCAAAGGTAATGTTTCTAGCCAAGCAGATAAATTGGTGGTGGCAATTTGCTGATAAAAAGGACGAAAATCAATCATTATTTTGCTTCCTTATAGGCTTTTTCTGCTTTTTCAAAGGTTTCTTTAACTTCATTTTCAGGTTCTGCAGAAAGGAGAGAAACCACAATAATCGCCAGGCTAGCAAGGATGAATCCTGGGATCATTTCATAGACATTAAACCATTCACTGGTTTCAGGAATCACCGATTTCCAAGCAAAGACAACCACTGCGCCGACAACCATGCCAGCCATCGCTGCTGATGAAGTCATACGTTTCCAGAATAAGGAGAAGAGCACGACAGGACCAAATGCAGAACCAAAGCCAGCCCAGGCAAATTCAACGAGTTTTAATACTTTGCTGTTTTCATCCTGTGCAATCCAAATGGCGATACCCGCGATAACTAAAACCATCGCACGACCTAGCCAAACTAATTCTTTTTCAGAAGCTTTTGGACGAATAAACCCTTTATAAAAATCTTCCGTAATAGAGCTTGAAGAAATTAATAATTGAGCGGAAAGTGTACTCATTACTGCCGCTAAAATCGCAGAGAGTAGAATACCGGCAATCCATGGATTAAAGAGCAATTTAGCCAGTTCAATAAATACTTGTTCTGGTTCATTATTTACCACACCAGCTACATTGGGGTTAGCAAAGAAATAAGGAATTCCGAAGAAGCCAATACCAATCGCACCAGCGAGGCAAATCACCATCCATGTCATACTGATACGGCGTGCTTTAATGAGGGATTTCACCGAGTAAGCCGCCATAAAACGAGCAAGGATATGCGGTTGACCAAAATAACCTAAGCCCCAAGCCGCTAAACTTAATAAACCTAATGGTGTAGTAGAGCTAAATAAATCGGTAAAGTCTTTATTTGCTGCGATTTCTGCTTGATGTAGCACTTCAGTAAATTGTGATGCATCACCCAAACTTAAAAAGATAAAGAGAGGCGTTAAAATCAGTGCAAAAATCATCAATGTGGCTTGAATGGTATCCGTCCAGCTTACGGCTAAAAATCCACCGATAAAGGTATAGACGATAGTCGCTAATGCGCCGTACCAAATGGCGGTGGAATAGTCGACTGAGAATAGGTTTTGGAATAATTTCGCCCCTGCAACCACACCAGAACCACAATAAATAGTGAAGAATACCAGGATGATTGTTGCAGACACAATTTTTAAGAGATTATGTGATGTGCCAAAGCGATGGTGGAAATATTCTGGTAATGTGAGCGCATTGTTGTTAAATTCGGTATAAATCCGTAAACGACCAGCCACGAGTAACCAGTTAAAATAAGCCCCGAAGATTAAACCAATGGCGATCCAACCTTCTACTAAACCAGATACATATACTGCACCAGGCAAGCCCATTAATAGCCAGCCTGACATATCAGATGCGCCAGCAGACATGGCTGTCACAAAACTTCCGAGTTTACGGCCACCTAAAATGTAATCGGATAAGTTGTTTGTATAATAATAGGCAAGGACACCGATTAAAATCATGCCGAAAATATAAATACTAAAAGTAATAAGTGTTGGGTCTAAACCAAACATTAAGTACCTCAAAAAAAGTCATGAAAATTTGAGAAAGGTCATATTTTACCTTATTTGGGTCTATTATTCTATTTTCCTTTTCGATAGACTTATACCATTAAAACTAAGGTCGAAAAAATGGATTCTGTTGAATTATTAATGAATGTTACGCCCAATGAAACTCGCGTTGCGTTGGTGGAAACGGGCGTTTTAAAAGAAGTTCATATTGAACGTCAAGCCAAACGTGGCATCGTGGGGAATATCTATAAAGGACGAGTAACCCGTGTTTTACCGGGAATGCAGTCCGCATTTGTGGATATCGGTTTAGAAAAAGCCGCATTTTTACACGCTTCCGATATTGTTTCACATACCGAGTGTGTGGATGTGAACGAACAAAAGCAATTCCGAGCAAAAAACATTTCTGAACTCGTACGCGAAGGGCAGGATATCGTAGTACAAGTGGTAAAAGATCCTTTGGGTACCAAAGGTGCAAGATTAACCACGGATATTACATTGCCTTCTCGTTATCTTGTCTTTATGCCTGAAAATAGCCATGTTGGTGTCTCACAACGTATTGAAAGTGAAGAAGAGCGCGCAAGACTAAAAGCGTTAGTTGAGCCTTTTTGTGATGAGTTAGGCGGCTTTATTATTAGAACGGCCACCGAAGGTGCAACGGAAGAGGAATTGCGTCAAGATGCAGAATTTTTAAAACGTTTATGGCGTAAAGTGCTTGAGCGTAAAGGCAAATATCCAACGCGTTCTAAAATTTATGGTGAACCCGCATTGCCACAGCGTATTTTGCGTGATTTTATCGGCGCCAATTTAGAGAAAATTCATATTGATTCCAAACTTTGTTTTAACGAAGTGAAAGAATTTACCGATGAATTTATGCCGGAATTAAGTGATAAATTAATGCTTTATACGGGCAGTCAGCCGATTTTTGATATTTATGGTGTAGAACGTGGTATTCAAAATGCCCTAGAGAAACGTGTGAATTTAAAATCGGGCGGCTATCTTATTATTGAGCAAACTGAAGCCATGACAACCATTGATATTAATACGGGCGCATTCGTCGGTCATCGAAATTTGGATGAAACAATTTTTAACACCAATATTGAAGCCACTAAAGCCATTGCGCAGCAGCTACAACTGCGTAATTTAGGCGGTATTATCATTATTGATTTTATTGATATGCAAACCGATGACCATCGCAATCGAGTGATTGAATCCTTGGAAGAAGCTCTATCGAAAGATCGCGTAAAAACTAATGTGAATGGTTTTACTCAACTTGGCTTAGTGGAAATGACGCGTAAACGTACTCGCGAAAGTTTAGAACACGTTTTGTGTGATGAATGCCCAACTTGCCAAGGTCGTGGACGCGTGAAAACAGTTGAAACAGTATGTTATGAAATTATGCGTGAGATTATTCGCGTTAACCACTTATTCTCGAGTGAGCAATTTGTGGTTTATGCCTCTCCAGCCGTGGCGGATTACTTAATCAAAGAAGAATCGCACGGTTTATTGCCAGAGATCGAAATGTTCATCAGCAAACAGGTTCAAGTCAAAACAGAGCAGTACTACAACCAAGAACAGTTTGATGTGGTAGTGATGTAAAAGATGAAAGTGCGGTCAAAATTGACCGCACTTTTTACCTTTTGATGGCATAAATTTCCTGATGAGCGTTAATTTTTAGGGATATAAAAAGGTATAGGGTTTCAATGAATAATGAAATTATAAGATTAAGAATTGTTACACAGAATGCTTTACTTGGAAAAATAACGAAAGAAGTTCGAGGCGTTTATGTGAAAATAGATAAAAATTGTATCAGCATTTGTGTTGTGATTGACGGTCCAATCTCCGATTATTGGAATGAGGAGATATATGAAATTGGTACAAGTATTATTTCTAACTTCAATGAAAATTATAATATTGATGAGAATTTAATAAGAGTCGATCACCCTATATCATTATCTTTTGATGATTATCTGTGTGTATATAAACGATATGAAGATGAGGGTAACTTATATACATAGGATGCAGTTTAAAAAGTGCGGTCAAATTCGACCGCACTTTTTACTTTAACTATTTCAATCTTTCTAACTGTTGAATAATGGCTTCATCAGATTGTGATTGGATTTTTCGCATACGCATAAAGAGCAAAGCGGCAGCAATGGTTAATGCAATGATAAAGGCAACCCAGAAACCTTTTGCACCGATGCTTGGAACAATCCAATCCGTGCGGGAAAGAATATAACCAACGGGAATACCCACACCCCAATAGGCAAGTAACGTGATATAAAGGATAATTTTGGTATCTTTATAGCCACGTAAAATACCGCTCACGACGACTTGTACTGAATCTGAAAATTGATAAATCGCTGCCATCGCTAATAAGCTGCCTGAAAGGGCAATAACAGTAGCATTATCGCCTACAATTAATGCGGCAATCTCTGCACTAAATACCCAAATTACCAAAGCCAGCACACTTGCCGCAATCAAGCCAAGAATAATAGCCGCGTGAGCCATAATTTTGGCTTTTTGTGGTGCGTGATTACCCAGTTCTTGCGCCACTAAAATGGTAGCAGCCATCGCAATAGACATGGGGAACATAAAGGCTACAGCACTGGTGTTTAAGGCAATTTGGTGGCTGGCGACCACATCCGCGCCTAATGGGGAAAGTAATAAACTACTTAACGCAAACAGTGAGACTTCACTGCAGAGTGCAATCGCGATCGGCAAGCCAAGTGCGGTCAATTTTTTCAGTGTTTTGATGTCAGGCTTTTCAATAATCTTTTCAAAGACTTTCAAACTACGTTCATTATAGTTTTTAGCTGAATAGGTAATCATTAAGATTGCCATCGCCCAGTTAACAATAGCCGTTGCCACACCACAACCGACACCGCCTAATGCTGGCGCACCAAATTTACCGTAAATAAACATATAATTCAGCGGAATATTCAGCATTAACCCCATGAAGGTAATCACCATGGCGGGTTTTGTTTTAGCAATGCCATCATTCAAACAGCGGAAATTAATCAGCAATAAATAGGCAGGTAAGCCCCACACCATCGCACGCAAATAATTCATCGTCACATCTGCCATGTGGGCATCCATATTCATAAACTGTAATATGAAATCATTATGATAGATGATGAGCGCAAGGGGAATCATCACTAAAAATGAAATCCAAAGGCCTTGTCTCACTTGGTGAGCAATGCGATGGCGCTGTCCAGATCCATTTAAATAGGAAATTGTTGGTGGCAAGGCGAGTAATAAGCCTTGACCAAAAAGCACCAAAGGTAGCCAAATGGAGGCACCAATACCGACACCGCCTACATCAGCCGAGCTCACACGCCCCGCCATAATCACATCCACGGTACCCATGCCAGTTTGAGCTAACTGGGCAAGCCCGATAGGTGTCGCAATTCGGATAAGTTTTTGAATATCAATACGGTATTGAGAAAAAAGACGAGAATTCATAAATTTGTTATAATATTGGAAAAATTTTTAATGAAGGAATAATAATGTTTACGGGTATTGTACAGGGCATCGCCCAAATTCATGCAATTAAAGACAGCGATAATTTTAGAACACAGATCGTAAAATTACCAGCTGAAATGCGAAAAGGCTTAGAAATCGGTGCATCCGTGGCGAATAATGGTGTGTGCTTAACAGTAACTGAAATTCACGACGATCTTGTCAGCTTTGACTTAATGAAAGAAACCTTGCGCATCACCAATCTCGGCGGCTTAAAAGCCGGGGATTTTGTGAATATCGAACGCGCAATGCAAATGGGCGCAGAGATTGGCGGACATGTTTTATCTGGCCACGTTTATTGTACCGCAAGCGTTTCACAAATTATCGAAAGCGAAAATAATCGTCAGGTTTGGTTTAAATTACCCAATAAAGATGTGATGAAATACATTCTCACCAAAGGATTTATTGCGATTGACGGTATCAGCCTTACCATCGGTGAAGTCAAAGACGATGAATTCTGCGTGAATTTAATCCCTGAAACCTTACATAGAACCCTGATCGGCAAACGCCAAATTGGCGATTTAGTAAATATTGAAATTGATCCGCAAACTCAAGCAATTGTGGATACAGTGGAACGGTATTTAGCCGCTAAAGCTTAGTTGGAATGAAAAAAAGTGCGGTAGAAAACGATGTTGTTTTTTACCGCACTTTTTATTGAATTATATGAGATTAGTTAGCTTTGGATTTCTTCGCTTTTTTCCATTTCCAAAATAGGAATAGGGCTAAAATACCGATTAGGATATAAATAACAAGTTGGCCTTTTTTAATTTGCTCGTGTAACCAATCTAAGTTTTTCGCACCAAATTCGCCAAGGTAAACCCAAATTGGCACGGAAATAATCGCGGCGCAGAAATCAATTAATACAAAGCGGGTGTAGCTGACGCGGCGGGTAATACCAGAAACCATATAAATTGGTGCGCGTAAGCCTGGTAAGAAACGGGCGACAAATAGTACGCGATTGCCATATTGGTCAAACTTTTCACGAACCATTTTGAGGCGTTCTAATGTGACGATTTTACGCATTGGTCGGAAACGTAAAATACGTGTGCCGTAAATGCGGCCAAGCCAGTACATGGTTGAATCACCGGCAAGTACACCAATCATACTCACGACTAACATTAAGTGGGAATTGACGCTTTCAGGATAGAGGCCAGCGATTACACCGCCGGATACAAGTGTGATATCTTCTGGAATAGGTACACCAAAACCACAAATAATAAGAACAAATAGCACCGCCCAATAACCGTAATCGGTAAAAAAGCTGATAAGAAATTCCATTTGAAACCCACTTACAATCAGTTAGTTAAAATTAATTAAAAATTGGGGCTTATTTTAATCGCTTTGCCTTGAAAAGCCTAGAAAAAAATTGCTGTGTAAATTTGCATTGTAGGGCTGAATATTTTATAATCCGTCGCTCTCAAAGTTTGTCTTTGAGCAAATTTAGGAAAATTGCTGGGTCGCCTGCAATTTTTTATTTTAAACTTTTAATCAAGAGAACATTAAAATGGCATTTAAATTTAACGCTGAAGTTCGTCAAGCGCAAGGTAAGGGTGCGAGCCGCCGCCTGCGTCACAACGGTCAAATCCCTGCAATCATTTATGGTGGCAGCGAAGCACCTGTTTCAATCATCTTAAATCACGATGAATTAAACAACGCACAAGCTCACGATTCTTTCTATAGCGATGTAATCACTTTAGTGGTTGAAGGCAAAGAAGTTGCAGTGAAAGTTCAAGCAATGCAACGTCACCCATTCAAACCAAAATTGGTTCACATTGACTTCAAACGTGCTTAATTTTTAGCTTGTGATAAGAACACCAATAATGATGAGTTATTGGTGTTTTTTCTTTTCGGGAAAAGTGCGGTCAAATTTGAAATCGTTTTAGGAGTATTTTCCAATGAAGATAGCCTTAGGCATTGAATATAACGGAAAACAGTATTGCGGCTGGCAGCGACAAGAGAAAGTGCGCAGTGTACAAGAAGAATTAGAAAAAGCGTTATCTTTCGTGGCAAATGAAAAAATTGAAGTATTTTGTGCGGGCAGAACAGACTCTGGTGTGCATGGCACAGGACAAGTCGTGCATTTTGAAACCACAGCAGTTCGTCCTGAAAAAGCTTGGGCATTTGGTACCAATGCAAATTTACCTGATGATATTTCAGTGAGTTGGGCAAAAGTGGTAGATGATGAATTTCATGCTCGTTTCTCGGCAACCGCGCGTCGCTATCGTTATATTTTGTATTGTAATAAATTGCGTTCAGCCATTTTGCCGGAAGGAATTACCCATTGCCATTTAGATTTAGATGAAAAGAAAATGCACCAAGCAGGGCAGTTTTTATTGGGCGAAAATGATTTTTCTTCTTTCCGTGCGGCACAGTGTCAATCAAATACCCCTTGGCGAAATGTGCATCATTTAAATGTGGTGCGAAAAGGGCAGCACATTATTGTGGATATTCAAGCGAATGCCTTTGTGCATCATATGGTACGCAACATTGTGGGAAGCTTGATTGAAGTCGGCGCAGGCAATCAACCTGTTGAGTGGATGAAATGGTTGTTAGAGCAAAAAGATCGTAAATTAGCTGCTCCAACAGCGAACCGTTGTTTTTAGAAGATAATCTCATCTGACTAGCAAATTTCGCTAAATTATGATTAAATACGCAAACTTTTCTAGTTAATAAAAAAGGTAAAAAATGAGCTGGATTGATAGAATTTTTAGCAAAGGAACCTCTTCCTCTGCATCACGTAAAGCTAACGTACCAGAAGGGGTTTGGACAAAATGTACCTCTTGTGAACAAGTTCTTTACGGCGAAGAAGTAAAACGTAATTTATATGTTTGTCCAAAGTGCGGTCATCATATGCGTATTGATGCTCGTGAGCGCCTTTTAGCCTTGTTAGATGAAGGTTCAAGCCAAGAATTATCGGCTGATTTAGAACCAAAAGATATTCTTAAATTTAAAGATTTAAAAAAATATAAAGATCGTATTTCTGCAGCTCAAAAAGAAACGGGCGAAAAAGATGCGTTAATCACAATGACAGGTACACTTTACAATATGCCGATTGTTGTTGCTGCTTCAAACTTTAGCTTCATGGGCGGCTCAATGGGATCGGTTGTGGGTGCAAAATTTGTGAAAGCAGCAGAAAAAGCAATGGAATTAAATTGTCCGTTTGTTTGTTTCTCTGCAAGTGGTGGTGCACGTATGCAAGAAGCACTTTTCTCCTTAATGCAAATGGCAAAAACTAGTGCAGTATTAGCAAAAATGCGTGAAAAAGGCGTACCGTTTATTTCTGTATTAACCGACCCAACCTTAGGTGGGGTATCTGCAAGTTTTGCGATGTTAGGTGATGTAAACATTGCTGAGCCAAAAGCATTAATCGGTTTTGCAGGCCCACGTGTTATCGAACAAACCGTACGTGAAAAATTACCAGAAGGCTTCCAACGTAGTGAATTCTTACTCGAGAAAGGGGCGATTGATATGATCGTGAAACGTTCAGAAATGCGTTCAACCCTTGGAAACCTTTTAAGTAAACTCACCAATCAACCTTCACCTTTTGTTGAAGTAGAAGTTGTTGAAAATGCCTAATACAATGAATTTAAAAGCCACTTCAACACTCGCTGAGTGGCTTTCTTATTTGGAAAACAGTCACTTCAAAGCTATTGATCTAGGGCTAGAGCGTATTAAGTCAGTGGCAGAAGAATTGGACCTTTTGAATCCTGCACCTTATGTGATCACGGTGGGGGGGACAAATGGTAAAGGTACGACTTGCCGTTTGCTCGAAACCATTTTGTTAAATCACGGTTTGCGTGTGGGTGTGTATTCCTCACCTCATTTATTGCGTTATAACGAGCGGGTTCGTATTCAAAATCAAGACTTGCCAGATGAAATGCATACCGCTTCTTTTGATTTCATCGAAAAGAATAAAACGCAGTCCCTCACTTATTTTGAATTTAGTACCTTATCAGCTTTGCATTTATTCAAACAAGCGAAGCTTGATGTCGTGATTTTAGAAGTAGGGCTTGGTGGACGCTTAGATGCAACGAATATTGTTGATAATGATCTGGCGGTTATCACCAGTATTGATATTGATCATACCGATTTTCTTGGGTCAACTCGCGAAGAAATTGGCTTTGAAAAAGCGGGGATTTTCCGTGCGAATAAACCGGTTGTAATTGGCGAACCCAATGTTCCGCAACCTATGTTAGAACAAGCGGAGAAATTACATTGCTACGTTTCACGCCGAGATGTCACTTGGTCGTTTAAAGCTAATGAGCAAACTTGGATGTGGCAGAGTAATAAAGTGCGGTTAGAAAATTTGCCGTTTTGCCAAATTCCATTAGCTAATGCCGCAACAGCTTTGGCTGCCGTTGAACAGCTGCCTTTTGATATTTCTGTCGATACAATCAAACGTTCATTAATTGAAGTGGAATTGGTAGGTCGTTTCCAACAATTAAAAGGTAATCAATTAGAAAAATTGGCAGAACGCTTGAATATATCATATACACAGTTACCAAAAGTAATCATCGATGTAGGGCATAATCCTCATGCAGCAAAATATTTAGCCGAGAAATTGACCGCACTTAAAGCACAAATATCAGGTCGCATTATTGCCGTTTGCGGTATGTTAAAAGATAAAGATGCCGAGTCGGTGTTTACTCAACTTACTTCCGTTATTGACCAATGGCATTGTGTCACATTAGGCGGTCACCGTGGTCAATCGGGTGATGACTTAAATGCAAAATTAACTTCAGTTTGCCCATCAGCAAAAAGTGTTTCTGAAGATTCTGTAGTTGAAGGTGTGAAAAGAGCGGTTAAAAATGCAAATAAAAATGACATTGTGCTGGTATTTGGATCTTTCCACACCGTAGGGGAATTTTTAGAATATTTAGCTTAATGGATATGAAAAATAATAAAGGCTGGTTTTTACCAGCCTTTGTTTTTTAAAGAGTTTGGTTGAAGTAATCTTCTAAATTCTCGTATTGGAATGTAAATCCACAATCTAGCAAATGTTTTGGATAGGCATTCTGACTGTCTAATAGAATGCGAGCGCGCTCGCCTAAAATAGTAGTTAATAAAAATTGAGGTACTTGAGCAAAACGAGGACGATTTAATGCTTTACCTAATAATTGGTTAAAGGTCTTGTTTTTAACAGGATGTGGCGCAGTAAAATTAAATGCACCTTCACAATTATTATGATCAAGTAAAAAGAGAAGGCCTTCTACCATATCCTCTAATGCGATCCAGCTCCAATATTGCTCACCATTCCCTAATTTTCCGCCTAGCCCAAAGCGATAGAGTGGTAGAATTTTAGCAAAAGCCCCGCCTTTTAGAGAAAGTACTAATCCGGTTCTCACTAAACAGACTCTGGTATTGGCTTGCTTTGCCGCATTTTCCCAATCAATACAAAGCTGTGCGGTAAATTGAGTACTTGGATTTGTGTTTTCAGTGATCTGCTCGTTACCACAGTTTCCATAAATTCCGGTTGCAGAACCTGAAATCAAGACTGGAGGATGTTCACTTTGGTTAATAAGTTGAACAATCTGCTGTGTTAAATCAATGCGGCTATGACGCAGTTTCTCTTTTTGTTGAACTGTCCATCTTTTATCGAAGATTGGCTCACCGGCAAGATTAATAACTGCATCAAAGGCATTCAAATTTTTGAGGGTGGAAAGTGCAGTCAAAAATTGCGGTGTTTTTTCAGAAAAAACAGCTTGGGCTTTTTCAATAGAGCGAGTCAGTACTGTAACGCTATCACCACGTAAAAGTAGCGATTCAACTAAAGGTTTCCCAACAAATCCCGTTCCACCGGTTACTAAGATATTCATTATAGACTGCTTTCAAAAAGCGTTTGAATTTGCTCTAGAAGCGATTTAATTGTTGTGTCTTTTGTTGGTGTCACAAAAATGGTGTCATCCCCCGCAATCGTGCCCAAAATACCTTCGGGTTTACCAATGGAATCCAATAATCGAGCAATCAACTGTGCAGCGCCTGGAGAGGTTTTAATGACGATAACGAAATCATTGTGATCAATATCCAAAACCAAATTTTTTAATGGGCTGCTAGTAGCGGGTACACTTAATTCACTTGGCAAGCAATACACCATTTCCATTTTCGTATTTCTTGCACGAACTGCGCCAAATTTACTTAGCATGCGTGAAACTTTAGACTGGTTAATGCTTTGAAATCCTTGTTTTTTTAAGGCTTCAACAATTTCACTTTGAGAAGCAAATCGTTCTTGATTGAGCAGTTCTTTAAATGCTTTAGTTAATTGATCTGACATAGTTATTCTCGTATAGGGGAATTTGCATAAGAATTGCATAAAAATTCATTTTAGGCAATTAAAATAAATTTGCCGTTTGAAAAGTTTGAGCTAGATCGCATTATTGAATTTCTCTGTTTGTAATTTAATGACTAAGACTTTAAAATTCTACCTAGTTAGGATTAATTAATACATGAGGAGTATTTTATGAAAGTTGCAGTATTAGGCGCAGCAGGCGGTATTGGTCAAGCATTAGCCTTATTACTTAAATTACAATTACCCGCTGAAAGTGAATTAGCACTTTATGATATTGCACCAGTGACACCAGGTGTGGCTAAAGATGTGAGTCATATTCCAACAGCGGTTAAAGTGGAAGGTTTTGCGGGAGAAGATCCAACACCTGCACTTAAAGGTGCTGATGTCGTTTTAATTTCTGCAGGGGTAGCACGTAAACCGGGTATGGATCGTTCAGATCTTTTCAATATTAATGCGGGTATCGTGCGTAACTTAATTGAACATGTTGCAAAAACATGTCCAAAAGCTTGTGTAGGCATTATTACCAACCCTGTGAACACGACTGTTGCGATTGCTGCAGAAGTATTGAAAAAAGCGGGTGTTTATGACAAACGTAAATTATTCGGTGTCACCACTTTAGACGTGTTACGTTCTGAAACATTCGTATCAGAATTAAAAGGCTTAAATGTTTCTCGTACAAGTGTACCCGTTATTGGTGGACACTCAGGTGTAACCATTCTTCCATTACTTTCACAAGTTCAATATGCTGAATGGAAAGAAGAGGAAATTGCACCATTAACAAAACGTATCCAAAATGCAGGTACTGAAGTGGTTGAAGCAAAAGCGGGTGGCGGTTCTGCGACACTTTCTATGGCTCAAGCGGCAGCACGTTTTGCGCGTTCATTAGTGAAAGGCTTAAGTGGCGAAACTGTGGTTGAATGTACTTATGTAGAAGGTGACGGTAAATATGCACGTTTCTTCGCTCAACCAGTTCGTTTAGGTAAAGAAGGTGTAGAAGAAATTTTACCAATCGGTACCTTAAGCAAATTTGAACAAGAAGCTTTAGAAGCAATGTTACCAACATTGCGTGCAGATATTGAATTAGGCGAAAAATTTATTAACGGTTAATTTAATTCTATTTCTAGAGAAGAGGAGCTGTATGCTCCTCTTTTTTTATACGAAAATGATTAAACATAAAAAAGTGAAGAAAAAGCGTGATTTAGCTCACAAATTTGAACATTGCTATTTGCAATATAAAGGACTTTGCCGTATTCTTAAATCACTAAAAACAAGTGCTATTTTTAAATAGCCGACATCTATTTTGCTTTCCGAGTAGTGCCCCAGTGGGGCACTTTTTTTTTGCCTTATTTTTAGTTGAAGCATAAAAAAGTGCGGTCAAAAAACATTGGATTTTCTGACCGCACTTTTAAAATGAATGCTAAGCGAAAGAATTATTCAAACATTGCTGAAATAGATTCTTCATTGCTGATACGACGAATTGCTTCAGCAAGCATAGTTGAAAGAGTCAGCACGCGTACTTTACCAAGTGCTTTCATTTCAGGTGAAAGTGGAACAGTATCCGTTACCACGATTTCATCAATGGCATCGCTTGCTAAATGTTGTGCAGCTGCGCCAGAGAATACGGCGTGAGTTGCGTAAGCAAATACGCGTTTTGCACCGCGTTCTTTTAATGCTTCAGCCGCTTTACATAATGTACCACCTGTATCAATCATATCATCCACAAGGATACAATCACGATCTGCAACATCCCCGATAATATGCATAACTTGTGATACGTTTGCGCGTGGACGACGTTTGTCGATAATTGCCATTTCGGTATCGTTTAATAATTTCGCGACTGCACGTGCACGTACCACACCGCCGATATCAGGAGAAACAACGATAGGATTGACGAGATCGGTTTTCTTCAAGATATCATCAAGTAAAACCGGTGAACCGAATACGTTATCAACTGGTACATCAAAGAAACCTTGGATTTGCTCTGCGTGTAAGTCACAAGTTAATACGCGGTCAATTCCTACAGTTGAAAGTAAATCTGCCACCACTTTTGCAGTGATTGGAACACGAGCAGAACGCACACGACGATCTTGACGAGCGTAACCAAAATAAGGAACAACAGCAGTAATACGGCCGGCAGATGCACGACGTAAAGCATCAACCATTACAATCAATTCCATCAGGTTGTCATTTGTTGGTGCACAAGTGGATTGAATAATAAACACGTCTGCACCACGCACATTTTCATTAATTTGCACTTGGATTTCACCATCGCTAAAGCGTCCAACGGTGGCATCGCCTAATGAAATGTAAAGACGTTCAGAAATCTTTTTCGCTAGCTCAGGCGTAGCATTTCCAGCAAAGAGTTTAATGTCTGGCATTTTATATAACCTCAGGTTGAGTGTAGATAGATTGGTTGGTCGAGAGTTGTTTCAACATCGCATGTAATGGTGAAACGTTTAATCCTTTAGGCTTTTTCAACTTCAGGATATTGAGTTCGCACGACTTTTTCGCAATCGTTTGCAAACGGTTGATTCAAAAGTTCGGCAAGGGATCTTTTTTCTGTATTTCGAGGCAAATCGTGATCACTAAAGACCACAGCAGTAGAAATCGCAGTTTCAGGTTTTAGTACCACATAATATTTTTCTTGTGGTTCGCAGTATTGAATTTTTTCACCCACACCTTCTGCAAAAGCGGCTTGGCCATGAACGAAGATAGGCACATCAGCCCCGAGTTTTAGCCCAAGTTCGGCAAGTTCATCAATGGATAGATGGGTTTGCCATAAATAGTTCAAAGCAAGCAGAGTCGTTGCGGCATTGGATGAGCCGCCGCCAATCCCACCGCCCATTGGCAGAATTTTATCTAAATGAATTGTCGCGCCGAGTGTACAGCCTGTTTTTTCTTGTAGGAGTGTCGCTGCACGATAGATTAAGTTTTGTTCTAGAGGTAAGCCTGGAATTTCAGGAGAGATGCGGATTTGTTTATCTTGGCAAATATCAATAGTGAGCCAATCGCCGAAATCAAGAAATTGGAAAAGGGTTTGTAATTCGTGGTAGCCGTTTGGCAGTTTACCGTTTATATAGAGAAATAAATTGAGTTTTGCGGGGCTTGGAAAGCGGTTAGGCTTTCCAAGAGAAGTTGAAAGTGCGGTCGAAAAGTGATGTTTTTTCATTAGAACGCCCATTCATCCACACGAATTTTTAGGGTTTGTGATGTACTTTTATTCTTTAATAGAATATTTTCAGGCATCGAATTATCCGGATGGTAGCTCAGATAATCGGCTGTCCACATCGAGCCATCAAGTGGGTAGCTAAATTCGGATAAAAGATGATTAGTTCCAACTTGGTAATCGGCGTTATCCGCTGGCTGACCTTTTAACCAATAAGATAAATGCTCTAATGGCACATCCATTCCGATGATTTCGCGTAACAATAATTTGGCGTTTTTATCAGATTGTTGGTTGCCTTTATTATCTGAAATGGTCATGCCATTTGGATGCATTTCCATGGTTAGCGTTGTTTTGCTGATCAGAGAATAAAGTTTTAACTTATAGGCTTTCGGGTTTTGATATTGCCATTCAAAGCGACTAGAAAAACGCTCTTGTGGACTGATGTAACCAATTTGTCCTTTTGTGCTATAAGATTGAATTTGTTTGATTTTTTTGAGGTGTTGTTGCCACGTAATATCGTTTTTATCGATATGTTGAACATCTGTTGGGCGCTCTGCATCAAGAGTACAAGCGGATAAGATCACACTTGCAAATACAGGTGCTAGAAGAGATTTTAATAATTTCATAACAAAATATTTACTAAAAAATTGCACATATTGTAAGGGTTAGTTTACTTTTAGTAAAGATGGATTAAGCATTTAAGCGTGTTTTCTCTGCTTTCACCGCGGTAATTCTTAGCCGCGTTAATTCATCTCGAATGCCTTGTTTTTCAAACCCATCTGCAATCACTTGCTGTACATCAACAGCAAGGGCAGCTTGATAAAGCGATTTGAGATAATCAATTTGCGGGTATTCTTTATTTTCAAATCCAGTTCGCCCGCGAGTATCAGATAAACATACCAATAAAAATTCCTCAAATCGCTGAGGCTTGCGCCAAACATCAAAAGTATTAAAGAGTTTCACTACTGTTTCTGGGCGAAGTTCTAATGCTTTGTGTGCATGTGTGTGATATTCGCAAGTTAATTCAGCTAATTCTTGAAGATAATTAGGGACTCTAAGACGTTTGCATAATGAACGAGTCGGTTTAATCCCCGCTTTTTCATGTCCATGATGACTAGGCCACATTTCTTTTGGTGTAAGGGCTTTTCCAAGATCATGACAAATCGCAGCAAAACGAACCGCACTTTTATTCAAATTGGTATTTTCTGTGAGTTTAACGGCTTGTTGCAATACGAGCATGGTATGAATAAAGCTGTCAATTTCAGGATGGTATTTGGCTGGGTTCGGTACACCGTCTAAGGCGGAAATTTCAGGGAAAAGTACTTTGAGTGCGCCGACTTGATGTAGCGTTTCAAAATAAATTTCAGGATGTGGTTCGTTTAATGCTTTTTCTGTTTCCATCCAAACTCGCTCAGCCGTTAGGTGGGCGAGTTCGCCTTGTTCAGTAAGTTCAGCCATTAATTTAAGGGTTTCTTCGGCAATAGAGAAACCTAAATGATGAAAGCGAGCAGCGAAGCGTGCGACACGTAATACACGAAGTGGGTCTTCAGCAAAAGCGAGGGAAATATGACGTAAAATACGTTGATGAATATCTTCTACGCCATGATAAGGATCGTGCAGTTTGCCATCTTTGTCTTGGGCAATGGCATTAATGGTGAGATCTCGACGAATTAAATCCTGTTCAAGTGTAATATCATCTGAAAAATCACAAATAAATCCAGTGTAGCCTTTGCCTGATTTTCGTTCTGTACGGGCAAGTGCGTATTCTTCATGGTTTTCAGGATTGAGAAAAACAGGGAAGTCTTTGCCAACTTGTTGGTAACCTTGAGCCAGCAACATTTCTGGTGTAGCGCCCACGACGACCCAGTCACGATCTTTTACTGGTAAACCTAAAAGTTGATCGCGTACAGCACCGCCGACAAGATAAATGTCCATTTTACTCTCCCATCAATATATAAAGAAAAGGTAGGCAAATGCCTACCTCAATGATGAATCATTACCAGTTATCACGGCGTTTACGTCTAGGTAAAATGTGAGGTAATACAAGACCAATTAACAAACCTACGCCCAACACCGAACCACCATAAATAAACCATTGAATTGCAATTTCACGTTTATTGGCATCAAGCATGGCTTCTAAATCACGATTTTTATTTTTCGTCATTTCTAATTCACGTTTAAGCTGTGAATTTTGTTCAAGCAATTCACTGCTTTGTTGTTCAGCTTGTTTGCTACGGCGTTGAATTTCGTTTGTGCGTTGTTGCCAATCTGAATCGACACGATTCAGCTTTAATGTTAACTCTTGTACCTGTGCTTTTAATTTTGGATTTTCTTCACGGCTACTTGGCGTAGAACTTAGTTCCGAGGTTAAAATCCATGCCTCGCGATTTTTATTATCACGAATTAGGGTATATTTTCCTTCTTGTCCTAAGACTGTTACCGCTTCGCCTGATTGGATTGCACCCGCGATCTTAAATTGATCACCTGCACCACGACGTAAATATGTGTTCAGATTTTCTGTCACATATTGCGTTTCAGCTTGTACTGTTCCAATGGTTGATCCCAATAGAACGCAAGAAAATAAAAGTTTGCTCACTTTTGACATAATACTTCCTAGATTCATGAAGAAAGTGCGGTCGGAAAATGAAACAAACCGCACTTATAATAATTATACTAGTGGAAAATCGCGCGAAGGATGTAGAAAATCACAATCGCAAAGAATGCACCAGCAGGCAACGTTACAATCCATGAACTAATGATGTTACGGATAACTGTCAAGTTAAGCGCCGCAATACCACGTGCGAAACCGATACCTAAGATTGCGCCCACTAAAGTCTGTGTCGTGGAGATTGGTAAACCTGTACCTGATGCGACAACAACAGTCATCGCAGTTGCAAATTGTGCGGCAAAACCACGACTAGGGGTTAAATCGGTAATACCCGATCCTACGGTTGCCATTACTTTTTGTCCCATTGCGATAAGACCAACGGCGATACCTAATGCACCTAAAGGTAAAATCCACCAGGCTAAATCACCACCACTCAGGATTTTCCCGCCATTTTGCACGATTGATACCACAGAAGAAAGCGGACCAATTGCATTAGCTACGTCATTAGAACCATGTGCGAATGCCATTGCACAAGCGGTTAAAAGCATTAAGATACTAAAAATCTTTTCTACTGAACCGAAGGAGCCTTTTCTTGCTTTTGCTGTAAAGGTGTTACTGCGGAAGTAAAAATGGCAGAAGATCATACCAACAACGCTGATAAGCAATGAAATAACGAGGGTTTCATTGTTGGAAAGATTTAAACCAACGTGTTTTAAACCTTTTGCCATGGTAACGATACAAAGTACGAATACGGTAATCGCCATGTAGTAAGGCCCATATTTTTGTGCGTTTTTAAGCGGTTCTTCGGTATCGAAAATGAGTTTCTGGATACTGGCAAAGATGGTATAAGCTAAAAGTCCTGCGATCACGGGGGTGATAAACCAACTTCCAACGATCCCACCGATAGTAGACCAGTCAACAGAACTTGGGCCAATAGTAATACAAGCAAAACCAATTAAAGCTCCGATGATGGTGTGAGTACCAGAAACAGGCCAACCCATTTTTGTGGCGATAAATAACCAAGCACCTGATGCAAAGAGAGTAGAAAGCATTCCTAATGCCAATACATCTGGCATCTCGACAAATTGAGAGGGATCGATCACACCACTTTTGATGGTTTCTGTTACTTCACCGCCGGCTAAATAAGCCCCGGCAGATTCAAAAATGAGGGCAATAATAATGGCTTGTTTAGCTGTAATGGTACCCGAACCAACTGAGGTACCCATTGAGTTTGATACGTCGTTGGCACCAATACCAAATGCCATAAAAAAACCGAATACCGCGGTAATTAAGACTAACCACGAACCGTATGCATTAATAATTTCCATAGTGATTTCCTATGTTGTAGTTAATGTCGTCAGAATTAGGAACGGGCTAGCATTAATTCAATGCGAGATCCAACACGTTGAGCTTGATCGGCTAATACGCCTACCCATTCGATGATTTTATATAAGAACATCACATCAATAGGGTTATAACGACTTTCAATCGTGTAGAGCATTTTACGCAATTTAATTTGCATTTGATCCGTATCATCTTCAATGCTGTCTAGCTCTTGAATCATATGGTTCACTAACTTTAATTCACGGCCTTTAAAACCGGTTTCAAGTAGTTTATCCATTTCTTCAATCACTAAATGAGCTTGATGAATAGAATCTAAACTACGTTGAACATAATGCAAAAATTCTTCCTGCATTTCTTCAGGAATGCCAAATTGGCGACCAATCATACGACCAGCAATATCTTTAGCATAGTTAGCTAATTTGTCTTGTTGGGTGACTAGTTCAAGTAAATCGGTACGATCAATGGGTAAAAATAAACCGCGAGGCAATTTCAAACGGATTTCGCGTTTTAAACTATCTGCTTCACGTTCACATTGAGAAATGTCTAGACGTGTTTTTTCGGCATCATCCCATTGTTTTACAAAGGTATGTTGGAAGAATGGAATTAATAAATCACAACATTCAGTCACTTTGTCAGAATGTTTCTGCAGTGGTTTTAAAGGAGAATGGGCAAATAATCCGAGAATATTATTCATTGCCATAGGTGTTTTACTCCATAACAAGGGTTAAAATTTCGGTTGCATATTACCTGATTTTATAAGGAAATACACGAAAAAGATCTTGATTTGTATAAAATTATCTGTATATTTAAACAGTTAAAAGTGATAAGGAAAAATAAAATGAGTAATGAAGTTGAATTAAAGCTTGCAGTTACCTCTGATGCTTTCGATACCCTAAAAACACATCTCAATCAATTCAATATCTTAGAACAAAATACAGTCTTTCTGGGAAATGCCTATTTCGATTATCCCGACCATTTTTTGGCTAAACAAAAAATGGGATTGCGTGTCCGTCGAGAAAATAATGATTTCACACTCACTTTAAAAACTGACGGAAAAGTGGTTGGCGGATTGCATAGTCGTCCAGAATATAATTTATCTATACCTGATGATTCAGTACCCACAACGGAACAATTAACCTCATTGTATCCATTTGAAAACTTACCTTCCGCTACATTACAACCGATTTTCTCAACAGATTTTAACCGCACTTTTTGGTTGATTGCGTTTGGCGCATCAAAAATTGAAGTGGCCTTCGATCAAGGGAAAATTTTATCAGGGGAAAAAACACAGCCTATTTGTGAAATTGAATTCGAATTAAAAGAAGGGCTCGTTTCAGATCTTTTCCATTTTGTCTCACTTTTACCTTTTGATCAGGATATTTATTTTAGTTCAGCAAGCAAAGCAAAACGCGGCTATCAATTAGGTAGCAAACCACTTCTGATTGATTGGTTAAATAAATGGCGTGATTTCTTAAAAGAGGAACGAGAGGGAAGTGCGGTTGATTCTCGCGAACAATTAAGTGCAGTGATAAAAATGGAGCAGCAATTGATTGAGGAAACCCTTTCATTCCCAACGGATGTGTTTGCTTTTGATTTTATGAAGACCGTTGAACGTGTTGGCGCATTTTTCAATCTTTATCATTATTATGATGACCACAAAGCCTTGTTTGAAAAACTGGAAGAAAGTCAATCAGCTGAGTTATTAGCTAGTAATCAATTTTTCCTTAATGAAATAAAAGGCTTGATTACCTTTCATAGTCAAACAAAAGATAATTTTCAAACTATTGAGAAGTTAAAAGCGTTGTTAAAGAGCCGTGCGTATTTTGAAAGAATGCTTGGCTTAATGATGTTGATGGCGTAAAACGGGTTCTCTAAAGGATAATAAAAATGGCAAAAGCTCCTAAAACCGCTTATGTATGTAATGATTGTGGTGCTGAATTTTCGCGCTGGCAAGGGCAATGTTCTGCCTGTAAAGCATGGAATACGATCAGTGAAGTGCGGTTAATTTCACCCTCAAATTCTACAAAAAATGATCGTTTTAGTGGTTATGCAGGAGAGACTCGCGCAAAAATCCAAACGCTTTCTGAAATTAGCTTACAAGAAACACCACGTTTCACCAGTGGATTTAAAGAGTTAGATCGCGTGTTAGGTGGTGGGATCGTACCGGGTAGTGCCATTTTAATTGGTGGGCATCCTGGTGCAGGGAAAAGTACCTTGTTACTTCAAGTGATGTGTGGATTAGCAAAAAATATGACCGCACTTTATGTAACAGGGGAAGAGTCGCTTCAACAAGTAGCAATGCGGGCTAATCGCTTAAATCTACCGACAGATAAATTAAATATGTTATCTGAAACGTCTGTCGAGCAAATTTGTAATTTGGCGGATCAGTTGAAACCTCAAATTATTGTGGTGGATTCGATCCAGGTTATGCACCTTTCAGATATTCAATCTTCTCCAGGAAGTGTGGCACAAGTGCGTGAATGCGCCTCTTTCCTGACTCGTTATGCGAAAACCCGACAAGTTGCCATCATTATGGTTGGGCATGTTACCAAAGACGGCACCCTTGCGGGTCCGAAAGTATTGGAGCATGCTATTGACTGTTCATTATTGCTAGAAGGGGAGGCAGATTCCCGTTTCCGTACATTGCGTAGCCATAAAAACCGTTTTGGCGCAGTGAATGAGCTAGGGGTATTTGGTATGACAGAGCAAGGCTTGCGTGAGGTGAAAAATCCATCGGCAATTTTCTTAAGCCGTGGTGATGAACAAACGCCTGGTAGCTCGGTAATGGTTCTTTGGGAAGGAACGCGTCCGCTTTTAGTTGAAATTCAAGCGTTGGTGGATCATTCCATGCTTGCAAATCCGCGCCGTGTGGCAGTAGGACTAGAACAAAATCGTTTAGCTTTATTGCTTGCGGTATTGCATCGCCATGGTGGATTACAAATGTCGGATCAAGATGTTTTTGTGAATGTCGTTGGCGGTGTAAAAGTTGGGGAAACCGGGGCAGATCTTGCGTTATTACTCGCATTAATTTCGAGTTTCCGTAATCGTCCGTTACCACAAGATTTAGTTGTCTTTGGTGAAGTAGGGTTAGCGGGTGAAATTCGCCCGGTGACCAGTGGTCAAGAACGTATTAGTGAAGCGGCAAAACATGGCTTTAAACGTGCGATTGTCCCTTTTGCCAATAAGCCGAAAAGTGCGGTTGAGAATATGGAAGTTTTTACGGTGAAAAAACTCGCTGATGCACTTGCCATTTTGGATAATTTCTAAAAAAACGTTGTCCTATTGTTGTCTGATTACTGAAAGTTTTTGATAAATTAGATAGAATATGCGCCGTACATAAGGAAAGGTTATGGAAAAGAAATTAAATAAAGCGTTGGATAGCATTGATATCAAAATCTTAAATGAATTACAACGCAACGGTAAAATCTCTAATATCGATTTATCAAAGAAAGTTGGGTTATCGCCAACGCCTTGCTTAGAAAGGGTAAAACGCTTAGAAAAACAAGGTGTGATTATGGGCTATCGGGCGCTATTAAATCCTGAATTATTGGATGTGCCTTTATTGGTGATCGTTGAAATTACACTTGTGCGTGGTAAACCTGATGTTTTCGAAGAGTTTAATGCTGCGATTCAAGCACTTGATGAAATTCTCGAATGTCATTTGGTATCAGGTGATTTCGATTATTTACTCAAGACACGTGTAGCAGATATGGCCGCATATCGAAAATTATTGGGTACCACATTATTGCGCTTACCTGGTGTGAATGACACCCGAACTTATGTCGTCATGGAAGAAGTGAAACAAACTAATTATCTCGTACTAAAATAAAAATGATTAAACGAATTACAAAACGATTTACACCAAAACAATATTTAGCAGAATTATTACTCGGATTGACCGCACTTTTAGGTTTATATTTAATCGTGGCATGGTCAAGCTATACGCCATTAGATAACTCTTGGTCTACAGCAAGTTTTCAAACTGAAACCATCAATAAAGCCGGTGCTTTTGGTGCTTGGTTAATTGATGCGTTTTTTGTTTTTCTCGGCTATGTCGGTCATCTCATTCCGTTTGTCATTTTTATCGTACCGATTTATTTACTGAAAACCAAAGCGGTTCATTCTCTCTCTGTAACCCGTATTGCATTACGTTCCTTTGGCTTTATTGCTCTCATCGTTGGCTTAACTATGATGGCAACATTGTTGCTTTCAAATACGAACTACTATCTAGCTGGTGGCGTATTTGGTGGCAGCTTAGTGGTGAATTTATATCCTACACTCGGTAAGTTTGGCTGTATTTTAGTCGGCTTTGTCTGTGCAGTTGTAGGCTTTATTTTCTGTTCCGGTGCATCATTAATTCGTTTAATTGTGAAATTCTATCATTGGCTAACCATGAAAAATCAGCCGGCAGAAGAGGAGCATGCAGAACATACTTCTGTAGATGATCTTGAACGAATTGTGATTGAGGCGCCTCAACAACTGGCTTTCTCTGATTCTCAATTGGAAACTGAATCTACAGAAGATGAAAAAGAGGAGGGGGCTGAAAATATCTTTGTTAAGCCTGAGCAACTAATTAATATCAGCGGGCTATCTTCACCGAGCGTTTCAGAACCTGCAGATGTTGAAAAATTAGAAGATAAGTTTAAAGGCTTCACGGTTGAATCTGACAATTTACCGAATGTGTCAATTTCAGCTACTTCTTCCGTTGAATTGCCAACAAAAGAAGATTTTTCAGCGACATGGAAAAATCCGCAAGTGAATGCTCAAAGTGTGGATGAGTCAGATGACATTTTTGAAGAAAATGTGATGCCCAAAGTGTCACTTAAAACACCTGAAAATACAACCGCACTTTATCCAACTTATGATGAACCTTTAGAATCAGAAAATGATAGTTTAGAAGATGAATTGGCGCGTCAGTTTGCTGCACAAGAGCAAGCACGTATGCAAGAAATGGAAGTGCGTGCAAAAGCCTCAAATGCTGAAGATGCATTGAAAGTGATCTTGAATGAACCAGCGGTTTCAGCACCTAAAGAGCGTGAAATTCATATTGAGAATGCGACTGAAACAACCTATAAGCCGTATTCAGATACGCTTATTCACCCCGCATTCCAGCAGCCAACGAATAAACGTGAAAAACCAACGACACCATTACCAAGTTTAGATTTACTTGAGCATCGTCCTACACAGGCTCAAGACATTACGCGTGAGGAAATTTTGGACACGTCTGCACGCATAGAACAACAATTGAAGAATTTTAATGTCAAAGCAACGGTACAAGATGTGTTAGTTGGCCCTGTGGTGACTCGTTATGAGCTTGAATTACAGCCAGGTGTAAAAGCATCTAAAGTAACAAGTATTGATACCGATTTAGCTCGTGCGTTGATGTTCCGCGCGATTCGCGTAGCAGAAGTGATTCCTGGCAAACCTTATATTGGTATTGAAACGCCAAATGCTCACCGTCAAATGGTGCCATTACGTGATGTACTCGATAGCAATGAGTTTCGTTCATCAACATCATTGCTTTCAATGGCTTTAGGTAAAGATATCAGCGGAAAACCTGTAGTGGTTGATTTGGCTAAAATGCCTCACTTGCTTGTGGCAGGTTCAACAGGTTCAGGTAAGTCTGTTGGTGTGAACACCATGATTTTAAGTTTGCTTTTCCGCGTAACACCGGATCAAGTGAAATTTATTATGATTGACCCGAAAGTGGTTGAGCTTTCTATTTATAACGATATCCCACACTTGCTTACCCCAGTAGTGACGGATATGAAAAAAGCGGCAAATGCACTGCGTTGGTGCGTAGAAGAAATGGAACGCCGCTATCAATTGTTGTCAGCCTTACGTGTGCGTAACATTGAAGGGTATAACGAAAAAATTGAAGAATATGAAAAACTCAATATGCCAATTCCAAACCCAATTTGGAAGCCTGGCGATACAATGGATAAGATGCCGCCTCCATTAGAAAAATTGAGTTATATTGTCGTGATTGTTGACGAGTTTGCGGACTTAATGATGGTTGCGGGGAAACAAATTGAAGAGTTAATCGCCCGCTTAGCACAAAAAGCTCGTGCGATTGGTATTCACTTAATTTTAGCCACACAACGCCCTTCAGTAGATGTGATTACTGGGTTGATTAAGGCTAACATTCCAAGCCGTATCGCCTTTACTGTAGCAAGTAAAATTGACTCTAGAACGATTCTAGATCAAGGCGGTGCAGAAGCCTTATTAGGCCGTGGTGACATGTTATATTCAGGTCAAGGCTCTTCTGATCTCGTTCGGGTACATGGCGCCTTCATGAGTGATGACGAGGTGGCGCGCGTTGCTGATGATTGGCGTGCACGAGGTAAACCGAATTATATTGATGGCATTTTAGATGGCGCGGATGATGAAGACTCAGGTGAAAAATCAACTGCAAGTAGTGGCGATCTTGATGCATTATTTGATGACGTCGTTGAGTTTGTCTTAAGCACAGGCAATACATCGACTTCTTATGTTCAACGTAAATTTAGTGTTGGGTTTAACCGAGCGGCTCGAATTATGGATCAGCTTGAAGAACAAGGTATTTTAGGCCCAATGAAAAATGGAAAACGAGAAATTTTAGCTCGACGTTCCGAATATTAATTCTCTCAAGTTTCACTTTACAAAAAGGAAAGTAGAATGAAAAAAACACTATTAAAAATGACTGTACTTACTGCACTGTTGAGTGCGAGTAGTTTGGCTTTTGCCGATGCGGCGGATGAGCTGCAAAATCGCTTAAATCAAGTAACAGTATTGAGTGCTGATTTCTCTCAAACCGTGACTTCTGTTGGTGGTAAAAACGTTCAACAAGGAAGTGGAAAACTTCAAATTAAACGTCCAAATCTTTTCCGTATGGATACCAAATCACCACAAGAAACACAAATTATTTCAGATGGTAAAACCCTTTGGTATTACGATCCATTCGTGCAACAAGTTACCGCTCAATGGGTGAAGGATGCAGTAAATAATACCCCTTTCGTCCTTTTAACCAGTAACGATAAAAGCCACTGGAATCAATATTCAGTGACACAGAATGCGGATACCTTTGTGTTAAAACCAAAGGCTAAAAATAGCAATATTAAACAATTTGATATTCGTGTCGATGCAAATGGTGTGTTAAAAAATTTCAGCACTACAGAAAAAGATGGTCAAACCAATCTTTATGTGTTGCGCAACATTACAAACCAAACCTTAGCTGATAGCTTATTCCAATTTAGCGTACCGAAAGGTGTAGAATTGGATGACCAACGTAAAGGTAAAAAATAATCCATAAGGTGTGAATGATAATCTTCACACCTTTTGCTTATTAAGGAAAGAATATGTCTAATCTTAATTTTGATTTTGCTGAAAATGACTTTCGCCCTTTAGCTGCCCGTATGCGACCAACTAATTTGGAGCAATATTATGGGCAGACACATTTAATTGGGGAAGGAAAGCCGCTTCGTAAAGCAATTCAAGCAGGGCATGTTCATTCTATGATTCTGTGGGGACCGCCGGGTACAGGTAAAACAACACTGGCGGAAATTATTGCTCATCGTATCAATGCAGAAGTTGAACGAATTTCAGCGGTAACAAGCGGAGTGAAAGAAATTCGAGAATCAATTGAGCGCGCGAAACAAAATCGACTTGCAGATCGCCAAACGATCTTATTTGTGGATGAAGTGCATCGCTTTAACAAAAGCCAACAAGATGCATTTTTACCCCATATAGAAGATGGGACGATTATTTTTATTGGTGCCACAACGGAAAATCCTTCCTTTGAATTAAATAATGCCTTACTTTCTCGTGCGAGAGTTTATCTTCTTAAGTCATTGACAGTTGCTGAAATCGAACAAGTTCTGCAACAAGCCATTTCTGATCCTGAACGGGGATTAGGTAAAGAGCGGTTAGTTTTAGAAGAGAATTTGCTACAGGTGTTAGCCGAATATGTGAATGGTGATGCGCGCCTAGCTTTAAATTGTCTTGAACTGATGGTTGATATGGCTCCTGAAACAGAAAACGGTAAAAAATTAGACCGCACTTTGTTGAAAGAAGTATTAGGTGAACGACAAGCGCGTTTTGATAAGCAAGGTGATCGCTTCTATGATTTGATTTCCGCTTTGCATAAATCCATTCGAGGCTCAGCAGCTGATGCTGCACTTTATTGGTATGCACGAATTATCACTGCAGGGGGCGATCCTCTTTATGTTGCACGACGTTTATTAGCAATTGCTTCGGAAGATGTGGGCAATGCTGATCCAAGAGCAATGCAAGTAGCTCTCGCAGCTTGGGATTGTTTTACGAGAGTGGGCGCCTATGAAGGAGAACGGGCTATTGCTCAAGCTATTATTTATTTAGCTGTAGCACCGAAGAGTAATGCGGTTTATAAAGCATTTAATGCTGCCAAACAGCATGCGAAAGCGTTTCCTGATTTTGATGTGCCACCTCATTTACGTAATGCGCCAACGGCTTTAATGAAAGAATTAGGCTATGGCGCTGAATATCGTTATGCTCATGATGAACCTAATGCTTATGCCGCTGGGGAAAATTACTTTCCACCGGAACTGAAAGATACCCAGTATTATTTCCCAACTAATCGAGGGATGGAAATTCAAATTAAAGAAAAACTTGAACGTTTACAAGAGCAAGATAAAAACGCATCAAAAAAACGCTATAAATAGTTTCTTCGAAAATGGTAAATATAAAAAAGTGCGGTCAAATTTGACCGCACTTTTTGTTATCACTTAAAAGCGCATTATTTTGCTGCTTTTAACTCTTGGTAATACTGTTCATAATATTGAATCGCATCACCTACATCATCTTGCCAGTAGCTTTTTTGAAGAATTTCTGCTGGTGGATAAATAGATGGATCTTCTGTAATTTCTTTTGGAAGTACTTTTTTCGCTTCAAGGTTAGCTGTTGGGTAACCGATCGCTAAAGTCAATTTCTCCGCTGCTTTTGCACCTAACAAGTAGTTAATTAACTTGTGTGCACCATCTGGGTTTCTAGAGGTTTTAGGAATCGCTAAAGTATCAACCCAAAGAACAGGACCTTCTTTTGGGAACACCATATTTAATGGCGCTTGTTCTTTTTTCGCGATACGTACAGAACCATTCCATAATTGACCTAATTCTACTTCACCAGAGATGAAAGAGTTTGCAGGGTTATCAGAATTGAAAGAAAGTACGTTTGGACGTAATTTCAATAACTCTTCATAAGCTTGCTTGATAATTGCTGGATCTTTGGTATTTGGATCTTGACCAATTTTTAATAACGCAATATTGAATACTTCACGCGCATCATCCAATAATTGGATTTTGTTTGCATATTCAGGTTTCCAGAAATCACCCCAAGAAGTGAAGTCAGAACCTTTATAGGTATTGGTATTAAATGCAATACCTGGCGCACCTAACAACTGAGGAAGTGAGTATTTATTGCCTTTGTCATAAGGTTTGTTGAGCCAATCAGGGTCTAATTCTTTGATAACAGGTAATTTACTGTGATCTAATTCTTGTAGCATACCTTCGCGTGCCATTTTAGATACGAAGTAGTTAGATGGAGCAATAACATCATAACCGCCTGCATCACCTTGGGTTTTCATTTTGGCATACATCGTCTCATTGGATTCAAGACTTGCTACGATAACTTTGATACCAGTTTCTTTTGTGAAGTCATCTAAAAGACCATCTGGTACGTATTCAGTCCAAGTATATAAGTACACAGTATCATTTGCTGGAGCCTGTGCTTTTGTTGCATCAGACTTGTTGGCTTCTTTGTCGTTACAAGCAGTTAATGTAGCGGCAACTAAACCGGCAGTAAGCAAACCTGCAAATTTTTTCATTTTTCTTTGTTCTCCGTAAAAGAGGGGTAAAAAACCACCTGCATTTATGCAGGTATAAAAAAACGCCTTGATTGTGCGTCAAGGCGTATTTTATTTGATCTTAAAAGATTTGTGAAACCTTTTTATATCAATGTTTAATGATTATTTTTGCGTGTAACTAATTGGCTTAAAATGACTAATCCTAATGAAAGCACGATCATAATTGTGGCTAATGCGTTCACTTCTGGCGTTACCCCTGTTTTAACAAGAGAGAAGATACGCAATGGTAGAATTTCATAGCTTACACCACTTACGAAAGAGGATACAACAACATCATCTAATGAAATAGTAAAGCTTAATAACCAACCTGATACCACTGCAGGTAAAGCAAGTGGTAGGATAATTTTACGCAAAATAGTGACTTCGCTAGCACCTAAATCTTTTGCCGCTTCAAGCATTCTTGCATCAAAGCCATTTAAACGCGAGAAAATCGTGACGGTAACATAAGGTAAACAGAACGTTACGTGTGCCAATAATAATGACCAGAAACCAAGCGAAATCCCTACAACCATGAATAAGGCAAGTAGAGAAACCGCCATAACGATATCTGGTGACATCATGACGATAAATAACATACCGCTTACCGCTTGTTTACCGCGGAAACGATAGCGATAAAGTGCAATCGCGGTTAAACCACCCACAATAGTTGCTAAGGTTGCGGCAAAGAAAGCGATAGTGACAGAGTGGAAAGCGGCTTGGATTAAGGTATCGTTATTAAATAAACGTTCATACCAGTTCCAGCTAAAGCCTTTCCAACTTAATCCATAACGGTCCTCGTTAAAGGAGTTAGTCACCAAGATAATAATTGGGATATACAAATAAGCGTATACCACAAACATAAAAATATTACGTAGTAAACGACTCATTATTCTAACTCCACTTTCTTATTCAATAATTTATTTGCACGATAGTAAACGAAAATCAACAATGCCATTAAGATGGTTAAACCGATACTGATCGCTGAACCAAATGGCCAGTTACGAGAAATTAAGAACTCACTCTTAATCACGTTACCGACTAATAACACTTTCGCACCACCAAGTAAGTCAGCTACGTAGAACATACCCATTGCAGGTAGTAATACTAATAAACAGCCTGCTACGATACCTGGCATGGTTAGTGGCAAAATAACACGGAAGAAACGTTGAACCGCATTCGCGCCTAAATCTCTTGCCGCTTCTAATAAACGTCCATCTAATTTTTCAATAGCAGAGTAGAGTGGAAGTATCATAAATGGTAAAAGGAGATACACTAAACCAATGATTACAGCTACTTCGGTATTTAAAATACGAATAGGCTCACTCAAAATGCCCATATCCATTAACATGGTATTTAACACACCTTTCACACCAAGGAAGACTTTCATTCCATAGATACGAATAAGTGAGTTTGTCCAGAATGGCAATACCACGAGAAATAACAAAAATGGACGATATTTCGGATTAATTTTGCTGACCATAAAGGCAAACGGATAGCCAATGAGTAAGCAAATAATCGTCGCAATGCCAGACATATACAATGAGTTCCACAATACCTGCGCATAAAGCGGATTAAACAGGTTCGCATAGTTATCTAAAGTAAATGGCAAAGCATAAAAGTCACTACCATCTCGGGTTAAAAAACTTACGGTTAAAACCAATAAGTTTGGAATTAGCACAAAGAAGATTAACCAACTGAAGATAATTGCAACAGTAATTTTCTGGAATTTATTATTGATTATCTTCATCGTTGAGTACAACCTCCCAACCTTCGTGCCATGTAATACCTACACGTTGACCAACGCTGTGATCCATATGTGGATCATCTTCGTTAAAGAACTCGCTCACTAATACGCGTTTGCCGTTGTGATCAAATTCGACTGTAGACTCAAGTGTCATCCCTTTATAGGTACGATCCACAATGCGACCAATAATTGCATTTGAGTGCTCATTTTCGTCAAGCTCTTCAATCACAATATCTTCAGGACGTAACAATACTTGTAGTTTTTGACCTTTTTCAGCAGAGATACTGGTGTGAATATCACATACACGACCTTCTACATTAGCAAGTAGCTCATCATCAGATTTACGTTCAATCACAGTTGCATCAAATACGTTAATTTCGCCGATGAAGCGAGCAACGAATAAGTTAGCTGGATCTTCATAGATTTCACGTGGTGAACCATCTTGTGCAATTTTACCTTTACGCAATAAGACGATACGGTCAGACATGGTGATCGCTTCTTCTTGATCGTGAGTAACGAAAATAAAGGTAATGCCAAGTTGACGCTGTAATTGTTTAAGTTCGTTTTGCATTTGTTTACGTAACTTATAATCCAGCGCCGATAAAGATTCATCAAGTAGCAGCACTTTTGGCTTATTCACAACCGCACGAGCAATCGCAATACGTTGTTGCTGACCACCAGAAAGTTGAGCTGGTTTACGGTCGGCCATTTCCTCTAATTGCACCATACGCAATGCATCCAGAACGCGAGGTTTAATTTCGCTTTCTGCCACTTTTTGCATACGCAAACCAAAAGCCACGTTATCAAAAATGGTCATATGCGGGAATAACGCATAACTTTGGAATACAGTGTTGATATGGCGTTTTTCTGCCGGGACATTGGTAATGTCCTCACCATCCAAAATAATATGACCTTCATCTAATTCTTCTAAACCCGCCAATAAACGTAAAACTGTGGTTTTACCACAGCCTGAAGGGCCAAGAATTGTGACGAATTCGCCGTTATTAATGGTTAGATTGAAATCATTAATAATTGTGTTGGAACCATAGGATTTTTTGATAGAACGAAGCTCAATAATAGGCTTGTTTTGAACCAGATTTTCCACTAGCTTTGGTTTTCTCCCTAATTTCACCAATTTTATTGGTACTGAGTAGAAATAAACCTGCAAAAATGATGCAGGGGCGACATAAAATTGAACAGATATGATATAGCGAATTGTTAATGATGAAAAGGATTTAATCGTGTTTTTAGGAAAAAATTTATCGAAAATTTAACCGCACTTTTTTCAGAAAATTTTATAACTATCCACTTTCTTGTTATATATCAAGAACTGTAACGAATTTTGGGATTAGACTAGGGTTGATATAAAGGAGAATTTAAAAATGGAAGAACATAATAACAATGAATTATTACAGCGATTTTTAACTTATGTTGCGTTTGATACGCAATCTAAATCGTCTGCAAAACATTCGCCAAGTTCAGCAGGGCAAATGAAGTTGGCTTTGCATTTGCAGCAAGAATTAATTGAACTAGGCTTACAAGATGTCAATGTGACTAAGCATGCAGTTGTCACAGCTTATTTACCTTCCAATCATCCTGATTTAACACAAACCATAGGTTTTATTTCCCACCTAGATACTTCCCCTCAATGCAGTGGTAAAAATGTTCAACCCGAAGTGATCGAAAATTATCGGGGAGGAGATATTGCATTAGGTTTAGGGGAAGAGTTTATTAGTCCCGTGTATTATCCATTTTTACATCAGCTTATTGGCAAAACCTTGATTGTGACAGATGGAACCACTTTACTTGGTGCAGATAATAAGGCCGGAATCGCAGAAATTATGACCGCACTTTCTGTCTTGCAACGGGAAAATATACCACATTGTAATATTCGAGTGGCATTTACGCCTGATGAAGAAATTGGTTTAGGAATGTATTATTTCCCATTGGATGATTTCCTTTGTGATTGGGCATATACCATCGATGGAGGAGAAGTGGGCGAGCTCGAGTATGAGAATTTTAATGCAGCAACGGCAAAAATAACCTTTAAGGGACGAGGTATTCATCCGGGGTATGCTAAAAATAAATTGGTGAATGCGCTTACATTAGCTTGTGAGTTTCAACAAGGTTTTCCAAAAGATGATGTCCCCGAAAAAACATCAGGAAAAGAGGGTTTTTTCCATCTAGATGATTTTAAAGGGGATATTGAGAAAGTTGAGCTACATTATCTCATCCGAGATTTTGACCAAGCTAAATTTGAGCAACGTAAAGCGTTTATTTATCAACTTGTAGAAAAATTTAATAGAGAGAAAAGTTTGAAGGAGCCCGTGGAATGTGTCATTGAAGATAGTTACAAAAACATGTATGACACTGTCAAAAATGTTCCACAGGCGATTAAACTTGCTGATGCAGCAATGAAAGCTTGTGGTATTACACCAAATCACAAACCAATACGGGGTGGAACCGATGGGGCATTTTTAGCGGAAAAAGGATTAGCTTGTCCAAATATCTTTACTGGCGGCTATAATTTCCATAGCAAACATGAGTTAGTGACCCTTGAAGGGATGGAAAAAGCCGTCGAAGTGGTTATAAAAATAGCAAACTGTAAAGATTTGTAAATTAGTGTAAAGAAAAAGCTTGCATTTGTCAGAATATATCAATATAATCGTCAGCGTTTTATCGAGATTCCTTTGATAAAGCTAAACTTTAGAGATTTTATTCATAAATTCCTTTTTGGTGCTCCTAAGAAATTAGGAGCTTTTTTTTACCCTAAATTCAGATCTTTACTTCAAAAACGGATTGCTTCGTTTTTCTTGTCCAATGGTGGTGTAAGGGCCATGTCCCGCAATGACAACCATGTCATCATTTAATGTAAATAATTTATTCTTGATTGATGAGATCAATGTGTCGAAATCCCCGCGAGGGAAGTCCGTACGCCCAATACTGTTTTGGAAAAGAACATCCCCGGTAAAGGCGATATTTTTTTCATGTTCAATAAAACCAATGTGGCCAGGTGTATGACCAGGAAGATGAAGAATTTCAAAGGTAAAGGCACCAATTTGAATTTTTTCGCCTTCTTGATTAAACCAGCGATCAGGTGTAAATGCAGAAATATAAGGTAAGCCAAACTGCTGAGATTGCTGTGGTAGACTTTCAAAAAGGAAGCGATCTTCTTCCTGTGAGCCCCAGATTTCAATGTTAAAATGATCGCGAATCGCTTCAGCAGCCCCTACATGATCAAGATGGCCATGCGTTAATAAGACTGCTTTTAGGTTTAATTCTAAGTCTTCAATGCGTTGAATAAGCTTTTCCGCATTGCCACCAGGATCGATAATTGCCGCATTTTTTTCATCATCCCAAATAAGAGAGCAATTTTGCTGAAAGGCTGTAACTGGAATAATTTCAATATTCATCTTTTTTCCTTATCGTTGATAACAAAAAACCGCACTAAAGTGCGGTCTAAAATTAAACTGTTTTTTATGCACCACGCCATGTTCTTACAGGGCCAGTATCTACGTGAATAAAATTACTATACGGATAATATCCTACACCACCGCTATCAAGATTTTCAGCCGCTTGGCGTAATCTTGCTAAAGGTACACCAGGGATTTTAAAATCAATCGCTTGGCCTTTAATATGATAGCTGTTGCTTGCTACATCACGACTTTGTCTACGACGCATGGCATTTGTCGCAGCACTACGATAGCCACAAATCACATCAATTTGTGCAGTACGTAAACCTAAATCACTTTGTAAATGATAAAACTTTATGAAGAGATTCGGATCCATTCGGCGTACTTGGTCAGTACGGCGATCTCTCATGAAGTAATCAAGTTTACCAAGTAATGAACGATTAAATCCAGTTGTTGCAGAGAACTCACCGCTTAATCGTTCATTGGTGTTGACATTATAGAAGCTGAGAATGCGCGGTTTAGGGGTAGAGACCATTGCTAACACCGTACTCGGCATCATACTCGCGCCTAAAACGATGCCGCCTAATGAAAGCCATTTACGACGATTTTTGTCAATGTTACCCATTTTTTTAGTCTCTTTTATTACCCATCTCTCACCCTAGACAACTTTTTCTTTAAAAAGTTCTAGCGTGAACATTGCTTAAAGATATTTTTTTACAACAGCCCAGTCAATGCCATTAAAAGTTGCTGCATCGTCGTATTTATAAATATCTGGTAAAACTTGTGTTTGGCCGTTTTCAACCCATGCAGTTACATAATACAAGAATACGGGATCATTTGTACGAATGCTCGCAGACGTTGTTTTCTTACTTTCTAAAACGTTACGTTTTTTATCTTCAGACCAGCCAACTTCTTGTAACAGAATAGAGGCAAGTTGATCAGATTTTTCTACACGCACACAACCTGAGCTTAATGCACGGTCTTTTTTGCTGAATAAGCTATGATTTGGTGTATCGTGAAGATAAATTGCATCAGAGCTTGGCATATTAAATTTATAGTTACCTAATGCACTGTCGCCAGCGGCTTGACGGATACGGTATGGGAATTTATCCCCAATACTACTCCAATTAATCGAGTAAGGATCGATAGTATTACCTTTACTGTCCAAAATAGAGTAGTTGTGTGCAGCCGCGTAGCCTGGGTCACGTTTTAATTTCGGTAAAATATCTTCATTGATTAAACGTGTTGGAGCATTCCAAGGTGGATTCACCACCACATTGCTCAAACGGCTGTACATCACTGGTGTACGACGTTCATTTTTCCCTACAATAACGCGTGATTCTAAAATTGCTTTGCCATCACGATAATATTTCAATTGATAGCTTGGAATATTAACGAAAATCCCATTTTCAAAATCAGGAATAACACGTAAACGCTGAGCATTGAGAGCAAGTTTTTTACCCATCGCAGAAATACCTGAAGCTGAAATCATCGATGGAAGTGCTTGTACCGTTTCACGGTATAAACGATTATGGTTAGATAATCCATTTATAAAACCAGAAACAGCATTGTTTTTAACTGCACTTTGCCATTGGTCAATAATTTCTTGATTTGGTAATTCTGGTTTATAAGCATTCGTTGCGTATAACCAACGTTGTGCTTGTTGATTTACGTTCTTGCTGTAATACAAGTAATCAAGGAAAGCGTCACTTAACAACACATCATAGGTGAGTCCACCCGTTTTTTCAGCGTTATGTAAATTGACTAACGATTGAGCTGAACGTTTAGAAATACCAGATGCAACCATGGCGGCATATTCACGTAGGAATTGTTTCTCAGCCGCCTTGTCTTTCCACATTAGGTCATATTTATTATCGGCATATAATTTAGCCAAAATTGGTTTGAACTGTAGATCTTGCTCACCAATTTCATGCGTTAATGACATCTCTAGCATCGCTTGCTTTTCTGCGGCGAGACGAGCTTGATCTTCTTTGATTTCAGCTTCAAGTTTTGCTCGCTCTTCTGGACTTAATTTAGACATATCAACGCCTTTATTTTCGGCTTGTTGAGGCTGTCCAACTGTTTTGGCCCATTCAGCTAATGCACAACCTGACGTCATCATTGATAATGATAAGACTAATGCGCTTAATTTCATTGTTCCTTTTAACATTGCTGTACCTTTAAAAATATTCATAAAAAATAACCGCACTTCAGTTTTTTTTATCTGCTAAAGTGCGGTCAAAATAATCGTTATTTTGTTGCTTTTGCCGCTTCTTGTTTTATTTCAGCATCCACTTTTTGTTGATTCGCATTAAGTTTAACTAAATCAGCAGCCATTTTTTCCGCTTCTTTTAAGAAGAAATCAGGTGCTTCATAGTCTTTTGGCAAATCATCAATGTCTTTTAATGCTTTTTTACCTTCACGTTTAAAACGATCATTGAGATCTTTTAAACGTCTCGCATCATCTTTATCATTTTCCGCTTTGCGCTCTTGGAAATTCAATGATAAGAATTTGCGCTCACGACGTTCATCACGGATTTTAAGATCTTCATTTAAAGCAATAAATTCAGGATCTTTTGCAATACGCTCTAGATGTTTTTCATTTAATGCTTCAACATCTTTACGCGCTTTATTGGTTTCAGAATAAGTCGCTGGTGGAATTTTATCCCAAGGTAAGGCGTTATCTTCTTTTTCTTCACCAATTTCTTTGGCATCAATAATTTCAGGGAAATTAATATCTGCTGCGACACCTTTTAATTGGGTTGAACCACCATTAATTCGATAGAATTTTTGGATAGTATATTGCAATACACCAAGTGGTGTTTGGTCTAAATCATAAACAAAGTTTAATGAACGACTTTGTTGCACGGTACCTTTACCAAAGGTATTTTGCCCAATAATGATACCACGATTGTAATCTTGCATTGCCGCAGCAAAAATTTCAGAAGCTGATGCACTGAAACGATTAATCATTACCAACAATGGCCCTTTATATTGCTGAGCATTGTCATCATCTTCGTGTACACGAATACGTTGATACGCATCTCGTACTTGTACTACAGGACCGTCAGTGATGAATAAACCGCTTAATGCCACGGCTTCTGTTAATGCACCGCCGCCATTCTCACGAAGATCCACAATTAAAGCGCCAATTTTTTTCTTCTCAGCATCTACTAATAATTTTTTCACATCATCAGTTAAGCCAATGTAGAAACTTGGAATTTTAATGACGCCAACGGTTTCACCATCTACCTTAGAAACAGTAAGTTTTGCGGCTTGGTCTTCAATACGGACTTTATCGCGAACTAAGGTAACAATACGGCTTTTTCCACCTTTTGCAGGTTCAATTTCAAGACGAACTTTTGTTCCTTTTTTACCTTTGATTTTGTCAACGATATCTTCTAAACGCCATCCGATAATATCTTCGATTTCGCCTTTTTCTTGCCCCACACCAATGATTTTATCGCCCGCTTGTAATTTCTTACTGCGTTCAGCCGGCGCACCTGGTACTAAAGACTTAATACTGGTTTCGTCATCTTCAGATTGTAATGTTGCACCAATCCCTTCTAAAGAAAGGTTCATGCTTTCATTAAAGCTTTTTGCAGTACGTGGCGCAAGGTAGCTTGTATGTGGGTCGATTTCTCGAGCAAAAGCATTAATATAAATTTGAACAATATCATCCGCTTTAGTTTGAGTTAATCGACGAATCGCTAAATTGTAACGTTTAGTGAGCTTTTCTTTAATTTCAGGCCATTTTTTATCTTTTAATTTCAGGCTGATTACATCATTTTTGACGCGTTCTTCCCAAAGCTTATTCGCTTCTTCTTCCGTTGCTGGGAAAGCGGCTTTTTCACGATCGATCTCAATTTGATCATTACCTTTTAAATCTGGTTCTTTATCCAATAGAGATAGAGCATAAGCATAACGCTCATAACGACGTTTCATCATCAGATCGTAAATAGCAAATGCGGCTGAAAGATCGCCCTCATTAAGTTGGTCATCTAATTTTGAGCCATATTTAGCACGCAAATCATCAATATCTGATTTTAAAAAGGTGTTATGGCTATAGTCTAAACTTTTAATATAACGATCAAAAATCTTTTCGGAAAAGGCGTCGTCAAGCTGGAATTTACGATAATGTGATTGGGTTAAACGTGTCGTTGCACGCTTAGTTGCTAACTGATTTGCATCAGTTGCCGAAGGAATCGTAATATCACTTTGCTTTAATTTCGGCTGTACAGCAAATGTATCAGACGAATGAAGAAATAACGCACCTAAAATTGCTGTCGCAATAAGACTTTTGGTTGTATGTAATTTCATTTAACCTTATCCCGATAAGAAATAAATTATTAGGCAAATAAACGATCTGCGGTGACAGTCATCACTAAACCATTTTCAAGTTCTACGCGTGCGCCATCTTTTTCTACATTTAATACGGTCGCATTTTTCGCTTGTTCAGCCACTTTTACTTTCACTTTGCTACCCGCAGAAAGTGTTGTGAAATCAACCGCACTTAGTTTTACTTGTGGTGCTTTTGGTTTGCGAGTTGCTTGATTTGAATTTGGTTTACGAGCAGGTCGTTTTTGTTGTGCTTTTTTCGCTGCTAATTCTGCTTTGCGTTTTTCTGCAAATTTAGCTTTTGCTTCTGCTAATTGTTGTGCCGCATGAGAAACGTGTTCTGCATCTAATACACCAGCAGGGTTGCCGTATAAATCTACACGCTCAGCTCCTTCACGGCAGCCGTGTAAATAGCGCCAGTTAGAAGTGTATTGACGTAAAGCCTGACGTAATTGAGTTTTGCTGACACGTTCATCATCTTTTAATGCTTCTGCAAGATCTTGGAAAAGACCAATTTTTAATGGTTTTGCTTCACCTTCTGCAATAAAGCAAAGCGGGAATTTTTCCACAAGATATGCAATAATCGCTTTTGTATCAGTTAATTTTTGAACGCCTTCAGCATTATTTTCAGCTTGGGCTTCAACTTGAGAATCTGTCATTTCTGCGTTTTCCTAGGATAAAAATAAAAACTTGCACAGTTTACCGCACTTTTATAAGGATTGACAATGGTTGGGCGGAATAATTCCGTTTCTAGTACAGATGTATAACTTCACAAATCCCCTCAATTAAGGCTAAAATAGTCCACTTTTTAAATTTTTGATGAAATAATGACAAAAACACCTGATTTTACTCATGCCACTTATAAACTTGTGCGTTGCATTGGATGCGACGCAACGGTGTCTGTTTGTCGTCCGCAAGCGGGAGAATATGCACAATGTCCGCGTTGCCATCAGAAATTGCAATCGGGAAGTCGTTGGTCACTTAAACGTTGTTCATTAATCGCCCTTTCTATCTTAATTTTAATGCCATTTGCTTTGGGCTATCCTTTATTGAGTTTAGATTTACTGGGCACAAAAATTGATGCTTCCGTTTGGCAAGGTATTTGGAAAATGGCGGTAAGTGGCTATGCCTATACTGCATTTATGATTTTTATCTGTGCGATTTTAATGCCTGTCTCTTTTGCGATTTTAGTCATTATGTTGCAGCTTTCTAAATTACTCAAAATTAAGCCTCGTAATGTCTTATTATTTGTCGGTTATATTAAGCCTTGGGTGATGTTCGACGTCTATTTAGTTGCACTGGCTGTTACCATGTTTAAAGTACGCGAATATGCCACATTAGAAGTTGATGTATATTTAATTGCTTTTGTTTTTACCGCACTTTTAACCACATTATTGTTTATTAAAATTAATTTAGATGATTTATGGCATGATTTTTATCCTGAGCAGAAACCGGTTACCGAAAGTGATAAACCATTAGAACTTTGTACCGCCTGCGATTACACTTTTTTAAAAGAAGATCAAACTTACGATCATTGTCATCGTGCAATTTGTCCACGTTGTGCATCGCTTATTGAAACACCCGATAGTATAAAATTGCAACGCGTTTGGGCAACATTAATAGCCGGGATTATTATGCTTTTCCCTGCAAACTTGCTCCCAATATCTGGCGTTTATTTAACAGGCAATTTGTCACAAGATACCTTGATGTCGGGCGTGATGTCATTTATAAGCATGGGCAGCTATTTTGTTGCTTTCGTGGTATTCTTCGCTAGTATTTTTGTGCCCGTAAGCAAAATCCTAATTATGTTGTATTTACTGGCTAGCGTGCATTTTAAATGGCGACATTCAATTAAATGGCAAATGCGATTATTACATATCGTTCACTTTGTAGGACGTTGGTCAATGCTGGATCTTTTTGTGCTAGCCTTGATGATGTCTCTAGTAACACGCGGACAGATTATTAATTTTACTGTAGGCCCTGCGGCATTTTATTTCGGTGCAGCAGTGTTTTTAACTATGATTTCAACTTCTCAGTTTGATAGTCGATTAATTTGGAAAATTTATGACAGAAAACAATAAACCAGAATCTCAATCTATTGATGAGCAATCTAACAATGTAGAAGCGTTATTACGTAAGAATAAACGCATCTCACCGTTTTGGTTGTTACCTTTTATCGCATTATGTATTGGTGCCATTTTATTTTTCCAAATTGTACAAGAACGAGGAAAGACTATTACGATCACGTTCTCTAATGGGGCTGGGCTCGTTGCAGATAAAACCCCTATTCGCTATCAAGGTTTGCAAATTGGTGTCGTGAAGAAGGTTAACTTTACCGACAATATGCAAAAAGTGAAAGTTGAGGCAAATATTTATTCTGAAGCAACAGAAGTGTTAAAAGAAAATACCAAGTTCTGGCTTGTTCAGCCGAGTGTGTCTCTTGCGGGGATTTCGGGTTTAGACTCTTTAGTTTCAGGAAATTATATTACGCTCCAGCCTGGTGATGGTGACTCTGAAGATGAATTTATTGCGGAAGAGCAAGGTCCTATTGCGCAAGTCAATCCAGGGGATTTGTTAATTCATTTAATTTCAGATGATTTAGGTTCAATTTCGATCGGTGCTTCTGTGTATTTCAAAAAAATGCCAGTCGGGAAAATTTATGATTATCGATTCAATAAAGACAATAAGGTTGAAATTGATGTAGTAATTGATAAGGCCTTTGCGCATTTTGTGAAGAAAGATTCACGTTTCTGGAATATTAGCGGTATTAACGCCAACATTAATTCATCCGGTATGAATGTGGCAGTGGAAAGTTTAAATGCGGTGGTGCAAGGTGCAGTATCATTCGACTCGCCATCAGATAGCCCGCAAGCAGTGACTAACAGTAATTATATCCTTTATTCTAATTTACAAGCGGCTAAACGTGGGATTGAAGTTGAGGTGACTCTACCTGTTTCAGCAGGTTTACAAGCTGGACAAACTTCAGTTTATTATGGTGATGAGCAAGTTGGTTTGCTTTCGTCTTTAAGAACAGTCGAAAACAATGAAGATATTTTACAAGGGACATTATTAATTGAGCCAAGCCAGGCTAATCTATTAAAAACCAATACACATATTGTGTTGAAAAATCGTAAGTTAGATTTAGGCGATATTGCTAACCCACAGAAATTCTTCCGTGGTGATTATTTCGAAATTATTCCAGGAAGTGGAGAAAGCAAAACGCAATTCGAAGTCATTCGTGAAAATGAGTTATTGCTCAAAGCACCAAATACGTTGGTTTTAACCTTAACGGCACCAGAGACTTATGGTATCGCGGAAGGGCAATCCGTGTTTTATAACAATATTGCCATTGGGCAAATTGTGAAGCAGCACTTAAATGTTGATGGTGTCAAATTTGAAGTGGCGATTGCGTCAGAGTATCGCAATCTTATTCATGAAAATACCCAGTTTGTCGCTGCCTCTAATTTTGATGTGAGTTTGGGTATTGATGGCTTACGTTTTGAATCTGCAACACCATCAAAATGGTTGCAAGGTGGCGTGCGTGTATTAGCGAAAAAAGGAAGTGGCGCACCGCATTCTACCTATCCACTTTATAAGGATATTAGCAGTGCAGAAACGGGCGTTACGGGCAACTTAGTGAATCCAACGATTGTGTTACATTCCACTAATTTGCCAAGTATTAGCAAAGGTTCTGTGGTGCTTTATCGTCAGTTTGAAGTGGGTAAAATTATTAACGTAAGACCGAAAGCTAATAATTTTGATATTGATGTGTATATTTATCCGGCTTATCAAGATCTTCTGACAGATAAAAGCGTATTCTGGGTTGAAAGTGCGGCACAGATTGATATTACGCCGAAAGGCATTAGTATCCAGGCTTCACCGGTTGCGCGATCATTAAAAGGCGCAATTAGTTTTGATAATACGGGTTCAGGCAAAAATAAAACACTTTATCCAAGTGAATTGAGAGCTAAATCAGCGGGGCAAGTGATTACGTTAATAACAGATGATGCAACGGCTTTAAGTAAAGGAATGAGTTTGCGTTATCTTGGTATGAATGTTGGTGAAGTTGAGCAGATTGCCCTTGATCAAAAAACAAATCGTATCACAGCAAAAGCATTAATTAACCCAAGTTATATGGGGATGATTGCAAAAGAAGGTACGGTATTTAAAGTGATTTCCCCACAAATCTCAGCGGGTGGAATTGAAAATTTAGATAGCCTTTTACAGCCTTACATTGATATTGAATTAGGTAAAGGTCCATCAAAAACACAGTTTAATTTAGCGCAAACCGCACAACCTCGAAATAAATACAGTAATGGCGTGCCATTTATTTTGGAAACCAGTGATGCGATGAATTTAACGGAAGGATCACCTGTGCTTTATCGAGGTGTTGAAGTGGGAACCGTTCGTAAGTTTGAATTGAATTCTTTAGGCGATCGTGTGTTGGTACATATTGCGATTACACCGAAATATCAACATTTAGTACGTAAAAATTCAGAGTTCTGGGTTTCATCAGGCTATGATTTCAACCTTGGTTGGAAAGGGGCTGAATTTAATACCGGTAGTGTACAGCAATTGTTGAAAGGGGGCATTTCGTTCTCGACTCCGTCGGGTACGATCGTTCAACCGCAAGCAACGGCAAATCAGCGCTTTATGTTGCAAGTGAAAAAACCAGCTGAAGCACCAACTTGGAATTCGGGTGCTTTACCGGCAAATCAATAAAACATAAAAAGAAATAACCGCACTTTTGAATAATCAAAGTGCGGTTATTTTTTTAGGCGTTTTGAATAGTGCTATTGGCCCATATTTTTGACAGATTTTAAAAAGCCTTTGGCTGAAGTATAGACTTCATCTTTGCCCTGAGCATGTAAAATCATATCGGACATTTCACGGAATGCACCCTTCCCGCCGCCAAGTGAAAGTATATAATCCACAGCATTTTGCACATAAGGTGCAGAGTCTGCCACAGCAAAAGAAAGGCCACAGGTTGCAAAAGCAGGGAGATCGACGCTGTCATCACCAATATAGGCAGTTTGTTCTGCGGTAACGCCTGCTTGTTTCATGAGATCCAAACAAGCGCTTTCTTTTTCAAGTTTGCCTAAAAAGAACAATTTAATTCCGAGATCACTAATTCGCTTACGCAGAATCGCAGAATCTCTGCCCGATAATACGGCGACTTGAATACCTGCATCCATCAACATTTTGACACCAAGTCCATCACGCACATGAAAACTTTTAATTGCTTCACCATTCGCATCGTAATGGAGTAGTCCGTCAGTTAATACGCCATCGACATCGGTGATGACCAATTTAATTTTCTTTAATTTTTCGTTAATCATTAGCTTGAGAACTCCACTAAACCCACAACATTATTTTCATCATTGACCACAACAAGGGAGTGAATTTTCTTCTCTTTCATCAAGTCTTCCGCTTTCGCTAAGAATTCATTTTCATGAATAGTTTTCGGTGAAGATGTCATTAATTCTTTCGCAGTTTTATTAAGCGTGTCAGCACCATTAGCCGTTAATGCTCGGCGCACATCACCATCGGTAATAATGCCTTTAAGTTGTTGGTTTTCCATGACTAATGCCACACCCATACGACCTTCATTCATAATAGTTAAGCAATCAGTAAAGCTGGTATCTGGTGTGGTAATCGGCAATCGAGTTTGCATTTGATCTTTTACTTTGCATAACAAACGACGACCAAGGCTACCACCCGGATGGAATTTCGCAAAGTCAGCAGGTTGGAAATGACGCGCAGTAATTAATGAAACTGCAAGGGCATCGCCTAAAGCTAAGGTCACTAACGCAGAAGTGGTCGGTGCGAGGTTATTTGGACACACTTCACGCTCTACGGTGATATCTAAAACATAATCCGCATGGCGAGCAAGCGTTGAGTTTTTATTACTGGTTAGGGCGATAATTTTATTACCAAAGTTTTTCAAACTTGGAATCAGTTTATTTACATCATCGGTTTCACCGCTATAAGAAATCAGCATCACGATGTCGATGGGTTTTAGCATACCTAAATCGCCATGAAAGGCTTCAGTCGGGTGAAGGAAGAAACTTGGCGTTCCTGTAGAAGCAAAAGTCGCCACCATTTTTTTGCCAATTAGCCCTGATTTACCAATACCACCGATGACTAAACGACCTTCGCAAGCAAGAATAAGATCCACAACTTGAGAAAACTCATCATCCAAGCGTTGGCTTAGTTGTGCGAGTGCTTGGCTTTCAACAGAAAGCGTTTCTCGTGCGATTTGTAAATAATTCATAGGAGATCCTTATGATAGAAGTGCGGTTGAAAATAACCGTGTTTTATGGGGCTATTCTAACGGAAGTTATTAAAAATAAGAATGAAAATTTGACCGTCCTTTGAATTCCCCCTATACTACGCCGCGAGTTGGTTAGACAATCGCTGGTTTATTGAAGCCCTTAACCGTGTTCGCACGACCTAGTGGGACAAGTAAACGAGAGGAAAGTCCGAGCTACAAAGGGCAGAGTGCCGGATAACGTCCGGGCGGCGTGAGCCGACGACCAGTGCAACAGAGAGCAGACCGCCGTGAAAACGGTAAGGGTGAAAGGGTGTGGTAAGAGCACACCGTGCCGTTGGTAACAACGTGCAGCAAGGTAAACTCCACTCGTAGCAAGACCAAATAGGAACTCAATGGGTGGCCCGTCCAGAGTTCGGGTAGGTTGCTTGAGCGGCAGAGTAATTTGTCGCCTAGAGGAATGATTGTCCACGACAGAACTCGGCTTATCGACCAACTCAATAAATTCATCAAAAATGACCGCACTTTTGTTTTTTCGTTATCCTACTCGGGATAGAATGAATAAAAGTGCGGTCATTTTCTTTTGTGTTTTACCACAAGCTCATTTGTTCTAAATGGCTTTCTTCCGGTAACATCACATGTAATCCCACAAGACGAATAGACTTCCCCTGGCTACGTTGCCAAATTTGTTCCAGTAATTGTTGAAAGCTTTTTAGTGATAAAGGCAAGCCTGTTTTTTCTAAGGTCGTCACCTGAAAATCTTCAAATTTTAATTTCACTCCAATTTTGCGAAAAGCAGTTAAAGGGATATTCGGTGCACTTCGTTCAATGCGACGAATAAGCTCGGTATAGAGATTATCTAGCAATGCTATGCCTTGTTCGAGATGACGAATATTTTCGGATAAAGTGCGTTCTACGCCGATAGATTTTCTCTCCCGATGCGCTTGAATTTCACGATCATCAATGCCATGGCTAAAATCCCAAATTCGTTTGCCCATTTTACCGAAGATATTCAATAGAATAGATTGATCGAGTTTTTGCACATCTTCGCAAGTTTCTAATCCCATTTTCAATAAACGTTCAGAGGTGACTTTCCCCACACCAGGGATTTTCTTCAATGGCAACGTTTTTACAAATTGCTCAACTTCATGAGGTTGAATCACAAATTGCCCATTCGGTTTATTCATATCGGAAGCAATTTTGGCGAGAAATTTAAGGGGCGCTACACCGGCAGAGGCGGTCAGTTTTAATTCATCAAAAATTGCTTGACGAATTTCTTGTGCGATCCATGTGGCGGATCCTGAACATTGTGTACAATCCGTGACGTCTAAATAAGCTTCATCTAAGGAAAGTGGTTCAATGATAGAAGTGTAACGTTGAAAGATCTGATGAATTTGTGCAGATACCTGTTTATAAAGCGGCATATTAACTGGCACTAAAATCAGATTCGGACATTTTTTGATGGCTTGTGCTGTCGGCATCGCACTGTGTAGCCCAAATTTTCGTGCTTCATAATTACAGGTGGTAAGTACGCCACGTTGCCGAGAACTACCACCCACAGCGACAGGTTTGCCCTGTAGTGTTGGATTTTCACGGATTTCAACAGAGGCATAAAAGCAATCCATATCAATGTGAATAATTTTTCGGGTGGAATTCATGCGGTAAGTGCGGTCAAAATTAGGCGTGTTTTTAGTATATCGAAAAGAAAATAACTGTTCAAGCATACAGTTATTAAAAAGCCCACATTGCGTGGGCTAGATAAGAAAATTAACGATCAGAAAGAACGGTTTTATCACCAAACAGGATAACGCGTTCAATAGGGTAAACATCAATTTTTTCTTGTTGGTTCATAAAGACTTTACGAGCATCTTCAGCCAATTGAACAAACGGAATTTGTAAATTAATATTAATGGATTTACCCGGTTGTAATGGGGTTTCTAAATTGATTTGCATATCTTGGCTGTAAATAACTTTGCGATTATTCACATATACGCCCACCCATTGAATATTTTTGATTGGTTTTTGACCAATGTTAGTGATTTCATGTTTGAATGCACTTAATGCTTGGCCATTTTCATCAACTACCATTTCACGATTACCAATATTGATGGCAAGGTATTTGTCGATGTTATCACTCGATTTTGCCACTTGTTGAGTGGCTTGTGATGCTTTTGCAGGCGTTGCTTCTTTTGCAATAACTTGTGTGTTAAATGCTAAACATAGTGTACCTAATGAAAGTGCGGTCAGAGATTTTAATGTTTTCATTATTCGATTCCTTATAAAAAAAGTGGCAAAATTTTACCCTAACTTCTCTGGTTAATAAATAGCTTCTTTTCCTTTCTTAGATTTTTTGATAAACTGCCGAACGATTTTGGGGCTGATTCTGGATTCGACGGGATTAGCGAAGCCCAAGGTGCACGTCGAGGTGCGGTAGGCCTCGTAAATAAACCGCAAAAAAATAGTCGCAAACGACGAACAATACGCTTTAGCAGCTTAATAACCTGCTCATAGCCTTCGCTCCCTAGCTTCCGCTCGTAAGACGGGGACAAAGCGGAGTCAAACCAAAACGAGATCGTGTGGAAGCCGCTGTTTGAGGATCGAAGCACTAAATTGAATCAAACTAGCTTAAGTTTAGCGTGTCTGTCCGCATGCTTAAGTGAAATTAAAGACGAGACTAAACGTGTAGTACTGAAGGTAGAGTAATTTCGGACGCGGGTTCAACTCCCGCCAGCTCCACCACAAAATAAACCTATCAAGTCCTATGAAAGACTTTAAAGCCTTGAAAATAATGACTTCAAGGCTTTTTTATTGCGCTTTTAACGTCTATCAAACTCTCGAATTTGAGTAGTACGTTTAATAGTTGGCGCTTATTGATTGGTTAAATTGTTGCATTACTAAAGCGCTTAGTAATCGGTAAATTATCAGCTAAAGGAGAAAAAATGAATATTTTATTATTAGACGGTGGTAAAGATTTCGGACATTCACATGGTGAGTTAAATCACACACTTCACAAAAAAGCGAAAGAAGTTTTGACTGTACTTGGACACAATGTACAAGAAACCGTGATTGATGCCGGCTATGATGTTGAAGCAGAAATCGAAAAATTCTTGTGGATGGATGCCGTGATTTGGCAGATGCCAGGTTGGTGGATGCACGAACCTTGGACAGTGAAAAAATACATAGACGAAGTATTAACCGCTGGACACGGCAAGCTTTACCACAGTGATGGCCGCCATCGTGTCAATCCGACTGAAGGCTACGGCACAGGTGGCTTATTACAAGGCAAAAAACACATGCTCTCACTTACCTGGAATGCGCCGATTGAAGCCTTTACCCGCGAAGGTGACTTCTTTGAAGGCAAAGGCGTGGATGCGTTATACATGCACTTCCACAAACTCAACGAATTCATCGGTTTGACTCGTCTGCCAACATTCTTATGTAACGATGTGATTAAAAATCCACAAGTAGAACAATACTTCGCAGACTACCAAGCACATTTGGAAAAAGTATTCGGTTAATTGTAAAATATTAGCTTAGAAGGTGAGCATTTGAACTCACCTTTTTTATTTTTCTCTAATCAAATTTCCTAACGAGGAAGGGAAGAGGAATAGACTGACTTTAGATCAAACAAGCGGTTTTAATTTTAAATTGAATTTGCAAAAACATCTAAAAATCTGACCGCACTTTAAAATAAAAAGATCTAAACATCCTCAATTTGAAACTGTTTACGCCAGCGATTAGGTGAAATCTTATGTTTTTTCAAGAAGTGCTGACGCAAGGCGGTATCGCTATGAAATCCACTTTGTTCTGCAATGTCAGTGATAGATAAATCTGTGCTTTCCAAAAGCTCTCTTGCTCGTTGTAGCCTTGCTTCAATTAACCATTGATTTGATGACATCCCGGTTGCTTTGCGAAAATGTCGGGTGAAAGTGCTACGGCTCATTGACAAACGTTCGGCAAGGCTATCAGTCGAATGAAGTGCGGTCAGATTTTCATTTAAATAAGCAAGCAACGCATTGATATTATGATTAGGTGTGGAACGAGAAATAGGGCGTTCGATAAATTGTGCTTGTCCGCCTTCACGATGAGGGGGGATAACCAGTATTCGGGCAATATGATTGGCAATTTTCACACCATATAATTTACGGACAATAGAAAGACAACAATCCATGGAAGCTGCCGTTCCTGCTGAGGTAATCAGTCGATCTTGTTCCAAATAAATAGGATTTAAATCCCATTTTACCTGCGGAAAGCGACTAGTAAAATCACTATCTCCTAGCCAATGTGTGGTTGCTTTTTTGCCGTTAAGTAGGCCACTGCACGCTAACACATAGGCACCATAACATAAACCCACCACTGTCACACCACATTGATATGCTTGCCGTAACGCCGTTAATAAAGCCTCACTCGGCATCACTTGAGTATCATGCCATCCAGTCATCACAACAATATCGGCATTCTCCAACCATTCTAAGCCACCATCTAAATGTATGTGAAATAGCGAGTTTGTCAGGTTGTCCGAATCGCTAACGATTTTACACTCGAATAACGGCTTGCCGTTTAAATCCGACATAGAAAAAACGGAATATGCCATCGCAAAATGAATGGGCATCATTTGTTCATACACAATCAAAGCAACTGTGGGTTTATTCATTTTATTTCTCCTACTTTGATATGAGTATAACATAGAAATGACCCGATTATTATGTTTATTGATTTTTTATCTATTTTTGCGCAATTTTGTTCTCACTATAATATGTTTATTCATTCAATAACGTACAGAAAAGGAAAAACAATGAACTTAAAAACCTTAATTAGCACTACAGCATTGGCTATTAGCGCAAATACTTTCGCTGTAGATCTTGCCTCTAAAAACACTGATAGCTACCAACATATCCGCAATGCTACTGGTCGCCTGAACTATGCAGGGAAAACTTTTTTAATTGACCCGATGCTTGCTGAAAAAGGACGTTATGCAGGCTTTGAAGGAACATTAAATAGCCATTTGCGTAATCCACTTGTGGAATTGCCGATGAAAGCAGAAGATACTTTCAAAGATGTTGATGCCATTATTTTGACTCATACACATGAAGATCATTGGGATGAGGTTGCACAAAAAATTTTACCTAAATCCATCAAAATTTTTGTGCAACATGAACGGGATGGCGACTTACTCAAAGCGCAAGGTTTTACAAACATAACCAGTTTATCGCTAGAAAAACCGGTAGAGTTCGAAGGTATTATTTTAAATAAAACCGGCGGTTCTCACGGCACAACGGAAATGTACGCTGTACCACAATTAGCCGAGATCTTAGATGAGGCGATGGGCGTAACATTCCAAGCGAAAGGCCATACAACGGTTTACTTAGTTGGTGACACAATTTGGACTGCCGAAGTAAACAAAGCCATTAATCGTTATAAACCTGATGTAATGATTATGAACACAGGTGATGCGCGTACCTTAGCTTTTCCGAATGACGGCATTATTATGGGGTTACAAGATGTTGCTCATGCTCGCCAAATGCTACCGAATACAAAACTTATCACGGTGCACATGGATGCGGTAAACCATATGTCTGTGTACCGTAAGGATTTACGCCAATTTGTCCAAGCAAACAAGCTTGAAAATGTAGTAATTCCAGAAGATGGTGAAACAGTGAAGTTTTAAAAACAAGCGGTTTTAATTTTGAATTGAATTTGCAAAAACACCTAAAAATTTGACCACACTTTGTTATAAAAAAGCCGTCTGAAATTTCAGACGGCCTTTTTCTAAGAAATAATTTTAATTAATTCCTTCCACTAAAATTGCGCGGCCTGTTGTTGCGCCCAAACGGATGGATTTGAATGCTTGGAAACGCCGAAATCGGGCACGATACGCAATACTTTCCGCAAAACGGGTTTTCTGTTTCAGGAAAACCGCCTGCCGGAAAACTTGACCGCGATGCAGAATATCGCTATTTTTATGGACAAATCCGATGAAGGCGAAATCATCGCGCTGGCGGCGAAAGTCGGGCTGACTGCGGGCAATTTGAACAAATATCCGACCGAATTGTCCGGCGGCATGGCGAAACGGGTAGCATTTTTGCGCCTGCTGCTGTGCGGCTGCGACCCTGCCTACGCCGCTGTCCGAACGCGATTGGGCTTTTGAAGAAGCCGTGGTGGCAAGAGAGTTTCAGGGGATTCATTATTATGAGTGATAGGAATTTAAATTTCTGACAAACCTTGCGGTTCGTTGCCCTCTCCCTAGCCCTCTCCCACGGGGAAAGGGGATCAGGTTTCTCAAAATCAGAGAGCCGTAGAATTGGGAATCAGATGTCAGGTAAACCTGAAAATGTTCAGGCTCGACAGCCCAATTCCCTCTCCCTGTGGGAGAGGGCTAGGGAGAGGGTAAGCAAGCCGCAGGCTTGCCTCTTTAGCGAAAGATACGAATCTGTTATCCGAACGCGATTCGGTTTTTGAAAAAGCCGTGGTGCCAAGGGGGCAGGGGATTCATTATGAGGTGCTTTATGTTTTCGACTGTGATTACTGCTGCTGTTTTATATATTGCTACAGCAGTAGATTTGTTGGTAATACTATTAATATTTTTTGCTAGAGCAAATACTAGAAAAGAATATCGAGATATTTATATCGGACAATATTTAGGTTCTGTAATTTTAATATTAGTTAGTTTATTTCTAGCTTTTGTTTTGAATTATGTTCCGGAAAAATGGGTGTTGGGTTTATTAGGTTTAATACCGATTTACTTAGGTATTAAAGTTGCTATTTACGACGATTGTGAGGGCGAAAAAAGAGCTAAAAAAGAATTGGATGAAAAAGGGTTGTCAAAATTAGTCGGTATTGTTGCTTTGGTTACAGTTGCTAGTTGTGGTGCAGATAATATTGGACTTTTTGTTCCTTACTTTGTGACTTTAGATCTTGTCGACTTATTAGTTACTCTTCTTGTATTTTTAATATTGATTTTTGTTTTAGTATATACAGCACAAAGATTGGCTAATATTTCAGGTGTTGGTGAAATTGTAGAGAAGTTTAGTCGTTGGATAATGGCTGTTATTTATATTGGTTTAGGATTATTTATTATTATTGAAAATAATACAATTCAAACAATAATATCAATAATATGAATGATACGGGCATTTGAGTATCTGACAAACCTTCGGCTTGCTTCTTCAATACAAGATACAAACCTGTCCGCCCAATAAATCCATATCCGAAAGCATCTTCATGCAGAATTAAGCCAAACCATGAATAAGTTTTTCACCCACCCCATGCGGCCGTTTTTCGTCGGTGCGGCGGTGCTTGCCATACTCGGCGCGTTGGTGTTTTTCATCAGCTCCGGTGCCGTCATTTTGAAATGAAACCAAATCAAAGCTGATTGAACCATCGTCCACTTGGGTACGACCATCACGTCCGCCGGTTGCGGTTGCTGATGTTTTGTAGAAAATTTTCATGATATTGTCCTCAATTCAATATTGGTTAAATGTTTTGGCGTACTGCCGTTGAAAGTGAGTTCATTATATTGAACGGCAATATGAAGTGTTATATGATTTATCCAAATTACTTGCCTATTCCTACAAAACTATGTTCTCAACTGAAACGATAGAACGCTTATTAAAAGTTATTCCATATAACGAAACCTATTCATCTCCAATTAAAGGCTTGGTGATTCGCCATGCCGATCAGCCGTTTTGCTACGAGGGTATTATTCAAGAACCGAGCATTTGCATCGTGTTAAGTGGGGAACGTGAAATACAACTAGGCGAACAATGCTACCGTTTTGACAATCAACACTTTATGTTCTGCCCTGTAAATGTGCCGATGCGCGGCGAAATTAAATATGCCGAGCCGAAAAAGCCGTTTTTAGTGATGTCGATGAAAATTGATATTGAAAGCGTTAGCAAGATTTTATTAGCAAATCCAAACCTTGCAGATGATGTTCAACAGGGCGACGAAGGTTTTGCACAATGGCATTTGGATGAATCTCTCAAAAATGCTGTTGAACGTCTATTGCTCTTGCACGAAAATCTAAAAGATATTGAGTTTCTTGCACCGCTTATCCAACAAGAAATTTATTATCGACTCCTTACAGGCGAGCAAGGTGGCAAATTTAAAGCCATGGTAAGCAATGGATCACACACCAAAAAAATCGCCCAAGCCACCCATTATCTGCAACAACATTTTAGTGAAACCATCACAGTGGAAACCTTGGCAAATCTAAGTGGCATGTCATTATCTGGATTTCATAGTCATTTCAAGAAGATAACCAGCCTTTCACCGCTACAATATCAAAAATCATTACGTTTGATGGAAGCCAGACGATTGATCGCACAAGAAGGACGAGGTATTACCGAAGCCGCTTACCAAGTCGGCTACGAATCACCTAGCCAATTCAGCCGTGAATACAAACGGTATTTCGGGCATGCGCCCAAGGGGGATATTAAATAGATGGGGCTTAAAGATAGGTTTAAAAACACCTAAAAATTTGACCGCACTTTATGATGAAGAAAATCTGAAACGTTAATTTCAGACGTTTTTTATTTAACCAAGATTTTGTGAAAAACATTAAAAATGAGATAATTCTCAAACCTTTTAAGAGGCGTTATTTATAAAAATATTTGGAGAAAGCATGGAACACAAACTTGAGAATATCATTGCGATTTTTAATCAATGTTTTGAAGAAGAATATAATACGCGATTGGTTAAAGGTGGGGATGAGCCGATTTACATTCCTGCAAATGATGAGGTGCCTTATAACGCGATTTACTTTGCGAGAGGCTTTTACAGCAGTGCATTACATGAAATTGCCCATTGGTTAGTGGCGGGGAAAGAGCGCCGTAAATTAGAAGATTTTGGCTATTGGTATGAGCCGGATGGCCGTTCTGAAGATCGTCAACGTGATTTTGAAAAGGTGGAAGTGAAACCTCAAGCATTGGAATGGATTTTAGCCACAGCGGCGGGATTCCGTTATTTTGCCAGTGCGGATAATTTGAATGGCAATCCAGGGGATACGCAACCATTTAAGCAAGCGGTATATGAACAAGTAAAAACCTATGCAGAAAAAGGCTTACCAAAACGCGCAGAAACCTTGCGTCATGCATTGGCTCAATTTTATGGCACTGAAGATCGAATTGATTTAGCGAAATTTGATGTTACTCGCATCTAAAGTGCGGTCATTTTTAGGCAGATTTTGCGTCTGTCAATTTTCCTTAAAATCGGCTAAAATAGGCCGATTTTATTTTTGGATTTAACTTTAGAAAGATATGAAAGATTCTATTATTGCAAAACTTGAAAGTTTAAAAGAACGTTATGAAGAATTAGAGGCATTGCTAGGCGATGCGTCGGTGATTTCAGATCAGGATAAATTCCGTGCGTATTCTAAAGAATATTCACAACTTGAAGATGTGGTGAAATGTTTTAATCGTTGGAATCAGCTTAATTCTAACATTGCTGAAGCAGAATTGATGTTAGATGATCCTGAAATGAAAGAAATGGCAGAAATGGAAATTGAAGAATCCAAAGCCGAAATTGAAGAAGTGGAGCAACAACTTCAAATTCTTTTATTACCAAAAGATCCAAATGATGAATATAACTGCTATTTAGAAATTCGTGCAGGTACAGGTGGTGATGAAGCGGGTATCTTTGCTGGCGATTTATTCCGTATGTATAGCCGTTATGCAGAAAGTAAACGCTGGCGTGTTGAAATGCTCAGCGCAAATGAAAGCGAGCAGGGCGGTTATAAAGAAGTGATCGTTAAAGTAAGCGGTGATGGCGTGTATGGTCAGTTAAAATTTGAATCAGGCGGCCATCGTGTACAACGTGTACCAAAAACAGAAAGCCAAGGTCGTATCCATACCTCTGCTTGTACTGTTGCGGTTATGCCTGAATTGCCTGAATCTGAAATGCCGGAAATCAATCCTGCAGATTTACGTATTGATACCTACCGTTCATCTGGTGCGGGTGGTCAGCACGTTAATACCACAGACTCTGCGGTACGTATTACCCACATTCCAACAGGTATTGTAGTGGAATGTCAGGATGAGCGTTCACAACATAAAAACAAAGCAAAAGCAATGTCGGTATTGGCTTCACGTATTGTGCAAGCTGAGCAAGAGCGTCAGGCAGCAGAGCAAGCGGATACCCGCCGTAACTTATTAGGTTCAGGCGACCGTTCTGATAAAATTCGTACTTATAACTACCCACAAGGTCGTGTAACAGATCATCGTATCAACTTAACGCTCTATCGCTTAGATGAAGTGATGAACGGCAAAATTGATGAGCTTATTCAGCCGATTATCACTGAATATCAAGCCGATCAATTAGCGGCGTTATCTGAGAGTAATTAATGACCTATCAACAATGGCTTGCCGATGCTGTGCAAGCCTTAAATCAGGTAAATCCGACAGAGAATGGCAAAGTTGATGCGTTAGTGCTATTGCAACACGCAACGGGCAAATCGAGAACACAAATTTTAGCTTTCGATGAAACGGAAATTGATGAAAAAGTGCGGTTAAAATTGACCGCACTTTTAGATCGTCGTTTAAAAGGCGAACCTATCGCTTATATCCTAGGTGAAAAAGAATTCTGGTCCTTGCCTTTAAATGTATCTGAAGGAACATTGATTCCTCGTCCAGATACGGAAATTCTCGTAGAAAAAGCATCACAAATTGCGTTAGAAAAACTGGAAGAAAATCCATCGCACTTTCGTATTCTCGATCTTGGCACTGGCACTGGCGCTATTGCGTTGGCGTTGGCTTCTGAGCTTTCTCTAATTTGTCAAAAAAAGGCTATTCAATTGGATGTCATTGGTGTGGATTTAATGCCAGAAGTCGTCAAATTAGCGCAATCCAATGCAGAAAAAAATCAGCTTGATGTGCAATTCTTGCAGAGTCGTTGGTTTGAATATGTTGAAGGGCAGTTTGATATTATCGTCAGTAATCCGCCTTATATCGATGAAACTGATGAACACCTTTCTCAAGGTGATGTGTGTTTCGAGCCTCGTTCGGCGTTGGTGGCGGGTGAAAATGGTTTAGCTGATTTACGTCATCTTATTGAGTGCGCACCAGTACATTTAAAAGATAACGGCTATTTATTGTTAGAGCATGGTTGGAAACAGGGCGAAGAAGTGCGGTCAATTTTCTGGCAAAATCATTGGCAAGGGGTTGCAACCATACGGGATTATGGCGACAATGAGCGCGTAACGTTGGGATATTGGAAGCGGTAATGAAATACGATCAAAAAGCCTTGTATGCTGAACTGACTCATTTTTATCTGAGCATTTGTGAGAAAGAGCAACTTGATGAGCCTCGTATAAGAGGGCTCGTGGGGAGTTTAGTGCGTAAAGCTCGCCAAGCTATTCCTAAAGAATGGGATGATAAAGCTAAAATTCATCAATTATTACAGCTATTTTACGGTGACTGGGGCTTTCATTGCGATGCGGATAATTATTTCTATGCCCGTAATTTATACCTTCCATATATTTTAGAAGAACGAGAAGGCATGCCGGTGAGTCTTGGTGCCTTAATACTTTATTTAGCTTCAAGTTTAAAATTGCCGATTTATCCCATAAATTTTCCGACCCAACTCATTTTACGTGCAGAAGTAGAGGGTGAAGTAGCATTTATTGATCCTTGGAGCGGAAAATACATTTCAGTAGATGAATTGAAAAAACTCTATGAAGGCGCCTTTGGTTTTGGGGCTAAAATTCAACCTGAGTATTTAGCCCGAGCAGATATTCCGATGCTGACAGCACGTTTCCGTCAGCTCGCCAAAAATGCCTTAATTCGTGAAGAACAAAACGATTTGGCTTTTAATTATATCCAATTCTTGTTAGCAGGAAGAAAAGATCCTTACGATATTCGCGATCGTGGTTTAGTGTTGGCGCAAATGGGCGCTTATCCTTCCGCTATTGAGGATTTGGAATATTTTGTGGATCAATGTCCAAATGATCCCACTTCTTCTCTGTTAAAAACTCAACTTTTAGAACTGAAAGGCGAAGCATTGAAAGATGCCAATGCCATCCATTAAAAAGGAAATATTATGCAAAATAAAATTGTAAAAATTGGCAATATTGATGTCGCAAATGACAAACCTTTTGTACTTTTCGGCGGAATGAACGTGCTTGAAAGTCGCGATATGGCGATGCAAGTTTGTGAAGCTTACGTGAAAGTGACTGAAAAGTTGGGTGTGCCTTATGTTTTTAAGGCTTCTTTCGATAAAGCTAACCGTTCTTCAATTCATTCTTACCGTGGTCCAGGCATGGAAGAAGGTTTAAAAATTTTCCAAGAGATAAAAGAAACCTTTGGCGTGAAAGTGATTACCGATGTGCACGAAATTTATCAATGTCAGCCTGTTGCTGATGTGGTGGATGTGATTCAGTTACCGGCATTCTTAGCTCGTCAAACTGATTTAGTCGAAGCCATGGCAAAAACGGGTGCGGTAATTAACGTGAAAAAACCACAATTCTTAAGCCCGGGTCAAATGGGGAATATCGTGGATAAATTTGAAGAATGTGGTAACGATAAAATCATCCTTTGTGATCGTGGTTCAAACTTCGGTTACGATAATTTAGTGGTGGATATGTTAGGTTTTGGCGTAATGAAAAAAGTATCTAAAGGTAGTCCAGTTATTTTTGACGTGACCCATTCATTACAATGCCGCGATCCCTTTGGTGCTGCTTCAGGCGGTCGTCGTGAGCAAGTGACCGAATTAGCCCGTTCTGGTTTAGCAATTGGCATTGCAGGCTTATTCTTGGAAGCGCATCCAAATCCAAATCAGGCAAAATGTGATGGCCCTTCTGCATTGCCACTTTCGGCATTAGAAGGCTTTGTCTCGCAGATGAAAGCCATTGATGATTTAGTGAAGTCTTTCTCTGAATTAGATACGTCTATCTAATGGATAAGTGCGGTTGAAAACAGCGTTGTTTTTGACCGCACTTTTGTTCTGTAAAAGGAGATGACAATGAATATCGTATTTTTAGACAGCACGGCAATTCCAAAACATATTCCTATTCCTCGTCCAAGCTTTCCGCATAACTGGGTAGAGTATGAATATACTTCTGCAGAGCAAACTATTGAGCGAGCAAAAGACGCGGATATTATTATTACCAGCAAAGTGATTTTAAGTCGCGAGGTATTACAACAACTACCTAAATTAAAACTTATTGCTATCACCGCAACAGGCACCAATAACGTAGATTTAGATGCCGCAAAAGAATTTGGCGTGGCGGTTAAAAATGTGACGGGCTATTCTGCCACGACGGTACCTGAGCATGTGTTGGGCATGATTTTTGCGTTAAAACACAGCTTGGTTGGCTGGCAACGAGATCAAATCACCGGCAAATGGACTGAGAGTAAACAATTCTGTTATTTTGATTATCCCATTACAGATGTTAAAGGTTCAACGTTAGGCGTGTTTGGAAAAGGCTGTTTAGGTACAGAAGTGGGGCGTTTAGCCGAGCTTTTAGGCATGAAAGTGCTTTATGCTGAACATCGAAATGCAACAACTTGCCGTGAAGGTTACACGCCTTTTGAAGAGGTGCTAAAACAGGCCGATATTCTGACATTGCATTGTGCATTGACTGAAACAACTAAAAATTTAATCAATCAAGAAACCTTGTCACTTTGTAAGAAAGGTGTTTATTTAATCAATACTGGTCGTGGTCCATTGATTGACGAGCAAGCAGTTTGTGACGCATTAAAATCTGGACAATTAGGTGGCGCCGCATTAGATGTGTTAGTGAAAGAACCACCAGAGAAAAACAATCCACTGATTGAATTAGCGAAAACGATGCCGAATTTAATTATCACACCTCATATTGCTTGGGCGAGTGATAGTGCGGTAACCACGCTAACGAAAAAAGTGACGCAAAATATTGAAGATTTCGTTCAACAATTAAATCAAAAATAATGAATTTACCTATTTCTTTATATGTCGCCCTGCGATATTGGCGTGCAAAAAGCGCCGATCGTTTTGGGCGACTTGTTGCTAATTTGGCAAGCTTTGGCATCGTACTAGGTGTGATGGCATTGATTATTGTGCTTTCTGTCATGAATGGATTAGAAGGCTATCAAAAACAACAAGTGCTTTCGAGCATTCCGCACGCGATTGTTAGCCAAGATGCACCTATTTCGGTAGAAAAGTCGCTTGAAAATACACCGCACTTTGTGCAAAAAGCCGTGCCAATCAATACCACGAATGTCGTGTTTCAAACAGCAAAAGGCGTAAGTGCGGGACAAGTGATTGGTATTCAGTCTTTTTCAGATGATCCTTTACTGGACGGTTTCGATCCTAGCCAATTTAATCAACTTTTACCGCAAGGTGAGTTTAAGTTGATTATTGGGGATAACCTGGCACAAAAATTAGGCTTGGCAGTGGGTGATAAGGTTCGTTTAATGATTACGGAAAACAGCCAATACACCCCATTTGGTCGCGTGCCGATGCAGCGTTTATTTACGGTGAGCGAGCTTTACTATGATTATGGCGAAGCATCAGGCTATGAAGTGTTTGCTAATTTAGCCGATATTGGTCGCCTAATGCGTATTCAGCCAGGTGAGGCTCAAGGCTATCGTTTATTCCTGGATGATCCTTTCCAAATCACAGAATTGCCAACCTATTTTAAAGAGAGCAATATCAGTGACTGGCGTGTCCAAAAAGGGGAGTTTTTCCAAGCAGTTCGTATGGAAAAAAATATGATGGGCTTGTTGATTAGCTTAATTATTGTTGTGGCAATTTCTAATATCGTGACCTCATTAAGTTTAATGGTGGTGGATAAACAAGGAGAAATCGCCATTCTGCAAACGCAAGGTGTGACTAAATCACAAGTGCGTTCGATCTTTATTTATCAAGGCTTATTGGTGGGGCTAGTGGGCACATTGATTGGTGCTGTACTGGGGGTATTAATCACCTTAAACCTTGGGGCAATTTTAAGTGCGGTCAATCCGAATGGTGTTTTCTTGCCAACATCCATTGAGCCTGTGCAAGTCATTATTGTGATTGCCTTTTCTTTATTATTATCTTTATTATCAACTATTTACCCAGCTTATCGTGCGGCGAAAACTGAGCCAGCGGAAGCATTACGTTATGAGTAAAATATGAATAACTACTTATTAGAATGCCAAAATATTAATAAATTTTACCAAGAAGGCGAGAACCAAACCCAAGTATTAAAAGGTGTAAGCTTTGCCATGAAACCACAAGAATTAGTGGCGATAGTGGGGAGTTCTGGTTCGGGGAAAAGTACTTTATTACACACCTTAGGCGGTTTAGATCAACCAAGTAGCGGAGAGGTGTTTATTAAAGGACAATCCTTACAGAAAGTTTCTGAAAGTGAATTGGCTAAATTACGTAACCAAAATCTCGGTTTCGTGTATCAATTTCATCATTTAATGGCAGATTTTACTGCATTGGAAAATGTGATGATGCCGATGTTAATTGGTCGTCAGAATAAAACAGAAGCCAAAGATCGTGCTGAAAAAATATTGGGTGCAGTAGGCTTAAGTCATCGCATTACTCATCGTCCATCTGCACTTTCGGGCGGTGAGCGTCAACGTGTTGCGATTGCTCGCGCATTGGTGAATAATCCAGCGTTAGTTTTAGCGGATGAACCGACAGGTAACTTGGATCATAAAACCACAGAAAGTATTTTTGAGCTAATTCAAACCTTGAATGCGGAACAAAACATTGCGTTTTTATTGGTGACACATGATATGTCATTAGCGCAAAAACTGTCTCGTTGCTTAACCATGCAAGACGGCATTTTGAAGGAAGGTGCATAATGAATACGCCTTTTTTCATTAGTTGGCGTTATCAACGGGGTAAGCAAAAGAATCCGTTGGTGGCGTTAATTTCAAAATTCTCTGCTATCGGTATCGCCCTTGGTGTGGCAGTGTTGATCGTGGGGTTAAGTGCCATGAATGGTTTTGAGCGCGAATTGAATTCGCGTATTTTGGCTGTCGTGCCACATGCGGAAATCACCGTAAATCCACATGCTAATGAAGCCACATTAAACCATTGGCAGAACCTTGCGGAACGTCTAAAAACAAACAAAAAAATTACCGCACTTTCACCTTTTGTGAGTTTTACTGCCTTAGTCGAAAATGGTAATAAACTTAAAGTTGTACAAGTGAAAGGGGTAGATAAACAAGCTGAAGATCAAGTGAGCTCTCTTGGTAAGTTTGTGGAAGGTGATGGCTGGCAGAAATTTGCAGAAGAAGGCGGATTGGTGCTGGGCTCTGGTATTGCCAAAGAGTTAGATGTTAAAGCAGGCGATTGGGTGTCATTATTAATCTCTCAACCGAATGGCGAAGATCAAATGGCTCAGCCTAATCGTGAGCGTGTTCAAGTGACCGCTATTTTACGTTTAGATGGTCAGCTAGACCATAGCTATGCCTTACTGGCATTACCTCAAGCGCAAGAGTTAATGGGGTATCGCGAAGATCAAATTACCGGTGTTGAATTGAAAGTTGATGATCCATTTAAAGTACAAGAAATGGATTATTCGATGCTGAATGATTATCCGCAACTGCTTTATATTCAAAACTGGGTGGCAAAATTTGGCTATATGTATCGTGATATTCAACTTATCCGTACAGTGATGTATATTGCGATGGTGCTTGTAATTGGGGTGGCGTGTTTTAATATTGTTTCTACCTTAATTATGGCGGTAAAAGACAAGCAAGGTGATATTGCGATTATGCGAACCCTAGGGGCGAATAATGGATTTATTAAACAAATCTTTATTTGGTATGGCCTGCTTGCAGGAATGAAAGGCTGTTTCATTGGTATCGTGTTAGGTGTCGTACTTGCACTGAATCTCACGCCGATTATTCAAGGCATCGAGACATTACTCGGTAAAAAACTGTTATCATCCAGCCAGTCGAGCCGCGAAGTTACAACCGGCTCAAGTATTGAGTAATCACTAATAAAAAATCAGGGATTAAGTATTTAATCCCTGATTTTTTTATTATTCAACCGTTAATTATTATTGGTTTTCTTTATCTGTTTTTAATAAACCAGATGAACCTTCGGAATAATCACGTGGAGGCTCTTCAGATTTACTTTCTGGTGAGGCAGTCACCAATTGTTGAGTGAATAAACCTTTGTTAGCGGGTTTATTACCAAGCAAGGTTTCAGATGAAACTGCATAGTGACGATACAGTTTTTGATAATCACCAATTAAGGTTTTAAATAATTCAGCACTTTCTGCGAAATGTTTTTCAAGTTGTGCTTGTTTATCGCTTAATTGTGTTTTCACTTCTTTCAGTTCAGCTTCGGTCTGAACTTGTTTTTTAACAGAACCTTTTGTTAAACGTAATAGCAAATAGCCTAAGATTACGCCAACTACAAGCCCAATCACAGCGGCTTGCCATATTTCTGGTATCCATGATTGCATACATTACTCCTTCTTTTGAATTCAGTGTTAGTGTAAAGGAAAATCGAAAAACTTTCTTTGCGGTTGATCACATTTTGAAAAAGCTGTGTTTACACGGCTGCAATAATAACGATTTCAACTTTCCAATCAGGATCTGCAAGTTTCGCTTCTACCGTTGCTCGGCTTGGTGGATTTTGGCTATCGACCCATTCATCCCATGCTTGGTTGAGTTGAGCATAATCCGCCATATCAGCAAGGAAGATTTGCGAGGTAAGAATTTTACTTTTTTCAGAACCAATTTCTGCCAATAATTTATCGATCAGTGAAAGGACTTCTTTGGTTTGCTCGTAAGCATTTTGCTTAACGGTTTTTTCCGGTACTTGGCCTGCAAAATAGGCAGTATTGTTATGAATGACCACTTCAGAAAAGCGTTTGCTTGGTTGAATGCGTTGAATCGACATAATGGCTCCTTTTTGATGAAGATAACTCCATTCTAAAGGTGGTTTTAGACTTTGTAAATCAAGAAATTGTGAGATAAAATAATTGAGAATTTTTATCAACTAAAGGAAACTATGAAACTCCTGATTTCGAATCAATATGGCGCCATTGTGATGGCATTATTGCCTTTTGTTTACGGTATGTTATTAGCTTCACCTGTTTGGGCGCATTTCTTTTTGCTGTTAGCTTGGTTCACCATGTATTTGCTGAGTTACCCAATGCTGAGTCTCTTTAAAGGCAAAAATATAGCGGAATATAAAAAGTGGACCATCATCTATGGTGTTGCGGCTTTTTTATTTGCGCTTCCTGCCATTTTTTATAACTGGCAAATTCTTTTCTTTATTGCCGCCATGTTTCCTTTTGTATTGGTGAGTATCTATTACACCAAGAAAAAAGATGAACGTAATCTTCTCAATGATTTAGCAGGTATTGCGATTTTTGCCCTTGCAGGTATGGGATCCTATTATTTTTCTAACCGCACTTTTGATGAAAAAATCTGGTGGGTAGCGTTGTATCCAAGCTTATTTTTTATTGGCACGACACTTTATGTCAAATCAATGATGCGTGAACGTAAAAATCCGCTTTATCTCAAAGCCTCTATTATTTTTCATGTGCTTTGCGTGCTCGGTTGCTTGTTTACCCAACAATATGTCTTATCACTCGCTTTTGTGCCAGCGTTAATTCGTGCCATTTATTTACCAACCAAGAAACTTTCGGTTAAGCAAGTCGGTCTAATAGAATTCGGAACATCCGCCATTTTTTTAATTATTTTATTGATAGCGACATTATAAGATGAAGACATTAGCCAAACTTTTACTCCTCTCCACGCTTACCTTAAGCAGTTCAGCATTTGCGATGAAAACCATTGATTTGGTCGATAAAGCGCAAATGACGGATCAACAAAAAATGGATCTGGCACAAAAACTGGCTGAGAAACAAGATTGGAAAGCCGTTTTTGAAATTATGTATCCTTTAGCTTTGGAAGGTAATTTACAAGCACAAAGCAATTTAGGGATGCTTTATAATTTGGGCCGTGGAGTGGATGAAAATAAAGAGTTGGCTTATTGGTGGTTTAGCGAAGCTGCTGAGCGAGGCAGTATTAAAGCTATCAATAATTTGGCGGTTATGTATTTCAACGGCAACAACTATGTAAAACAAGATACCGCTCAAGCGATTAAATTATTTGAAACCAGTGCGACAAAAGATCCTGATGCCATGCTTACATTAGGAGAAATTTATACCAATCAAAAAGAATTTACCAAAGCCTTTGAATGGTTCCAAAAAGCCGCGAATGCGGGCAGCAATGAGGGGCGATTCCGTTTGGCTCGTTTGTATGAAGAAGGGATTGGGACACAAGTGAATATTGGCTTGGCCAAATTACTTTATTTGGAAATTATGAATACCGCGAAAAAGGATGAAATCAAGGAAATAGCCAGACAGCGATTACAACGCTTAAGCTTGTATTAAGAAAAAGTGCGGTTGATTTTAACCGCACTTTTTTTATTTTACCTCCGCCCCTTTTAACCAGCGTCTGACCCAACTGCGGTTTGGCATTAAGTTATGAATCAGATCTTCACTCATTGGTAAGGGCTCGTCATAAATTAAGGAAGCAAGTGTTTCCCCTAAAAATGGTGCAGAGGTTAATCCTCGAGAGCCTAATGCACCGATTAAATAGAGATTAGGGTAGTTTTCAGCTTGTTCTATTGGCTGCTTACGGCGGCGCAAATTAAACAAATTTTTATATTGTGTTTGCTGAGCTGAAAAATGCGGAACAGCCCCCATCATTGGGGTGAGATCACGTACTGAACAACGCACACCGATTCGAGCAATATTACCTGATGTATCTACTTCTTTTGTCCAATCTTCAGGGATATTTTGCTGAATCTTTTGTTGATTTTCTTGCTGTTCAATTAGGCTAAATTCACGAGTCGCATTATCACGAACATGACTTGCGCCAATACAATGACTGGTTTTCGCTTGAGCGACTGGGGTCAGGTAGCCGTCATAGCACAACACAGTTTTGAGTTTAAGCAAATTTGCGGATGTTGGAATTTGGCTCACTTGTCCTCGAACAGGATAGAGTGGCAGTTTTTGTGTTTGTTCAAACTCAGTGAGTTTATGCCCGTTTGCTAAAACAACCACTTCATGGCAGAAAGTTTCATTTTCAGCAGTTTTGATTTGCCAACCCTGTTCTGTTTGCGAAAGTGCGGTTACTTTATGTGATGTTTTAATTTGGACGCCTTGTTTTTCTAAAAAGGCAAAAGCGTGTTGAACTAACTGACGTGGTGCAAGCCAAGCACCTTGAGGGATAAAACCACCACCAAAAGGTAACGGTAAACCTACTTTTTCGCTTAATTCAGTTTGACTTAATGACTGATATAGATCAGAAGGCAAATTTAGTGCAGCGATTTTATTTAATTTACTTTCTGTTTTATCACTGTAAGCACAAAGCGCGACACCACAGAACTCATGTTCAAATTCGATTTGTTGTTGAATTGCCCATTGTAGAAATTGATGGCCATAGGCAAAGGCATGAATATAAAAACGAATATTACGCTCGTTATCATCGCTCAGTTGCGGATAAAAGGCACCCTGTTTATTGCCAGATGCATTGAGGGCAGTTTGCTCATCTTCGCAATAAATTGTGATTTTTGCTCCGCGTTTAATCAATGAAATGGCTGTACAAAGCGAAGCAATTCCACCACCAATAATGGCAATATCTTGCTTGCTTAGATTGGCTTGCTGGCTATGAAACCAGGGCGTAGAAAGTGCGGTTAGTTTTTCCTGCGTTTTTTGACCAGAAAGACATTCCCGTTTTTTACCGAAGCCTTTGCGTTTCTTAATATTAAAGCCTGCATTTTCTAAGCCTTTTCTAACTGCACTTGCTGCAGTAAAGGTTGCAAAGGAGCCTTGTAGCTTGGTAAAACGAAACATTTGCTGATAAAGCTGCTCATTCCACATATCGGGATTTTTACTTGGTGCAAAACCATCTAAAAACCACGCATCAATTTTACTATTCATATAATCGCCCAGCTGCGGCAGATTTTCAGCCACATCACCAAACCAAAGATCTAACGTGGTTTCATCAAAATGAAAACGATAGCAACCTTGAATGGGATTAAGCCAATGCTGTTGTAAATGCTGAGCAAGATGAGAAAATTGCGGATAGGCTAAATGAGCTTGTTGTAATACATCAAGTGGCAAAGGGTATTTTTCAAAAGAGATAAAATAAAGGTGTTTTAAAGGCGAATCTGGATATTTCTGGCGAAATTCACGGAATAGCATAGTCGCCGCAAAGAAATTTAATCCTGTGCCAAAGCCCGTTTCAGCAATAACAAAGTGGGCTTCTTGATAATTAACCCAATGTTCCCACAACTGATTACCTTCTAAAAACACATAGTGGGTTTCCGCTAAACCATCTTGATTAGAAAAATACACATCATCAAATTTATCCGAAACAGGCGTATTCTCTTGGTTAAAATGAATTTTTGCGTGCTGAATGGTGAACATGTGTTAGCCCTTTTTTGCCTTATCAAATTCTTTTATAATAGCACGGAAATTTTGAGTCGGTTAAAACTTAACTGGTCGAACAAATGAATTATTGCTTGCAATATTTTCATTTCATAGTAAATTGCGTTCAGCTAACAACTGTAAGTTGAATTAAATTTCCCCTAACTCATAAGGAATAAAGAATGAAAAGAGCTGTAATTACTGGTTTTGGTATTATTTCAAGTATCGGTAACAACAAAGAAGAAGTTTTGGCTTCATTAAAAGCAGGTAAATCTGGTATTGAAGTCGTGCCTGAGTTTATTGAAATGAAAATGCGTAGCCATGTTGCCGGCACAATCAAACTTGATCCAAGCGAGCATATCGATCGTAAAGTGTATCGTTTTATGGGTGATGCGGCAGCTTATGCATACCTTTCTATGCGTGAAGCGATTGAAGATTCAGGTTTAACAGAAGATCAAGTTTCAAATGATCGTACAGGTCTTGTAATCGGTGCAGGTACCGGTTCAGCACACAACCAATTAGTGGCTTGTGATGCAGTACGTGGTCCACGTGGTGTGAAAGCAATTGGTCCTTATGCGGTAACTAAAACCATGGCATCAAGCGTATCAGCTTGTTTAGCAACTCCTTACAAAATCCGTGGTGTGAACTACTCAATCAGCTCTGCTTGTGCAACGTCTGCACACTGTATCGGTCACGCAGTTGAATTAATCCAATTAGGTAAACAAGATGTGGTTTTCGCGGGTGGTGCGGAAGAATTATCTTGGGAATGTGCAACAGAATTCGATGCAATGGGTGCAGTTTCAACTAAATACAATGATACCCCAGAAAAAGCGTCTCGTGCTTACGATGCAAACCGTGATGGTTTCGTTATCGCGGGTGGTGGTGCAGTTGTGGTGGTTGAAGAATTAGAACACGCATTAGCACGTGGTGCAAAAATCTACGCTGAAATCGTAGGTTATGGTGCAACCTCTGATGGTTACGACATGGTAGCACCAAGTGGTGAAGGTGCAGAGCGTTGTATGAAACAAGCGATGGCAACTGTGGATACCCCAATTGATTACATCAACGTACACGGTACATCAACACCAGTTGGTGATGTAAAAGAATTAGGTGCAATCAAAAATGTATTTGGTGACAAAATCCCAGCGATTTCTTCAACCAAATCAATGACTGGTCACTCTTTAGGTGCAGCAGGTGCACACGAAGCAATCTATACCTTATTAATGTTACACAATGACTTTATTGCACCAAGCATTAATATCGAAACATTAGACGAAGCGGCAGAAGGCTGTAATATCGTGACTGAAACAAAAGAAAATGCAGGCTTACAAACTGTAATGTCAAACAGCTTTGGTTTCGGTGGTACAAACGCGACTTTAGTGTTCAAACGCTATAACGGCTAATTAAAAATCGCTTAAAATCTAACCGCACTTTGGGGCTTCCAAGTGCGGTTTTTTCTTGTCATCGATTCTTTTCCCTCCACTCATAAGAGAAAACAACATTTAAAATGTGATCTAGTTCAAATTTTTGAACAAAAGAATAAAATTTTTTTATTTTTATAAAACTCTATATAAAAATGCAATTCTCTTTGTTTTTTTACTTCAATCTTTATTTAAAACTTTATTTTTATATTTTTATGGATTTTAATTCTTTTAAATTTGTTTTTTTAGACTTTTGCAATGCTAGACAAGTTGTTTTCTTTCGGTATGATGGTTCCATTGTTTTGACAACGAATCGTAGTAATAAAAGTGCGGTCAGTTTTAGGAGTAAAATATGAAGAAATTATCCGGTGCGGAAATGGTGGTTCAGTCTTTGCGTGACGAAGGCGTTGAGTATTTATTTGGTTATCCAGGCGGTGCCGTATTGGATATTTATGATGCAATCCATACCCTTGGTGGGATTGAGCATATTTTAGTTCGTCATGAACAGGCAGCGGTACATATGGCAGATGGTTATGCACGTGCGACCGGTAAAGTAGGTTGTGTGTTAGTGACATCAGGACCAGGTGCAACCAATGCGATTACGGGTATTTTAACCGCTTATACTGATTCAGTGCCAATGGTGATCATTTCTGGTCAGGTAATGAGTAGCTTAATCGGCCGTGATTCGTTCCAAGAATGTGATATGGTGGGGATTTCTCGTCCAGTGGTTAAGCACAGCTTTATTGTTAAAAAAGCAGAAGACATTCCAGGTATCTTGAAAAAAGCATTTTATATTGCTTCAACAGGCCGTCCTGGTCCTGTTGTCGTAGACATTCCAAAAGATACCGTAAATTCAACTTTAAAATATCCTTACGAATATCCAAAATCTGTTGAGCTTCGTTCTTATAATCCAACGGTAAATGGTCACAAAGGTCAAATTAAGAAAGCGTTAAAAGCATTATTAGTGGCTAAAAAGCCGGTTTTATTCGTCGGTGGTGGTGCAATTGCAGCAGGCTGTCATGAGGAATTAACGCAATTTGCACAACGTTTAAATTTACCGGTAACTTCATCATTAATGGGTTTAGGTGTGTATCCAAGTACCGATAAACAATTCTTAGGTATGCTTGGGATGCACGGGACTTACGAAGCCAATACAGCAATGCATGAAAGTGATTTAATCCTTGGTGTTGGCGTTCGTTTTGATGACCGTACCACTAACAATTTAGATAAATATTGCCCGAATGCAAAAGTGATTCAGATTGATATTGATCCAACCTCTATTTCTAAAAACGTCCCTGTTGCGATTCCAATTGTAGGTAACGCGAAAAATGTATTGGATGAGTTCTTAAGCTTATTAGGTGAAGAAATTGGTTCGCGTCCTCAAAACCAATTAGAAGATTGGTGGAAACAAATTGATGAATGGAAAGCGAAAAAATGCTTGGATTTCGACCGCACTTCAGGCGTAATTAAACCGCAGCAAGTGATGGAAGCCGTATATCGTATTACAAAAGGCCAAGCTTATGTGGCATCGGATGTAGGCCAACATCAAATGTTTGCCGCATTACATTATCCGTTTGATTTACCACGCCGTTGGATCAATTCAGGTGGTGCAGGTACGATGGGCTTCGGTTTACCGGCTGCATTAGGGGTAAAACTTGCGCATCCTGAAGCAACTGTGGTTTGTGTAACGGGTGATGGCAGTATTCAAATGAATATCCAAGAGCTTTCAACAGCAACGCAATACGGTATTCCTGTTGTGGTAATTTGTTTGAACAACCACTTCTTAGGTATGGTAAAACAATGGCAAGATTTGATTTACTCAGGCCGCCATTCTCAAACTTATATGAATTCTTTACCGGATTTCGTGAAGTTAGCCGAATCTTATGGTCATGTGGGAATTCAAATTTCTACACCAGATGAATTAGAAAGCAAATTAAAAGAAGCCTTCAGTATTAAAAATAAATTGGTCTTTGTTGATATTAACGTTGATGAAACCGAACACGTTTACCCAATGCAAGTTCGCGGCGGGGCGATGAATGAGATGATTTTAAGCAAACCACAAGAGGAGAAAGAATAATGCGTAGAATTTTATCTGTTTTATTAGAAAATGAATCCGGTGCATTATCTCGTGTGGTCGGCTTATTTTCCCAACGTGCATTTAACATTGAAAGCTTAACTGTGGCACCAACTGATGATCCAACGCTTTCTCGTATGACGATTGAAGCGGTGGGTGATGAGCAAGTACTCGAACAAATCGAAAAACAACTTCACAAATTAGTGGATGTGTTTAAAGTTATTAACTTGAGTGAACATGAGCACGTTGAGCGTGAAGTGTTGTTAGTGAAAGTACGTGCAACGGGTTCATCACGTGATGAGTTAAAACGTTTAGCCGATATCTTCCGTGGTCAGATTGTGGATGTAACAACAAAATCCTACACAATTCAATTAACAGGTACAAAAGATAAATTAGATGCTTTTGTTGAGGCTGTGAAGGAAGAAAGTACATTACTTGAGATTGTTCGTTCAGGCTTAATTAGTCTTTCCCGTGGTGAGAAAAATATTCTCTAATGATGTAGAAAGTGCGGTTAAAAATGACCGCACTTTTGAAAACGAAAAAAGGAAGTCATGATTGACTTCCTTTTTGTTTATTCTGAATGAATGTTAAGCTTCTGATTTATTAGTTAATGCGATATATAAACAAACTGCAAAACCGGCAATTAAAACATAAGGCGTAAAGGTTGGAACGCCAGTAGGAGCGGCTGCGAAACCAAAGTTATGTGCCGCTGCTGCACCCAGTAGCATACCGAGCACAAATAATGCTGAGTCATTATTTCCTTCACCAATATTGACTAATTGTTTGCCTGGACAACCACCGCCTAATGCAAAGCAAAGGCCGCAAAGTGCCATAGAAAGGAAATTGTAGAGATAGTCATTATGTGCGATAGGTTGTTTTTCAAAGCCTAAATGGAATTGACCTAATAATGCATTGGTTATTGCTGCAAAGACTATCAGTGCAATCACACCATTTAATAAATGAGCATCACGGAAGAGGACAAAGTTTCGGAATGCCCCTATTGTGCAAAAACGCGATTTTTGCATCAGCACACCGAGAAGTAATCCGCCAGCAAGTGACATCCAAATAGCCGCATGTTGTGCACCAGGCCCTTTTTCAGAGGTATAAATCGCTAGATTTTCACCAAATTTAAATTGGGTTAAGGCTAAAACAAGCAAAATCACGGCAAAGATTGGACCGATTAAGCCAGAAGATTGGCTTTGTTCCTTAGATTTACCTAATGAGAATCCTCGATTAGCGAAGAAAATACCGCCTAATACACCGGCAAACAATCCTACTATACCGGCAATTGCAGTGAGATCACCGCCACCTAATCGTAAATAAGCACGCCATGGACAACCTAAGAAAATGAGCGCACCAAGCATAGCAAAAAAGCCTAAGCTAATACGAGCGAGTGGAGCAGATCCACCACGAGGTTTAAATTCCTTAGATAAGAATGCACTGACGAGTGCACCTAAAACTAATCCAATGAGTTCTGGGCGAAGGTATTGTAATGGGGCAGCGTGGTGTAATCCAAGCGATCCGGCTGTATCGCGTAAGAAACAAGCCGCACAAAATCCCATATTACCAGGATTGCCATTGTAAGTGAGAAGTGGCGCAACGATACCAAGTGCAGCACCTGCAACCACAGGCCAAGTTAAAATTTTCATAATTAGACCCTTGTGATATCTGAAGTTAAATTGAATTGTGTGTTTTTAATAATAAAAACAAAGGTATTGTAGAAAGAGTTGAAAAATAAAGAAAGTTTATTTTTTTGAAATTGTGAGCAAGATCAAAGATTAGTTGATAATGAGAAAAGCTTGCTTAATTATCATAAAAAAATAAAAGTGCGGTTAAATTTAACCGCACTTAGGATATGTTATTCAGCAGGGTACCAATGCAAATGTTCGAAGGCTATCTGACATGTTTCCCCTTCTTTCGGGCCAGAATCTCGTCGTCCAATTTGAACACGAATATCTTGATCTCCAACTTGGATATTATAATCCGTCACTTCACCAAGATAAGAGCGACGTTTTACGACACCAGGGATTCCACCTTGTTGAACAAATTCAATGTCAGATGGACGGCTTGCTAATATCGCTTTCCCTTGTGAAAGTAAGTCATTATTTGGCATTTCTGGAAGATTAAAAATACCATCAACTTTATCAATATGAATACCTTGTGATGACAGGTTTACATTTAATTGATTTGATAACCCGATAAAATTGAAGACAAACTTGTTAGCTGGGTTGTTATAAATATTTAATGGGGTATCAATTTGTTGTACCGCCCCTTTCTTCATGACCATAATACGATCTGAAAGTGCCATCGCTTCAGATTGGTCATGAGTCACATAAATAATTGAGAACCCAAATTTTTTCTGTAATGCCTTAATTTCAAAACGCATTTCTTCGCGAAGATGGGGATCTAAGCTTGATAATGGTTCGTCTAGTAACATGACGTCTGGGTTAATTGCTAATGCTCTAGCAAGTGCCACACGTTGTTTTCCGCCTCCAGATAAATCGTCAGGGCTTTTCTTGGCAACACTAAGTAAATTAGTGTGTCTTAAGGCATCAGTTGTTCGTTTTTCAATTTCTTGTGCTGAAATATTTTTGAGTTTTAACGGAAAGGCAACGTTATCATATACTGTCATATGTGGCCATACCGCAAAGGCTTGAAAGACCATACCAAAATTGCGTTTCTCAGGCGGGAGATAGAAATTGTTTTTCTTTGATGAAAGTAATTTATCACCGACTTTAATTTCCCCTCCGTCTAAGTCTTCAAAGCCTGCGATCATTCGTAAGGTTGTTGTTTTTCCACAACCCGATGGCCCTAGCATAGAGAAACATTCGCCTTTTTCGATAGAAAGGTTAAGATCTTCAATGGCAATAACATCACCAAATTTTTTCATGACATGATTTAATTGAATATAGCTCATCTTTTACTCCTAACCTTCTATTTTTGAGTTTTCTTTTCAGCATAACGTTTAATAACAGTTTGACCTAATACAATGATTATTAGGGCGATACCCGCTAATGCCGCAGAATAAACTGTTTCACCGTCTTCATTTAGGGTATAAATTGCTACCCCGATGGTTCGTGTAGAAGGACCATATAACATAACAGAAACGGTCAATTCACGTAGAGCTGGAAGGAAAATTAGGAAGAAGGCGGCAATCATCCCCGGTCTTACGAGTGGGATAACAATATCTTTTAAGGATTGCCACATACTTGCTCCACATGCTCGAGAAGCTTCAACTAATGAATCATGTACTTGCTCAAGTGCTGCAGAGTTGGCTTTGAGTGAGAAAGCCATATAACGTGCAATGTAAGCAATTAAAATAATCCAAACTGTGTTGTAGAGATTGATGCCAAATTTACCACTCCAAGCAAGGATCACCCCAAGAGCAATTACAGAGCCTGGTACGGAGAATGGCAACATACCTAAGAACTCAAGAATGCCTTTTCCGCGAACACGCATTTTAACGATAACATAAGAAATCATTACCCCGGCGAACATGGTAATCAGTGCTGCAGCAAGACCGAGAGTCACACTATTGCGAATTGCATCTTTTGTTAACTGCCATTCAAATAAGATGAATTTATAGTTATCTAATGTGAGATTTTCCCATGTAATTGGTAATCCATAGGTTTTTAATCCACCAACAAGGAAAATCGTGACTGTAGGCAATACGATTGTAAAGGCGATGTAGAGTAAGCAAATAACAAGCAACGGTTTTCTCAAACCACGAAGTTTTACTTCGATAGGTCTAAAGCTTTTACCTGCAATAATTTGGAATCGACCTTTATTTAAGATTTTGTTTTGTAACCAAATAATCAGTGCCGCAGTGAATACTAAAACAGTTGCAAGCACAGTACCGGTACGAATGGCTTCAAAACTACCCGCACTTTGGTGAATACGTTCATAAATGAGGGTCGGAATGTTGAAAATACCATTTTCTACGCCTAGTACGGCAACTGTACCAAAGTGAGCCATAGAATAGAGCATAATGAGTAATGCACCGGAAAGGATACTTGGCATGACGAGTGGAATGGTAATTTTACGTGTAATGGTAAAGAGGCTTGCGCCTGAGATTCTCGCTGATTCTTCTAATGTAGGGTCCATGCGCTCTAATGCACCACAGACTTGGATAAAGACGAATGGGAAAAGATACATCGTTTCTACAGCCATAATACCGGCGTAGCTATAGATATTAAAAATAGGTCCATCAAATCCTAAATCCATGAAGAATTGGTTAATGTAACCAGAACGTGGTGAAAGTAACATTTTCCAAGCTAATGCCCCAATGAAAGAAGGAAGCATAAAAGGTACAAGGAACATCACTTTCATAAAACCTTTATAAGGTAGATCTGTTCGAGTCACTAACCAAGCAAAAAATGTACCAATAATCGTACTCATCACAGTTACGCCAGATGCGATGAAAAGTGAATTGAGTAATGCTTCATAGGTTTCTTCTTGCTTAAGAATATTCACCACATCGGTGATATTAAATTGCCCATCAACCCAAAAAGAATTGAGGAAAATAAGTAAAACAGGAACCGCAACAACGATAACTAAGATACCGATGGATAAGGCTAGAATAACGTTAGCAATATTGAATGGATGATTATTTTGAATAGTTGTAGCCATAATAAACCCCTCTAGATTTCTTTAGCAGAATCAAACCAAAGCAAATCATGAAAACTGATAAAGCAATTTTCACCTTCATTGAACATTAAATTATTACGTAATGCTTTATTAGTTGGGATTTCTGTTCGTAGTGTTACACCATCAATCTCGACCATATAATCCATTACCGCGCCAAGAAAGCTGGCTCTTGATATTTTTCCTAGTAAACCTTCATTGTCTTTGCTTAGTATGATATCGGAAGGTCGACATCCTAATTTCCCTGAGTTAGGTGGCAAGTTTTTCCAGTTTAAAATTTGATTACCTTCTCCAATGTAATGATGATTATTTTCGTATCGGACTGGAATGAAATTGGCGAGTCCCATAAATTTAAATACCATCTCATTTTCTGAACGCTCATAAATGTCCCATGGTGTTCCAACTTGTTGGATATCACCATGCTCATTCATAATGGCCAAACGATCTGATATTGCGAGGGCAATTTCTTGGTCATGTGTTACGTACAGAATAGTAATACCGAGTTTTTTCTGTAATTCTTTAATTTCAAAACGCATTTCTTCTCGAAGATTGGCATCTAAATTATTTAGAGGTTCGTCTAAGAGCATTAAAGACGGTTTAGCAACTAATGCCCTTGCGAGAGCAACGCGCTGTTGTTGCCCCCCTGACAATTGAGAAGGTAAACGTTCTTCTAAACCAGTTAAATTAACTAATTCGACAACTTTCATCACTTGTTTATGGAGAGCTTGTTTTTCAATATTCTTTAATTTAAGAGGGTAGGCGATATTGTCAAAGACAGTCATATGCGGCCAAACAGCATAATCTTGGAAGACCACACCTAGACCGCGTTGATCTGGCGGAATATCCGTGTTTGTAGCGGGATCGGCAACAACCACATCATCAATTAAAATACGGCCACTATCTGGCACATCAAATCCTGCAAGCAGGCGTAATAAGACAGTTTTCCCACAGCCGGATGGGCCAAGAAGCGTAAAACATTCTCCATCTTGTACAACTAAGGACAGATTTTTTAACACTTCATTTGAACCGAATTTTTTGGATACATTTTCAAATGTAATTGTTGCCATAATCACTACTCCTTACTGATTAACGACCTTGAAGAATTTGAGTGAAATGTTTAATTGTTTCTTCTTTTTCTGACATTAATTTTTCATAGTCAATAGGAATCGCTCTTGATACGGCATCTTCTAGAGATGGCATACCAAATTTAGCATCAAGTTCAATACCTTTTCTAACTGGTAATGTTCCTTCATTTGCAATGATTTTTTGCCCATCTTCAGAAAGTAAGAAGTCAATAAATTTTTGTGAAGCAGCAAGGTGTTCAGTGCCTTTTAAGATCGCTGCAGGGCTCGGGATGACGAGCGTTTCTTTTGGATAAACCAATTTTAATTGCGCGCCTTTTTTGATTTTATCGTTGGTAATATAGTCAACAGCGAGAGAGGCTAATAAATCACCAGATGCGGTATCGTCGATAACTTGTCCTGCACCTTTACCCACTTTAGCTTTATTTGCTTTTAATTTTTCAAAGAATTCCCAACCAAATTTATCTTTTAATAAAGATACACTCATATATGACGTACCCGATAATGCAGGGTTTGCAATACCAAATGCACCTTTATATTCAGGTTTTAAGATATCAGCCCATTCAGCAGGCGGGTTATCTTTAACGAAGCGGGTATTGTAGGCGATTGCTAGTGTACCGAGGCGGATTGGGGTAAAAGAACCATCAAAGTTAGGGATTGGGTTAACAATATTGGCAGTTTCAGGAGAAACATAAGCTTCAAGCATGCCGTTTTTTTTCATTTGGAAGAAGTCAGGTACTTCACTTGTCCAAATCACATCGGCCATAATTTTCCCGGATTCTTTTTCCGTTGCAATTTTAGCCATTAATTTTCCGGCGCCAGCAGACTGATAATCCATTTCAACATCTGGATGTTTTTCAGTAAATTTTGCTTTTAATGCACCAATTAATGATTCTTTCATTGATGTGTACACAATTAATTTTTCTTGTGCCGCAGCCATATTACTAAGTGACATACCTAGTCCAATGGCAATCAATGTTAAAGACATTTTTTTATTCATAATGAAACCTCACTGAGATAGGGATAAAATCAGTAAATGAGATCAAACTACGATCGACATTTATACCAAAACATCTAATCTACAAAATACGCTTAAATATTTGAATATAATGTGGTGTCTTGGTCGTTGTGGAAACGGTCTGTGTCTCGAGATTTGAAGAGTAAAAGTGCGGTTGGTTTTTGCGGTGTTCCACCTAAACGGCAAATCGCTACAGAGCCGATAGGGAGCTCTTCTGGAAGGAATATGAGGGCTTTTTCTTTATTGGAGAGATCGCCTAAATAAAATTGACGTAGCCCCATTCGCTCTAGGCGAATAAGTTCAAAGGCTTTTCGGTCTAACCAATGTTGTTCAGGAATAGTACTATTTTTTTGCCAACTGTCAGTAAAAAGTAAGATTTTTGCACCTTCTAGCTCATAGCCTTTCGCCCAGTCATCAAGCTTTTCATTGATGGCGATAAAGTCTTCTGTTTGAAACAGCTTCTTCTGCAAAGGCAAGAGGGCAAAGAAAATATCTGCTTCTTGATGAGCAAGCTGATGAAATTTTTCGAGGAGTTGAGTAAGCGTTTTGATTTGTTCTCGTTGCTGAGCAAGCTGTGCTTCGACTAAGGAAATCGTCCCTTCTTCATGGCTATGCGGAATACTAAGCTGTTGAAGTAGTTCAGGGCGATGGGTAAAAAAATCAGGGTGATTTTTTAGGTAGTCAGCAATATCTTGTTCAGTCATTAAAAACTCCTGAAAAAATAACCGCACTTGGTGGTGCCAAAGTGCGGTTTATTTTTACGCTGTTTTAGGCCGAAAATGGATCGCGTAAAATCATTGTTTGAACACGATCTGGACCCGTTGAAAGGATAGCCACTGGCACACCAGTTACTTCTTCGATACGTTTGATGTAATCACGGCAAGTTTGCGGTAATTTATTTACATCAGTGACACCGAAGGTGTTTTCTTTCCAGCCTGGTAAGGTTTCGTAAATCGGCTCTACGCCTTCCCAATCTTTCGCTGCTAATGGTGCATATTCAACGATTTCGCCATTTGGCATTTTGTAAGCTGTACAGATTTTCACTTCATCGAAACCATCTAATACGTCTAATTTGGTCATACAGAAGCCAGAAATAGAGTTAAGTTGAATTGCACGGCGAATGGCTACGGCATCAAACCAACCACAACGACGAGGACGACCAGTTACTGCACCAAATTCATTACCTTTACGAGCAATTTCAGCACCAGTTTCATCGAATAATTCAGTGGTGAATGGGCCGCCACCAACTCGTGTACAGTATGCTTTGATGATACCTAACACATAGTCAAGGTTGCGAGGACCGAAACCAGAACCTGTTGCTACGCCGCCTGCAGTGGTGTTAGAACTGGTTACATACGGATAGGTGCCGTGGTCGATATCAAGCATGGTGCCTTGTGCACCTTCGAATAAAATGTTGTCTCCATTTTTGCGAGCAGTATCTAAGATAGTTGTGATATCTGCCACCATACCAGTAATAATATCAGCTACCGCGAACACATCGTCTAATGTTTTTTGATAATCAACTGGTTCTACTTTGTAGTAGTTCACCAATTGGAAATTATAGTATTCAAGAAGATTTTTTAATTTTTCAGCAAAGGCTTCACGATTGAATAAATCACCTACGCGTAAACCACGACGAGCCACTTTATCTTCATAAGCGGGGCCGATACCACGACCGGTTGTACCGATGGCTTTTTTGCCTAATGCAGCTTCACGGGCGTGATCCATTGCAACGTGATAAGGTAGGATTAATGGGCAAGCTTCTGAAATTAATAAACGTTCACGTACTTTTACGCCACGGCTTTCTAATTCGCCCATTTCTTGCATTAATGCAGCAGGAGAAAGTACCACACCGTTACCAATTAAACAGGTCACGTTATCACGTAAAATACCAGATGGAATTAAGCGTAATACAGTTTTTTCACCATTAATAATTAACGTGTGACCTGCGTTGTGACCACCTTGGTAACGCACCACATATTTGACTCGATCCGTTAATAAATCAACGATCTTGCCTTTCCCTTCATCGCCCCATTGAGCGCCAAGAACAACAACACTTTTTCCCATAATTTCCGCCTTAAGTTTTGCGTAAGTTTATAAATCAGACAAACGATTACTTTACTCTTTTTTTGCCTTAATCTCAAATTCAAAACGTAAAAAAGTGCGGTTATTTTTAACCGCACTTTCTCTAAATTTATTATTCAAACAACGATTTATGTAATGAACGTACTACGTCATCTGCTTTGTTACTATGCGCTAGCATACAAATGTTATTCGTGCTTGCGCCATAGCTAATCATGCGAATGTTATAGCCTTCAAGAGTGTCAAAAATACGTTTTGCCACACCTGAAGCGAGGTGTAAATCATTTCCAATTAATGCGACAAGCGATAAGCCTGTATCCACTTTCACGGTGCAGTATTGGCTTAATTCTTCTAATAATTCAGGAGAAAGCAATTCTACACCAGATGAAGCAGAGCCTGTTTTATCTAAGGTTAATGCAATGCTTACCTCAGAGGTTGTGATCGTATCCACAGAAATTTTATATTTCGCTAAGATAGTGAATACATTCGCTAGGAAGCCTTGTGCATGTAGCATACTGAGACTTGAAAGTGTTAATAGGGTTTGATCGCGACGTAATGCAATGGCACGGAATGTTGGGCGAGGTTGCGGGTCTCGTGTTACCCAAGTACCGCCAGCTTCTGGTGCTTTACTTGAACCTACATAAACAGGGATATTACTGCGCACAGCAGGAAGCAATGTCGCAGGGTGTAATACCTTCGCTCCAAAGGTTGCCATTTCAGCTGCTTCAGCAAAGCTCATGGTATCAATACGTTGTGCATTTGGTACGATACGTGGATCGGTCGTATAAATTCCCGCCACATCCGTCCAAATTAAGACATCTTTTGCGTTTAATACTTCTGCTAAAAGTGCAGCAGAGTAGTCACTACCGCCACGGCCTAACGTTGTGGTTTTACCACCCGGTTCACGACCGATAAAGCCTTGAGTGATGACTAATTCACCACGGTCGATTAATGGTTTTAATAAATTATCGCAGTTCGCTTGAGTTTGCGCATCATCTGGTGCGGCTTTACCAAAGTTATCATTAGTTGCCACTAAAGTACGTACATCAACCCAAGTCGCAGAAGCTTGTAATTCTCTTAATACTTCAATGAAAATTTGCGTTGACATCATTTCACCGTGGCTAATGAGCTCATCAGTTAAAGCAAGTGATGTTGCAAGACTAGCCGCTTCAGAAAGTGCGGTAATATTTTCTAAGTATTTTTCAATGATAGGGCGAACACGACTGTCGTCTTTTAATTCATTTAAAATGTTTTCTTGAATTTGGCGGACTTCACCAATTAATTTTGCACGCTCTTCAGCTTCGACACCATTGGCTAAGGCAACTAATAAGTTTGTTACACCAGCTGATGCAGAAAGCACGACAACGCGAGTATTAGGATCTGAAATGACGATTTTGGCACAAGCTTGCATAGCGGAATAGTTTGCGACGGATGTACCACCAAATTTTGCTACCGATAAATGAGACATAAGATAATCCTCTAAAATGAAAAAAGTAAGATGTTGTGTTTTATGATGGCTATTAGAAATAGCGATTTAAGTAAAAATTGTCAAATAAATATGATAAAAAATCGTATAAAAATCTTTTTATTTAGATCTTTTTTGATTAAACAGGGTAAAAATTAAAGAATAATTAACTATTCAGCAGGCATTGGCAGTGGTTCTGGCGTGCCAAGAAAATAAGGTTTTACCCCGATAATTAAGTCTAATACGGCTTTCACGCGAGCAAACATTTCGCGGACACGCGTCCCAAAATAAACTTCAGGCTGTTTTGCGGTGAAACAAATGGCATCAATATCGTAATGTTTAGCAATAAGCAGAGCACGTTCACAATGGAATTTTTGACTAATGATCGTAAAGGAGGGAACTTGGAAAACTTTATTTGCTCGTACAACAGAGTCTAAGGTGCGGAATCCTGCAAAATCTTTAAACATAACGCTTTCAGACACGCCCATTTTACGTAGGTCCAAAAACATGGTACGAGGCTCGTTATATTGAAGCGTGCGGTTATCACCACTTAGCAGTAAATAATCAACTTTATTTTGATCGATTAAGTATTTTGATGCTTCTAAACGGTAGTCGTAATATTTGTTGGTTTTACCTTTGGCAACATATTTGGATGTGCCCAATACTAATGCATAGTGGCGATGAGGGAGCGTTTCAACGTCTTCATAAACGCGATCTTGTACATAGAAACTAATAGCACGATCAATGGTGAAGCAACCAATCAAGACGAGTAAACCTAACCCCAAAGCGTAGCCGAGGAGTTTTTTCAGCGGAAGGCGAGAGAGCCATGAAAGTGCGGTCATTTTTAACCGCATTTTGGATAGTTGCATATGGCTAACATACTGAAAAATCAAAATAATTTCAAGTGTAATTTGTTTACCAAATTGATAAGGAAACATTTGGACGTCTAAACGTCTAAAATTTCTTGACAAAAAACATGAGCTGTTGATAATTGTTAAATCATCAACGTAAAAGGTTATCATTTTAATGGCTGTGCAAAATGTCGTGCTTTTTCAAGACAATCCCCTCCAATTAACATTGGGTGGGCAGCTTTCGCCTATCAATGTCGCGTATCAAACTTACGGCACTTTAAATGCAGATAAAAGCAATGCTGTATTGATTTGTCATGCCTTAACGGGAGATGCAGAACCTTATTTTGATGAACCGAATAAAGATGGTTGGTGGCAAAATTTTATGGGGGATGGCCTCGCATTTGACATATCTAAATATTTTTTCATTTGTTCAAATGTATTAGGCGGTTGTAAAGGAACAACGGGACCAAGCTCAATTAATCCCACTACGGGAAAACCTTATGGTAGTCAGTTCCCCAATATTATTGTTCAAGATATTATCAAAGTACAAAAAGCGTTACTTGACTATCTTGGCATTACGCATTTAAAAGCGATAGTGGGCGGCTCCTTTGGCGGTATGCAAGCTACACAATGGGCAATTGATTATCCGGATTTTATGGATAATATTGTGAATCTTTGCTCTTCGATTTTCTTTAGTGCAGAAGCTATTGGGTTTAATCATGTGATGCGTCAGGCTGTCATTAATGATCCCAATTTTAATAATGGCGATTATTATGAGGGGACACCGCCTAATCAAGGTCTTTCTATTGCTCGTATGTTGGGAATGTTAACTTATCGGACAGATGTACAGTTAGCCAAGGCATTTGGACGAGCGACTAAATCTGAAGGACAATTTTGGGGTGATCACTTTCAAGTGGAATCCTATTTGAGTTATCAAGGTAAAAAATTCTTAGAGCGTTTTGATGCTAACACCTATTTGCATTTATTGCGTGCTCTCGATCTGTATGATCCTAGCGTAGGGTATACGGATGTCAAAGAAGCCTTATCTCGAATTAAAGCCTGCTATACATTGGTTTCAGTGACAACAGATCAACTATTTAAATCCATTGATTTGCATAAAAGTAAACAGCTTTTAGAGCAAGCAGGCGTGGATTTAAGATTCTACGAATTCCCATCGGATTATGGTCACGATGCGTTTTTAGTGGACTATACAGCGTTTGAAAATAAAATCCGAAGTGGATTAGAAGGCGAGTTTGAATAACATGAATAGAAAAGGCGGAAATCTCCGCCTTTTTTGATCGTTATAGATGGCTCACAAAACGTGATAAATCTTTTGGTTTACAGTCTCTTTCTAATTTTTCAGCTGCGGTACCAATTTGTAATAAGGCAACGATCTTATCATTTTTGTCACAACCAAATGCTTCACGTAATTCACGTCCCTCAACGAGAGGACCAGTTGCCCAAAAACTTTCAAAACCCAATGCATTGCCTGCAAGTTGAATCGCATAAGTTGCTGCACCTGCAGTAAGCATTTGTTCCCAACCTGGTACTTTTTTCACTTCATGATTAATTTTAGCTATCACCGCAATGACCATTGGCGCACGGCGTGCAAAGTTTTCTGCTTTTTTTAATCGTTCTTCACCTAAATCAAATTCAGTCACCGCCGCTTTGAGTAAGCTTTCCAATTTACTTAAACCTGTGCCTTGGATTACCACGAAATGATAAGGTTCAAGTTTACCATGATCAGGGGCATGTAAAGCCGCTTGAAACATCTGTTCTAATTGCACTTGGCTAGGGGCTGGTGCCGTTAATTTTTTATTCGATTTGCGTTGTGTTAAAAGGGTTAATGCATCCATAGTATTTTCCTTCTTCTAGTTAAGTGCGGTTGATTATAGCATAGTTTTTCATAGGACTTTATGATAGGCTACGCACAATTTTTATTTCTGTTTTAAAGGCTTAATTTCGCATGAATATCATCTTAAGCGTATTGAAATTTTGTTGTAAAGCGCTCAATTTTATCCGAAATCTTGTAATGAATTTTGTGTTCTTACTGTTTGTTTTAGCGTTGATTGTGCTTGTCAGTCTTTTTAGTGATGGTAAGAAAAGCCAAGTTTTATCAGGCGATCAAGGCGCATTATATTTAAATTTAACAGGCTATCTTGCAGATAACACGGAAGATATGCTGAGTTGGCAAGAGGAATTTCAACGTTTAAATAATGAAAAGGTCTCTTATAAATATTCCACTTTTGATGTGGTACAAAGTATTTTATCTGCAAAAGATGATGAACGCATTCGTGGTTTAGTACTGAATTTAAATGACTTTGAAGGGGGCGATCTTCCCTCATTAGAATATGTAGGAAAAGCGATTCAAAGTTTCAAAGAGTCAGAAAAGCCAGTTATTGCTTATGCTGATAATTACACGCAGGCACAATATTTCCTTGCGAGTTTTGCGGATGACATTTATCTCAATCCGATTGGGCAAGTCGGTATTCAAGGTTTGCGTCAGGAAAACCTTTACTTTAAATCAATGCTCGAAAAACTTGAAATCACACCTCATATTTTCCGTGTAGGGACTTATAAGTCCGCGGTAGAACCATTCTTGCGTGATGATATGTCGCCAGAAGCAAAAGCAAATATGCAAAAATGGCTTGGCGGCATGTGGCAAAACTATATGCAAACACTAATGGTTAATCGTCATATTACCGCCAATGATGTATTACCCAATGCACAAAAATACATTAGTGATTTAAAAGCATTAAAAGGTGATGAAACGGCTTATGTGAAAAAACGTCAGTTAGTGACACAGTTTGCGACAAGATTGGATTTAGATAAAAAATTGACCGCACTTTTTGGTCAAGGTGAAGAGGGCAAAGCCAAATTAGTCGATTTTGAAGATTATTTATCTGATTTAGGTGATCGTTTCTCTGTAGATCCAAATGAAAAAAATATTGTTGCGGTAGTGAATGTCGAAGGGACAATTATTGATGGTGAAAGCGATGAAGAATCAGCTGGCGGTGATACCATCGCGAAGTTATTGAGACAAGCCTACAATAACGAGAAAGTGAAGGCGGTTGTTCTCCGTGTTAACTCGCCGGGTGGCAGTGCATTTGCATCAGAAATTATTCGCCAGGAAACCGAAAATCTTCAAAAAGCAGGCAAACCTGTTGTGGTATCAATGGGGGGCATGGCAGCATCTGGTGGTTATTGGATTTCTTCAACTGCTGACTATATTGTGGCAGATAAAAATACGATTACGGGTTCAATCGGGATTTTTGCATTATTCCCAACCTTTGAAAATACAATCAAAAAAATGGGAATGAGTACTGATGGTGTAGCGACAACGGATCTTGCGGAAACGTCAGCGTTAAGTCCATTGGGTAAAAATACACAGGATATTTATCAACTTAGCATCGAAAATGGTTATGAGCGTTTCTTAGATGTGGTAAGCCGTGGTCGTCAATTATCAAAAGATAAAGTGGATAAAATTGCTCAGGGCCAAGTTTGGTTAGGGCAAGATGCACAGAAAAATGGCTTAGTGGATGAATTAGGCGATATTGATGTAGCCATTGATAAAGTAGTCGCACTAGTTAATCAACATCCCGATAAATACATGGATAATTTTAGTGTGCAATGGTTGGTGGATGAAGATAATAGTTTCTTCGCTAAATTAGATCGCAAGCTTAAACAAAAAGGTCAAGCGCTATTGACAAATTGGTTGGGATTGCCACAGGAAGTGCATCAAGTGAAAAAACAACTGAATGTGTTAACTCAATTTAATGATCCGAAAGGGCAGTATTTATATTGTTTAAATTGTGGTTCAGTGAAGTAATTCGTGAAGTATAAAAAAGGGCGGAAATTATATTCCGCCCTTTTTTTATCCAATTAGTTTATTTTTCATTTTTGATATTGGAGAAAATATTTGCCAAAATTGGACCCGATACATTGTGCCAGAAACTAAATAAAGCACTAGGTACCGCGGCAATTGGGTTGAAATGAGCGGCTGCCAGTGCAGCACCTAAACCTGAATTTTGCATACCTACTTCAATTGCTACTGCTTTACTATCCGCCGTATTAAGTTTAAATAATTTTGCCGCGAAGTAACCAATTAAATAGCCTAAGCAGTTATGTAAAACCACCACGCTGAAAATTAATAGGCCAGATTCTACAATCTTATCTTTACTTACTGCTACGACGGCTGCCAAGATTAAAACGATAGAAATAACAGACACTAATGGCATAGTTTGGCTTGCTTGCTCCACTTGTTTTTTGAAGAGTGCACGAACAACTAAACCTAAGAAAATTGGGAACAACACCATTTTTAATACAGACATAAACATTGCACCGGCATCAATATCTAACCATTGGCTTGCTAATACATAGAAAATAGCAGGGGTTAATACTGGTGAAAGCAAGGTTGAGATTGTGGTACAAGCAACAGAAAGCGCGGTGTTACCTTTCGCTAAATAAGTCATTACGTTTGATGATGTACCACCCGGGCAAGAACCTACAAGAATCACACCAACTGCTAAATCAGCAGGCAAATCAAAGGCTTTTGCTAATCCAAATGCGATAGCTGGCATAATAATAAATTGCCCTGCTACCCCAATTAATACAGATTTAGGGTGTTTAGCCACTTCACTGAAATCAGCGAAAGTTAAGGTAATCCCCATGCCAAACATCACCAAACCTAACAGGTAAGGAATGTATGGTGCAAAAATTTTGAATTGCTCTGGGAAGAGAAAGGCGAGAAGAGCAAAAACAATCGCCCATAATGCGAAAGTTTTGCTCACAAAGTTAGTAAGTTTTAATAACGCTTGCATAATTGCTTTCCTGTTTTGTTAAAAAGAGTGAAAAGAGCGGTCAATTTTAAAGACGTTTTTTTGAGATGTCTATGCCTAACTTATTTTAAAGGGAATTAGGAAGTAGTTGTTTGCCAAGCATTTTCATCAAGCAATTGACCAAAATGACTTTCTACAAGTAAGCGAGTAATGTTATTTTGAGGATTGGTAAAGATCTCTCTTGGTGTGCCAGACTCGATAATTTCACCTTCATCCATTACTAAAACTTGATCTGCTATATGTTTGATAATGCCTAAATTTTGTCCAACATAAATATAGGAAATGCCTAAATGTTCTTGTAAATCTAAAATCAGATTAAGCAATTGAATACGCACAGAGGTATCTAATGTACTCAATGCATCATCAATAATAATGATCTCAGGTTGAAGAATCAGCGCACGAGCTAAGGCGATCCGCTGTTTTTGACTGACCGAAAGATGTTTAATTTTCAGATTCGTATAATCAGGATAAAGCCCTACCAATGAGAGCGTTTTAAAGATCTTTTCATTGCGAGTCTCTTCATCCCAATCGGTAATTAATCGTAGTGGCGCATCTAAGGCTTGTCCAATATTTAAACGCGGGTTAAACGCTGAATTTGCATCTTGGAAAACCATTCTGATATGCTGCGCACGATAGTGAAAATCTTCGAATTGTAATGGTAAATCATTAAATAAGATTTTTCCTGAAGCAGGGGGAGTTATCCCTGCGATCATTTTTACTAAGGTCGATTTACCCGAACCATTTTTACCGATAATCGCAAGCGTTTCTTTACGGTTAAGCGTAAAGCTGACGTCTTTTACCGCATAAAACTGCTCGAAACCAAAAAGTTTTGCGGGTTCATCAAAGGTTTTACTGAGATTTTCCACTTGTAATAATGGCATTATTCGTTTCCTTTTGATTCGGTATTGAGCGTAAGCGGTGAAGTTGCAATTTTATCCTTAAACTGCCGTTCTCGAAGATTAATCGGATGATGGCAGGAAAACTCATGTTGTTTAATGCGATATCGGCTTGGTTTTTGAATACATTCACGCTGAGCAAAAGGGCAGCGAGGTCCTAAACGACAACCAATCGGCATTTGTTCTAAAATCGGCACAGTGCCTTCTAATGTCCCTAATTTGCTTTTAAAACCTAAGGGACGACTAAAATCCGGAACAGAGTAAAGCAATGCTTGTGTATAAGGATGATGAGGCATTTCTAATATTTGGTCGGTCGGCCCAGACTCTGTATTTTGCCCACAATAAAGAACGGAAATGCTATCACACCATTCACTGATACTTTTAAGATCGTTACTGGCTAATAAAATTGTCGTGCCTTGGTTTTGGTTCATACTTGAAAGCAAACGGAAAATTTGCAATGCCGTAATGGACTCCAAAGAATTAGTGGGTTCATCCGCAATTAATAATCGAGGTTGATTCGCTACTGCTACGGCAATCATCACTTTTTGGCCTTCACCTTCAGTGAGCTCATTAGGATAACTCGCCATAATATCTTGGTGGTCTTTAATCCCTACACGGTGCAGTAATTCAATCGCACGACGTTTTTTCCAACCAAACCACTGCCACCAACGACCTTTAAAGGTCCAGTTTGGAATACTTTGGATAAGCTGTTTACCAATTTTTCGACTTGGATCAAGACAACTTAATGGGTTTTGGAAGATCATTGAAATTTCTTTTCCAACGATTTTTCGACGTTGATTCGGTGTCAGTTTAAGCAATTCAATATCATTAAAACGAAAACGGTCAGCCGTGACAATCCAGTTATCTTTAATGGAATTACTGATTACTTTAGCGATTAAGCTTTTACCTGAACCTGATTCACCGACAAGTCCTAGAATTTCCCCTTCATTTAGCGAAAGATTGACGCCGTCCACAATTTTCATGCGACCGTTTGGTGTTTGAATTTCAATATTAAGATTGCGAATATCTAACAGCGCCATGGGTTACTCGTAATATTTATTGATTGCTTTACACAATCCGTTAGTAAAAATAATGCTTAATAAAATGGTGAAAATAATAGCAAAGCCTGGTAATAAAACTGTCCAAGGGGCAAGATAAATTAATTCTAACGAATCTTTAATCATTGCACCCCATTCTGGCATTGGACGTTGTGCACCAAGAGAAATAAAGCTGAGAGCCGTAATATCTAAAATAGCGACCACAAATGCTCGAGAAATTTCTTGTGTATAGACGACACTAATATTCGGCAAGATTGTCGTTTTTAATAATTCCCAGTTTGAAATACCATCTAATTTCAGTAAGAGTACGTAGTCTTTCTTTAGTTCTTGCTGAATCGCTTGATAAATTGCATGGACAAAATACGGCAAAATAGCCAACAGAGTGGCAAACATGGCATTTATTAAGCTCGGTTCCATTAACGTAGAAATAATAATAGCAATCAGCAAAATGGGGATAGACAAAAACGCATCAAAAATATGACCTAAGAAACGAGATTTAATCCCTTCTGACATACCGGCAAGAATACCTAATGCGCCGCCAATAATTGCCACAGCAATGACCACTAAAAGAGAGGAACCGAGAGTATATTGTGTCCCCATAATTAATCGACTGAGTACATCACGACCAAGATCATCGGTACCAAAGAAAAAAGCAATACGACCTTTTTCTACCCAAGATGGCGGCATGAGTTCTTCTCCGACAAACTCCATGCTTTCACTATAAGGCATAATGAGTTTAGGAAAAAGTGCGGTCAAAATCAGAAGACAAAATAAATAGAAACAGAATAATGCCACGCGATTCTGACGGAAAAGCAACCAAATCTGAAAGAAGGAGGTGCTTTCGCGAAATTCATCAGGTTCTCTATCTTGCATACCAGCCCTTCTTATTCAATGGATCTAACACAAACATGAGCAACTTGGCGAACGTATCAATAATAATGATACAAATACCAATTACCACGACACCAGCAGAAATACTGTTGTAATCTTGTTGGGTTACGGCATCAATCAACCAACGTCCAATTCCTGGCCAACCTAATACCGTCTCAACCAACATACATTGCGTTAATACTAAGGTAAAGACTCGCGTCAGTTGTGGAATCAATAATGGAAAAGTATTGCGGAAAACATAACGTCTTAAAATCGTCCATTTCGACCAGCCACGTGTTGCTGCTGCTTTAGCATATTCTTGTTGAAGTAAGTAATCAGCTCGTTGCTGAATGATGCGGATAAATTCCATGGTCGGCAGAATACAAAGCACTAATGTAGGCAAGGCTAGATGTTGTAAAACATTTTGTATGATTTTAGTTCGGTAAGGCACATCCACAAACCACACATCAATAATAGGGAAACCCGTGATAGGTTTGATTTCATAGAGTAAATTATATTGCCCAATAGCTGCGATCTCCCAGCTTTGAATCGCTGCTACATAAAGCAAAATTGGTGCAAACCAGAAAATCGGAATAGACAAACCAACATTGGATATACTCTGCAATGTACGTGAAAAAACACGTTGATTATAGACCGCACTTAATACACCGAGAGGAATACCTAAGATACAAGCTAATAAGAGCGCAGTAAAACAGAGTTCTAATGTGGGTGGTAATACCGTAAAAATTAAATCTTTTAAGGATTCTCCGCCGTTATAGGTAATTCCTAAATCACCCTGTAACAATGATGTAAGGTAATGATAATAAGCACTATAAATGTTATTTGTGATAAGATCGGCGTTGAGCGGATCTCGCATTAAAATCACAAAACTTAATACGGACAGAATCAATAATAAAATGGTTACCCAAATCACATGACGGATCGCTGAAACGAGCATTATTTATTCTCCTTATTTTTCATGAAATACAAGGTAGAAAAATTAATGCTACCAAATGGAGTCATCTCAATTCCTTTAACATTGCCGCGAGCGACCAAAAGTCGTTTGACGTTTGCAATTGGCACAATAGGCAATTCGTTTAAGATGAGGTCTTGTGCATTGTTATATGCTTTAGAGCGCTCATATAAATGATTGGTCGCCAGCGCACGATTCATCATCTTGTCGAATTCAGGATTACACCAATTTGATAAATTCGTGATTTCATTTTGCGTATCACAACTTAAAATCGGGCGCATAAACCCGTCAGGATCAAGGTTTCCAGCAAGCCAACCCGTTAAGATTAAATCGTAATCTTCTGTGCCTTTGCGTAATTGTTCGATTAAATATGTCCGTGTGACTGACCGCACTTTAACATCCACGCCGGCTTTGGCTAAATCCCATTTAATGAGCTCCGCCATTTTAATTGGAGCAGGGTTATACACTTGTTCTTCATTCATCACCCACATATTTAACGTGAGTTTTTTATCTCGTAATGTTTTCTCTGCTTCTGCAGGCTGATAATCATAAGGAAAATCAGGCGTATTAATTGCCGAAGCCCAAGAAATTTCAGGAATAATGTTATTCGCCACCGTTGCTGTATTGTGGTAAATATTTCGCACAATTCTAAAACGGTTCAAGCTTTGCGAAATGGCTTGGCGAATGGTTTTATCCTGCATTAATGGCTTTTGGAAATTGAAAGCCAAATAGGCCAAGTTCATTCCATCTGTAGATTGCAGATAATAGCGATCATCTTTTTCGCTTAATAAACCGAGTTGGCTAACTTCAGGGTAAGAAGCAATTTGGCATTCATTATTAAAGAATTTTATTAAACGTCCCGTACGATCCGTAGAAAGATCCACGATGATATTTTTAATTTTAGCTTCTTTTTTCCAATAATCCTCATTACGAACCAAGCGAACATATTGGTTATAAATGTAATCTTTCACTTGATAAGGGCCCGTGCCAACAGGATGCGTATCCAATTGGGCGAGATTATCATCCGCACTTAATTGATACGCATATTCTTGCGAGAAAATAATAGAGTATTGACTGGCAAGATGGGAAAGAATAGAGGCATCGGGTTCAAACAGATCAATTTTAACCTGATAAGGATTCGTTGCTGTGATACTTTTAATTTTTTGATTCAGCTTAATACTTTCAAAATAAGGAAAGTGTACCTTTTTGGCTTGCTCATGGAAGATTCTATATTGTGGATTTTTATAGGTGACCACATCATCTGAAAGTGTTGGTAGGTAAGTATCATGCCCTAAAACACGATTAATCGAAAAGACCACATCTTCTGCATTAAAGTCACGTGTAGGGGTAAACCAAGGGGTACGATGGAATTTCACCCCTTTACGAAGATTAATGAGGATTTGTTTACCATCAGATGAAAGAGAATAGGATTGTGCTAACACCGGAACAAGCGCTGCACTATGATCTTTAATATCAAACAATTTGTTATAAATTTGTTCCGTCACCACATTCATACTGGTGCCAGCGTCAGCAGTTTGCGGGTTAAAGGAAAAACCCGATGCATTCGTGCAGTATGTTAAGCCGTTTTCTGTCAACATTTTGGGTATGCTTGGCGCGGCTTGTGCCAGATTAATTTGGCTCAACCCACACAATAAAAAACAAAAAGTGACATTTCGACGTAACATAGCTTTATTATTAAAGACCGTTTTGTGATAAATTGAGTGAATTGTAAAATATCTTGGCAAAAATGGCTAGTTATTGGATTTTTAGGATATGTTTAAATCAATTAATCGGGAAATTAATCAAATAATCAATCGTGGATTTGACCGCACTTTACGTTTGGCTGTGACAGGACTAAGTCGAAGCGGTAAAACAGCCTTCATTACAAGCTTAATTAATCAATTGTTACATATTAATCAAGAGGGAAATGCACATCTTCCTCTATTTGAGGCTGCCCGAAATCAATCTATTTTAGCGGTAAAACGTGTGCCTCAGCAGGATTTAAGTATTCCACGTTTTGATTATGAAGCGAATCTCAATGATTTAATGAATAATCCACCACAATGGTGCCAATCTACTCGAGGGGTAAGTGAAACACGTCTTGCTATTCGTTTTGAACGCCAATCGGGCTTACTTCGCCATTTTAAAGAACGTGGCACATTATATTTGGATATTTTTGATTATCCTGGTGAATGGCTATTGGATTTACCTCTGCTGAATCTAGACTTTCAACAATGGTCACTCGAACAAGCCAAAATTACATCGGGTGTTCGCCAACAGTTTGCGCAAGATTGGTTGGATAAACTGAAAAAACTCGACCTAAGTGCGGTCGTCAATGAAGATGTTTTAGCGCAGATTGCAAAATCTTATACTGATTATTTACTTGCCTGCAAAGCAGAAGGAATGCAATTTATTCAACCAGGTAGATTTGTCTTGCCTGGAGAATTAGAAGGTGCACCTGTATTACAATTTTTCCCGTTATTGCATTTGTCCGAGGAGCAATGGCAAAAACTAAAAAGAGAGGCGAAATCCAATAGCTATTTTGCCGTGCTAAATAAGCGATATGATTATTATCGTAATAAGGTGGTGAAAGGCTTTTATGAAAATTATTTTTCTACTTTTGATCGCCAAGTGATTCTAGCGGATTGCTTAACGCCACTGAATCATAGCCAACAAGCTTTTATTGATATGCAAACAGGGCTTAATCAGCTTTTCAAAAATTTCCATTATGGCAAACGCAATTTACTTAATCGCTTGTTTTCCCCGAATATTGATAAGCTCATGTTTGTGGCAACAAAAGCCGATCATATCACGACAGATCAAATTCAAAACTTAATTAGCCTGATGCGCCAATTGGTGCAAGAAGGCGGTCGTCATGTAGAATTTGAAGGAATTGATACAGAATACACAGCAATTGCTGCGATTCGAGCGACAAAGCAAGTTTTAGTTAATCAAAACGGTAAACAAATCAGAGCCATTCAAGGTGTACGTTCTTTAGATAAGCAGCTGATTACACTTTATCCAGGATCTGTACCAAGTAAACTACCTAGTGCAGAGTTCTGGTCAAAACAATCTTTTGATTTTGATTCCTTTGAACCTCAAGTTTTACAGCAAGGTGAAAGCATCCCGCATTTAAGAATGGATGCGGTATTGCAGTTTTTATTGGCGGATAGGTTTGATTGATAGAAAAATCAAATCAATTTAATTGTCAAATACTTAATATAAACCACTATTTTTTTATTGGTATTTAGGTAGAATCAGTTTGAGTCTTTCTAAAGTAAAGGAGCTTATGATGAAAATGAAAACTCTCTTAGCATTAGCAATCAGCGGGATTTGTGCTGCTGGCGTGGCAAATGCACATGACCATATGGCAAAACCAGCAGGTCCTTCAATCGAAGTAAAAGTACAACAATTAGATCCTGCAAATGGTAACAAAGATGTAGGGACTGTAACCATTACTGAATCAAATTATGGTTTAGTATTTACACCAAATCTACAAGGTTTAGCTGGAGGTTTACATGGTTTCCACATTCATGAAAATCCAAGCTGTGATCCAAAAGAAAAAGACGGTAAATTAACAGCGGGTTTAGCGGCTGGTGGTCACTGGGATCCTAAAGGTGCAAAACAACATGGTTATCCATGGCAAGATGATGCTCATTTAGGTGACTTACCGGCTTTAACTGTATTACATGATGGTACAGCAACTAACCCTGTTTTAGCGCCACGTCTTAAAAAATTAGATGAAGTGCGTGGTCATTCTATTATGATTCACGCTGGTGGCGATAACCACTCAGATCATCCAGCTCCACTTGGCGGTGGCGGCCCACGTATGGCATGTGGCGTGATTAAATAAGTCGATTCTTAAAGATAAAAAAGTGCGGTCAATTTTGGCCGCACTTTGTGCTTAAACTCAATGCAACATCATATCTAGCCATTAGCAGTGGCTTGGAACATAGCTAAAGTAGTAATATATTTAATAATGAGCCTATATATCGGGAGGAATATTGAAAACTAAGCTATTACTTCAATATCTTATATTTTGGGTAATTATATTTATTATTTGTTTTACATCTTTTACATTCATATATAGTTTATTTGAAATTATTCTAAAGCTTGATGATTATTCTTTTTCTGATTTTAAGAAAACAGCATTTTTTTGGTTAAATATGTCTGCTGCAATGGCAACTTTAGTTTTGATAATTGAAGCTAGAAATAAGCGATGGTAATTTCGTCAATATTTCAACAAGTACGAGTTCAAAAGTATTGGATAGATTGATATTTGAGTAGAATGTATTTTAAATGTCCAGATATAAAGTGCGGTCAATTTTAATGAGTTTTAAAACTTCACAAAATTCGGTATTATGTAGCAGTTGCACAAAGATTTAATTTGTTGTTTCTGCTACATTTTCTTATCTTTTATGTACAAAAGGTAAGAATAGTCAATGACAAAACAAAAATCAACTTTGGAAAATGCGCTTGAAGAAGCGATTGAAGAAATTGAAACCGAAAAGAAAGAAATTGCAG
>JAGZRA010000045.1:0-8629 GCA_018381885.1 Parahaemophilus parainfluenzae | reverse complement strand
GGCACGTTAAAACAACTTTCAATCAAATGGTTTGGCGATGACATTACTCAATAATTGGTTAGCCAGCCTTCCATTTATGACCACAGAACGAGCTGATTATGTAATCAGCTCGTTTTGGCCTATGATGGAAGGGGCAATTTTATATACGATTCCCCTAGCGGTCATTTCCTTCTTTTGCGGTTTATTCATTGCGGTTATTGTGGCTGTGATTTGTACGTTGCCACATCCCAATTTAATGACCAAAATTCTGCAGGGCATTTGCCGCACTTATATTTCAATTATTCGCGGCACACCAATGTTGGTACAGATCTTCATCATTTTCTATGGTTTACCTGAAGTTGGTATCAAGCTAGAACCTTTTCCGACAGCGATTATTGCATTCTCCATTAATATTGGTGCTTATGCAGCTGAAACAGTGAGGGCCTCTATTCTTGCGATTCCTAAAGGTCAATGGGAAGCCTCTTATGCGATAGGCATGAATTACACACAAGCTTTCGTTCGTACCATTATGCCGCAAGCTTTACGTATTTCCGTCCCTTCACTATCAAACACATTCATTAGCACGGTGAAAGATACGTCTCTGGCATCACTTGTTTGGATCGCGGAGTTATTCCGTGTGGCGCAAAACATCACAGCTGAAAACTATGAGTTTATTTTAATTTATAGTGAAGCAGCTCTCATTTATTGGGTATTCTGTTTTGTGCTGTCGATGGGACAAACCCGTTTAGAAAAACGCCTTTCTCGCCATTTATAAGGACTGGTTATGTTAAAAGTCACGAATATTCAGAAAAGTTTTAATGGCCACCATGTATTAAAAGGCATTGATTTTGAAATTAATAAAGGTGAAGTGGTGGCCATTCTGGGTCCATCAGGTTCAGGTAAAACGACTTTTTTACGCTGTTTAAATTTGCTCGAACGCCCAGAAAAAGGGGTATTAGCATTTACCGATGGAAGCTTAACCATTGATTTCAGCAAAAAGATCAGCAAATCCGATGAACTAAAATTACGTCGACGTTCCTCAATGGTGTTCCAACAATACAATCTCTTTCCCCATCGCACTGCACTCGAAAATGTGATGGAAGGCATGGTGGTTGTGCAAAAACAACCGAAAGAGATTGCACGTGAAAAAGCCTTGGCATTATTGGAAAAAGTGGGTTTAAAAGCCAAAGCGGATTTATATCCATCTCAACTTTCTGGTGGTCAACAGCAACGCGTCGGCATCGCCCGAGCTTTAGCCGTTAAACCCGATATTATCTTATTAGATGAGCCCACTTCTGCCCTCGATCCAGAACTCGTCGGTGAAGTGTTACAGGCACTCAAAATGCTCGCACAAGAAGGCTGGACAATGATTATCGTCACTCATGAATTGAATTTTGCCAAAGACGTGGCAGATCGTGTGATTCTCATGGAAAACGGTCAAGTTGTTGAACAAAATACCGCGGTTGAATTCTTCAGTCGTCCACAGCAAGAGCGTACCAAACAATTCTTATTGCAAGCTAAAATGCCTGTGGAATTAAACGATTATTGTATTTAATCAAGGATTAAAACATAACAAAAGTGCGGTCAAAATCTCCGGTATTATGTAGCAGTTGCACAAAGACCAAAATTTAAACAAGACCGCACAAAAATGCCCTTATTTAGATAAGGGCATTATTGTTTATAAATGTATTTTACAGAATTCTACTTATTTTTCCATTACTCGCTTTTCAGTTTTCTTCTAAACAGTCTTTCTCGTTGCTCCTCTAGTAGCATTTGTTCCATCATTGCAGGGTAAGCCTGTTCGCAGAGAGTAACGTATTCAGGTTGGGTGAGGTGTTCTCTAATTTTAGTCGGGCAACGTAGATAGATTTTATCTTCAGCAAAACTGCTAATAATCGAAAGCATCTGATAAGGTTTCCCATCTTCGGTTTCATAGACTTCATCGGTAAATTGCATTTCAAAGATGGCAATCACTACAAGTCGTAAAATTTTTTTTATTGCTAAACAGCTTAGAACGGTAAAAAGTATTTGAGTATTTGATCTTGTCTGCTATACTTCAGGTCAAGGAAATTCGCTATTTCACTGAGCTTACTAGGTTAAAGTAAGCTTTCTTTGTTTAATATCCTCAAAAATGGAGGTGTGTTATGGGTGGCGATGCAAGCTAACTATGCCTTTCAAAAAAATTGCTAATATCGTTTTTAATTCTCTGGCTATTATTAGTGCACTCTTTACTATTTTCGGTTTATCTATATTCCAATTGGATGAATCAAAAGCATGGGTGATTTTTACTTTAATAATACTTTTATTGGTATATGTTTTTTATCAGACCTATAGAGTTGCTAGAAAAATTATTGGTGAACGATACCCAAATGGAGTGTTACCTATAGCATCTTTCGCTAGATACTCTACGTCAGATGGTAAGCAAATTCGATATGAGTTATTTAGGCATATACAAATTAAAAGACCATTTATGAATAGCTTTACTCATAATTTTGTATGGACTGGAAGTAAATTACCTGAAATATCTTCAGAGCTTCAATCTGTTGGTAAAGTAAAGGATAATGAACTAAAAGATGGTGAAATGGGTAAGCAAGTATCTTTAGGGTTCAAAGAAACGCTTCTTTACAATTCTTGTGAGATTATTCATTTGTTGATGGAGATTGACGATAGTGATGAAAAATCCTCTCCTCATTTAGCGTTTGATGTAAAAGAACCTATTAGGTCTATTCATTTTAGAGTTGAGTTACTTCACGCAAAACATGACTATCATGAAAAAGCTAAATTAACTTGCCAAAATTTAGATAAATTAAAAGGACCTATCGAAAGCGAAAGTGTTCTTGAGTTTGATAGTGTATCTAAATGTTTTTCGTATTTAGAGAAAAACCCTAAAGTTGGCTATAGATATATGCTGAAATGGGTAAGACCTAACTAGAATTTGTTGTCCTTTTTGCCGATTAGTTTATATAAACTAATCGGCATTTTATTTCTCTATCTATCTTTTAAATCCACGTTGAGTGATCTATATATCATTGTTTCCATAAGAGTTCCTTTTGTTACTTTAAATTAGGCTACGGCTAAATATTGATTATCGTTTGAGGCTTCCAAACATAAACTTTCCAATCCGAATTTTGCCGCAGGTTTCTTATTTCCCTGCCAGTAACCAGTTAAATCTCGTGAAGGTCTAGCTTTCAAACAGCGTTTTAGTACGTTGTCGAATTTGTCTTTATCTGACTGGTAACGAAAATCCTCACGCCATGCGGTTTCATTCGCATAGTGCATAATGTAATTATTTCCCATCTTATGATACACACCCATAATCATTCTTCTAAATCTTGCAAAGAAGGATTCTGCTAGGTTATTGGTGGTGCCGTCAATCGAGCAATATTCTTGCGAATGGTTTACGCGACATAAGTCATAGTGAAATGCCAAGCCATCATAAGCAGGATTTTCATCAGCGCAAATTGTAGATTTTGGTGCGACTAAGCGATGTGTTAAAGCAAGCATATCATCAGCATTTTCCTCTTTAACTAATGCAACGAGAGTGCGGTCGGCTCCTTTTATTATTTCCTGATTTGTAGCTTGTTGACGGAAAACCATAACGCAGGATTTATCTTTACGTTGGTGACATCTCTTACGTCTATCAATTCGCTTATGTTTAAAATTTTTGGGGCGAAGGTAGTTATTCACATAACAACCATCAATATGAATAATGCCCGTGAGTGGTGTGTAATCTTGCGTTTTTTCGACTGCTTCACGAAATTTATGTAGTAATGCCCATGACGTTTTATATTGCACGCCAATATGACGAGATAAGTTAAGAGCAGAAATCCCTTTACTATTGATAGTGAAATAATAAACCGATAACAGTAGCTTTTTTAGGGAAAGTTTAGTGTGCTGAAAAATCGTACCACTTTTTACAGAAAAACGATGTTGGCAATGCTTGCACTGCCATTGCTTACGAGAAGAAATAAAATAGGCTTTATGCTCAATATGACAACGAGGACATTGAACAGTATGAAAACAATGAGAATTTCCCCAACGAGCATTTTTTAGAAGAATGAGTATTTCGGTATCAGATAAATCATAGATCGCAGAGATAGATAAATTGCGAAGTGCCGCAGATAGATATGGAGATATTTTTTTATTCTTTTTCATTTATTTGTTCAACATACATAAAAAAAAACAATAGCTTATTACCCAATAAGCCGTTTTTCTCTTGTTAAATTGGTTGAACAAAAAATATAAAAATGGGAAATTTCCCGAAAAAACAAACGAGAAGATTTACTTTAAAAAAGTGAGAGTATTCTAGATCAAAATTTGATCAATTTGCAATAGAGAAAGTAACTATATTAACCCTTTCTATTTTAGGTATGGCTTTTAAAGCAAATTATTACTAGCTAATGAACTAGTACATAAAACCATAAATGTTGAGTAATTAAGAATTTCCTTGTGTAGTACAAGGCATTCGAGTTTGTTAAATGCTAGATGCAAAAAATCGCCCACTTGAAAATCTCAAGTCAGCTCAAAGCGTTTATGCCTTGAATACCGTACTGTCATAAGAAAATTTGTGAGCTTATTCTTTGGTAAAACATTATTTCAAAAAGTTATAAGGCGGTAAAACCGCCTTATAAAAATTACTTTAAGAACTCATATTCAAATAAGAAAGGTACAATTTCATCAAGATAATATTTTTTGACTAATTGTTTTAATGTATTGAGATGTCCATTTAGTTCAGGATAGTCATATACAGTCTTATTTTTTTCATCTTTATGACTCGTATTAAGTTCATCAATAATTTGATAAACTCCGTAAGTCAGTGTTCTATCATAATTAGCTGTCTTTTTTGCGTTTTCCAGCACCAAATCCCATTGTTTTAATAGTTGTTGTTCTTGTTCATTTGGAATAAAGTTAGCCAATTTTTCTTTCGCTAGGGTATTGCCATTTGAACAATCTAAACAAAGCTGATTACGATAAAATCTGCCATCAGAACCTGTAAAAGTACGCATATGGTTTTGTGTTTCAAGGCAGGTAAACAAGAGGATTTTTTGCAGCATTGTAAAAATTTTGCCATTTTTTACCGCTTGCAAATAGGAATCTGCACCATCAGCAGATTTCATAATTCTTGCTCGTTCAGTCCAAAAACGATTATAAGTGATATAACGACTAGCTGCGAACATTGGCAACTTCTCCATGAAATTATCATTCCGTAGAAAAAAACCGTTACCATCATATCTTCCAGCTATCAAAAGAGATGAATGCAAATCAGGATTATCAAAACCTGAGCTATACACTGCCATATAACCTAATATATTTTCATTAAATAAAGGTTTAATTCTTATTTTCTTACCAGAAGAAATTTCTTTTCCATTTAATTCACATAATACAGAATTTTCGTCATCTATAAATTTTCTTGTATCGAAATATTTTTCACTATAAGAATTAAAGATACGTTCAATTTTAATATTTCCCTCATTTTTTATTTGTTCTTTGTCAATATTAAATGCTTGTAAATCAAATGATGTAGTTTTTAAATCATCTTCGTTACTCCATAAAGCAACCATGATACAAGCATCAATATTTGTATGGAAATGCCGGCGATTAAATGCAAAGCCATTTAAAAATTTTTTACTGATTAAATGCTGAGCTTTCCAGTACTTTACTGGAGAGTACACAATATAACTATCAGTGGGTTGTCTTAAATAATACTTGAATGCAGACCAGATAAAGGCGTTTCCTAGATCATTAGATGCGGTGCCTTTTACCTCTTTTTTCATCTCTTGAACGACAAAGCTGTTTTTCCAAATAGATGATTTTTTACCAGCTTTTTGTTTTTGATGTTCAATACTTGTTGTTTCTGCATAAGGTGGATTTTCAAATAAAATTATTGTGCATTTAGGATTGTTTATATATTGCTTAATGAGCTTGCTATTTATATATTCTTCCGATAATGCATCCGCCCCACGCACAAGCCCTGCATTGAAGGTATCACTTTCTTCTGTTGGAGGAATAATATGTCTAACCTTATCACCCAGTAGTTCAAATAATACTTTATATTCATAATATTCAACCGTTGAAACAATAGTATGTGATAATTCATCATCAGTCATAAACTGTTCTAAATTACCTGTGCCAGCACACCTATCAATAATGACATAATCATTACCTTCAGGTACTCTTTTGATCGCTTCACGGACTAATTCTAATGATTTTTGAGCATACAGTTTATGTGTATAAAATGCTCCTAAATTTTTTTGAGTAAGGTTGTCATTAAGCTTATCCATTAAATACCGAAATTTAATATTATCTTCCCCTTCATAAGGTTCAATAAATTTTTTTAATTTATTCGGTTTACGGATTTCACCAATAATATTTACTTTACCTCCTTCTTCTCCAATAAAATCTGATTTTTTTGCCATTGGATTTTCACGGTAAAAACGCTCTCCCCATCCAACTATACAGTTTTCATCTAAATTGATTTTGGTGTAGTTATTACTTTTTAAAATCTTAATGAAATTTTCTCTCTCAACCTCTTCATTTAAATCAAATGTTGTAATAGGCGCACTTCCTTGAAAACCATTATTTTCTTTTGATGCTCCTAATGTATAAACTTTTTCAATAAAAGGTAAGTAATCTTGAGAATAAAATTGGTAGGCTTTATTCGTATTAAGTGAAATTAATAAAATATTGGCAGGGATTGATTTACCTTTGATCCGCATAGATGAAAGGTATTTAATTGATTGGAATAATACGCTATTTAGATCGTTAATATTAAGCTTAAATTCTAACAAATTACCATTTAATACGCCATCGGTATTATCAGTTATAATTTGCTCCAAAGATAAGGTTTTATCAACGCGAGGTAAGTAAGTTTGATAAAAATCACGTTGTCCATCAAGTTCTAAGGTGTATTTTTTCATTTTACACCTCAAATTTACTTGATAAAAATTGATTATAAACGTTGCGTTGCGTTGCGTTGCGTTGCGTTGCGTTGCGTTGCGTTGCGTTGCGTTGCGTTGCGTTGCGTTGCGTTGCGTTGCGTTGCGTTGCGTTGCGTTAAACATTTTTTTGATCCTTATGTTTGTGTGTCAAGTAATAATTACTGTTTCTCTGAAATTTCTTTAAAAGAAATTGAAAAAGCATCTTTTAAGTTTTCAGGCATCGTGCGATAGTTGTTGAGTAATTTTTCTTCTTGCTCTGACATCGCAATTTCTTGCGTTGCAATCTGAAACATTTCCCCTTCACCACTCACAAGCCAATTCAAATTCACGCCAGCTTTGGCAATGCCAGTCATACCTTCTGCATTTGGCTCACGCTCACCACCGACATAACCTTGTAGTGTGCGGTAAGCGATTCCTGTTTGTTCTGCGAAGTCTTTAATTTTCCAATTTTTAGCTTCACAAACTTGTCTTAATCTTTCTGATATACACATTTGAGCGTTCCATTTTCAATTTACAATTGACAAACTACGCAAATGAGCGTATATTTGTTTTGGTTTAAACGTATTTTATCACGTTTGAGCATATTTAAAATCTCTATTAACATAAATTTTAAACAAGACGATGACCCAGCATTTCTTACTTTCTAGTAAAGCTCGCACGCTTTCTTCTTACGAGATTGCACAACTCTCGGAAGAAGAAGCGTATGATTTGCTTTGTGAATTAAGATGGGGTGGAAAAGAGTTAATCACTTGTCCTAAATGTGGGGTACAACACAAGCCTTATTATATTTCTACACGTAAACAATGGCGCTGCAAACATTGTACTCACACTTTTAGCGTCACTTCTGGCACCATTTTTGCTAATCGCAAGAAACCGATTAAGGTTTATCTCTATGCTTTAATGGAATGGGTAAATGCCGTCAAAGGCTTATCTTCCCTTCAATTAGCTCGTAATGCAAAACTTAATCCTCGCACGGCATTTGTTTTATCACATAAATTCCGCAAGGCATTATTGGAAAGTCGTGATATGAAACCCCTTTCAGGTGTGGTTGATATGGACGGTACTTATGTTCATCCTGCACCACGTAAAGCAAACAAGAAATCTGACCGCATTGACTATCGCTTAAAGGAAAATCAGAATCCTGATAAACGTTGTGTAATGGTTGCTCGTGAGCATTATTCGCCAGAAGAAAAAGCCAGTAATGTGCTGCATTGTGGGGCAAAACGCTCTCACGTTTTTGTGGCACATACAGAATCGCAATCGGTAGTGAAAAGTTTTGCCGATAAGTTCATTAAACCGAATACGCAAATTAATACTGATGAAAGTACGGCTTATGATGTCTTGTTACCTTACTATGATTTACGCACCGTTAATCATAAAGAAGAGTATCGTAGCGACTTAGGTGTCACAAACAATCAGGCAGAAAGTTTGTTCAGTCGTTTCAAACGTATGTACTACGGACAAGTTCACCGTATCAGCAACGAATACTTACTTAACTATGCTAATGAAATTGCCTACCGTGAGGACAATCGCCGTACCTCAAATAAAGCACAGTTTATTGATGTATTAAGTCGATGTTTGAAAACCACCAACGATAACAATGAATGGTGCGGTTATTGGCAGCGTAAAATTATTCATCAAGAAGTGATTTGGCAGTAGATTATGGCATACAACCTTGATAAGAAACTCAAAGAATTTGAGTTTGAGCGTAA